>JAEXAY010000012.1 GCA_023457895.1 Pseudomonadota bacterium
GCAACAGCGGCCCGATCACTTCCCACTCTTCGTCTGTCACGCCAATCCGCTCGCCCAAGGCTGCCTCCAAAAGCCAGCCTTGAATCAAGGTCCGAGTCCCCAGTCAAGCTTTGTCCACGAAACCTAAAGCACTAACCTATGGTGCGAACGGTTGGATAAGCAGTGTCACGAATAGTGGTGTTACAAGAAATTATAGCTGGTCCCAGAGTGGGTCAACTTTGACCGCGACTTATAATGATCCGTTGCTCCACAACAGGACAGTAGTATCCAACATAACCAATAATACCGTCGTGTCTGATACCAATGCCGTTAACACAACGACAACATATCAATATGATGGCTTTGCGAGGCCGACTAAAATTACTGCACATGAAGGCAACTCGGTTACTTATATTTATGATAATCGTGGTAATGTAACATCGAAGACCGCAATAGCCAAGCCAGGATCAGGGCTAGCTAACATTACTGTTTCTGCGGCTTTCCCTGCGACATGTTCCAATGCTGTCACGTGTAACAAGCCTACCTCGACGACCGATGCGAAGGGCAAGCAGACTGATTATACGTACGACCCTGTGCATGGAGGTTTGCTCACGGTTACGGCGCCTGCAGACGCGAGCGGGGTAAGACCTCAGAAGCGCATACAATATGCGCAGAAGACAGCATATTTTCGTACCGCTAGCTCACCGACGAGTCCTGTAGCGGGGGGTGTTGTTTACAAGCCCGTGCAGGTTTCGGAGTGCCGGACGGGTAGCTCATGTGCGGGTACTGCTGCGGAGACACGAGTCGCGGTTGGCTACGGCCCGCAAACTGCGGGAGTGGCCAACAACCTGTTGCCCGCGACGGTGACGCATTCGGCGGGTGATAACAGCGTGTCGGCGACCACGGCGGTGGGCTATGACGCGGTGGGTAATGTGATTTCGGTTGATGGCCCGCTGCCGGGAGCGGAGGACACAACGCGCTACGGATATGATACGGTGCGGCAGATGACCTCGGTGGTGGGGGCCGATCCGGACGGGGCGGGTCCGCGTAAGGCTGCAGCGCAGCGCTTGACCTATAATGCCGATGGCCAGGTGGCCCGGACGGAGACAGGGACCGTATCCTCTCCGACTGACGTGGCACTGACCGGGTTCAGCCCGGCCCAGTCTGTTGAGACGAGCTATGATGCCAATGCGCGCCCGGTGAAGCAGGAGTTGAAGGCGGGTGGCACGACCTATGCAGTGACCCAGACCGGCTATGACGCTTTGGGCCGGGTGGAGTGCAAGGCGCAGCGGATGAACCCGGCGGTGTTTGCCAGCTTGCCGGCGAGTGCCTGTGCGTTGGGCACGGAAGGGACGGCAGGACCTGACCGGATTACGCGGCAGGTGTATGATGCAGCGGGACAGGTGACACAGGTGCAGAAGGCGGTTGGCACTGCGGATCAGGCCAACGAGGTGACCGCGACTTATACGGCCAATGGCAAGGTCGCGACAGTGACTGACGGGAAAAACAACCGGACCACCTATGTCTACGATGGGTATGACCGGCTGTCGCAGACGCGCTATCCGGTGACGACGCAGGGGGCGGGTACGAGTTCGACCAGCGATTATGAGCAGCTGACCTATGATGCCAACAGCAATGTCACCCAGCGCCGCCTGCGCGATGGTCAGGTGATCGGCTTCAGTTACGACAACCTCAACCGGGTCACGGTCAAGGATGTGCCTGCAGGGCAGAACTGGGATACGGTCTATGAGTACGACCTGCTGGGCCGGCTGACCAAGGCGACAGGTGCCGGTTGGGCCGTCAATGCGTTTACCTATGATGCGCTTGGCCGGTTGACGGTCGAGCAGAATTACAACGCGACGACCAGTCATGCCTATGATGCTGCGGGGCGGCGTACACGTATGACGTGGTCCGATGGCCTTTATGTCGATTATGATTATGATGTGACGGGCAATGTGACGCGGATCCGCGAGAACGGAGCCACCTCGGGCGTGAGCGTGCTTGCTACCTACGGCTATGACAGCTTCGGTCGCCGCACTTCGGTTACCTATGGCAATGGCACCAGCCAGAGCTACAGCTTTGATCCGGCCTCGCGCCTGTCGGCACAGGGGCTCAGTCTGCCGGCGGCACCATCCTATAATCTGACCAACAGCTTCGGCTATAACGCGGCCTCACAGATCGCGACGACGACCCGTTCCAATGATGCCTATGCGTGGAACGAGGCGGTGGCTGTTGACCGGCCCTACACCGTCAATGGTCTCAACCAGTTGACCACCTCCGGCAGCACTGCGCTCGGTTATGATGGCCGCGGCAATCTCACCAGTTCCGGCTCAAATGGCTATCAGTATAACGCGGAAAACTGGATGGTGGGCTCCGGCAACATCTCGATGCTCAAGGAGATCACCGGCAACCGGATGTCACAATATTACAATAATACCACGGGGGCTGACATCCGGTTCGCCTGGTCGGGTGACCAGATGATCGGCGAGATCAATGCGGCAAACTGGCAGTATCTGCGCCGCTATGTTCCGGGCCCCGGGGTCGATGAGCCGATCGTGTGGTATGAAGGAGCCGGGACGGCGGACCGCAGGTTCCTGCACGCGGACGAGCGGGGTAGCATTGTTGCGGTGACGGGTGCCAGCGGCAACCTCATCGGCACCAACCGCTATGACGAATTTGGTATCCCGGCCTCAACCAACATCGGGCGGTTCCAGTATACCGGCCAGATGTGGCTGCCCGAACTCGGGCTCTACTATTACAAAGCGAGAATGTACTCGCCCACCTTGGGACGGTTCATGCAGACAGACCCCATCGGCTATGCCGACGGCATCAACTGGTACAACTATGTCGGTAGCGATCCAGTGAATTTTACGGATCCAAGCGGGACGCGAGGCTTCAGTAGGTGCCATTCCGTTTACAATTTGGTCGGAGAATTCACGCTATCACATACTACATGCTATTTCTACGAGATTCCCGATTGGACTGAGTATAGTTACGGAGAACGAGGCGGGGGCGGTGGTGGTCGCGGTACGCCCCGAGGACCAGCCCAACCTCCCGCAGCTTCGCCGCAAAGTGGAAAGGGTAGAAATCCTTACTGTGTTGCTAATGGTGGTCGTGAGGTCAGGGGGCAAGGTCCAAAAACGCTTGATGATGGCGTGGTCACGCTCCATGGTCTTAATTTTGATCTGGCACTAGGAGTTGGTGCGGGAATTACATTCTATCGGTTCAAGGATTCATATTCAGGCTCTCGGGGCATAATAGCGCTCGGATCGGCTCACGCGGGTGTTTTTGGATCAGTGGGATATACAGCTGGAGTTGCGCCTAATCTACCGGGTCTATTGGGTAATGGATATGCCTATAGAGCGGGCGCGGTTGCTCAGTTTGATTCATCATTCAACGATGATGGCCTCACTGCAATTGAAACCGGTGTATCAGCCGGTGGTGGCGTGGCAGCGAGCAAAACTAAAGCAAGAATTATCAGTTCAAACATTCCTGATTGTTAGTGATGTTATGATGAGATTAGTTTTCATTTTGATGTTCATTATCCACTCTATATTCCTAGAGAGGATAGGAAAGTATGCTTTTATATCCTTGCCAGTTTTATTTGTGATTGGCTTGATTGCGTTTGCTCCATCTATAACAAAGCGCATTAGGAAGTAGTGTGGGAACTCTTTCGTCATGCGCCACGCGCCATTGATCTGCCCCCTTCTGAGCCGGTCCATCGACTAAGATAGTCGGGACCACGAAGGAGATATTGAATGGCCACGAAGAAGCACACGCCGGAGGAGATTATCGGCAAACTGCGTGAAGCAGAGACTGTGATTGCGCAGGGCGGCACTGCGCTGGATGCGTGTCGCCGGATCGCGGTTAGAGCGGTTTTCGACCGATCTGAATCGAAAGGGGATTTCCATGGGGCTGATTTTCTGATTCAGCATCCTTGCTGGCGAAGGAGGCCAGCATGGATGGCGCTTTCGATGGATTTGCGAGCCCGTGTTCTGGCAGCGATTTCTGAAGGTTCGAGTTGCCGCGCGGCGGCTTTTCGGTTTGGCGTTGCGCCATCGACAGCGATCCGCTGGCGGGCGCAGCAACTGGCGACCGGAGACTTTGCGCCCAGACCCCAGGGCGGCGACATGCGATCCCGCCCGGTCGAGGAGCGCGCGGCGGCCATCCTCGCGATCTGGGAAGCGCGCAGGGACATCACGCTTGAGGAGTTGCGTCTGGCTCTGGCCGGGGCGGGCCTGATGGTCTCTGTCGCCGGGTTGCATCGCTTCTTCGCGCGCCGGGGCATGACGCGCAAAAAAGACTGGCCATGCCATCGAGCAGGACCGTCTCGATGTCCTGAGGCAGCGTCGGGAGTGGTTTAAGGGGCAGGTCGATCTGGAACCGGAACGTCTCGTGTTTATCGATGAGACGTGGACAGCAACGAACATGACGTGCAGCCATGGCCGCTGTCCGAAAGGCGAGCGGTTGCGGATGGGCTTCCCGCGCGGCCATCGCAAGACCACCACGCTGGTCGCGGGCTTGCGCATGACAGGCATGGTTGCATCGATGGTCCTCGACGGCCCGATCAATGGCGACTGGTTCGAAGCCTATGTCGCCCAGGTGCTGATACCGGAGCTGCTGCCCGGCGATGTCGTCATCATGGACAATCTGTCGAGCCACAAGCGTGCCTCGGTGCGCGAGCGGATAGAGACCGCGGGCGCAACCCTGTGCTTCCTGCCGCTCTACAGTCCCGATTTCAACCCGATCGAAAAGGCCTTCTCCCGCCTCAAGGCCATGCTGCGCAAGGCCGGCGAGCGCTCCGTCAGCGGCTCTGGAACCTCATCGGCAAGCTCGTCGACATCTTCCAAGCTAGACGAATGCGCCAACTACTTCAGATCATGCGGATATGACCCAGAATGATCGAAAATCGCTCTAAGAGCTGGTTTTAGTAACGCCGGAGCGGACGAGAGTTTACCCAAGCATCAACATCCTGTGCTTTCCATCGGATCCGGCCTCCATCGATATCTATGGGCGAGGGAAATTTACCTATCTGTACTCGCCGCCAAATTGTCGTACGGCTTTTTATCCCAGTGAGATTCATGACCTCTTTACATGTCAGCAATTCAGGAACGCTCATAGCAACCTCGCATCCTATCAGGCTCCATTGAAAGCCCGTCAACGTCTCATTCCCGGGCCTTAAATATGAACCGCAAGTGTCAAGATAGTGCAATTGGCCAAAGGCGTGAGCAGAAAAAGAGGGGGGTGAGCGATCAGCCGCGTCGTCTGGATTGCAACGGCCGCTTACGGAAGGTGGCCATTCCATCATGGTTTGACTCAACTGATAGCGAGCCGAGACCACGGGATGGAGTGGCCGTTAATTACGGCGGCCAATGCCTGAATGCCATCCGCAAATGATCAAAAGAATCATCTCTGTATTGTATCGAATGAATATAGCACCGGAACCAATCCGTTCAAAAGTGTTTCTGCCGGGCTTGCACCACCAGTGCACCACCAACGGCAATGATTGCCTATACGACAGGAAGCGAGATGTCTAAGTTGTTGAAAAGATTGGTCGGGACGAGAGGATTCGAACCTCCGACCCCCACACCCCCAGTGTGATGCGCTACCAGGCTGCGCTACGTCCCGACCGGAAGGTGCGCCCATAAGCTGCCCGGCGTGTGCTGGCAAGGGGATTCTGGCATTGGGAGGCACCGCAGCCGGTGATAGAAGTTGCCACCGCCGCTCCCTTGTGATAGCCGCGCGCCACATTATTGCGGGTCAGGCCGCCCGTCCTTCGCGCCGGGCGCGGGCCGGACCCCGTCAAAAACAGAACGGACTTTAGCTTATGTCGATTTTCGCGATGGCAGCGCAGGCGGCGCCTGCCGCGGCCGGGGCAGCATCTATCCCCAGTTGGGTTGGCTTTCTGCCCTATCTGCTGATTTTTGCAGTGATGTATTTTCTCCTGATCCGGCCGCAACAGCAGAGGATGAAGGCGCATCAGCGGAAGGTGAACGCGATCGGGCGTAACGATCAGGTCGTTACCGGCGGCGGGCTTGTCGGCAAGGTGACGGCGGTTGATGAAGAATATGCGACTGTCGAGATTGCACAAGGCGTGAAGGTCAAGGTCGTCAAGGCAACGATTTCCGACGTCATTTCCAGCGCATCGGCACCCGCCAACGATTGATGTGGAAAAGGCCCGCGCCGGCTTTTCCGCCTCTGCGCCCGTCACAGGGCAAAATGACAGGATAGACAGGTTTTCTCTCAATGCTCGATTTTCCGCGCTGGAAAACATATTCCATCTACCTCAGCCTGATCCTGGGTCTGGTCTTCGCCATTCCGAGCTTCTTCCCCGAAAAGACGGTCGAAAGCTGGCCCTCCTTCGTTCCCAAGGAGCGGATCAACCTTGGCCTTGACCTCGCCGGTGGTTCGCACATCCTGCTGGAGGCCGATGTTGCCGATGTGACCAAGACGCGGCTCGAAACGATGGAAAGAACCGTCCGTTCGGCCATGCGCGGCGAGCGGGGAACGGGGAAATCGATCGAGATCGGCGATATCAGCCGTGAAGGCGGGCGGATCAGCTTCACCGTCACCGATACGACCAAGATCGACGAAGTGCGCGAACGGCTGTTCCGTGAAACGCAAGGGGCGGGCATGACCGGCCAGCGCGACTGGGACATCGCGGTCAACGACGGCAACCGCTTCATTCTGACGCCGACGCAGGCGGGTCTGTCCAACGCGGTCAACAGTGCCATGGATGTGGCGACCGAGGTGGTCCGCAAGCGCATCGACGAGATGGGCACGCGCGAGCCGACCATCATCCGTTCGAGCGCGGACCGCATCGTTGTTCAGGTGCCGGGCCTTCAGGACCCGCAGGCGCTCAAGGAGTTGCTGGGACAGACCGCCAAGCTTGAATTCAAGATGGTCAACGACGACCCGGCGGCAGTGCAGGATGCTGCCAACGGTGTGGCTCCTCCCGGCTATCAGATCGTACCGAGTTCTGAATCGCCTTCGGGGTTCGAATTGCTGCAACGCCAGGTGCTGATCAGCGGCGAGCGGCTCGTGAACGCAACCCAGGGGTTCGACCCCCAGACCAACCGTCCGGTGGTCGACATTACCTTCGATACGCAGGGGGCGAATGCCTTTGCGCGCGCGACTCAGGCAAATGTCGGCAAGCGTTTCGCCATGGTGCTCGACGGCAAGGTCCTGTCGGCGCCATCGATCAACGAGCCGATCCTTGGCGGTCGCGCGCAGATCAGCGGTAACTTCACGACCGACAGCGCCAACTCGCTGGCAATTGCGCTGCGTTCCGGCGCGTTGCCGGTCAAGCTGACTGTAGTCGAAGAACGCACCGTGGGGCCGGACCTTGGCGCGGATTCGATCCGCAAGGGCGTCCTCGCAGGCGTGATCGCCACGGTTGCGGTGCTCGTGCTGATGCTCGTCACCTATGGCCGTTTCGGGGTCTACGCGAACATCGCGCTCGTCGTGAACATCATCCTGATTCTTGCCGTGATGGCGTTGTTCAATGCAACGCTGACATTGCCGGGTATCGCGGGCTTTGTTTTGACAATCGGTGCTGCGGTCGACGCCAACGTCCTCATCAACGAGCGTATCCGCGAGGAATTGCGACGGGGCCGCAAGGCGATCATGGCGATCGAGCATGGATACAAGGAAGCGAGCCGCGCCATCTTCGATGCCAATATCACTAACGTCATCGCAGCGGCGCTGATGTTCTGGTTCGGCTCCGGGCCGGTCAAGGGTTTTGCCGTGGTTTTGACCATCGGTATCATCACGTCGGTTTTTACCGCCGTGACCATGACCCGGCTGTTTGTTTCGCAGTGGGTGCGCCGCGCGCGTCCCACCGAACTCAATATTTAAGGGGCAGTCCTCATGCGTTTGCTCAAGCTTGTTCCCGACAATACCAACATTGATTTCCTCAGATGGCGTAATGTCGCCATGGCAATCAGCTTTCTGACCATCCTTGCCTCGCTTGCGCTGGTTGCGACCCGCGGGCTCAATCTCGGCGTTGACTTTGTCGGCGGGCAGATGATGCGCGTCGAATTTACCAATCCGCCGCCGATGGAGGACCTGCGTGCCAAGATTGAACAACTCGGTGTCGGCGATGCGACAATCCAGCAATTCGGTTCGCCCAAGGATGTATCAATCCGGACTCCGTTGCCCGAGGGCGGCAAAGGCGCGGCTGACGCTGCGGCAGAAAAGCTGAAGGCGGGGATTCTGGCGGCGTATCCCGATGCCAAATTCGGTTCGGTCGATACGGTGTCGGGCAAGGTTTCAAACGAACTGGTGATGACCGGCGCTCTCGCGCTCGGCCTCGCGATGCTCGCGATCTCCATCTATATCTGGTTCCGTTTCGAATGGCAGTTCGGCGTGGGGGCGCTGTTCGCGCTGTTCCATGACGTCGCGATCACCTTCGGGTTCTTCGCGCTGACACAACTGGAATTCGATCTCAATATCGTTGCGGCGCTGCTGACGATCATCGGTTATTCGCTCAACGATACGATTGTCGTCTATGACCGTGTGCGCGAAAATCTCAAAAAATATCGCAAGATGGAAATCGTGCCGTTGCTCAACCTGTCGGTCAACGAAACTCTCTCTCGCACGATCATGACCAACCTGTTCATGCTCATCACGCTCGGCATTCTGCTACTGATCGGTCCGGATGTCATCTTTGGTTTCACGGCGGCGATGCTGCTCGGTATTTTCGTCGGCACTTATTCATCGATTTACATGGCGGCGCCCCTGCTGGTGTGGATGAAGGTCGGTCCCGACAGCTTCGTTGCCCGCGAAAGCAGCAGCGCGCCGGGCGCGGAACGCGTCAGTTCGCGCGGTGACGACGGCGCCGTAGTCTAGGCGTGTTCCTCACTCACTTTTAACGCCCGCGAGTTCGCGCCAGTGCGCGACGAGTTCGCGGGCGTTTTTCGTCCAGCTGAAACGCGCATTTACGCTGTCCGCCACGGCTTGCGAGGCAGGCGGCCGGTTGACCAGGCGCTGAACCGCGGCTGCAACCGCTTCTGGTATGCGATCGGCGATCACGACAGCGCTTGAGCCCGGCGCAACTTCGCGGGCGCCGCCTACATCGCTGATCACCACCGGGGTTCCGCACGCCAGCGCTTCGAGCCAAGCGTTCGCTAAGCCTTCGGATTCCGAAACCAGCACCATCGCATCGGACGCGGCGAGTAATTTGGGGATGTCCTGATGCGGCACCGACCCCAGGAAGCGTACCCGGTCGCTGACTCCCAGTTGCGCGGCGAGCGCCTTTAGCACCGCTTCATGCGGCCCGTATCCGGCCAAGGCATAGGTCACGCCCGGCAGCGCGGGGAGGGCGCGGATCACAATCTCCTGCCCCTTGCGCGGGATCAATGCGCCGATAGTCGACAGGAGTATCCCATCTGGAAAACCGAGCGCGGCTTTGGCGACGGCGCGGTCTTGTGGGCGGAAGCGATCCGTGTCGAGCCCGGTATAATGGATGCGGATGCGCTCTCCCGGCATGCCGAGCTCCACCATGTCGCGTTTCATCGCGCCCGATACGGCGAGCATCCCGGTCGCTTTTTGACCTGCTTCGCGCACCATCGTTGCGGTTGCCGGCTGACGGCCCCACAAGCTGATATCCGCGCCGCGCGCCTTGACCGACCAGGGAATGCCAAGCGTCTCCGCCACGCGCATGGCGGCAGGGCCATCGGGGTAGAAAAACTGCGCGTCGAGAATGTCCGGAGAAAGACCATGCCGCCGGATCACGGACAGGATAGCGTTCGACATGGCAGTGGGAGCAAAACGGCCTCCGGTGCCCGGCCATACCCTGAAGCGCGGACGGTATACGGTGAGGTCTTTCCATTGCTCCATAGCTGGAAGGCCGAGGAACCGCCGGTAATGCGGATGACGCGAAAGCGGCCAGAGCGGAATCCCGATGGGCGCGATCACAGTCAGGTCGATGCCCGGATCCTTAGCCGCTTCGAGCAATTGCCGTTCGACAAACACGCCGAAATTGGGCCGCGTCGCATCGGGAAACAGGCTGGCGATAGAAACGACGCGCAAGCGGGACGACATCACAATATGCGCACCAGGCGCGTTGCGACGGCAACCCATGGCGGGCTTGTGATCACCTGCTGGCGGTGGCCGGCGCCCGGCGGAAGAATGTGCAGCATCTCGCCGTCGATGAAGATGAGGCGGCCAAACAGGAAGCGCCCCGCCGGTCGCGGCACGAGGATATCGCGGTTAAGCGCTTGCGGCAGATCGCCCGTTTCGACTGGGCGGCACCAGATTTCATCCCCTGTACGATAATCTCCGATGCTGCCGGTGACGCGCATCGCGATCATATCATCGCTATGCCGGGCAGGGGCGAGATATTCCACCCGAGCCGGTGCCCGCGCCCCTTCGGGTGTCAGCAAGGCGGTCACGGCTAGCTCGGCTTCCTCAGGCATGGTGACGAGATCAGAGGAAGATACCTCCAGCGCATCGGCAATACGGTTGAGCCAGTCGATCGATAGGGTGCGGGTCCCGGTTTCGAGCCGTCCGATCGTCTGCGCCGTAGTAGGCGGTGAACAGCGCTGCGCCACATCCTCCAGCGTCAGGCCCTTGGCCTTGCGCACCGACCGGATAGAATTGATCATGGCGTGCTCCTTGTATGCAAGATAACCAATTAGGTTTTTTCTTTCCTACATTCTTATCCATAGCGCAAGAGCGTGACATTGGACGTTTTGCAAGGAGCCATCATGCCCAAAGCCGCTGCCTTCGATTCGCTGGCTGCCAATCGCAGCCTTGCCACGCGCCGCCATCCCGATGACGCACCTGATCCCGCCAAGCGCCGCAGCGGTAGCCGTCGCACCGTTACCGTCAACTTGCGCGAACATGTTACAAGCTGGTTGCATCATCGTGGACTGTTAAGCGATCGCCAGTTGGTGGCGGCCGAGCGGCTGCGTGCCGATTATGAACGCTCTGGTCTGGGCGCGCGGGTGACGATGCAGTGGGACCGCCCGGCCGCGGGCAAGGGAAGGCAGGGCAGTATGCACGGGAGCGACCCTACGCTGGCGCAGATTGATGCGCGGCGCCGCTTCGATGCTGCTCTGGAGCGCGCCGGGCCGGGATTGTCGGATATTTGCTGGCGCATCATCTGCGCAAACGAAGGCATGGCCGATGCCGAGCGGATGCTGGGCTGGCCCGCGCGTTCCGGCCGGCTGGTGCTTGCGCTCGCGCTCGACCGGGTCGCGGATTATTATGGCGTGTGAGGCCGCAAAATTTATTCTTGATCCAACATTCCTGCGAAAGCGGGAATCTTGGGTCGGATTTTTCAACTCTACAACTATCCGCCGAGCGCTTCTGCCATCTCAGCTACTTCGAGCCAGCGCAGTTCGGCACTGTCCTTTTCGTCGCACAGTTCGCTCAATTGCGCCGTCAGTTTCTCGAACAAGGCCGGATCGCGCGTATAGAGTGCTGGATCGTGCAGCGCTGCTTCCACTTCGGCCATCTTCTGCTCAATTTCTTCGATCCGGGCGGGAAGGAGATCATAATCGCGCTGGTCTTTATATGACAATTTGACGCGCGAGGGCGCCGCCGCCGGGGCGCGGGCGGCGGTGGCTTCGCTCCTGGCGGTGGCCTTGGCCTTGACCTCGGGCGCCTTGCGTTTGGCTTCCCAGTCGGCATAGCCGCCCGCGATGATGTCGACCTTACCGGAGCCATCCATGCCGAGTGTTACCGTGACGGTGCGGTCGAGAAAGTCGCGGTCGTGGCTGACGATGAGGACGGTGCCGTCATAATCGGCGATCACCTCCTGCAGCAGATCGAGCGTTTCGAGGTCGAGATCGTTGGTCGGCTCGTCGAGCACCAGGAGGTTCGATTCGCGGGCAAATTCGCGCGCGAGGAGGAGGCGCGACTGCTCGCCGCCTGACAATGTGCCGACCCGCGCATCGACAAGGCCGGGATCGAACAGAAATTCCTTCAGGTAGCCTTGCACATGTTTCTTGTGGCCGCGCACCGTGACCCAGTCGCCGCCATCGGCGAGAATGTCGCGCACCCGTTTTTCCGGGCTGAGCAGGCTGCGCTGCTGGTCGATCATGATGCCGTTGAGCGTCTTCGCCAGCGTCACCGTCCCGCTATCGGGCGCGAGTTCGCCGGTGAGCAGCTTGAGCAGCGTCGTTTTGCCCGCGCCATTGGCACCGACCAGGCCGATGCGGTCGCCGCGCTGGATGCGCAGGTTGAAGTCGCGGACGATGACGCGATCGCCAAAGGATTTGCTGACGCCATCGGCAACGATCACCGACTTGGTCTTGGTCTCGTGGGCGACCACCGCCAGTTTGGCAGCGCCCGAAGGACCGAGCATCGCCGCCCGCTGCGCGCGCATCTCGTGCAGCTTGGCAAGGCGCCCCTGGTTGCGCTTGCGACGGGCGGTCACGCCGCGTTCGAGCCAATGCGCCTCGATCTTCAGCTTGGCGTCGAGCTTTTCCGCCGCGCGGGCTTCTTCGGCATAGATTTTTTCCATCCATGCTTCGAAGCCGCCAAAACCGATCTCGTTGCGCCGCAAATTGCCGCGGTCGAGCCACAAGGTCTGGCGTGTCAGACGGGTAAGAAAGGTGCGGTCGTGGCTGATGACAAGAAAGGCGCCGGTATAGCGATTGAGCCAGCCTTCGAGCCAGTCGATCGCGGCAAGGTCGAGATGGTTGGTTGGCTCGTCGAGCAGCAGCACATCCGGATCGGATGCGAGCGCACGGCAGATAGCGGCGCGGCGGCGTTCGCCTCCGCTCGCGGTCCCGGCGCTGCGGCTCAAGTCAATGCCGAGCTGGTCGGCAATCGCCTCGACCTCGTGGCGCGGCGGTGCATGGGGTGTATGGATGGCATAATCGAGCAGCGTCTCGAACGCTGCGACATCGGGGTCCTGTTCGAGCATCACGACATTGGTGCCGGGGACGATGGTGCGCTTGCCCTCGTCCGGCTCGATTTCGCCCGCTATGAGCTTGAGCAGCGTGGTTTTGCCTGCGCCGTTCCGCCCGATCAGCGCCAGCCGGTCGCGCTCGCCGATATAGAGGTCGAGGTGGCGGAACAGCCAGCCGGAGCCCTGGACGAGGCCAAGATCTTCATATGCGAGGACGGGTGCAGACATGGAAGCGGCGGGTAGCGGGGAGGGGGCAAGGATGCAAGAGGCGCAGCCCTTCGCGGGCAAAAGGCAAAGGCTCACCCGCCGTTCAGGGAACCCGTTTTACAAGCGCTTCGTTATCCCCATCGTCTATGGTAATTGGAGGACCATGAATGAAAATGCTTTCCCTCATCGCCGCGCTTGCGCTCGCGGCCAGTCCGGCCGCGCTGGTCGCCCAGGTTCAAACGGTGGCGCCCGTGTCCGTTGACTCGCCGCTGGTGACGCTGACCGTCAACGAGGAGGTGCAATCCGCTCCGACGCTCGCCACCATGAGCGCGGGCGTGATGACGACAGCGCCCACCGCAAGCGAGGCGCTGCGGCAGAACTCGCAGAAGATGAATGCCGTGGTGGCCGAACTCAAGAAACGCGGCATCGCACCGAAGGACATCCAGACGTCCGGGATCAACCTTTCGCCGCAGTATAATTACAACAACCGGGATGGTCAGCCGCCGCAGCTCACCGGCTATCAGGCCTCGAACAATGTGACGCTGAAGACACGCGAGATCGCGAAGATCGGCGAGCTGCTCGATGCGCTGGTCGCGGCCGGCGGCAATAACATCAATGGTCCGGCCTTCTCGGTCGAGGACGATACGCAACTCAGGTTCCAGGCCCGCGACAAGGCGCTCAAGGCCGCCGAGGCACAGGCGAATTTCTATGCCCAGCGGGCCGGGTTCAAACGCGCGCGGCTGGTGTCGATCACCGAAGGGCAGAGCGGTTATGGTGGCGGCCCGGTTCCGGTCGCTTATGAAATGAAGGCCGCGGCCAGCGACCGCGCCCCGGTCGAACCCGGCGAAGTCGGCACCGGCGTGACCCTCACGGTCCAGTACCGCCTCGAAAACTGATCTTGACGTAAGGCAGGGCGAACCCTAAGGGGTGCGCCCTGTCCCCGCGCATTGGCCGCGCGGATCGTGGCGATCGTAGCTCAGTTGGTTAGAGCGCCGGTTTGTGGTACCGGAGGTCGCGGGTTCGGATCCCGTCGATCGCCCCATTTTCTCCCCCTTTTATCTTCCCCGCATTGCCCGGTCGCTGGCATTGCCTATTCGCTTGCATTGCCGCGTCGCCTTGCGCCGGAGCCTGTCGCTTTTTCTGCTGACAAGTTTGCGGCCATATATTATTACGAAACGATGTAATATTATTTCAGATGGTTTAGGAATGTCTATGACTGCAATCTGGGACTTGCCCGACTTTGACGACCATGAATTCGTGCATGTCGTGACCGACCGGGCAACAGGGCTGAAAGCCGTGATTGCGGGACATTCGACCCATTTGGGGCCGGCGATGGGGGGAACGCGCTACTGGCACTATGCCGACCGGCAGACCGCGATTACCGATGCGCTGCGGCTTTCGCGCGGGATGAGCTACAAGAATGCGATGGCGGGGCTTCCGTTCGGCGGCGGCAAGGCAGTGATCCTGGCCGATGATGCGGCTCCCAAGGACGCCGCCTATCTTGCCGCCTTCGGCCGCGCGATCACGGGTCTTGGCGGCCGCTATATCACGGCTGAGGACGTCGGTATCAGCGTTGCCGATATCGTCGCGATTGCCCGGGAAACCCGCTATATCGCAGGGCTTCCGGTTGCAGGCGAAGAAGCCGGAGGCGACCCCGGTCCGTTCACCGCCCATGGGGTCTATCTGGGGATCCGCGCGGCGGCGAACGAGGCTTTTGGCAGTGATGACATGGCCGGGCGACATGTTGCGATCCAGGGCGTCGGCAGTGTTGGCGGCAATGTCGCGCGGCGGCTCGCGGCGGACGGGGCCAAACTCACGCTCGCCGATTTCGATGCCGGCAAGGCGCGCTCGCTCGCGGCGGAACTGGGCGCGGAGGCGGCTGACAAGGAAGCGATCCTGCAGGTTGAATGCGATGTGTTCAGCCCCAATGCACTGGGCGCAATCCTGACCGGAGACAGTGTCGCGGCATTGCAGGCGCCCGTCGTGGCGGGGGCTGCCAATAATCAGCTGGCAACTGCGGCGATCGGGCGATTGATCCACGACCGCCGGATTGTCTACGCGCCCGATTATGTGATCAACGCCGGCGGCATCATTAATGTCGGCCTCGAATATCTGGGGCAGGGCAGCCGCGCCGATGTAGAAGGGCGGATCGCGCAGATACCCCAGCGTCTCGCGCAAATCTGGGCCGCGAGCAAAGCGGAAAACCGACCGGCATCGGAAGTGGCGGATGCAATGGCGAGAAGGCTCATCGGACGGTAGTAAAGTGCCTCTTGCGGTCTTGCGGAGAGCGCATCAAGGGCTGTACGAAATCAGACTTTCGCTAGGGCTTGTTCGAAATCCGCGATCAGGTCGCTGGCATCCTCGACGCCGATCGAGATTCGCACTAGATTATCGGTGATACCAAGTGCATCCTTGCGCTCCTGCGGTACGGACAGGTGCGTCATCGCGGCCGGGTGGCTCGCCAGCGTTTCGGTGCCGCCCAGACTTACGGCGAGTTTGGCGAGTTTCAGAGCATCGAGGAAACGGAAACTCTCCTTCTCGCCCCCCTTAATGAACAGCGAGAAGGTTGATCCGGCGCCGCTGCAATGACGTTTGAAGATGTCTTTCTGCCGCTTTTCGGTAATCTGGCCGAGATAGCCTAGGCCTTCAACCTTGGGGTGTTTCTTGAGAAACGCGCAGACTTTTTCGGCATTTTCGCCGGCGCGGCTCATCCTCAGTTCAAGGGTTTCTAGGCTGCGCAGCAGCATCCAGGCCGTGTTGGGGTCACATATCGTTCCGATAACATTACGCATCGGGCGAATGGCGTCGATCAGCTGCTGGCTGCCGAGCACACCGCCCGCGACGAGATCGCTGTGCCCGCCCGCATATTTGGTGAGGCTGTAGATAACGAGGTCGGCGCCATGCCGCAGCGGTTGCTGCCACAGGGGGCCGAGGAACGTGTTGTCCATCCCAATCGGCGGGCGGTTGGATTTCTTGAACGCTGCGTCACGCGCATCGCGCACCGCCTCGACGTCGACCAGCGCATTGGTCGGATTGGCCGGACTTTCGAGATAGACCAGCGCGACCTTGCCGCCCTTTTCCCGGGCCAGTCCCTTGGCCCGTTCGAGCACGGCGTCGATTTCCTTGCGCGTCGCGCCGGCGGGGAAATCGAGATAGGAAATACCGAAGCGGGAGAGGATGCGCGCGATCAGCGTCTCGGTCGCGGCATAGAGCGGCCCCGAATGGACGATCACGTCGTTCTGGCTCACCAGCGCGAGCAGCATCGTCGAAATCGCCGACATGCCGGAAGAGAAAACGAGCGCATCATCCGCGCCGTCCCATACCGCCAGCCGGTCTTCGAGAATCTCCTGATTGGGGCCATTGAAGCGCGAATATACCAAGCCGTCGGCTGGTCCCTGCCGCTTTCCGGTGATATGTTCAAAGAAAGTCTTGCCTGCCTGCGCATTTTCGAATGCGAAAGTTGACGTGAGAAAGATCGGCGGTTTGAGCGAGCCTTCCGAAAGTGTTGGCTGATAACCGTGGCCCATCATCAAGGTAGAGGGCTTGAGTTCGCGTCCGCCCAGTTTGTCGATCGGGGGCTTAGGTTTGCGGCGGGGCACCGCCGGAACGTTGTCAGCAGCTTTTGCGGGCTTTCTTGCCATGATGGTCACTCTCCTTGGATAAGATACGAACCTAAACGCGAACTGGTTGCCAGTGCAACAATCTTGGTGGTCCGCTCGCTGACCGCAGGCTGACGAGTTTGATTCTAATGGGTGGAAAATGGCGAAAAGTTGGCTTAAAGGCTCGGCCAGCCATGCATGCCTACGCCAATCCCACGCGATTTCTGAAGATTGCCAAGCCGCTTACGCCCTGGTTGCTGGGGCTAGGGGGGTTGCTGTGCCTTGTTGGCGCTTGGGCAGGGCTCACCCAGACTCCGGCCGACTATCTTCAGGGTGAAACGGTGCGGATCATGTATGTCCATGTACCCGCCGCCTGGCTCGGCATGGGCGGCTGGACCAGCCTTGCGATCGCCGCGCTGGTGCAACTGGTGTGGCGGCATCCGCTGGCGGGCATCGCTGCGCGCGCCATTGCCGTGCCCGGCATGTTGTTCACCGCGCTTTGCCTTGCCACCGGTTCCATCTGGGGCAAGCCGACCTGGGGGACCTGGTGGGAATGGGACGGGCGGATGACATCCATGCTGGTGCTGCTTTTCCTTTACGCTGGCTTCATCGCGCTCGCCAATGCAAGCGAGGATGAAAATGGCCAGAAAGGCTCGCTGTCCAGAGTAGCAGCAATTTATGGGCTGGTCGGAGCCGTCAACATCCCGATCATCAACCGGTCGGTCGTGTGGTGGAACAGTCTGCACCAAGGGCCGAGCATTACCGTGCGCGGTTCGGCGATTGATGGCGCGATTTTGTGGCCGTTGTGGCTGACGCTGGCCGGCTTTTCCTTGCTGTTCGGCGGTATCGTGCTGATGCGGATGCGGGCGGCCATCGCCGACATCCGGGTCGAAGCCCGGATGCGTCGCATGGCGATGGAGGCGGTGTGATGACGGATCAATGGACTTTTGTCTGGGCGGCCTATGCCCTGACCCTGTTTTTGAGCGCGGCGGTTCTGGTGTGGGCTTATGGTAGCATGCGCAGCGCCGAACGCCGCGCCGATGCGCTGAGAAGGAATCGTGACTGATGCTCCAGCCCCCCGAGCCCAAACGGATGAAGGCGAAACATCAGCGGCTGGTGCTTGCTCTCCTTGCGCTGGTGGCGATTGTGGGGGCCGGCTTGCTGGCTGCATCTGCGCTCAAGGACGAAGCTGCCTATTTCTACGCGCCGTCGGAACTTGCCAGCAAGGGCGTTGCGCCGGGACAGGCGATCCGGCTCGGCGGGATGGTCGTGCCGGGCAGCCTCGCCAAGGAAGCGGACGGCGTAACGCTGCGCTTTGAGGCAAGCGACGGCAAGGCGACGGTGCCAGTTCGCTTCGCGGGGATCGCGCCTGATCTTTTCAAGGAAGGATCGGGCATGATCGCCGACGGCAGGCTTGGTTCTGATGGCGTCTTTGTGGCCGACAAGATCTTGGCCAAGCATGACGAGCGCTATATGCCTGCCCAAATGGAAATGAGCCCGGAAATGCGAGCCGAGATGGAGCGGCATCAATCGGTCAAGTCAGATACAGCCAAGGCTTACGGGTCGTCCGATAACAAGGTGGCTCCGGCCCAATGACAACAGCTCAAATGGGACAGGGACGGCCAACATGATCGCAGAAATCGGGCTGGCCCTTTTGTGGGTGGCCGCCGCGCTGGCGATCATGCAGATCATTGTCGGCAGCATTTCACTCCGCCCCGGACGCGAGGCGCTGGGCGGCATTGTGCGCCCTGTCGCCGCCGTTCAGGGATTGTTGACGCTTGCCGCGTTTGGCTGCCTCATCTGGCTGTTCGTACAAACTGACCTGTCCGTCGATCTCGTCGCGCGCAATAGTCATGTCGACAAGCCGTTGATGTTCAAGATTGCCGGAGCATGGGGCAATCATGAAGGCTCGATGCTGCTATGGGTTTCAATTCTGGGAGCAGCCGGCGCGGGGGTAGCCCTTCTTGAACGGCGTATCCAACCGCGCACATTGGTTGCCACCCTAGTTGCGCAGGCAATCCTGTCGCTTGGTTTCTATGCGTTTTTGCTGTTTGCTTCCAATCCGTTCGCGCGGCTCAATCCGCCTGCGCCGACCGGGATGGGTCTCAACCCGCTGCTGCAGGACCCGGGCCTCGCCTTCCACCCTCCGACGCTTTATCTTGGATATGTCGGTCTCTCGGTCGCGTTCAGCTTCGCGGTCGGTGCGCTGCTGACGCGCGATGTCGGTCCCGCCTTTGCCCGCGCCATGCGGCCCTGGGTGATGGGCGCGTGGATTTTCCTTACCCTCGGGATCACCGCCGGCAGTTACTGGGCCTATTATGAACTGGGCTGGGGCGGCTGGTGGTTCTGGGATCCGGTTGAAAATGCCTCTCTCGTGCCTTGGCTCGCTGCGACCGCTCTGCTCCATTCGGTCAGCGTGACCGCAACACGCGACGCTTTGCGGGCCTGGACCGTCATGCTCGCAGTGGTTGCTTTCTCCATGTCGATGGTCGGCACCTTCATTGTGCGTTCGGGCCTTCTTACCAGCGTTCATGCCTTTGCGGTCGATCCTACGCGCGGTTCCTTCATTCTCGCGCTGCTGGTCCTTTATATCGGCGGGGCGCTCGCGCTGTTCGGCGCGCGGATTGGTACGGTTGCCGAAGGCGAGAAGTTCGATCTGGTGAGCCGCGAGGGCGGACTGGTGATCAACAACCTCCTGCTTTCGGTGATCCTCGCCGTCACACTGATCGGAACGCTATGGCCGATGGTCGCCGAGGCGATGGGCGACAAGGTGTCGATCGGACCGCCTTATTTCAACAAGGTCAACGGACCTGTTGCGCTGTTGCTGGTTGCCGTGATGGCCGTCGGCCCCTTGTTGCGCTGGCGGCGCGATAACGCCTCCGCGCTTCTCAACAAGCTGTTTGTTCCGCTCGGTGCAGCCTTCGCGACGCTGATCGTCGCGCTCATTGTCAGCAAGGGCATGGGCGTGCTGCCGCTGCTCGGTTTGGCTTTGGCTGTCGGTGTCGGCATCGCCAGCCTGCTGCCTCTCAGGGGCCGCAAGCTGTTGCGCACCCCGCTGACGATCTGGGGCATGGTGCTGGCGCATCTCGGGGTGGCCGTAAGCCTTGCCGGGATGGCATCGGAAACCGCCTTTACCACCGAAAAGCTCGTGGCAGCGAAGTCCGGTGACCTGATCCATGTTGCGGGCTGGCGGGTGCGATTTGTCGATACGCTCCCGGTCGCCGGGCCCAACTGGACGGCCATCGAGGGCCGGATTGCGGCGCAGAGCGAGGAGGGCGGCAAGCGTCATGTTCTGCGGCCGCAGGCGCGCACCTTCATGCAGCCGATGATGCGCGATCCGTCGGGCCTGCCCGCGAGCACGACCACCAACGAGGCGGCCCTGCTCACGCGCTGGAACGGGCAGCTCTACGCGGTCATCGGCGATCAGAACGAGGATGGCCGCTGGCAACTGCGATTGTGGTGGAAACCCTTTGTTACGTTGATCTGGTTCGGCGGCATCATGATAGCGGCGGGCGGCGGACTGGCGCTGCTCGGGCGTCTCGACCTGTTCCGTCGTCTGCGTCTTTATTTCCGCCGCCGGGCCGAGCGGCGATGGGAGCGAGCATAATGAAAAGCTGGATCAAATGGGTGCCGCTGGCGATAGCGGCCCTCCTGCTCGGCATGTTTTTGCGCGGCCTCGTCAATCCTGAAGGCCAGCAACAATTGATTGCATCCAAATGGATTGGCAAGCCGATGCCGGTTTTCGACCTTCCGGCTGCCACCGAGGGGGTTAAGGGGCTGAAAAGCACCGACCTCGCCGATGGGCAACCGCGCATCGTCAATATCTTTGCGAGCTGGTGCATTCCTTGCGCCGCTGAAGCCCCGGTGCTGGAACAGCTGAAGCAGAAGGGCGTCATCATCGAAGGCATCGCCATCCGCGACAAGCCGGAAGACGTTGCAAAATTCCTCGTACGCTATGGCAACCCCTACGCCCGGATCGGCTCGGATATGGATAGCGGGGTTCAGATCGCGATGGGGTCTTCGGGGGTGCCGGAAAGCTTTCTGGTCGACAGCAAGGGGATCGTGCGCCAGCAAATTCAGGGTGTCATCGTCGAACAGGATATCCCCGATATCATAGCCAAGCTTGAGACGATGAAATGATCGCGCGGTTGATCCTGATACTGACTGCCCTGGTGTTGACCTTCCCTGCGACCGCGCAGGACAAGGTGCCGCCCGCGCCCTATGCCTACAAGCAGCTCGAGGACCCGGCGCAGGAAGCGAAGGCGCAGGCGCTCATGGAAACGCTGCGCTGCCTGACTTGCCAGAGCCAGTCGGTGGCAGACAGCGATGCCTCGATGGCGGGTGATGTACGCAACATCGTGCGCAACAAGATCAAGGCGGGAGACGAACCCGAAGCGGTGCGGCAATGGCTGGTTGACCGCTACGGCAGCTGGATCAGCTATGATCCGCCGGCGCGAGGGTCCACCTTGGTGCTATGGCTCGTTCCCTTGTTGTTGATGGCCGGCGGCATAATATTTGTCTGGCGGCGTTTTGCCAGGTTCGGGGGAGATGCGCCGGTTGTCGAACAGCCCGATCGCTTTGATCCTTCGGGCCCGGAGGAGGCGTGCTGATGCCGAACACATTGCTCGTCATTGCCGGGATTGCGTTGCTGTTGTGGCTGTTGCTGGCGTTTGCGGCGCGGATGCCCAAGGCCGGCCGCTTGCCGGTCGCTGCCGCACTTGCGCTTGGCCTTGCGGGCTATAGCTGGCAAGGACAGCCCGGCCTCGCCGGAGCGCCTGCGGAAAAGCCGCTCAAAATGGACGGCTTCGGAGAGGTGATCGATGAGCCCTTGTCGGGACTCACCAACCGTTACGGAGCCCCGGCGCGATATATCGCTCTTTCCGATGCGCTTGAGCGGCAGGGGAGTTCTGCCAATGCGGCGCGCCTCCTCTATGGCGGGGTGATCCGTTATCCCGAGAGCGCCGATCTTTGGGTGGCCTACAGCAATGCTCTGGCCAATGCCTCGGAGGGTGTGATGACACCGGCTGCGGTCGCGGCGGCGGACCGGGCTGCCCAGATCGATCCCAACCATCCGGGTCCAGCCCTGTTTCTCGGTATGGCGGCGGCGCAGAAACGGGAGTGGGCGGAAGCGCGGCGCCAATGGGAAGGCCTGCTGGCACGTAGTCCCGACGGCTCTCCCTGGCGGAACGACCTTGAGTCGCGCCTCAAAATGCTCGATGAGGCGGAAGCTGCTGACGCTGATCCGGCGCCCTCTGCGAGATAAAAACGTCCTATTTCATAGGCTTGTTCGGTTTCCTGGTGACCGCAAAATGTCGCATTGCACGCTCCTGCACTGCATGGTAGCGGCGCGGCTCTTTATCGCTTGTGGGCGGTTCCTGACAGGGGTAAAGCTAGTCCCGGCTATGCACGTATAGGCAGGCTTTTACAGGGTATTTTATGACCGATACGCCCATGGCTCCGGTGTCGCAGAGGCCGGACCCGCATCACACCGACATTGATGAAGAACATGGTCATCACCATCAGGGCTCACTTGCCGCGTTGATGGCGGGCGCGATCGGGGTCGTGTTTGGCGACATCGGTACCAGCCCGATCTACGCGTTTCGCGAAACCTTTGCCGGCCATCATCCGATCCAACCCGACCAGCTTCATATCTATGGCGTGTTGAGCCTCGTATTCTGGTCGATGATGCTCGTCGTGACGATCAAATATGTCGCGATCATCATGCGCGCCGACAACAAGGGTGAAGGCGGCAGCCTTGCGCTGCTGGCGCTCATCAACCGCTCGACCGAAGGGGCAAAATGGACGGCGCCCATCATGCTGCTGGGCGTGTTTGCAACGGCGCTGTTTTACGGTGATTCGATGATCACGCCGGCCATGTCGGTGCTTTCGGCAACCGAGGGTCTCCAATATATCAGCCCCGGCTTCAAGCCCTATATCGTGCCGATCGCCATCGGCATCCTGTTCGGCCTGTTCGCAATCCAGTCGCGCGGAACCGAAAAGGTCGGTAAGCTGTTCGGGCCAATCATGATCGTCTACTTCCTGACGCTTGCCGTGCTCGGGATAGGCCATCTCGTCAAGATGCCCGAAGTCGCACTCGCGATGCTGAACCCGTGGAACGCGGTATTATTCTTCTTGACCGACGGGTTCCGCGCCTTTGTCGCATTGGGTGCCGTGGTCCTTGCCATTACGGGAGCGGAAGCGCTTTACGCCGACATGGGTCATTTTGGCCGCCGTCCGATCGGCATGAGCTGGATGGGATTTGTTCTGCCATGCCTGCTGCTCAATTATATGGGACAGGGGGCAATGGTGCTGAGCGCCCCGCCGGAGCAGATGGCCCAACTCATCAAGGATCCCTTCTTCCTGCTTGCGCCAGACCAGTTCCGCATCCCGGTCGTCATCCTTGCGCTGCTTGCCACCATTATTGCCAGTCAGGCCGTGATTTCAGGCGCTTTCTCGCTGACGCAACAGGCGATCCAGCTCGGTTTCCTGCCGCGCATGCGCATCACCCACACCAGTGAAAAAGCGGCGGGGCAGATTTATATTCCAGCCGTCAACTGGGGGCTGATGATCGCGGTCATCCTGCTCGTCCTGTTCTTCGGTTCGTCGAGCAACCTTGCGGCGGCCTATGGCATCGCAGTGACCGGCGCCATGTTCATCGACACCATTCTGATCGCCGTTGTTCTCTTTTCCCTGTGGAAATGGCCGGTCTGGAAGGCGCTGCCGCTTATCGCCATCTTCATCATGGTCGACATCTCCTATTTCGGCGCCAACCTCATTAAGGTGCCGGATGGCGGATGGGTGCCGCTTGCCATGGGGCTCATCATTTTCACGTTGCTGACCACCTGGTCACGCGGCCGCAAGCTGATGCAGGACCGCATGAAGGAAGCGGCAATGCCGATCCCGGTATTCATCTCGTCGGCCGCCAACAGCGCGTCGCGCGTGCCCGGAACGGCCGTGTTCATGACCTCATCGGCGCAAGGCGTTCCGCATGCGCTCCTTCACAACCTCAAGCATAACCGCGTGCTCCATGACCGCATCATTCTGCTGACCATCAAGATCATGGACGTGCCGGTCGTTGATGAGGAAAAGCAGACTACGGTCGAGGACCTCGGCAGCGGCTTCCACCGCATGATCATTCGTTATGGTTTCATGCAGGAGCCCGACGTGCCGGCGGCGCTTGCGCGTAACACCGGTTGCGGCGCGACCTTCAAGATGATGGATACGAGCTTCTTTCTGTCGCGCCAGACGCTGTTGCCGTCAAAACGGCCCGGCATGCCAATCTGGCGCGAAAAGCTGTTTGCGTGGATGATGCGCAACGCGGAAAGCGCGATGGAGTTCTTCCGCTTGCCGACCAACCGCGTGGTTGAACTCGGCAGCCAAGTGGAAATCTGAGCCCGATATTAGCCCGCCAAGGCTTCAAGTTCGCGGCGTAGCGTAGCGGGAGCCGCGTAGCGGTTGCCATCGACTTCAACCACCATCGTGCCATCATGGCTCGCCGACCCGGTGATCAGCCGTTCCGTGCCATTACCGCACGACAGCCGAACGACCAGCCGGGGATCGACCGATGCCGCCTCGCTCGGCGCCAATGAGATGCGGTCCAGCAGTGCCTCGAGTTGCTTCAGCCGCGGGTCGTTTGTGGTGAACTCGCTGACTGGTCCCTTGGCTTCAGCCATTTCGGGGGTCATCCGTGCCCGCGTGAGCAGGGATTCCTCGACGAGGGCGATCCTGGCCGATGTGAGGGTGCAGTCAGCACGAAGCGTAGCCGTCATGTTCTTCTCCGGAACAGCCTTGGTCATGGTGTTGTTCGCCGGTGCAGCGGAGCAGGCGCTCGCCGCGACCGTCCATGGCAGGATTATCAATATCGAACGGGCAATGTTAGTCCCAATCGCCATGCGGTACATCCTCCTCAGATGACCATTAGGTGGTGCGTGATGAGCGCGGCATGAACTGCTTGTCCGGGGAAGACGGGCTAGACGACAGCAGGCGCCCGGCCGATCATTCGGCCATGGGTATCATCCGCCCGCCGCGACCGCCGTTGTTACCCGGTTTGGTATAGGGCGTATCACTATGGTCGGTCGAGGAATTGACGTGGATGACCTCACCATAATGGTCGGTGCGGGTCGGTTCGCCAAGGTCGTGCGCGATCTGCGTTTCCGATCCGGTAATCACACGCTTTTCCTCGGTATTGTCATAGCCGTCGCCTGTCGGCTTGGGATTTTTCTGCATCGCTACGGCATGATCGACCTCATGGATGAAGCCAAGGGCAGGGGACTGATATTTATCCGTGCCGCCGACCTTCAACGCCGAGCGCGGGTCCCAGTTGATTTCCTTTGTGCGTGGATTGTAGCTGTCATCATGCTGGTCGTTGATGTTGACCTTCTGCCCCTTGGGCAGTTTGGCCAGCAATTCGACCGCCGTCGGTGAAATCGCCTTGCCGTTGGCATCGGCACGCTGGAGATATTCCAGCATCGCGGCAAACTCTTTCCTGTCGGCTTCACTGGCACCGGACAGGTCGAAATCATCGATCGTCTTGGCGCCCTTAACCGTTCCGTTGGACGGGGTTGTTCCTTCGGTCTTGCCAGGTCCTTCGGTCTTGTCCGGCCCGGTTCCGTTGTTTTTGGCGGCCCATTCCTCAATCGCTTTCTTGATCTGGTCGATGAAGTCCTGGATCGAGTCGCCAAAGCCGTCCTTGCGGCCAAGATCGTCTTTCATGCGCGCCAGTTCGCCTTGTTCGACCGGCGACAGCGATTGTCCCTGCGCAGCCCGGCCTTCGAGTAACGCAAGCCGGGCATTCGGCGCACTCATGTCGTTCGTGCGGATCAGGCTGTTCTGACCGGCACCGGCGAGCGACGCATAGGGCTGAGGGGAGGCAGGGGGGAGCGAAAGGGGGGATACGCGGCTGGCGGTATTATCAGCAGAAAGCATGGCGGCACCTCATCGTTGCGGGGTCGTGCAATGACTCCATCGTCGAAAGCTACGCCTCGCATGTGAGGGTTGCCATCAGCGATTCGTTTAGATTGGCCTCGGCTGATCGTGTCAAACCACTCGCTTTGCCGGTGAAACGCCTATTTCATTTTCGCGAGCAATTCCTCCTTGGCGGCGCGATATTCGGTTTCAAATTGTGCGACCCGGGCTTCGACGCTCGTCACCTCGTGGACCGCGCCAATGCCTTGGCCCGAGCCCCAGATGTCCTTCCATGCCTTGGCCTGGGTGTTGCCGCCCGAACCGAAGTTCATCGTCGACACATCGCCTTCGGGAAGATTGTCGGGGTCCATCCCGGCCTTGACGATCGACCCGCGCAGATAATTGCCATGAACGCCGGTGAACAGGTTGGAATAGACGATGTCGGCTGCGCTCGATCCGACGATTTCCTGTTTATATTCCGGCTGCGCATTGGCTTCATGCGTGGCGATGAAGGCCGATCCGACATAGGCGAAATCCGCGCCCATCGCCTGTGCAGCGAGGATCGAGCGACCATGCGCGATCGACCCGGAAAGCGCGACAGGTCCGTCAAACCAGCTGCGGATTTCCTGCATCAGGGCAAAGGGCGATTGCACCCCGGCATGGCCGCCTGCTCCTGCGGCGACCGGGATCAGGCCACTTGCGCCTTTCTCGATTGCCTTGCGGGCAAAGCGGTCGTTGATGATGTCGTGCATCACGATCCCGCCCCAGCCCTTGACCGCGGCGAAGACATCTTCGCGCGCGCCGAGCGAAGTGATGACCAGCGGAACCTGCCATTTGGCGCAGGTCATCATGTCTGCCTCCAGCCTGTCGTTCGACTTGTGGACGATCTGGTTAACCGCGAAAGGTGCGGCCGGGCGCTCAGGATTGTCACGGTTATGCGCGGCGAGTTCCTCAGTAATCTGGTGCAGCCATTCGTCGAGCAGACTCTGCGGCCGCGCGTTGAGCGCGGGAAAGCTGCCGACAATCCCGGCCTTGCATTGCGCAATCACCAGTTCGGGGCCAGAGATAATGAAAAGCGGCGACCCGATGACGGGCAGGCGAAGATGGCTGAACTGGGCGGGCATCGACATGGGCAAACTCCGGCTGGATGCAGGGATACAGGCTTTCGGGATTGGCGCGGATCGAGGCGGCTGTCCAGTGCTGTTCACAGGATGCAGCGGGCGGCCAGCGGCGAGCCTCGATGCCCTAGCGTTAGGCTCCAAAGAAAATTTGGGATTGAGAGGTCCGAGGCGGCTTGCAAGGGCGGCGGTCTCTCCGTGTCCTAAACCCGATTGTAAGGTGGCTGCGTGGCTGTTAAATATCCGTCATCCAGGAGGGTAAGAGATGAAACATTATGCGGCGCTGTTATGTTCAACCTTTATGATGGCACAGGTGGCGCCTGCGGCTGCCCAGCTGCCGCCGGGCCTGCTCGGTGGGGACGGATCGGCAGGGCCGCTGCATAGCGAACCCTTCTACAAGAATCCTGCCGACGGTATGTGGGTGCTGATGCGCAACCCCGAAAATGACGGGTTCAAATGTTCGGTCAATTTCTTCAACCAGGATCAGATGCTTTCAATCCACGGTCCTTGGGATGATGCGATGGCGCGCAAAAATGCAGGAATGGTCTGGTTCGACAGCAAGAAAATACCGAACGGCCCGGCGCGCCCGACTCCCGTTCCGATAACGCTCAACAGTGCGGATGGCCCGCAAAATGTAAATGCGCTGCACGTTGGCATGGGCGGGAAAGGAATGCTGATCCTGTTCATCGATGTCAAAAAGATGGTGAAGGAAAAGCGCGACAGCGACCGTATCAGCGTCACGATGAACGGCCAGACGGTGTTCGATCAGTCGCAGGTTCAGTTTCTCAACGCCTATCGCCGTCTCGACCAGTGTATGCAGGCGCGCCGGAGCCGCTGAGGATACAGGCTCCCCTTATCGGCTGCCGCAAAGTCAGTTGCGCGGAACCTGCAGCAAATTGGCGCAGACGTCCGGTCCCGCGCCGCTGCCATCACGGAAGCTGCTGACATTGACGTCGGCGACGCGCTGTACGCCGTTGGGATCGGGGATCAGCACGTAGCGCACGTCGCACTGCTTGTAGACGCCTTCGACCCACTGCTGACTGGTAAAGACGCGGGTTACCAGCACGCGGTTGTCATAAGACTGGCCATAGGACAGGAAACGGATCCCGCCTGCCTCCTGTATTGCAGGTGGCCCCATCGCCGCGACCACATCATGCTCGGTCTTGCCCTGCCACACGTAAAGCAGTGAACGTTCCGTTTTCGAAACCTTGCGGCTGCCGCGTAGTTTTGCGGCCGCGCTGTCAAACCCCGAGCGCGTCTGATGTTCATTGATGATGCCCATCGCCATCGCCTTGGTGGATTCCATCCGGGCCAGCAAGGCTGCCTGGTTCTTTTCATATTCGGCCTGCTCGGCGGGCGTGAGCTTGCGGCTCGCCATGATGGTCGGCTTGGGAACGTCGTTCCACAGATTGTCCCAAGTGAACTCGGCCGTTTTCCACCAGGCCATTCCGAGCGGGACCAACATGGCGTGGCCGAGGCCCAAGGGCGTCAGATTGCTGGTCAGTAGCTTCGGATCGAGCATCCCGTCCGGCTTTACAGAAGCAGCCTGAGCGTGGTTGATTTCGATGGATTGGCAGGCGACGCGATACGCACTGAGGATCGGAAAACTCGAACCCTTCTGCCAGCCGGTCGGCTGAAGATCGTCGATCACATCCTTGTTCTTGAGACGATTGAGGCCCTTGACCATGCGGAACTCCACCTCGCTGGCTTCCGGGAATTTCCACTTGTCGTTCTTCTTGAGGCCATATTGCTTGCGGACGTCAGCGTTCAAGCCATTAGGGCATTTGAACTGGAGGTCCATCGCGGTCCAATAGGGCTTGTCCGGCGCCTCATAGACCATGATCATCTCAAGTTCCATGATTCTGTCCGGACCAAACAGCGCGTCGCCGACCGGCGTTGCATCTCTCGCGCTTTCATCGACAAAGACGTTGATGCGGTTTGGCGGCACTCCCTGCAGATCGATTACGAACTTGTTCGCAGCGCCGGGAGTAGCGCTCAATGCCGTCATCGCTGCGCCAGCAAGCAAATATCGTTTCAACATGGATCCCCCAACTTGTCCGGAGCGGATTCTGCCAGCACCATCGCCAAAGTCAATCAGGTAAACTCACATCCGCGAGGGGCCTAGACTGCAGCTGCTGCGCATAAGCCCAGCGGCTTGCTTGCCCATGTTGCGGCTGGTGGGCTGATCGATCGGCGCGGGGCGCGGGATCACCCTGCCACCCCATTGGCGGCGCTCAAAATAGCCCGCACGCTCGCGGTGGCGACATCGGTGTCGAGGCCGCAACCGAACACGCTCCGGCCGTCCGGCGTGCGGCATTCGACAAAGGCGGCCGCCTGCACATTGGAGCCCTGACCGACGGCATGTTCCGAATAGTCGACGATTTCGAGTTGCGGCCCGGTTGATCCGGCGAGCGCGGCGATGACCGAGGACATGAGGCCGTTGCCGCGACCCGAAACGCTGGTGGTTTCGCCTTCCACGCCAATCTTGCCGGCGAAGATGCGGTCCGTGCCGCTGTGCGTTTCCTGCCATTCTACCAGCGCAAAGCGGCCGTTCGGCTGGGCGATATAGGTGCGCTCGAACGCTTCCCAGATGTCGACCGCGTTGAGTTCGCGGCTGGTTTCATCCGCGAGATCCTGCACCACATGGGAAAAGCTCGCCTGCATGCGCTTGGGCAGTTTGAGGCCCTTGTCCTGTTCGAGCACCCAGGCGACGCCGCCCTTGCCCGACTGCGAGTTGACGCGGATCACCGCCTCATAGCTGCGCCCGAGGTCGGCCGGGTCGATCGGCAGATAGGGCACTTCCCAATACTCGTCATTACGCTGCGCCTGCGCGGCAAAGCCCTTCTTGATCGCGTCCTGATGGCTGCCCGAAAAGGCGGTGAACACCAGTTCGCCCGCATAGGGGTGGCGCGGATGGACGGGGAGTTGGTTGCAATATTCGACCGTGTGGATGATCTCGTCGATGTTCGAGAAATCGAGCCCCGGATCGACCCCTTGCGTGTACATGTTGAGCGCCACGGTAACGAGGTCGCAATTGCCGGTGCGCTCGCCATTGCCGAGCAGGCACCCCTCGACCCGGTCTGCGCCCGCCATCAGCCCCAGTTCCGCCGCCGCAACGCCGGTGCCGCGGTCGTTGTGCGGGTGAAGCGAGATGATCACGCTGTCGCGCTTCGGGATATTGCGGCCGAAATATTCGATCTGGTCGGCGTAGATGTTGGGCGTCGCCGCCTCGACCGTCGCCGGAAGGTTGAAGATGATTGGCTTTTCAGGCGTGGGTTGCAACACCTCCATCACCGCCTCGCAGACCTCGAGGCTGAAATCCAGTTCGGCGGTCGAGAAGGTCTCGGGCGAATATTCGAAATGCCAGTCGGTGTCCGGATAGCGCGCTGCTTCGTCACGCAGGATTTTCGCGCCCTCGATCGCGATCGCCTTGATTTCGGGTTTGTCCATGCCGAACACGATCTTGCGCCACGTGGGAGAGACCGCATTGTAGAGGTGGACGATGGCGCGGCGGGCGCCCTCCAGGCCGCGGAAGCTGGTTTCGATGAGATCGCGGCGCGACTGGGTCAGCACCTGCACGGTCACATCCTCGGGGATCCTGTTCTGGCGCACCAGACCGGAGATGAAGTCGAATTCGGTCGCGCCCGCGCTCGGGAAACCGACCTCGATTTCCTTGAGCCCGACCTTCACCAGCAGATCGAAGAAGCGCTGCTTCTTTTCTGCGTCCATCGGATCGATCAGCGCCTGATTGCCGTCGCGCATGTCGGTCGAAAGCCAGCGCGGCGCCTTGGTGATGGTTCGCGAGGGCCATTGCCGGTCGGCGATGGCGATTTGCGGAAACGGACGATATTTTTGCGAAGGGTCGCGGAGCATGGTCATCGAAATTCTTCTTCTGCTGAGGATTGCCGGGTGGGATAGTCAGCCCTTGGGCAGTGCGGCCGCCGTTCGGGGCAGCGCCAAAGTCACGCCCAAGGGCGTGTAAGTCGTAGCAGGAGAAGGGCGGAAGTGACCGTCATGGGGTGGACGCCTAGACCGGAAGGAACGGCTATGTCCACCCCAAAAGTTTCATCAGATGCGAAAATGCGGTTTCTATTGAAACATTATTTCTCGAACGCCGCGACGATGTCGAGTGTAACTTCGTCGCCAACCATCGGGATCGCCATGGTCAGGCCAAAGTCGCTGCGCTTGATTTTCGCGGTGGCGTGGAAACCGATGTTGAGCTTCTTGTCCATCGGATTGATTGCCGCGCCGTTGAATTTCGCGTTCAGCACGACCGGTTTGGTGACACCGTTTAGGGTGAGATTGCCGGTAATCTGTGCGCGGTTGGCGGCCTTGTTCGCAATCACGCGGGTCGAGACAAAGCGTGCATCCGCCGGATTGGCACCGAAAAAGTCGGGCTTCTTGCCATCCTCGGCAGGTTTCAGCAGATGCGCGGTCAGGCCTTCGCTGGCGGTCGTGACCTTGGAAACGGGGATGGTGACATCGACCTTGGTGGCGTTGAGATTGGCCGGATCAATCGTCAGCGATCCGGTGATATTGCCGAAAATGCCGAAATAGTCGGTCACGTTGAAATGATTGAGCCGCCAGCCGACCATGGTGTGATTATGATCGACGGTATAGGTTCCGGCGGCGACCATCTTGGCGGCGGGAGGAAGCGCAGCAGGTGCGCTGCGTGCGGGATTGGCGATCAGCGGAGTGACCGTGGGCGCGGCGGTGAGCGCGGGAAGAACAAGCGCTGCGGCGAGGATTTTGGCGTTCATGGGGGAGGCTCCTTGTTGTTTTGATATCGTTCGATGTAGACAATGTTTGCTTCAATGGAAGGTTGCCAGCTGATGGAAAATCCCGCTCACTCTCTTCGGATAATCGAATTTGACGATGACCGCGCGGTCGCATTCCATGACATCAACCGGGCATGGATCGAGGATATGTTTGTGCTCGAGGAGGTTGATCGCGACGTTCTGGAAAATCCGCGCGAACGCATCATCGAGCCCGGAGGCGCGATCCTGCTGGTTGAGGCGGAAAGGCGCGGCATTGTTGGCGCGGGCGCGCTCAAGAAGAGTGGGGAAGGCCAATATGAGCTCACCAAAATGGGTGTCACCGCGGAGGCGCGCGGTCTGAAGGCGGGCGAATATCTGCTCAAGGCGCTGATTGCGCGCGCCCAGGCGATGGGCGCGACCAAGCTTTATCTCCTCACTAACGCGAAATGCGAAGCTGCCGTACATCTCTATGAGAAGAACGGCTTTGTCCATGATGCCGCCATCATGCGCGATCATGGCAAAGGCTACGCGCGCTGCAATGTCGCGATGCGGTGGATGGGATGATCTAAAAACCGGTGCCCGAGCTTGTCGAAGTGCGTCTATCGGAGGAGCAATCGCTCACGTTTAGACACGTCCTTCGACAGGCTCAGGACTTCGTCTAAATAAAATCGTACTTGATCTGTTTCACCCCAAGGCCTGCTGCAAGTCGGCGATGATGTCGTCGATATGTTCGATGCCGACCGACAGGCGGATCACGTCGTCGCCGGCACCTGCTTCCTCGCGCGCGCCTTCTTCAAGCTGACGGTGGGTGGTGGAAGCCGGGTGGATGATGAGGCTGCGCACATCGCCCAAATTGGCGAGATGCGAATGGAGTTTGGTCTTTTTGACCAGTTCGATGCCCGCCGCATAGCCGCCCTTCAATCCGAAGGTGAACACCGCGCCTGCGCCCTTGGGCAAATACCGGTCGGCGAGCGCCTTGTACGGATCGCCGTCGAGACCGGCATAGGATACCCAGCTTACCTGCGGCTGCTGCTGGAGCCATTGCGCGACCTTGAGTGCATTGGCGCAGTGGCGCTCCATCCGTAGCGCCAGCGTTTCGATCCCGGTCAGGATGAGAAAGGCGTTGAACGGCGAAAGGGCAGGGCCAAGATCGCGCAGACCGATGGCACGGCAGGCGACGATATAGGCGGCCGGCCCGAAGGCTTCGGTGAAGATCTTGCCATGATAGCTCGGATTGGGTTCGCTCAGGGCCGGATATTTGCCGTCCTTCGTCCAGTCGAACTTGCCGGAATCGACGATGATGCCGCCCAGCGAATTGCCGTGCCCGCCAAGGAACTTGCTTGCCGAATGCAGCACCAGATCGGCGCCATGCTCGATCGGGCGGCAGAGATAGGGCGTCGCCAGCGTATTGTCGACGAGGAGCGGCACGCCGGCCGCATGGGCCACCTCGGCAATCGCGGCGATATCGACCACAACTCCGCCGGGGTTTGCGACCGATTCGACAAACACCGCGCGGGTCTTGTCGTCGATTGCGGCGGAAACCGCCTTGGGATCGTCGTGATCGACGAAGCGCGCTTCCCAGCCCATCTTGGCGAAACTGTGCGCCAGCTGGTTCAATGAGCCGCCATAAAGCTTCTTCGCCGCGACGATGTTGCAGCCGGGCTGCATAAGCGTGTGGAAGGCGATGAGTTGAGCCGAATGGCCGCTCGCCAGCGCGAGACCCGCAATACCGCCTTCAAGCTGCGCGACGCGCTCTTCGAGCACACTCGTCGTCGGGTTCATCAGGCGGGTGTAGATATTGCCCCCGACCTCCAGATTGAACAACCCCGCCGCATGGTCGACGTCGTCGAACACATAGCTGTTGGTTTGATAAATCGGGGTGATCCGCGCCTTGGTGGCAGGATCGGGTGCTGCGCCAGCATGGACGGCAAGCGTTTCGATATGGGCGGGGGTTTGGGTCATGCTTTGGGCTCCGGATAAAATGACCGAAGCCCTGCGCCTGTCGAAGCGCGTCCATCGGCGAGGCACGTCCTCGCAGCAGTCAGGGCCTTCGAAAAGCGCAGGACTTCGGGCCTGATCAATTCACGGTCTTGTCGACCAGCTTGTTCTTGCCGATCCAGGGCATCATGTCGCGCAATTCGCCGCCGACCTTTTCGATCTGGTGCTCGGCCTGACGCTTGCGGGCGGCCTTCATTTCGGGATTGCCGACAGCGTTGTCGAGCATGAAGCGCTGTACGAAACGGCCCGACTGGATATCGTCGAGCACGCGCTTCATTTCCTTCTTGGTTTCCTCGGTGATGACGCGCGGACCGGTGTGATAGTCGCCATATTCGGCGGTGTTCGAGATCGAATAGCGCATGTTGGCAATGCCGCCTTCATACATCAGATCGACGATCAGCTTCACTTCATGGAGACATTCGAAATAGGCCATTTCGGGGGCATAGCCCGCTTCGACCAGCGTTTCGAAACCGGCCATGACGAGATGGGTCACGCCGCCGCACAGCACCGCCTGCTCACCGAACAGGTCGGTTTCGCACTCTTCGCGGAAGGTGGTTTCGATGACGCCCGAACGGCCGCCGCCGACTGCGCTGGCATAGGAAAGCGCGAGCGCCTTGGCATAGCCGTTGCCGCGTTCGGCCGAGCCGCCCTCGGCTTCCTGCGCCACCGCCATGAGGCAGGGGACGCCGCCGCCCTTCTGATATTCCGAACGGACGGTGTGGCCGGGGCCCTTGGGAGCGACCATGAACACGTCGATATCCTTGCGCGGCTCGATCAGCCCGAAATGGACATTGAGGCCGTGGGCGAAGGCGAGCGCGGCGCCCGGCTTCATGTTGGGGGCAAGGTCATCGGCATAGATTTTCGCCTGATGCTCGTCGGGCGCCAGCACCATGATGACATCGGCCCATTCGGCCGCTTCCTTGTTGGTCAGCACCTTGAACCCGGCGGCTTCGGCCTTCTTCGCCGTCGCCGAACCGGGACGGAGTGCGACCGCCACCTCCTTGACGCCGCTGTCGCGCAGGTTCTGCGCATGGGCATGGCCCTGGCTGCCATAGCCGACGATGGCCACCTTCTTGTCCTTGATGAGAGCCTGATCGGCGTCGCGGTCATAGTAAACTTGCATTGAAATTTCCCTTTATGCCTATCGGTTACTTGTATTTCCTGTCGTCATCCCCGGCTTGACCGGGGATCCATCTCCCGGAAGGCAGGTTTGCGATCAAAGTCCGAAGATGGATTCCCGCTTTCGCGGGACTGACGGATGATAAATTTGCTACGCCCCCTCGGCCCCTCGCGCGATGGCGACGACGCCGGTGCGGGCGACCTCCACCAGGCCGCATTCGCGCATCAGCGCGACGAAGCTGTCGATTTTCTCGCTATTGCCGGTGATTTCGAAGATGAAGCTGGCGATCGTGGTGTCGACCACCTTGGCGCGGAAAACATCGGCCATGCGCAGCGCCTCGATGCGTTTTTCACCGGTCCCCGCGACCTTGACCAGCGCCAGTTCGCGTTCGACATGCGCGCCGATTTCAGTGAGGTCGGTAACCTTGTGCACCGGCACCTGACGGTCGAGCTGGGCGATGATCTGGTCGATTACTTCGGGCGGGCCGTTGGTGACGATGGTGATACGCGACAGTGCATGATCGGCGCTGATGTCCGCCACCGTCAGGCTCTCGATATTATAGCCGCGCGCGGAAAACATCCCCGCTATCCGCGCGAGGATGCCGGCTTCATTGTCCACCATGATGGTGAGGACGTGGCGCTCGGTGATTTCCTGTTTGATTTTCATCACACCAGCGCCTTTGCTTCATCGTCCATTTCGCCGGAAACCTCGGCGGCTTGCAGCAGCATTTCGGTATGCGCTGCCCCCGACGGGATCATCGGGAAGCAATTGGCGAGCTTGGCCACGCGGCAATCGACCATCACCGGGCCGTCGGTCTCGATCATCTGCCGGATGCCCGTGGCGAGTTCGCCCATATTTTCGATGCGGATGCCGGTCCAGCCATAGGCTTCCGCCAGCTTGACGAAATCGGGCAGGCTGTCCGAATAGCTGTTCGAATAGCGGCTCGAATAGGTAAGCTCCTGCCATTGGCGGACCATCCCCATATATTCATTGTTGAGGATGAAGATCTTGACCGGCAGGCGATATTGGGTTGCGGTCGCCATTTCCTGGATATTCATCTGGATCGAGGCTTCGCCCGCGATGCAGATCACAAGCGAATCCGGATTGGCCACCTGCGCGCCATTGGCCGCCGGAAAGCCGTAGCCCATCGTGCCGAGCCCACCACTCGTCAGCCATTTGTTGGGCTCTTCGAAATGGAAATGCTGCGCCGCCCACATCTGGTGCTGGCCCACCTCGGTGGTGACGATACACTTGCCGTCCTTGGCGTGGCCGCGCGTTGCCTCGAACAGCTGGCGGATCGCCTCTTGCGGCATGATTTCGGCATCGGCTCCGGCTGCTTGCGGGTAATCGAGGCAGCGGGTCTGACGCCAGCCCTCGATCCGCCGCCACCATTCGCCCTGATCGGTGCCGTTATGGCCTTTCGCCTTCCACTCTGCGATCATCGCGCGCATCGCATGGCCGACATCGGCCGTGACCGGCAGGTTGACATGGACATTCTTGTTGATCGACGAACGGTCGATATCGACATGGATCTTCTTGCTGTCGGGCGAGAAGGCATCGAGCCGGCCGGTCACGCGATCATCGAACCGTGCGCCGAGGCAGACGATGAGGTCGGCCTTGTTCATCGCCATATTGGCTTCGTAGGTGCCGTGCATACCCAGCATTCCGAGCCACTTGTCGGACGAGGCGGGGAAGGCGCCCAATCCCATCAGCGTCGAGGTCACCGGTGCGCCGGTGAGCGCGGCGAGTTCGCGCAGGGCTTCGCTTGCGTCCGGTCCCGAATTGACGATGCCGCCGCCGGTATAGAGGATCGGCCGTTCGGCCTTGCTCAGCATGTCGACGGCCTCGGCGATCGCGGCGGGGTCGGGCTCGATCTGCGGGCGATAGCTCTTATGCTCGATCTCGGCCGGGATTTCGTAAGTGCCGGTCGCGACCTGGACGTTCTTGGGAATGTCGATCACCACCGGGCCCGGTCGGCCATGCGTGGCGATGTAGAAGGCCTCATGCACGATCGCGCCGAGCTTGTTGGGGTCCTTAACCAGATAATTATGCTTGGTGCAGTGGCGGGTGATGCCGACCGTGTCGCATTCCTGGAATGCATCGGTGCCGATGAGCGTGGTCGGAACCTGTCCGCTGATGACCACCATCGGGATCGAATCGAGCAGCGCGTCGGTAATGCCGGTCACCGCATTGGTCGCGCCGGGGCCGGAGGTCACGAGCACCACGCCGGGCTTGCCGGTCGAGCGGGCATAGCCTTCGGCGGCATGGGTCGCGGCCTGTTCGTGGCGCACGAGGATATGCTTGATCTGGGGATGTTCGAACAGCACGTCATAGATCGGAAGCACCGCGCCGCCGGGGTAGCCGAAGACGGTATCGACGCCGAGGTCGATCAGGGCTTCAATCAAAATTTCTGCGCCGCTGCGCTCGGTCACTTGTCTTCTCCCGATGTTGGCAAGCCGCCACGAGTTACTGGGTCATAGCCAAAATGCCGCAGTGCAGCAACTTTTGGGTGGCGCGTGCCTAGATGGCAGATTCTATCTTGTCAACATCAAGTCGCGTAATTTAATTACCAATGAAGAAATATTTTCAGAATTTAGTAATTCATCAAGGCGCGACCATTCTGGAGGCGGCTGGTTGCGGAACCAGGTATATTGGCGCTTGGCATATTGGCGCGTGGCAAGCTGCCCGGCCGCGCGCATTTCGTCATGGCTGAGCCGTTGCCCGAGGAAGGCGGCGATTTCCGGAACTCCGATCGCGCGCATCACCGGCTGTTCGGGCGGCAGCCCGCGCGCCAGCAATGTCTCGACCTCGACGAGCGCGCCCTGTTGCAGCATCGCATCGAAGCGGACGTCGCACTGGAGCCGCAAGGCATCGCGCGGCGGCAGCAGGATCTGCGGCGTCAGGGCAATGGCATGGCCGATGCCGCCGCTGCGCTCGCGCTGCCATTCGGCCAGTGTCTTGCCGGTCGAAAGCGCCACTTCGAGCGCGCGCGCGATGCGCTGGCGATCACGCGGATTCAGGTTTTCTGCCGCAACCGCGTCGATCCGTTGCAGTTCTTCATATTGCTGTTCGGGCGGAAACATGCGCACCCGTTCGCGGATCGCCGGATCGATCGGCGGCACCGGCGCGATCCCCTCGATCAGCGTGCGCAGGTACAGGCCGGTTCCGCCGACGAGGATACTGACCGCATTTTGTGCATGCGCCGCCACTATTTCGGCCTTGGCTTCCGCCGCCCAGCGCGCCGCGTTATAAGCTTCGGCGCCATCGACATGGCCGAACAGGCGATGCGGAATGTCGCCCATCTCGGCTTCGCTTGGCCGCGCCGAAAGGATCGCGAGGTCGCGATAGACCTGGCTCGCATCGGCGTTGATGACGACCGCGCTGGTGTCCGCAGCGTCCAGCGCATTTGCCAGCGCCACGGCCAATCCGCTCTTGCCGCTCGCGGTCGGACCCGCAATAAGCGCGACGCGCGGGCGCTTGCCCGTTGCCACCAGCGCAGCGAAAGGATCCTCGATGTTCATTGCCACCGTGATAGCAGCATCCCCGCGTGATGCAGCCGCTTTTTATGCGGTGGCGGAGCGTTTGCAGGCGCTGGGCTGCGCGCCGGGAACGCCCCGCTGGCTTGATGAGGGATGGGCGCTCGACATTCCGTTTGCGAACCGGCTGGAGGCAGCGCGTGCCGCATTGAAGGACGGGCCCGATGGGCTGGATGTCGCGGTGCAGGAAGAAGCAACCCGCGCTAAGAAGCTGCTCGTCGCCGACATGGATTCGACCATGATCGAGATCGAGTGTATCGACGAACTGGCCGATTATGCCGGGATCAAGCCGCAGATCGCCGAAATAACCGAACGCGCGATGCAGGGCGAACTGGATTTCGCCGCCGCGCTCAAGGAGCGGGTGGCACTCCTCGAAGGCTTGCCGGAAACGACCGTCGAACAATGTCTGCGCGAGAGGGTCACGCTGATGCCGGGCGCGACTACGCTGATCCGGACAATGCGCAAGCAGGGCGCTGAGTGCGTTCTGGTATCAGGCGGGTTCATGCATTTCGTGGGACCGGTGGCGGAGCGGATCGGTTTCAACAAGGGCTATGCCAACCGGCTGGAAATTGCCGATGGCAAGCTCACGGGAGCGGTCGAAGGCCCGATCGTCGACAGCAGCTTCAAGCGCAATATGCTGGAGGAATGGCTGGTGCGGCTCGATCTGCCGCGCGAAGCCAGCCTTGCGGTCGGCGACGGCGCCAACGATATCCCGATGATCGAGGCGGCCGGCACCGGCTATGCCTATCACGCCAAGCCCAAGGCGCGCGCGGCAGCGGACGTGGCGGTGAATTACGGCGATCTGACCGCGCTGCTCTATGCGCAGGGAATTGCGCGCAAGCAGTGGGTGGACTGACGGCTTGCGCATGACTTGCGAGGGAAGGCTGCCCCTACGCTGACCTGACGCTGCCTCTGTCTCTGGCCTCGCACCCCGCCGGTCAGACGGGACCGGTCACAATCCCTTGCCGCCCAGCTTGTAGGTCAGTTGCAGGAATACGCTCCTGCCGATGCTGTCGAACCAGCTGGTATTATAATAGGGATAGCTCGACCAGGTCGGGTCCTTGACCGGCATCTTGTCGAGCAAATTCTTGACCGTCAGCGACCCGCGCATGTGATCGGTGAAATCATATTGCAGCGTCGAGTTGAACAGATAGCTGGCCTTGATCCAGCCATCCTCATCATAGTTGGGAAGCCGCCCCAGGCGGGTGCCTGAAACGGTCCAGCTGAGGCCGTCATTCTCCCAGGTAAGGCTCGCATTGCTCTTGTCGCGCGGGATGTAATAGCTGCTGTCGAACGCGAGCTTGTTGACCCAGGCATCGCCCGGATATTGCTGATATTTATGCTTCAGCGTGTGGGTGTGGCCGAGCGCCAGGGTGAAGCTGCCGATACCGGTGGGAAGCGTGCCGCGAAAGGCGAAATCGAGCCCGCTGACGCGCTCCCTGGCGATGTTGATGGGGTTGATGCGTACCGCCTCGATCTCGCCGGCGCGGCTGCCGCTGGCAAAACGTTGGATACGCGCGATCGCATCGAGACAGGTTGGCGATGCGGAGTTTGTCGCGCGGCATTCCGCCTCTGCGCGCGCCAGCCGGTCGACGCTGAGATCGTCGACCTGATTGGCGAGCGTCACCCGGAAATAGTCGACCGAAAAATGAAGCCGCGGCGTCGGCGAAAAGACCACTCCGGCGGTCAGCGTCCGGCCGGTTTCGGGCTTGAGCGTGCGGTTGCCGTTGCGGTTCACGACGATGCCGGTGTCGGCATAGCTGCAATCGCCGATATCCTCGTCCGGCTCCTCGACCGCGCACAGATAATAATCGTTGACGCTGCTTTCGACATTGCCCGGCCCGGTAAACAAGTAATGGAGATCGGGCGCGCGGAAGGCGGTGCCATAGGCCGCCCTGAACAGCAGACTGCTGACCGGGCGCAGTTCGACCCCGCCATTATAGGTGAATTTGCCGATCTTGCGGCCGGCAAAGCCGAAATGATCGTAGCGACCAGCGCCGGTCAGGCTGAGGAAATCGAGCACCGGCACGCGCACTTCTGCGCCGATGGCGGTATGGCTGCGCTTGCCCTGGCCGTCGCTGTCCTTCCAGCTGAAATAATAGTCAGTCAGCGCCAGCGGATCGGGATTGAGGTCGTAACCCTGCTTGCCATATTCGGCGACCGCAGCGAAGCCGACCGGTCCGGCGGGCAGTTGGAACAGTTCGCCATTATTGACGGTGATCTGCGCATTGCTGGTCCAGGCGACGGGGCGATACACCGTATCGGCCGCAATACCGGCATAGTCCGCCGGGGTCAGCGCCGTGTAGAGCCGCGCGGGATCGGCATTGTAGATGGGATAGCCGCTGTCGGGATCGATGCCGAGGCGAGGGCCGAGGAAGAAATCCTGTGCCCTGCTGTTGATGATCTGCGGCCAGCGCACCACCGACTTGTAGCGGCTGTAGTTGAACGAGGCTTCGTAATTCCACGCATCGCCAATGGTGCCGCGAATGCCCGGCGTCAGGCTGAAGGTCGTCTGCTTGCTGCGCTGCATGTGGAAGCCGCCCGATTCTTCGGGCGCGAACTGGCGGCCCCAGTCTTCGATCTGACCGGTGAAGCTGTTGTAGAAATAATTGTCGCTGCTGCTCGACTGCTGTTCGAACGCCCAGCTTTGCACATCGTACATCAGCCGCACCTTGCTGATGCCGAGTTGCCCATCGAAAAACAGGGTGGTGTTGTCGGACAGCTCGTAGGAGGCGGTGAGGAAGCTGTTAAAGCCCTTGCGGCCTGAAATGATCGTGCCGTAACCGATCGATTCGGCGCTGCCGCAGAAATCGCCGTAACGCGGGCGGTTGTAGAGCGCGGTGCTGCCGCCGTTGAGGGGGGAGAGCGCTTCGCAGGCGCCAGCGGGCGGGGCGATATAATCGACATATTCGTCGGCCCGTACGAAGGTGCGCCGCGCCACGGCCGTCCGATCCGAAGGACTGTCGGCGGTGCTGTCCTGAATGCTGCGCTGGAATCCCCACAAGGGGCGCTGGTCGAGATATTCGATCCCGCCCGCGATATTGAACGGGCCGCTCGACCAGCCGCCGGTTGCGGTGATGCGGTGCGACATCCCGCCGCCATGTTCGGTGCGGCCGTGGCGGTAATCGAGCGTCACCCCGTCGAGCTTGTCCTTCATCCTGAAGTTGACGACGCCCGCGATGGCATCCGATCCATAGATTGCCGATGCTGCACCGCTCAAAATCTCCACCTTGTCGATCAGTCCTGCCGGAATGTTCGAAATATCGGTGAAATTGCTCTTGCCGATATATGGGAGCGGGAAGTCCGCGATGCGCCGCCCGTTGATAAGGACGAGCGTATGGTTGGGGCCAAGGCCGCGCAGGTCGACCTGCTGTGCCCCGGGAGTGAAATCGGCGCTGCTGCCCGATTGCGGACTCTGGGTCGCGCCGCTGTTCTGCGTCACCGAGGCGAGGAGGTCGGGGATGCTGGTATAGCCGTTGGCGCGCATCGCATCGGCATCGATCACGGTGACGGGCGAGGGGCCTTCATCGCGGATGGTCGGAATGCGCGAGCCGGTGACGATGATCGCTTCGTCGTCCGCCGACACCGTGGCGGGCTCCTCAGTCTGCGCCTGTGCCTGCGCCGGAGCGGCAAGCGCCCCAACACTCGCCCCCAAGGCGAGAACGACATGAAATGGCCAATGCCGTGCCGTCGTCATCCGATTATCCCCTTTTTTAAAACCGCCGTTCCCCGCAAGCGCAAATAATCACGTCCTGACAAGGCGTTGGCGAATGATTATTATTTCAATCTTTTGCATTCCAAGATTATTTGATTACAAAATAAATGTAAATTGGAATGTCTCATCAGCGAGGGGGGAAGGCGGCAATGCGGCGAATGAGAAAATTGGCTCTGCCGGCCTGTGCGGCGGGACTGTTGATGGCGCTCGCCGGGCTGTTGATGCCGGTGCAGCCGGTGGCAGCAAAATCGCCAGCCTACCGCCATTACGTGCAGGGCAAGCTCGATACGCCGACGCCGGGACCGGTTTCGGGCGGGCTGTTGCTGCTCGGCGGCGGCGATCGCGACCATGAGGCGATGCGGTGGTTCTTCAAAAAGGCCGGGAATGGTCATATCGTCATTCTGCGCGCCTCGCTTGCGGGGCAGATCGGCAAGGAATTCTACCGCGAGATCGGCGGCGTCCAGTCGGCGGAAACCTTTGTCTTCTTCAACCGCTCGGCGGCCTATGATCCGAAAATTCTCGCCCGGCTGCGCAAGGCCGACGGCATCTTCGTCGCAGGCGGCGATCAGGCGCGCTATGTCCGCTACTGGAAAGGCACGCCGGTGGCCGCGATCATCAATGCCCATGTCGCGGCGGGCAAGCCCTTTGCCGGGACCAGTGCGGGCCTCGCGATCCAGGGCGAGAAACTCTATGGCGCGATGGACGATGGCAGCATCACGAGTGCGGAGGCGCTAGCCAACCCGTTTGGTCCGGCCAATACGATCGAGGGCGATTTCCTCGACTTTCCGTTGCTCAAAGGTATCGTCACCGACACGCATTTCAAGGAGCGCGACCGGCTCGGACGGCTGTTCGCGTTCGTCGCCAAGGCGCAGGCGTTACGGCCAGCGGACGCGCCCGCGATGATCGGCCTCGGCGTCGACGAAAGCGCGGCGCTGGCGGTGGAGCCGGACGGCACCGGACGGATTTTCGCGACCGCGCCCGATGGCGGCGCGTGGCTGGTGCGGGGCGAGGCGCTGCGCCATGTGCCGCGGACCGGCCCGCTGGAGGTAGCGCGCGTGAAAGTTACCGGCGTCGGCACCGCCTCGCGCGTCCACCTGCCGGAGGGCCGGGTCGAGGAGCCCAAGTTCGTGCGCTATTATGGCGTGCGGTCGGGCCGTCTTGCCGAACTGCCCTGCGCTTGCGAATAAGGGCTACACCCGGTCATTGAGGCCTTCGACGCCGGCCTTTTTCGAACAATGATCGCAGCAGTAGAAAGTGCCGTCCGCCTCGAGGCCGTGGCCGATGATCCGGCAGCCGCAATGGGCGCAGGTCGGTGCGAGCGCCTGGATCGCGCATTCGAAACTGTCGAAGGTGTAAACCCCGGATGGATGGGTGATCTGGAACGCCTTGTCATAATCGTTCCCGCATGTGTGGCATTGGGCCATGCTGTCTCTCCTGCTTGCTCTGGCGGTCAACGGCCGGGGACGGGAGAAGGTTCCTGGTCGGCGGCCCGATCGCAGGGCTAATCGCAGGCCTTGTGCAGCTTCCACGCGATCCATGCCGAAACGAGGCAGGCAACCGCGACCGAGAGCAGGGTGTCGGCAACGGTGAAGCCCAGCTTGGTCAGCACCATCAGCACCAGCGCCGATGCGACCATGCAGCCCGAATTGACGACATTGTTGGCGGCAATGGTGCGGGCGGTTTCGGCCTTCGAGACGGTGGTGGTGAGAAAGGCATAGAGCGGCACCACGAACATGCCGCCGAAAATCGAGATGCCGGCCAGATCGGCCATCACCCAGTCGCCCTTGCCGAGCGCCAGAAATTCGCGCCAGTTGAGCAGCCCGTCCTCGCCGGTTCCGGGCACATGGACCCAGTGGGTTACGGTCCACCACAGGTGGAGTACGAACAGCCCCATGACGATGACCGAGGCGGGAGCGAATTTCGCCGACACCTTGCCCTTGAGAAGCGTGTTGATGATGACCGAGCCGATCGCGACGCCGACCGAGAAGAGCGCGGTGAACATCGTCGCGACCGTGCGGTCTCCGCCCAGCGCATTTTCGACCAGCGGCGGAAACTGCGCCGCCAGCATTGCGCCGATCGCCCAGAAGAAGCTGATCGCCATGATCGCGAGGAACAGGCGGGGAATATGCATCGTCGCCGACACCTGCCGCCACGAAGCGCGCGCGATGTTCCAGTCGAGCTTCAGCGGCGGCGCATCGGGCTCGGGCGGGGCAGGGGGGATGAAGGTGCCTGCGAGCCGGCCGACGATCGCGATGCCGACCACCGCGATCGCGGCGATCTTGTAGGGGAGCAGGCCGCCCAGTATGGTGCCTGCAAGGATTGCCATATAGGTCCCGGCCTCGACCAACCCCGTCCCCGCCAGCACTTCGTCCTTGTGGAGATGCTGCGGCAAGATCGCATATTTGATCGGGCCGAAGAAGCTCGAATGCACCCCCATGGCAAACAGCGCGGCCAGCATCAGGGGGATGTTATGGAAATAAATCCCCGCACCGCCGACCAGCATGATGAAGATTTCGGCCGATTTGACAAAACGCGCGATCCGCGCCTTGTCGCTGCTGTCGGCAAGCTGCCCCGCCAGCGCAGAAAACAGGAAGAAGGGCAGGATGAACACCCCGCTCGCGACGGCGTTGAAGAAAGCGTCCTGCGAGGGATCCTTATAGATGGTGTAGGTTGCCAGCATGACCATCGCCATCTTGAACACATTGTCGTTGAAGGCGTTGAGGAACTGGGTGACGAACAAGGGCAAAAACCGGCGCTTGCCGAGCAGGCTGAGGGTCGGGGTCATGGTGTGAGTCTGTCCTGTCTGTCCCGGTTTGAGGCCGTCTCTAGTGCGGGCGGCGGCAAGGGTCAAAATTCTTTTCTATTTGCGGGGAGCAGGTTAAGGACAGGACATCGCCATGCTTACTCTGCCGAACATCCTTACGTTGTCACGCATATTGGCGGTCCCTCTGCTCGTCGCGCTGCTGTGGTTTCCGGGCTGGGAACTGGGCTACGGGCTGGGCTTTGCGCTCTACAGCCTGATGGGAATCACCGATTATTTCGACGGTTATCTGGCGCGCGCCAAGGGAACGGTGTCGAAACTCGGCGTTTTTCTTGATCCGATCGCGGACAAGATCATGGTCGCCGCGGTAATCGTGATGCTTGTCGGAACGCGGCATGAGCCGGCTTCGATTCAGGGTATCCACCTTATCCCGGCGCTGGTCATCCTGCTGCGCGAGATTGCTGTGTCGGGGCTTCGGGAGTTTCTTGCGGGGCTAAAGGAAACCGTATCGCTCCCGGTATCGCAACTCGCCAAGTGGAAGACCACGCTGCAGATCATCGCCCTCGGTGCGCTGATTTTAGCGGGTGCGCTGCCGCAATGGTATTTCATCAAGGCGACCGGTGTCGTAACCCTGTGGGGGGCCGCTATCCTGACGCTCGTAACCGGATGGGATTATCTGCGCGTCGGCCTGAAGCATATGGATTAGGAGGCTTCCTCAATATCCTGAAATATATAAAAACTTATTTGTTGCTGTCGTCTGCCATCAGCTTTGCCAACAGCCGGAATTCTTCTTCGCGCGGGCTGTTCTTGCGCCATACAAGCGCGACCATTCGGCTGTCATGATCGGAGGTGAGCGGGCGGGTCACGATCCCGGTTCCTTCCAGAATGCCGCTTTCGACCGCCATTTCCGGTAACATGGTAACGCCGAGGCCGCCCGCGACCATCTGCACCAGCGTGTGGAGCGATGTTCCCATCATCGTCGCGCCGGCGCGCAGGTCCGGCCGGTTGCACGCGGCGAGCACGTGATCCTTGAGGCAATGCCCATCTTCAAGCAGCAGCATCTCGCTCGAATCAAGTGCGTCCGATGAGACTTCACCGGGTATTTCCCCCGCATAAGAGGGGGGATAGGCGACCAGCAACCGGTCCTCAAACAAATTGGCATGGTCGACATCGCCGCAGGCATAGGGAAGGGCAAGGAGGACACAGTCGACCCGCCCATGATGGAGGGAGTCGCACGCCGCCGCGCTGACTTCTTCGCGCAGATAGAGTTTCAGTTCGGGGCGCTCCTTCCGCAGGCGCGGGAGCAGCGTGGGCAGGAGAAAGGGTGCGATCGTGGGGATCACGCTCATGCGCAATTCGCCCGCCAGCGGCTTCGACGCGGCGACCGCCATATCGGCCAGTTGTTCTGCTTCGCGCAAAACCTTGTGCGCCTGTTCGACCATTCGGTCGCCGAGCGGGGTGAAGCGGACCACGCGCCGGGTGCGCTCGACCAGCATCAGCCCCAGCAGCGATTCGAGTTCGCGAATCCCGGCGGAAAGGGTTGATTGCGTCACGAAACAAGCCTCGGCAGCGCGCCCGAAATGTCCATGCTCCTTGAGCGCGGTGAGATATTGCAGCTGCTTCAATGTGGGAAGATAAGGGTGCATGGCGCATATTTAATCGATTTTTTCGATTGAAGCCAGAGGCGGCGTAGTAATTTGGAAAGCCCGTGCCTATACTGGCAGGAACAGATCAAGAGCGGGACGCACCGATGCTGAATGACCTCATCGATTATCTGGATTCGATCAAGGCGCGCGACCCTGCACCGCGGTCGCGTTGGGAAATCCTGCTCTATCCCGGTGTGTTGGCGGTCGGCCTGCATCGCGTGGCGCATTGGCTGTTCGAAGCACGGCTGTTTTTCCTGGCGCGGCTGATCAATCATTTTTCAAGGCTGATCACCGCAATCGACATTCATCCAGGTGCGAGGATCGGCAAGCATCTGTTTATCGATCATGGTTTTACCGTGATCGGTGAAACGGCGGAAATCCATGACAATGTGACAATCTATCAGTGCGTCACTCTGGGCGGCACCAATCCAGCCAATGGTGTACCGGGAAAGCGCCACCCTACCTTGATGAATGACGTGATCGTAGGCTCTGGCGCGCAGATATTGGGGCCGATCACGGTCGGTGCCCGAGCGCGTGTGGGTGCCAACGCGGTGGTGACTCGCGAGGTGCCTGAGGGGGCGGTGATGGTCGGCATTCCGGCCAAGCCAACACTCGTCGATGCGAGCGAATATCAGAAGGCATTCGTGCCCTACGGGACGCCGTGCAGCGAATTGTTTGATCCTGCAACGCAGAAGCTGGAAATGCTGCAATGCCAGCTTGAAACGGCGCAGAAGCAGCTCGCGCAATTGATGACTGAACGCGATGCGGCGAAGGGCAAGGAGCAGGGAGGTTCCAAACCAGCCAAGTCGAAGCGTTCGGCCTGAAGAAGGATGATTTTCGCCCGGCATGCATAATGTCACCCCTTTTCCGCTCCCCGCCACAGGGCCTCGCCAGGTCGGCTTCGAGCGTGAGGAACTGATGCGCATTCTGGACCTCTATGGCCGCATGGTCGCGGCAGGCCATTGGCGCGATTATGCGATGGACTTTGAACGCGATCTCGCGGTTTTCTCCTGCTTTCGCCGCACCGCCGAACGCCCCGAATACCGCATCGAGAAACGCCCGGCTTTGCGCCAGCGGCAGGGCATGTGGGCGCTGATCGGCGAAGGCGGCGCGATACTGAAGCGCGGACATGAGCTGGCGGGCGTGCTCGCCCCGATCGAACGCAAATTGCTCAAGATCATCGAAGATTAGGCCGCGGACCGGCTCATGCGCCACTTGGTCCACAAGTGACGCGCGAGCATCATCGGCGGCATGCGCAACAGGTGTGAGCGCAGGTAGAAAAGGAGCCGCAATATTTTGCACCTTTCCTGCCCCCAGCCATTGCGCGCGAGTAGCCGGCGTTCGACAAGCCGGATAAATATGCCGGCTTCCGGCCAGTTCTCGGGCACGGGCGTGCCATAAAGGCGCGCGGCGAGCCGGGCGGTGAGATGGAGTTCGTGCAGCAAGCCATGGTGCGCGGCGCGCCCTTCCAGTTGTCGCCACCAGCCGGGATCGGCGGCGCCCTCTTGCAGCAGGCAGTGAATGTCCCACAGGTTCCGGAGACCCCCCTGAAAGTCCCCGTCGGCCATGAAATGTGCAACCGCGTGGCAGACGCGGTCGGTCGGGGAGAGGAGGTAGAGTGTGGTGTCTTGCCCGGCCGGAACGGCATCCGCGATCATCGCTTCCGCGTCCGGCCTGGTCCGCGCCGTCAGCGGCAGGATCGTGTGATGCACGTCGATCATCCGGTCGCGATCGCGGTGGATGAGGGGTGGCAGTTCGTGCATCCATTGCCGGTAATAGTTATCGTCATACGGATCCGATTTGACCCACTCCCATCCGGCAGTGATGAGGGCCTGTTCGGCGTCTTGGAGCCGTGCGCGCGGAACCAATATGTCGAGGTCGCCGATCTGGCGTCCTCGCGCTGCGGCGAGGTTGGCGGCGGCATAGGCTGTCCCTTTGAGCAGGATCGTGCGGATGCCCAACGGCGAGAGGGAGCGGCGGCACATTTCCGCTTCCCATAGCGCGGCGCGCTGCGCAGCGGCAGCGCCTTCGCGATGATCGGCAAGCAGCGCAGCGACCTCTGCCGGCATCGGCTGATCTCGTACCTGCTCCGCCAGCGTTCCCATCAGCGCCTCGGCGCGCGCTATCGTGATCAGCCCGGTCCAGTCAGCGACGCCCAACTGGGCGACCGTGGCGGGATCGCGCAAGGCTTGCGTCAACAGACGCGCATCGGCGTGGTGGACCGGCGCACTCATGCAAGCGCACTCCATAGATGCTCGACCAGTTCCAGTGCTTCCTCGCCCGACTGGTAATCGATCGCACGCGCTGGGACATTGGCGGCAAAGCGCGTGAGGCAGTCATAGCCAGCTTCTCCGAGTGCGACATAATTGGTCGACGCCTGCGTCAGCCTGATGAAGGTTTCCGACGGAGTCACCGGCCGTATCTCGCGGGCAAAGCCGAAGCGGGGGAACAGCAAAAGTGAAGGGCTTGCTGGTGCTTCCATGCGCGCAATGGCCTGGGCGCGCGGGCGCAGATGGCGGATATCGCCCTTGGGCGTACCCGTGAGCAAGGGGCCGAACCGCTCCGTAGGCACAAATGACGTCATGGCGGCAATCGCGTCATTCTTGAGGCTGACGGGACGGGGGAAAGCAAAAGCCTCGCCGTTCGAGGGCGCGATCAAGGTGAATTCGTCGCCCATCAGGCGCCAGCCCTTTTCGCCAAGCAGCGCAGCGAGGGTGGATTTGCCGCTGCCGCTTTCGCCCGTCATGATGAGCGCACGGCCATCCTTCTCGACTGCGCTCGCATGGAGCAGCAGATGCCGCCGCCAGCCCAGCGCCATCTGCAGGTTCATCGCCATTTCCGCCGCAAGCAGCCCCTGCGCGAGGGGCAGCGGCGCGGCATCGGGTATCATATAGTCGGCGCGAATGGTGATCGATGGCCGGACCCACCGGCGCCAAGGCCGAAATGCTTCGAGCCGGACCGTGAAATCGTGGAAGCCTGTGGAGTTCGCGGCCGGGTAATCGCGATAGAGCGCGCGCAGCGCGGCGATCGGGCCGGGCCAGTCCGAGCCGATCCGGAAACGTGCGGGGCCGACCTTGATGCCAAACTGATGTCTCATGCCGCGCCGTCCGGCGGGAGCCGCTCGACAAGGCCGAGTACCGCCAGTTCCTCGAGCCGCGCCATGACGCTAGCGATATGATTCTCACCTTCGGCGAGGTCGAATTTGCCTCTCAGGCGGGAGACGATAGCTTCGGGCGTAAGCACGTCTTCTCCCATCACTTCCAACATTTCCGGAACCGGCATCGCGACGAGATGCGTGGTGCCTGAGCGCCGGTCGTAAAGCGCGGAAAGCTGGTCGAGCGGGGTCAGGCGATAGCGGGCGAAAGGAAGGGCGCGATAGCGTGCGGACATGCTCGGTTCACGCAGGGTTGGCGGCGAGCCCGGGAAAATCAGCTGCGTGGCATCTGGATCGAGGCATAGCAGGTGAAACCGCTCTGTCCCATCTGGAGGCGGCGGATATAGTTCACATAAGCCTGGCTCTGATCATAGGTCGTGCCAGGGAGCGAGCGGCCATTGATGGCGGCCTTCACATCCTGACCCTTGAATGGCTGCGGTGCGGGCGGAAAGGCCCCCTGTGTCCCGGCCGGGACCAGCGTCCCATCGGCAGCGATATATTGCCCGGCGCGCGCCGGATCAGGCACCGGGATCTCGCAGTTGAGGATCGACACGGCGGTATTGGCGAAAGCGGGCTTCACGCTCACCACCATAGAAGCCGAAACCGCGCCAAGCGCCAGCATCTGCCGCCGCGTCGGAACGGCAAGGCCATCGGCGTTCGTTGATGCTGCTTGCGGATCGCTTTCGGGATGGTCGGTCATGCCTTCATCCTAGACCGAAAGCAGCACGACATAAAGCCGCTTTGCACGGATTTACCGTAGCAGCCCGCGCCAGTCCCTGATTGGAACATGGCGCGGGCCATGTGTAAACCGGATCTGCTCAATAGAAGATCTGGAAGCGGAACAGCATCGTGTCGACATCATAGTCGCGCGTGCCATCACTCGCCGCGATGATTGCATCCTTATAGCTCAGCCGTCCGTAATTGGCGGAAAAGCGAACCTGCTCGATCGGCGTCCAGACGAGCGACCCCAATAATGCATCCTGTTTGCCGCCGCGAAAACCGCTGCTGTTGAGATCAAGATGATCATAGCGCACGTTGAGCTGGAGTGCGCCGAATCCGCCGCTGCCCAGCGGCTTTTTGGGTTTTACGGTGCCCCAGGCACCGCCCTTGTAGGGGCGTTTGTCGTCGGTGAGGAAGAAACCGGCTTCAGCATAACCTCCCCAGAGCGTGGGATTGGCCATATTGGGCACGTCAGGGCGGAGCCAGAAAGCCTCACCGGTAGCGTGAAAGCGCCCCATCACAGCGCCCGCTTCAAGTCCGTAACCCAGTTCCTTTTCAACCCGGAGCGAGGGCGTCGAAACAAAGCGGGTGTCGGTTGTCCGCAGGACTGGACGAGTTCGATAGCGCATGCCGCTATTGGCAAGATCGTTGCGGTCGCGCCAATGCGCGGAAGCCGCCAGATGCAATTGGGTGTCGCCCATCTTGGGTGCCCACACCGCGCGGCCATGAACGCCAAGGCTGTTGTCCTTGACGTCGTTTAACCCGATCAGCGGCTCGGTCGAAACCCCGCCCTGAAACATCAGATCGCCCTGCTTCAGCGTCGAGGTCAGTGCAAGGCGGCGAGTAAAACCGAATGCCTGCACGAAGCCCGCGCGCTCGGCAAAGCTGGTATTGAGATCGCTCGTCAAGTCGTCAAGCGACTGGAACACCTTTTGCTGGCCCGCGGTAATGTTTAGATTCTTGGTGTCATAGGCGACATAGGCGTCGACGAATTCGGGGTCCGAGGTAGCCATGTCGCCCTCGACGCGGGCGCTCCAGCCGCCGCCAAACTTCGCATCGACCCCGATATAGGCTCGGCGCAATATGTCGTTCCAGCCCATGCCTCCGGCGGTGACATTATCCGGCGGTGAAACCTTGCCGACATCATATTGGACACGCCAGCGCGGGCGCAGTTCGAACCCGTCCTTTTCGGACTTGGCAGTTTTTTGGGCTGCGGCATCCTCTACCGGTGTAGGCGTATCAGGAGCGGCGGTACTGGCAGCGGGTGTCGCATGAGCCGTAGCGGGGAGCAGAGCAAGGACGGCGGCTGCGTGGACAAGGCGGGTCATGATTCGGCAACCCTTTCAACAAGAAGGCGTGGATGGTGGCGACGCCCTATGCGTCAATTATGACAATTATGTTACGTTTATGCGTCGAATTGAGGACGGTGGGTCAATCATGCTGGCAAAAAGCCCAAATGCGTTTCTACAATACCTGACTGACTTGGGAGCTTAGCCCCTCGGCGCCGTAACGGCGGTTTACGTAAACGTAATTTGGTCTTGCGCTGCACCGCAACATAGCTCATCACGATCACCGATACAGCTAATTTCTACGGAGTGTTCTTCCATGTCGATCAGCTTCCAGGACAAAGTAGCCATCGTTACCGGCGCCGGTGGCGGTCTGGGTCGCACCTATGCGCTCGAACTCGCCAGACGCGGCGCGAAGGTCGTGGTCAACGATCTCGGCAGTTCGCGTGACGGCACCGGTCATTCCGATGCGGCGCTGAAGGTGGTCGAGGAGATCAAGACCGCAGGCGGCGAAGCCATGCCGAACGGCGGCAATGTCGCCGAATATGAACAGATGGTCGAAATGGTTGCCAAGGTCAGGGAAGCCTGGGGCGGCGTCCATGTCCTGATCAACAATGCGGGCATCCTCCGGGACAAGAGCTTCGCCAAGATGGAAATGGCCGATTTCGACCTCGTGGTGAAAGTGCACCTCCTGGGATCGGCCTATTGCTCCAAGGCGGTGTGGGAAACGATGCGTGAGCAGAATTATGGCCGCATTCTGATGACGGCCTCGTCGACCGGCCTCTACGGCAATTTCGGTCAGGCCAATTATGGCGCGGCCAAGCTCGGCCTTGCCGGTCTCACCAAGACGCTGGCGATCGAGGGCGCCAAGAACAATATCAAGGTCAACACGCTGGCACCGGTCGCGGGCACGCGCATGACGGAAGACCTCGGCATGCCGGAGGAACTCTACAAGGCGCTGGCACCCGAAAATGTAACGCCGGCCGCCGTCTATCTGGTCAGCGAGGATGCGCCCACCAACATGATCGTCGGCGCTGGCGCAGGCGTTTATCAGGCGGCCTATATCACGATGACGCAAGGCATTGCATTGAAGCCTGAAGACCGCACCGCAGAAGGCATCGCGGCGAACTGGGACAAGATCATCGACCGTGCGGGCGAAGTCGTCCCCCAATCCGGCGGTGAACAGTCGATGCATATCATGAGCATGCTGCAGCAGGCAGGCTGAGGCCGGAGTTCCCTCTTGCCGGAACCGGGCCGTGCCGCTCGCGTTGGTGGATTGCGCAGCCGTCCTTTCCGGGCGGCGGCTTTCCCAATCGAGAGCGGAGAAACTATCATGGTCAAGGCAGGCAGAAAAATCGAAACCTTTCCCGTACTGAAGGACAAGGTGGCGATTATCACCGGTGCCGCCATGGGCATGGGGGAGGCGACCGCGCGGCTGTTTGCCGATGCCGGGGCGAAGGTCGTGGTTGCGGATTTCAACGAGGAAGCGGGCGAAAAGGTCGCCACTTCGATTGTCGCCGAAGGCGGAGAGGCTGCCTTCGTCAAGGTTGACGTATCGAAATCCGACCAGGTCGAGCGCATGGTTGCCTTCGCGGTGGAGCTCTTTGGCCGCCTCGATGTAGCGGTCAACAATGCCGCGTTGCGGCCGGACAACGCGCCGGTCGCGGAACTTGACGAGGAGTATTGGGACCGGCTGATGTCGGTCGACCTCAAGGGCACCGCCTTGTGCATGAAATATGAGCTGGCGCAGATGGTGGCGCAGGGTGACGGTGGCTCGATTGTCAATATTTCGTCGGTTTCCGGCTTTCGCCCGCAGCCCTATACCATTGCCTATGTTGCCGCCAAACATGGGGTGAATGGCCTCACAAAGAATGCCGCCATGGAATATGGCCCGCACAATATCCGGGTGAATGCGGTTGCGCCCGGCGCGATCGACACGCCGATGCTCAAGGCTTCGCTTGACGAGATGGGGCTCGACCGCACGGAATTCGCCAAGAAACTCAGCGTGCTCGGTCGCTTCGGCCAGCCCGATGAGGTGGCACAGGGCAGTTTGTGGCTCGCGTCCGACGCATCGTCCTTTGTCACCGGATCGGTGCTGTTCGTCGACGGAGGCTATACCGGGGCGATGTAACGCCAGGGGCGGCGACGCCTGAGTCGGACGACCGCAATGCAGCGCGTCGGAACAGAGATGCTGGCACATTTCTGCCGGCCGTGGCAAAGGCCGCGCAATAATTTCATCTCGCCGGAGTTTTTTCATGATAACACCGCTTGCCGCCATCATCCTTGCCGCCGGGCAGGGGACGCGGATGAAGTCCGATCTACACAAGGTGCTGCATCCGATTGCGGGCAAGCCGATGCTGCTGCACCTACTCGATACGGTCGAGACGATTCACGTGACGCAGTCGGTTGTCGTGGTCGGCAAGGGGCGCGAGCAGGTCGAGGCTGCTTGCGCGGGGCGGACCGTCTCGATCGCCGTGCAGGACCCCCAGCACGGCACCGGCCATGCCGTCCAGCAAGCGGAAAGCGCCCTTGCCGACTTCACCGCGCAGCATCGCGACGGGGATATTCTGATCCTGTATGGCGATGTCCCGCTGGTACCCGCCGCGACGATGACCGCGATGGTCGAACGGCTGCACGCACCCGATGCACCCGCAATCGTCGTGCTCGGCTTCGAACCTGACGACACGCTCAAATATGGCCGCGTTATCGCCGGTGCGGACGGGGTTATCGAGAAAATGGTCGAGCATAAGGATGCGACCGAAGCCGAGCGCGCCTGCCGCTTGTGCAACAGCGGGCTGATGGCGGTGAAGGCGAAGGACCTGTTCGCGCTGCTCGCCCGCGTCACCAACGATAACGCGGCGGGCGAATATTATCTGGTCGACATCGTCAATATCGCGCGCGAGGACGGTCGCAAATCGGCGGTAGTCAAGACCAACGCGTTCGATGTTACCGGCATCAACAGCCGCGCCGAACTCGCCGCCGCCGAGGCGCAATGGCAGCAGTTCAAGCGCGAGGAGGCGATGGCCGGCGGTGTCACGCTACGCGCCCCCGAAACCGTGTTTTTCAGTTACGATACCGAGCTTGCCAATGACGTGACGGTCGAGCCGCATGTGGTGTTCGGCCCCGGCGTCAAGGTGGCGAAAGGGAGCACGATCCGCGCCTTCTCGCACCTCGAAGGTGCGAATGTAGGCGAAAATTGCGAGGTCGGTCCCTATGCCCGTCTGCGCCCCGGTACGGTGCTTAAAGAAAAAGCCAAGGTCGGCAATTTCGTCGAAACCAAGAAAGCGGTGCTGGGCCAAGGTGCCAAGGCCAACCACCTGTCCTATATCGGCGATGCCGAAGTGGGCGCAGGCGCAAATATCGGAGCGGGCACGATTACGTGCAATTATGATGGCTATTTCAAATATAAGACAGTGATCGGGGAAGGCGCCTTTATCGGCTCCAACTCGGCGCTGGTCGCACCCGTCACGATTGGTGCGGGCGCAATCGTTGGCGCTGGCAGCACGGTGACGCAGGACGTCGAAGCTGATGCGCTCCGCCTGGTCCGCCCTGCGCAGGAAAGCAAGTCCGGCTGGGCCAAGCGCTTTCGCGAGGTGAGTGCGGCAAAGAAGGCCACAAAATAGGGCTGGGCCGCGTCCCCGATCAGAAATCCCGGGTGAAGCTGACGAGGTCGCTGTCCGGATCGCCGTTGCCGGTGATCAACCCACGCAGCATCTGGGCTGCCATCATCGAAAAGGTGATGCCGTTGCCGCCATAGCCCATTGCTGCATAGCAGTTAGCCATGCGCGGGACACGGCCGATGGTCGGCGTTCCGGTCTTGCTGTCACCGAAGCTCCCGGTCCAGGCATAAGCGGGTTCGGGATCGAGCGCGGGGAGGAGTCGGCCAAGCTTTTCGCTCAGGATTCTGCTTTTGGCGGCAAGTTTGGCGTCGCGTTCGGCCGCATCGCTGATCTCCTCATCCTCTCCGCCACAGACGACCTCGCCGGCGGGCGTGGTGCGGATGTAGAGATAGGGGGCGGCGGCTTCCCAGATGATTGACGCGGTAGGCCAGATGTTGCGCGGTTGCGGGCGAGTGGCGATCGCCCAGGTCGAAATGATCTGGTGGCCCTTCATCGGAATGCCTCTCAGCATCTCGTAACCCGTCGCAAAGACGACTTGATCGGCGTGGATTTCGGGTCCCTCAACGCTGTGGGCGACCACGCCGTTAACAGAAGGTTCAACGCTGCCAATGTCTACAGGCGTGTAGATCCGTGCGCCGCGTGTTATCGCGACACGGAGATAACCCGCCGCGAGCTTGCGCGGATCGGCGAGATAATTGCCGAACCCGGCAATCGCATGGCGTCCGCTGATGCCATATCGTTCGCGAACCTGGGCCGGTTTGAGCAGTTCGACCTCGAACCCGGCGCGTCGGCGCGCTTCGGCTTCTTCGGCAAGCCCTGCCGCGTCCAGCACGTTGCCGTCGAGATAAAGCGACCCGCGCGTTGCCTGACCGGCGGCAATGCCCAGCCGTTCGGTACGCTCGCGCAGGGCATCGACCGCGAGTTTCGAGCGCCGCCACAGCCGTTCTGCGCGTTCGCGGCCAATACTGTTGGCAAGCTGAAACAAGGGCATGTCGATTTCATATTGGAGCAGCGCGGTCGATGCGGCGGTCGATCCGGTGACGGGGCGGCGACGGTCGGCAATCACCACCCGTAATCCAGCTTCGGTCAGGGTTTCGGCGATGATCGCGCCCGAGATACCGGCGCCGACCACCAGCACATCGCACTGAACCTTGCGAACGAGCGGCGCGGTTTCGATCGGCGGCAGCCGCTTGGCGAGCCACAGCGGGCGCCCGGTGCGCAGATCGCGATGCTTGGTGATGGACACGCCAGAACTCTCCCACTAAAGGCTCGAACCGTGGGCGTTTGCCGCTGCGCTGTCACGCCTTTTCCGGTGAATTTCGATAAGTTTCGGAAGAAGTGCTGAAGGGCAGACGCAAAGGTAATGCGGTTTTTTGCGAGGGCCAGAATCTATGTGCGGTATTATCGGTATCATCGGCAACGCGGAAGTTGCGGACAGCCTTGTCGATGGTTTGCGGCGGCTGGAGTATCGCGGTTATGACAGTGCAGGTGTCGCGACTATCCATGATGGTCAGCTTGATCGCCGCCGCGCGGAAGGGAAACTCAACAATCTCGCCAAAGTGCTGGCCGACCAGCCGCTCCCCGGCAGTATCGGGATCGCGCATACCCGTTGGGCTACCCACGGCGCGCCGACGACGAGCAACGCCCACCCCCATGCGACCGATCATGTCGCGCTCGTCCACAACGGCATCATCGAAAATTTCAAGGAATTGCGTGACGAACTGCAGGGCAGGGGCCGGACCTTCACCTCCGATACGGACACCGAGGTGGTGGCGCATCTGGTAAGCGAGGAAATTGAGGCGGGCAAGTCGCCCGAGGAAGCAGTCAAGGCCGTGCTGCCGCGGCTGCGGGGCGCGTTCGCGCTGGCCATCCTGTTCAAGGATCATGCCGATAAGCTGATCGGCGCACGGCTCGGCTCACCGCTCGTGGTGGGCTATGGCGATGATGAGAATTACCTTGGCTCCGATGCGCTCGCGCTGGCGCCCCTGACGCAGCGGATCGCTTATCTCGACGAGGGCGACTGGGTCGTGGTGACGCGCGAGGGCACGCAGATTTACGACAAGGACAACCACCCGGTCACGCGCGAGATCGTGACCTCGGGGGTGTCGGCGGCGGCGGTCGAGAAGGGCAATTACCGTCATTACATGCAGAAGGAAATCTTCGAGCAGCCGACCGTCGTGGCGCAGACATTGCGCAGCTATATTCGGCCGGTCGAGCAGCAGGTGGCGTTGCCGCAGATGGATTTCGACCTGTCGGCAATCCGCCGCATCACCATCGTTGCCTGCGGGACCAGCTATTATGCCGGGATGGTCGCCAAATACTGGTTCGAGCAATTCGCGCGCGTGCCGGTCGATATCGATGTCGCTTCCGAATTCCGGTACCGCGAGCCGGTGATGGAAGAGGGCGGCCTTGCGCTGTTCATCTCGCAATCGGGTGAAACCGCCGATACGCTTGCGGCGCTGCGCCACGCGCGCGCCGAAGGACAGAAGATCGCGGTCGTCGTCAACGTGCCGACCTCGTCGATGGCGCGCGAGGCGGACCTGTTGCTTCCGACCCATGCCGGCCCGGAAATCGGCGTCGCCTCGACCAAGGCGTTTTCGTGCCAACTCGCGGTGCTGGCCGCGCTGGCGGCGCATCTTGCCGTGGTCAAGGGCCGCATCACCCGGGCGGAAGAGCAGGATGTGGTCGCTCATCTCACCGAAACTCCCGCCGCGCTCAATGCCGCGCTGGCGCACGACGGCGAGATCGAGAAGATGGCGCCGCTCATTGCACCCGCACGTGACGTGCTCTATCTCGGGCGTGGGCCGGACTATCCGCTGGCGCTGGAAGGCGCGCTCAAGCTCAAGGAAATCAGTTATATCCACGCCGAAGGTTATGCGGCGGGCGAGATGAAACATGGCCCGATCGCGTTGATCGACGAAAATGTGCCCGTGATCGTGCTCGCGCCTTCCGGCCCGTTGTTCGAAAAAACTGTCAGCAACATGCAGGAAGTGCGCGCGCGTGGCGGCAAGATCGTACTGATTTCTGATGCCGAGGGGCTGAAGGAAGCGGGCGAAGGGTGCCTCGCCACGATCGAAATGCCGCAGGTCCATCCGTTGATTGCGCCGCTGGTCTATGCCGTGCCGGTCCAGCTCCTCGCATATCATGTGGCGGTGGCCAAGGGTACCGACGTCGACCAGCCGCGCAATCTTGCCAAAAGCGTTACGGTGGAATAGCGATGCCCTTGCCTCAATGACGTTGGACGGGGTGCAGCGATTATGGACGGTCCAGCGCCGCGGCTTTTTCGAGCAAGTTTCGCGGGACGGCGTTTCACGCGTCGAATGGTCTCGCATCTCGCGCTCATGGCGCGCTGCCTACCGGTATATGCAGGCCAGGACGGCGCTTCACAGCGGGCGACCCATTCCCCCTTTCGCGCCGGTCTGGGCCTTTCATTCCTGCGGCGCGTGGCAGCATCCGCCCGACCGGTCAGACATCGACATGCTGTGTAATCTCGACCATCCAAGAACTGAGCAATTGATGATCGGCCTGCTGGAAGTGCCGCCGCAACAATTTTTGTTGAGCGTTTACGGCCCTTGGTGCGATCTCCTTTACGAGACCGATTTTTCCATCGAAACGCCCGCGCTGCAGGCGTTATGGCAGACATCCGGACCGCAGTTCGGACCACTCAACAGCCAGCATCTCCAGGCTGTTCTCCTCGAATTGCCGGCCAGCCAGATACGCGTGGTGGCAACGCTCGATCGCGCCTTTACCAAGCGCGGCACATTACGGAAATTCTTGCGATAGCCCCTGCGACACCCATGTGTCCGGCGTTTTACCGGTTGCGCGGCATCCCGATTGCGATAAACCGCGCCGATGTCTGATGAAGTCAAAATCATCGCGGCGGTCGTTTTGATCGTTATCGGCGCGCATTTGCTGCTCTATGGTTTCATCCGGCGCAAGGTTGCGCTGGCCAAGGCCGAAGGCTATCGTCGCCAGCGTGAAGCCGAAGGCGGGGGAATGGGTGACGCAACAACACGGGCGGGAATGGGTGAGGGTGCCGAAAACCACGGCGACGACACCGTTTAAGTGCCGCGGGAAAGCGGCTTGATTATGTCTGGTAACGACGCTCATGATCATTATGAGCACGATCATGATGCCCATGATCATCGGGGCCACGATCATGGCGGCCATGACCACGATCACGCCAGGGGTGCTCCCGCGCGCAGCCTTGCCATCGCGCTGGCGCTGACCGGCAGCTTTCTCATTGCCGAGCTTGTCGGGGCATGGTGGTTCAACAGTCTCGCGCTCCTGTCGGATGCGGCGCATATGTTCACCGACAGCGCGGCGCTGGCGATTGCGCTCGTGGCGGTTAAGGTCGGCCAGCGCAAGGCAGACGAGCAGCGCACCTATGGCTATCGCCGCTTTGAAATCCTGGCGGCCGCGATCAATGCCGTGCTGCTGTTCGTGGCGGCCGCTTTCATCCTGTGGGAGGGCATACAGCGCATCATCGACCCCGCGCCGGTGCAATCGATCGGCATGATGGCGGTGGCGGGACTCGGCCTCATCGTCAACCTCGTTGCGATGGCGGTGCTGGTCAGGGGCAAGGAGGAAAACCTCAACGTCAAGGGCGCGTATCTGGAGGTGTGGGCTGATATGTTGGGCTCGCTCGGCGTGATCGCGGCGGCGGCGATGATCTGGTTCACCGGCTGGGATCTGATTGACCCGATTGTCGCCATCGGCATCGGTATCTGGGTACTTCCGAGGACCTGGGTATTGCTGCGCGACACTACGCATATCCTGTTACAGGGTGTTCCCAAGGGCAAGAGTCTTACCGAAATCCGGTCGGCAATGAATGCGAGTTCGGGCGTGGCCGGTATCCATGACTTGCATCTCTGGTCAGTGGCGGGAGATGATGCGAGCCTCACCGCCCATGTCGTACTCAAGGATGGCGCAGACGGCGAGGCGGTGCGCATCGCGCTGAGGGCAATGCTTGATGCCCGCTTCCACATTCATCATGTGACGCTGCAGACCGAACGCATACCTTGCCCGGATAGTGAAGGCCTGCATGATTAGTCACCGAAAGGGGAGCAATATGACTGAAATCATTGCGGATAAATCAGCTGGCCGGATCATCGCCGGGTTGCTGGGGAGCATCCTTTTTGTCGTAACGGGGGCATGGATCGCCGGATGGTTTGGCGAACCTCTGCAATCGCGCGATGGCCTCGCGGCGGACCTCGCCTATTTTTTCGGAACCGATCAGGCGATGATCGGCAAGATCATTGGCTGGGCATGCATGTTGCTGTTCGCGGCATTTGCGCTCGTCCACGTCAAATTACTGTTCAGCAGCGGTCCGGTGGTACGGATCGACAAGGAAGGCATGTGGGTCGCGCGTTGGCGCAAGCCGGCGGTGCCGTGGCATCATATCGAAAGGTTAACGCAGATTTCGGGGCCCGGCGGGCGCTTATTCGGCCTTGTTTTGACCGAAAAAGGACGCGCCGCGCTTGGCTTTAAACAACGCAGCTTCAACCAGCCTGATCTGGTCCTCAATCTCGTCGGCACCAAGGCAAAGTTTGATAGCGTCTATGACTATGTCCAGCGCCATCATCCAAGACTGCTGCAAATCTGATGATCGATGGCGCGGGCGGGGTTGCAAGCCATGCCACGCTCCGCTATTTTCGCAGGCCTGAAAGGAGCGGCCCGTCGTGGTCGCTTTTTTGTTTGACCTATTAGCGAGCAGGGAGGCTCTCTGTCATGACAATCACTGCGTTGATGCCCGTTTATCCCCGGTGCGAATTTCGTCCGGTGCGCGGCGAGGGCAGCTGGCTGATTTCGGAGGATGGCAGCCGTGCGCTCGATTTTGCCGCGGGAATTGCGGTCAACTTGCTCGGCCACGGCCACCCGCATCTGACCAAGGCGATCCAGGATCAGGCTGCCACCCTGATGCATGTCTCAAACCTGTATGGCAGCCCGCAGGGGGAAGCCTTTGCCCAGCGGCTCGTTGACACGACTTTTGCCGACACGGTGTTCTTTACCAATTCGGGCGCCGAGGCGGTGGAGTGCGCGATAAAGACCGCGCGCGCCTATCACCAGTCGCAAGGCTCGGAACGCTACGAGATCATCACCTTCAAAAATGCCTTCCACGGCCGCACCATGGCGACCATTTCGGCATCCAATCAGGAGAAGATGCACAAGGGCTTCTCGCCGCTACTCAACGGCTTCAAATATGTCGACTTCGACGATCTTGAAGGCGCGCGGGCCGCCGTCGGCTCACAGACCGCCGCGTTCCTGGTCGAACCGATCCAGGGAGAAGGCGGCGTGCGTCCGGCTTCGGAGGCGTTCATGAAAGGCCTGCATGCGCTCGCGGACGAGCATGACCTGTTGCTCATGCTCGACGAGGTGCAGTGCGGGGTTGCGCGGACCGGTGCGCTCTACGCCCACGAGCTTTACGGTATTGTCCCCGATGTCATGGCGACCGCCAAGGGAATTGGCGGGGGCTTTCCGCTCGGCGCCTGTTTGGCCACCGAAAAGGCGGCGCGCGGCATGACGGTCGGTACGCACGGATCGACCTATGGCGGCAATCCGCTGGCCATGGCGGCCGGTCAGGCGGTGTGGGATGTCGTCGCGAACGACGAATTCTTGAGTGAAGTCCGCCGCTTGGGGGATAAACTTCGCGCCTCCATTGAGCAATTTATCGGCAATTATCCGGACCTGTTCACCGGCGTGCGCGGCAAGGGGCTGATGCTCGGCATCATGATGACGCATGAAACGCGCGCCTTTGTGGCGCATCTGCGTGACAATCACGGGCTGCTCACCGTCGCCGCGGGTGACAACACGCTGCGCGTGCTGCCGCCGCTCAATATCACCGACGAAGAGGTCGACCTGTTCATCGAGAAACTGTCTGCCGGGGCCGCGGATTATGTGAAGCCGGAAGGCGTGTAAAAACAGGCCGAAGCCCTGCGCTAGTCGAAGGGCGTTGCGTTTGGCGGAAGGGGCGTCCTTCGACAGACTCAGGACTACGGATATATTTTATGAGCAGAAATTTTCTCAATCTCTCGGATGCCGGCGGCGATGCCCTCGCGGCGATTCTCAACGATGCGATGGAGCGCAAGGCGGCGCGTGCAGGTATGCCCAAGGGCGCGGTCGATGCCGATGCGCCGCTTGCGGGGCACGTGCTGGCGATGATCTTCGAGAAAAATTCGACCCGTACGCGGATGTCGTTCGACATGGCGATCCGCCAGCTGGGCGGGCGCAGCATCGTGATGGACGCGGGCTCCATGCAGATCGGGCGAGGGGAGAGCATCGCGGATACCGCGCGCGTCGTATCGGGGTACGCCGATGCGATCATGATCCGCACTGACGATCACGCCAAGGTCGAGGAAATGGCCGCAAACGCAAGCGTTCCGGTGATCAACGGACTCACCGACCTGTCGCATCCGTGCCAGATCGTCGCCGATCTCCAGACCATTCTCGAAAATGGCAAGGCCCTGCCTGGCCTCGAGGTGGCGTGGCTGGGCGATGGCAACAATGTGCTCAATTCGATCATCGAGGCGGCCGGGTTGATGAAGTTCAACGTCCGCTGCGGCTGTCCCAATGGCTATGAACCCGACGCGAAGTTCGTCAAGGCCGCCCAGCAGGCGGGCGCCGACATCACGCTAACCGGCGATGCGAAACAGGCCGTGAGCGGCGCTGATGTCGTCGTCACCGACACATGGGTTTCGATGGGCCAGGAGCATGCCGACGAAAAGATCGCAGCGATGATGTCATTCCAGGTAAACGAGGCGTTGATGGGCGTAGCCAAGCCTGATGCCATTTTCCTTCATTGCCTGCCCGCGCATCGCGGCGAGGAAGTCACCGCGGGTGTGATCGACGGTCCGCAATCGCGCATCTTCGACGAAGCGGAAAACCGCCTCCACGCACAAAAATCGATTCTGCTCTGGGCCCTTGGCAAGATTTAGCGCGTTGGGCCGGTGAGCTCCGCCACTTCGGCACGAGGGGCTGCCCGGTACGGCGCGATCCATTGGGTGTCGTCGTTCCGCCTGGCCAAGGGCCGCTTCACACTCGGCGAACGCAAAAAGGTAACACATGACCCAGAGTGAAATCTATTTCGATCAGCCGCTGATTTTCACGCTCCCGGACCAGCATGCGCGCGGGCGATTTGTGCGGCTGGGACCAGTGCTCGACCTGATCCTTTCGGCGCATGGTTATCCGCCCGCGATCGAGCGCGTGCTGGCTGATGCGCTGACGCTTACCGCACTGCTTGGTTCAACGCTCAAGGATGAACAGGGGCAGCTTACCCTGCAGGCGCAGACCGAAAACGGGCTGATCGAACTGCTGGTATGCGACTACAAGGCGGGAGAACTGCGCGGCTATCTGAAGTTCGATCCCGAGTGTGCGGCCGAAATGCCCGAAGATCCCTCACTTTTTGCCCTGTTCGGCAAAGGCTATCTCGCCATTACGTTCGATCAGGCGGCCTCTGACGAACGCTATCAGGGCATCGTCCCGCTGGACGGGGAAAATCTAGCGGAAGCCGCACAGAATTATTTTGTGCAATCGGATCAGTTGCCGACGCTGGTTCGGCTGGCGACGCGGCAGGAGAAAGGCGCTGGCTGCATTGCCGGGGGCATGCTGGTCCAGTATCTTCCCGACGGGGAAGAAGGGCGCGAACGGCTCCATGTGCGCGAAGACCATCCGCAATGGGAGCATGTCCGGGCGCTGGCCGAAACCATCAGTTCCGAGGAACTGACCGATCCTCGACTCAGCCTTGAAACACTGGTGTGGCGCTTGTTCCACGAAGAACAGGAAGTACGCGTTCTTCCAGCGGAAAAGCTGGTGCGCGGTTGCCGCTGCAACCCCGACTATCTGAAGTCAGTAATCGAGCGGTTTCCTCCGCAGGAGCGCGCCGAGATGGCGAATGATGAGGGCGATATCGTGATCGATTGCGCTTTCTGTTCGAAGCTTTTTCCTATCCCGGCGTAACAGACCTGTTCATTGGACGGGATGAACCGTGTTCATATTGCGCTAAGCCGTGTAATTATACAAAATATACGGATCGGACTGGCCTCCATCGATGTGATTCGGTTATGGTGCCGGTCCGGCATGAACAGGATGATTGATATGAAATTGCGTTATCTTGCAACCTTCCCCGCAACCGTTGCCCTCTTTGCAGCCGGGGCACCGGCCCAGGCGCCGAGCTTTGCGATGCTGGGCACGCTGGAGAAGGGACAATGGACGCTGGTGGAACGCGGTGACGGCGGCTCCAGAAAGACCCTGTGCTTGGGCGATGCAACGCAGATGCTCCAGACCGAGCATAGCGGTGCCCAATGTTCGCGCTATACCATCCGTGACGATGCTGAGCAGGTCACGGTGCATTATACCTGCGGCCGGCAGGGGCATGGCAAGACGACGGTGCGCAAGGAAACCGCGCGGCTGGTGCAGATCGACACGCAAGGCATGCTGAACGGACAGCCCTTTTCGTTTGGCTACGAAGCGCGAAAGACTGCACCCGCCTGCCGGTAAACCGATTGGGCTGGGTGGTTAACCCGGTCTTTACCATTGCGGGCTAGAGAGGGATGGTCGCCCTTGATTTGGGTACAGCTTTCCTCTCCCAAGGCTTTTGCCTTTCCTCAAGGCCGCTCTGCCGAGCGGCCTTTTCTTTTGGCCGCGAGCGGTCTATCCGCCGCGGCAATGACGGACAGGATCAATCACGGACTTCAGGATGACCTTGCAGTCGTTCTGCTTTCGGGCGGCCTCGACTCGATGGTGTGTGCGGGGCTCGCGCGTGAGGCAGGCCGGCGCGTGCTGGCGCTGACGGTCGATTATAATCAGCGCCATGCGATCGAACTTGAAGCTGCGTCTCGGATTGCCGCCGCGATCGGGGCCGTGCGGCATATCCGTTTGCCGATCGACCTGCGCGCTTTTGGCGGGTCGGCGCTGACCAGCGACATTGCCGTGCCGAAGGACGGGGCAGGGATTGCCGAAACGGAAATCCCGGTGACCTATGTTCCGGCGCGTAACACGATCTTCCTCTCGCTCGCGCTGGGCTGGGCGGAAGCCGCCCGCGCGCGCCACATCTATGTCGGCGTCAATGCGCTCGATTATTCGGGCTATCCCGATTGCCGTCCGGAATTCATTGCCGCCTTTACCGAAACCGCGCGGCTGGCGACACGCGCAGGAGTAGAAGGCGATCCGTTCCGGATCGAAACGCCGCTTCTCCATATGAGCAAGGCGGATATCGCTGCGGAGGCCGCCCGCTTGGGCATGGACGCCGGGATGAGCTGGTCTTGCTATGATCCCACGGCCGATGACCGTCACTGCGGTGAGTGCGATGCCTGCCGCTTGCGCCACAAGGGTTTCGTCGAAGCGGGGCTCAAGGATCCCACCCGTTATGCAAGGACCCCGGACTTGTGAGCTACGCGGTCAAGGAAATCTTCCTGACGCTCCAGGGCGAAGGTGCCCAGGCCGGACGCCGCGCTGTATTCTGCCGATTTGCCGGGTGCAATCTGTGGAGTGGGCGCGAAGAGGATAGGGTCAGCGCCGTCTGCCGTTTCTGTGACACCGATTTTATCGGAATGAACGGAGAAGGCGGAGGCCGCTTTGCCAACGCTTCCTCCCTCGCGGACGCGATTCAGTATCATTGGGGCAGAGATCCGGACCGGCGCCTTGTCGTGCTGACCGGCGGGGAGCCACTGCTACAACTGGATCGTACGCTGATCGATGCCTTGCACGATCGCGGATTCCAGATTGCAGTCGAAAGCAACGGAACGATCGAGGCGCCGGAGGGGATCGACTGGCTCTGCATCAGCCCCAAGGGCAACGCCGAAGTGGTCCAGCGTTCCGGTGATGAACTAAAACTGGTTTGGCCGCAGGCGGAGATCGACCCCGCGGAACTGGAAAGCTGGGCGTTTGACCATTTCATGCTTCAGCCCAAGGACGGGGTGATGGACGGGAGCGACAGCGAGGCCAATCGCGCCGCCGCAATCGACTTGGTGATGGCCCGGCCGCGGTGGCGACTATCCCTGCAGAATCATAAATTTCTTGGGCTGCCCTGACAGGTAGCGGCGGTTTATTCGTCCGTTTTTGCCGCCGGTTCGCCCTTGTCGGAAGCACTTGGCACGGCAGGCTGACTCGTTTGCGCAGCCTTGCGCGCCAGGATTTTCGATGCGTCGCTGCCGTCCTTGCCTGCCCCGCTGACCGGCGCGCCGGTATCGCCCCCCGAACCATTGTCTATCGTTTCGTAAAGGCCGCCGGTGGCATTTGCGTCGATTGACGTGCCATCTCCCTGACTCGTGTCGAGCAGGATCATGTCATCGCTGATCGTGCCATCGACCACTTCGACATTGGTCATCTTGGTGGTGCTCGCCTCGCCGCTGGACTTGTTGCAGGCCGCTACGCCGAGCGAAGCGATGATCAGGGGAAAAAGGAGAATGCTCTTCATGCGGGCGGTCTTTACCGGCAAGTGACGAGGCTATCAAGGAAGCTGTCGCGATGGTGGAGCAGGGCGTTGTCGAAGTCCGTCATGGATGCGCCCACGCCGAGAGCGGCGAGGCTCGTCACCGGATATTCCGCGATCCCGCAAGGGACGATGCCTGTAAAATGCGACATGTCCGGATCGATATTCACCGAAAAGCCGTGCATCGTCACCCAGCGCTTGATGCGTACGCCAATCGCGCCAATTTTTGCTTCACGCCCGTCGCGGTCATCGGTCCAGATGCCGATGCGATGGACGGCGCGGCGGGCAGGCACTCCGAGCTCGCCGAGGGCGGCGATTACCCAGCCTTCAAGTGCATGAACATAGCAGCGCACATCCTTCCCGCGCTGTGAAAGGTCAAGCTGGACATAGCCGACCCGCTGACCCGGACCGTGATAGGTATAACGGCCGCCTCGCCCGGCATCATAGACCGGGAAGCGCGCATCAAGCAGGTCCGATATGTCGGCGCTGGTGCCAGCAGTATAGAGCGGCGGATGTTCGAGCAGCCAGATGCGTTCGGCGGCATTGCCTTCGCGGATCGCCGCTGCTCGTGCTTCCATGTCGGCGAGGGCGATGTCATAGTCCACAGGACTCTCAGCGATCTGCCATTCGGGCAGTGAAAGGGAGGGAGCAATGGCGGACATTAGCTCTTCCTTTAGCTGCCTCGTTCCCGCAGGACCAGTGCTTTGTCTCCTGCTTGGTACTGGACAGGTGGGCGTTTCACAGTCATGAAGGCGTCCGGAGCAGCCATAGGCAAGGGGATCAGAATGCAGCGGTTGGATATGGGAAAAGCGTGGCAGGACACGGTGGCCATGCTGCGCGCCAATGGAGAGATATTGGCGGTTATTGCCGGCCTGTTTTTCTTCGTACCTTCGCTGCTGGCCGGACTGATTGGTGGTGTTCCGCCAGAGCCTTCAGCGGGAACGGCTCCAGAAGAAGTGCTCCGGCAGATGGGAGATTATTTCCGCCCGCTGCTGCCTTGGCTGGCGCTTTCCATGATTGCCGCGCTAGTTGGGAGCCTCGCGATCTGGCGGCTGCTCCTGACGCGTGGCGGAACTTCTGTGGGCGCTGCCTTGAGCGGTGCGTTTGGCCTGTTCCTGCCGTATCTTCTGGCATCCCTGCTGGCCGGGCTGGTTTCCGGCATCGGCTTTCTACTGCTTATCATCCCTGGTATCTATCTCACCATCCGGCTCATCCTGACAGGTCCTCATATGGCGTCTCACGGCATCGGCAATCCGATTGAAGGTTTGAAGGGAAGCTGGGAAATCACGCGCGGAAACGTGCTGTCCTTGCTGTTGTTCCTCGTGATCGTGGTCCTGGTCGGCGCAATTATAATGGTGATCATCCAAACCGTTCTCGGCGGCGCCTTTGCCCTGATATTGCCCGAAGGACTGGCAAATACGCTCGGGCAGGTGGTCGAGGCGCTGCTTGGAGCGGCGCTCTCGCTCGTGCTGGGGGTTATGTATGCGGCGATTTATCGCCAGCTTACACCGCAGCGGCACGAGGAAACCTTTGCCTGATAGCGTCCTGCCGGGCGCGGCGTGCAAGATCACAGTGCCCGGCCAAATAATAGACAGCTAAAGGTTACTCCCACACGGTTTCGGGCGGAAGGCTCATCAGGATCGCATCGATATTGCCGCCGGTCTTGAGACCGAACAGCGTACCCCGGTCGTAGACAAGGTTGAACTCGGCATAGCGGCCGCGCCAGACCTTCTGCTGATGTTTTTCGGCTTGGGTCCATTCCATTCCCATGCGCCTTCGCACCAGTCTGGGAAAAATATCGAGGAAGGCTTCGCCGACGTCGCGGGTGAAGGCGAAATTGCGATCGAAATGGACCTCGTCAGGGCATTCAAGGTGATCGTAAAAAATCCCGCCGACGCCCCGATGAGTCCTGCGGTGAGGAATGTAGAAGTAATCGTCCGCCCAAGCCTTGTAGCGCTCATAGATTTCCGGGCCATAGGGTTGGCAAGCCGCCCGCAGACGAGCGTGGAAGGCATCCGTGTCTTCCGCGTAGGGGATTGGCGGATTGAGATCGGCGCCGCCGCCGAACCAGCGCTTGGAGGTCACAAGAAAACGGGTGTTCATGTGGACCGCGGGCACATGCGGATTGGCCATATGCGCGACGAGGCTGATCCCGGTTGCAAAAAAGGTCGGGTCTTCGCCGGCTCCATTGATCGATTTGGCAAATTCGGGGGCGAACTGTCCGCCTACGGTCGACACATTGACGCCGACCTTCTCGAATATCTGTCCCTTCATTACGCCCCGCACACCGCCTCCGCCTTCGCCCGGTGCAATGCCCTCCGCCTCGCGGTCCCAGCGGGTGTAGTCGAAGCGCGCATCGCTCCCGGCCTCCCGCTCGATTGTCTCGAACTCGGCGCAGATACGGGCGCGCAGATCCTCGAACCAGTCCTTGGCGGCGAGTTGCTGCGGATCAAGGGTGAGGGCGGTTTCAACTTTGGGCGATGTCATGCGGGATATCCATTTGTCTGGCGAAGAGCTTCGGAAAGGGCAATGCCTGCACTGACCGCAACATTCAAGGAGCGCAGGCCGGGTTTCATCGGAATCAGAACGCGCAAGGTGGCCGCGTCATGGACCAATTGCGGCACACCCTTGCTCTCGCAGCCAAGCAACAGGATGTCGTCGCCGCGAAAACGGACGTCGGGCAGGCGCATGGCGCCCTTCGTTGTGAGGAGCGCGATCCGCTGGCCGCGCTCGCCTGTGGTGCCGAGAAAATGCTCCCAGTCGGGATGCCGGATGATCCGCACCTTGTCCGCGTAATCCATCCCTGAACGGCGCACTTCACGCGCGGAGAAAGGAAATCCGCAGGGTTCGATGACATGGACGGGGACCCCCATGCACGCGCCGAGACGCAGGATTGCGCCGACATTTCCGGGTATATCAGGCTGGTATAAGGCAAGCTCCATCTGCCGGGCTCTAGCGCGGAGAGACGGGCAGGGCAAAGGGCGGCTGTTTACCTGTGCGGAAAATTGGTCACAAATTCGTCAAAAGCCTGTTGGCAAAGCGGGGTGACGGGGCTATCAGGCCGGGCAATAGACCGCCCAAGGGGAGGCGGACCAAGCGGGATCATTCTTGCCTGTCTCATCCCTGTTTGCGGGCGGCCTTCATAGTTCAGAACAACAACCAAGGGCTAGGGTATGGCTACGCTTGAAGTGCCGAATACGCCGGAAACCGTAACGGAAGGTGAAGACGGCGTCCGCCGCCGCGACTTCATCAACATCGCTGCTGTCAGCTTTGCTGGCGTCGGTGCCGTTGCGACTTTGTTTCCGCTGGTGAATCAGATGAACCCCTCAGCAGACGTGCTGGCGGAGGCCTCGATCGAAGTCGATATCAGCAAGATCGCGACCGGTCAGGCGATCAAGACCAGCTGGCGCAAGCAGCCAGTCTTCATCCGCAACCTTACCCCTGCCGAGATTGCCGAAGCCAACAAGGTTTCGATGGGTGACCTGCGCGACCCTCAATCGCTCGGCGACCGCACCAAGCCGGGCAAGGAAAACTGGCTCATCACGCTTGGTGTTTGCACCCACCTCGGCTGTGTACCGCTCGGTGCGGCAGAAGGTGAGAACAAGGGCGAATATGGTGGTTATTTCTGCCCGTGCCACGGTTCGCACTATGATACCGCTGCGCGCATCCGCAAAGGCCCCGCGCCGACGAACCTGGTGGTTCCGAACTATGAATTCAAATCCGACACTGTCGTCGAAATCGGTTAAGGAGAAACTGACATGAGCTTCCCCTGGGCCAACGAATATAAGCCGCAAATGCCGCTCATGAAGTGGCTGGACGAGAAGCTGCCGCTTCCGCGTCTGGTATATAATGCGGTTGGCGGCGGCTATGAAGTGCCGCGTAACCTCAACTATTGGTATAATTTTGGTGTGCTGGCCGGCGTAGCGCTGGTCATCCAGCTTGTTACCGGCATTATCATGGCGATGCACTATGGCGCGAATACCGCGGTTGCGTTCAACAGTGTCGAACATGTGATGCGCAATGTGAACTCGGGTTGGCTGCTGCGTTATGCACACGCCAATGGCGCGAGCTTTTTCTTTATCGTCATCTATCTTCATCTTTTCCGTGGACTTTACTTCGGTTCTTACAAGGCGCCGCGGGAAATGGTGTGGTTGCTCGGCGTAGTCATCTTTCTCCTGATGATGGCCACCGCGTTCATGGGTTATGTGCTTCCCTGGGGCCAGATGAGCTTCTGGGGCGCGCAGGTGATTACCGGCTTCTTCTCGGCGATTCCGGTCGTCGGCGAGCCGCTTCGCCAGTGGCTGCTCGGCGGTTTTGCGCCCGATAATGCCGCGCTCAACCGCTTCTTCTCGCTCCACTATCTGCTGCCCTTCGTTATTGTCGGTGTTGTCATCCTTCACATCTGGGCGCTGCACATTCCCGGATCGACCAACCCGACGGGCGTTGATGTCAAGCAGCCTTCGGACACGGTGCCGTTTCACCCATATTATACGGCGAAGGACGGCTTCGGCCTTGGTGTGTTCCTGATCGCATTCTGCGCGATGGTGTTCTTCGCGCCCAATGCGCTTGGCCACCCGGATAACTATATTCCGGCCAACCCGCTGTCGACGCCGGCGCATATCGTTCCCGAATGGTATTTCTGGCCGTTCTACGCGATTCTGCGTGCCTTCACCTTCAACTTCCTCTGGATTGATGCGAAGCTGTGGGGCGTGATCGGAATGTTCGGAGCGATCGCATTGCTGTTCTTCCTGCCGTGGCTCGATACCTCACCGGTGAAGTCGGCAAAATATCGTCCGCTGTATCGCATGTTCTTCTGGATACTCGTGGTTGATGTCCTCATCCTTGGTGTTTGCGGCGTGATGCCGGCAGCCCAGCCGTGGATCATCCTCAGCCAGGTTTGCGCGATGTATTATTTCGCACACTTCCTGATCATCCTGCCGATCATCTCGCGGATCGAAAAGCCGCTGCCGCTGCCGAATTCGATTACCGAAGCGGTGCTCGGCAAGGATGCTGACAGCACCCCCGTTGCGGCTCCCGCCGCACCCCACGCCTGATTGTCGAGGAGCTAGACAAATGGTTCGTCCTATCGCTTTTCTCGTCGGCCTGGGCTTCGTAGCGGCCCTGCTCGGCGCGATCTTCACCACGCCGCTCACCATTGAGCATGATCCGGTCAAGGATTTCCACAAGCATCCGAAGGCGGTGCATCTCGCTAGTGACGGCCCGTTCGGCAAGTTCGATCGGCAGCAGCTGCAACGGGGTTTTGCGGTGTACAAGGAAGTTTGCTCGGCCTGTCACTCGATGAACCTGCTGAGCTTCCGGAATTTTCACGAGCTTGGCTATGACGAAGGTCAGGTCAAGGCGATTGCTGCCGGGTGGGCCCATGAAGTTCCCACGGTCAATCCCGACACCGGTGAAGCGGCGACCCGGCCGGGTCTTCCGACCGATCGCATCCCGTCGCCTTACGCCAATGAAGTGGCTGCACGTGCTGCGAACAACAATGCCCTGCCGCCTGATCTTTCGTTGATTACAAAGGCACGCGAAGGTGGTCCGGCTTATATCTATTCGCTGCTGACCGGTTACCAGAATCCGCCCGCTAACCTGCCGAAAGAATTGCAGCCGGGTACGGGCCTTCACTACAACCCCTATTTCGCAAACCTCAACCTCGCGATGGCTCCGCCGCTGACCGCAGAAGGTCAGGTGACCTATTCGGACGGTACCAAAGCCACGGTTGACCAGATGGCGAAGGATGTGACCGCCTATCTCGTCTGGGCTGCCGAACCGAACCTTGAAAAGCGTCACCAGTCCGGCTGGGCGGTGCTTGGTTTCCTGCTGATCGCGACGGCACTTGCTTATATGTCCTATCGGACGATCTGGGCGAATGTGAAGCATTGAGCCGGATGAAGCGACCATTAGATTCCGCAGAGGGCCGTGACGCGAGTCGCGGCCCTCTTGCTTTGGGGGGCCTCGTGCGCACCATCCCCGACTTTCCGCAGCCCGGTGTCCAGTTTCGCGATATCACCACCTTGATTGCCGATGGCGACGGCTTCGCTGAAGCGGTGCGTCAACTGGTGGAATTGGCCCGGCCTTATGCGCCCGACGCGATCGTTGCAGTGGAGGCGCGGGGGTTTCTTTTCGGTGCGGCCATGGCCTACGAAATGGGTCTTGGCGTGATACCGGTGCGCAAGGCCGGGAAACTGCCTGGAGTGACCATCGGCGCAGACTATGAACTGGAATATGGTGTCGATCGCCTCGAGATACACGAAGGTGCGATCGAGGCTGGGCGCCGTGTCGTGCTCGTCGATGATCTGCTTGCAACGGGCGGCACTATCCTCGCGGCTGCAGCGCTGATGCGGCAGGCCGACGTCGTTCCAGCCGCAGCGCTGTTCGTCATCGACCTCCCTGATCTCGGCGGTTCGGCGAAACTGGCGGAAAATGGCCTCGACTGCCGGGCGCTCATCGCCTTTGAGGGTGACTGAGGCGCGATGTTACCCCCCAAATGGAAAAGGGCAGATCCGTTGCCGGATCCGCCCAGTAATGCCCCCGCAATTTGACCCCTTATCTGTCTGACGGCCTCGGGGAGGGCGCCGCATTTTCCGTACCGTTCCTTGCCCCCGGAACGATCAGAAGGGCAGCCACTTTCGTTTTTCGGTGAATTTCATGTAGCCTGCATTGAGGCCGAGCCGCATACCGACTCCCATACGAATAGGAATCAGCACGACGTCGCCGCGGCGCAGGTAGCTTGCCGTCAGTCCGCCCACCATATAGGCGTTGCCCTCGCCAGCCGGGAACCGCTTGTAGAGATCCTGCGTGTCATAGAGATTGTAGACGAGGACAAAACTGCGTGAAGCGTTGCCGCCAGTGTCAAACCCGACCGATGGGCCGGTCCAGTACACTTCGCGTTCGCCTTCGACCTTGTGGTAAAGTCGGCCTGCACCATAACGCAGCCCGACAACCAACGCGCCCGAGGCTTCGCGTCCGACGATATAACCATTGGGTTCGCCCTGCTTGGCAAGCAGGTCCTGGATCATTTGGGCAACGCCTTGTGCGCCCTTGCCGAACACGCCCTCGGCCGCACCGATGAGATCGTCCTTCTTGTATGTTTGCGAACCCGAAGTCGGCAAGGTGGTAGGAATCGGCGTCGTTTTGGGTACTTCCGCCTGTTGGGCCGGATCGGACGTGCCGGTTGCTGGCGTGTCGCTTGTCGCAAGATCGCTGTTTGGGTCGATCGTCGCGGACGAATTTTCATAGCCCGTTACCGGGGGCTGCTGGGTTTGCGGCGTAGCCGAGGGCGGGATGTAGTCGGTTGGCGCATCGGGCGCGGGTGCAGGCTGCGCCGGGTCGGCCTGACCCCTGAGGTCGGCATCCAGCACGTCGTTCGGATCGACGTTGGTTATCTGTGCCGCAGTGGCCGCTGTCAGTGCAGGAAGGGCGCCCGTGGTGCTGACCAGCAGGACGGCAAGGCCGAGCCCCAATCCACGCCGTGACCAGAAATTACGCATGTTCATTTTGAATTACCCCAGCTCTCGCGTCGTTTTCATGATGAATCGGCTTGTAGACGCGGTGCAATGAACCGGCGATGAGCCGAGTCGATTTTGCGTCAGGACGAGTCGCTTCGGTGCAAAACAAGAGGAAACACGCTAATCGCATAATCGGGTTGCGGTCTGGAGGCAGGCTGGCTATAGGGCCGCGAGCCACCAAAAGTGCGGAGACGTGGGTGAGTGGCTGAAACCAGCGGTTTGCTAAACCGTCGTAGCCTTAAGGGGCTACCGAGGGTTCGAATCCCTCCGTCTCCGCCACCCTTCCGGATACTGGAAGAAGATCACCTGCAGCGGCGTCCCGGCGTGCGCCATTGGTCCGCGAGTGCGGCGGCGCGGTTGGGGTCCGAAGCGCGCTCAAGCGGACCGGGTTCGTCCCAGCGACCTTCTGGCCGGATCAGGCGATAAGGACTGTCTCCAATGCGGAGCGGAGCCGTGGCGGGCGCTATTTCACCTGACATCTCGACATAATCGACGTCCGAGAAACTGAAGCACGGCGAGCCGCTGAGCGGACGAAAGCCGAAGCTTCGCCAGAAGCGCACCAGATCGTGGCGCGCGTGACCATAGACACGCCGATAGCCTTTCGTGCCTGCATAGCGCATCGCCTCCCGGACAAGACGGAACGCAAGTTTGGAGGTCCGGTATTCGCGCCGGACTGCCAGGCGCTCGAACTTCACGAAACCATCGAAAAAGCGGATGCGAAGACATCCGGCGGGTTCGCCGCCGATATGGCCGATAAAATGCGCGGCGCAAAAATCATTTCCGTCAAACTCTTCTGCATAAGGACATTGCTGGTCCGCCATATAAGTTGCAGCGCGGATCGCGAAAATCTGAAGAATATCATTCATGCTGCGCGCAAGTTCAATCTGCACGGCCGGCGGGGTTTGCCGCGGGAGGATATCCCGAACGGGGTGCACACAAAGCAGCCCGGCGGGCGCTCCAGGATAGAAATGGCTGGCATCTTCATAGCCTATCTCTCGCATGAAGGCTTCGCTTGCCACAGTAGCGCCCCGGCAGAAGAGCGCGCAGCCGCCGGGGGCGAGCTTGACCATATAGTCCGACAATGCTTTCAGACTGTAAATGAAGCTGCCCGGCGACCAGATCAGCCAGACATAGATAGCCGCTGCCGCATCTCCCGGTTTAGCGATATATTCAAGGCGCGGCGCCAGTGGATCTAATGCGCCAGTTAGAAGCGCCCTCGCGCCCTCCTCCGTCAGGGGCAAGGCAGCATTGAAGGCAAGGGGGCGATCGCGAGCCGTTGAATCCGCCAGAACCTGGAAGACGGAAGGGTTATGACGGGCCACCGCATCGATCACGGCACCGTCGGCGATAGTTCCCAAACTGGACCTAACTTCCTCCGAAAAGGTGGCAATTTCACTTGGGGTCGCGTCGCGTGCAATCCTAGTGTTGCGGGTGCGTTGCAGCAGGCGCTGTACGCGCGGAGTGAAGGAAAGTGCGGCAAATGACGATACGGCCAAGTCGCTGGGAACGGGAGAACGCGCTTGCCGGGCACTCCGCGGCGGATCCTGTTTCATGATTATCCTCGCTCAATCTGGTCCGAATTGAGGGATAATAATGGGGCAAGCACAAAAGGGCCGTAACCATAAATTGATCAGCCCTGATCAATCGTACGCTGCGGGCATTTCTGTTGCAGCAGGCAACCAACCGGGGGGCAGCAATAGCGTAACGATCAGCTGGAACATGATCAGCCATTTCCTTTCGGTTGCGGACGCGGAAAGTTTCAAGGGTGCGGCGCGGACAACCGGCCGTGCAATCAATACGCTGCGTAGTCATATTGACCACCTCGAGCGGTCACTTGATGCGGTGCTGTTTCGCCGTTCATGCCGCGGCCTCGCCTTGACGGCAGCGGGCCATGATTTTTACGCGGAGGCGCGGCTGATGCGTCCTCCGGTCCCAATGCATGGCCGGTGGCGGTCCAGTGAAAAGGACGACAACTCATCGAGAGCGGCCAGGCTCGCGCCGGACGAACTGCGCCTCACCGTCACCGAGGGGCTCGGCACATTCTGGATCATTCCGCGGCTCAGCGAATTTAAAACTGCTGAACCGGACATGCGCATCAAGCTTGACTGCACCATGACCCTGGCGGACATGAACAGCCGTTCGATCGATATCGCGGTCCAGCTTGAACGGCCATCGGACCCGGCGCTGATATGTGTCAGGCTAGCCACTCTGCACCTCATGCCCTTCGCCAGCCTTGATTATATCGCAAAAAACGGAAGCCCGCGTTCAATCGATGAAGCCCTCGGCCATCATTTTGTCATTCAGGTTGCCGAACAGGTGCGCTCCGACATTCTCGCGCTTTACGCCGGATCAACGCCACCGCGCCAGCTTGTCGCGATGGAAACCAATACGAGTTCCGCGCATTACTGGGCGGTCGCCAACAGTGTCGGCATCGGGATTCTACCGACTTATGCCCGTGCGATCACGCGCCGCGTCGTGCCGCTTGAGATGGAAATCAAGCTGCGGCGCGACATCTGGCTGATCTACCATCCGGATATTCGCCGCTCGCGGCCGCATCGCCGCGCGATCGAATGGCTGCGCGCCGCCTTCAACCCGCGCCGCTACCCTTGGTTTGCCGATCAATTCGTCCATCCAGACAGTTTCGAGCAGCACTTCGACACCGGCGACGGCGCGGGCACGGTGGTGCCGTTGTTCGCGGGATTCACCGATCTTGATGAGCTGCGCTAAGGGGAAGGGGACATGAAAAAACAAGCTGGGAACGTATCCGAGCCACTGGATTCCGGACAGGCTGGTGCTGCGGAGCAGCGCGAAACCGCCGCCCATTATGAAACGCTGATCCGGGATCTGACCCTTCCACAAGGCTGGTCGGTGGCAGTCGATGAAATCATCGCGCAGCCGCAGGTCCGGCTGGATGCGGAGCATTATGATCCGCTCGTTCGCGCAAACCACAAGGCCCTGAGCGCGCTTGGTTATGATCTTGTACCGTTGTCCGAATTTGCCAGCATCCGCCTGCCCGGGCTGTTTACCCGCATCTGGGCCAAGGACGACGGGCACGGGCTTCCCTACATCAATGCGACCGACCTGATGAGTTATTTTGCGTTGGGCATGCCTGCGCAGGAGCGTTTTCTTTCGTTCGCCTCACAGGTGAACATGAGCAATCTCATCCTGCGGCAGGGTATGATTCTTCTCACCTGCTCGGGAACGATCGGGCGGGTCTTTGACGTGCCGCCCGCGCTTGATGGTGTAGCGGGTACGCACGATATCGTCCGCATCATTCCTCACGAGCCCCATTTCCGGGGATTTCTGCGCGCCTATCTCACCACGCGTTGGGCCCAGATCCAGATACTCAGCCACACCCATGGCGGCCAGATCGACCATGTCACCGACCAGCAGGTCGCCTCATGTCTTGTTCCGCGCCTGCCGGATAAGGTTGTCAGAGATATCTCGCGTCGCGTCGACGAAGCCGACGCCGGACGGAGTGCCAGTCTTGCCGCACTGGAAGGACTTGTCGGCGATCTGAACGAGGCCTTGACCAATGCCGAATGACAATATCGTCCCGCTCATTCCGCCCGGAAAAATCCTGTGTTTCATCACTGGCACGCTGCGTATGGATACGCCGGAAGAAAATGTCCGCCAGCGGTGGGCGCGTGCGCTGGTAGAGGATTATGGCTATCCTAAATCCGACATAGGCGTCGAAACGCGGATCAAGATGGGGCGCTCGTCGAAGAAATGCGACCTCACCATTTTCCGCCCGGGCGAGGCGCATAAGCAGGAAAATATCGCGATCTGCATCGAGGTGAAGCGTGATGATACCAAGCCTTCCGATGCGCGGGAAGGCGATGGCCAATTGATCAGCTATATGTCGGCATGCCCTGCGCGCTACGGCCTCTGGGTCGGCGAGGAAATGCGTGGATATGAAAAGGACGAGCATCATCATATCGCCAGAACAGCTGACATCCCGCGATATGGCGATGATTCACCCCGACGCCCGCAACGAACAGATCTTCGCGTCGTTCATGAACTCACCTCGGTTTTCAGGCGCTGCCATAATTATATCCACGTAAATGGCGGATTGCAGAAAGCGGAGGCATTCCATGAAATGCTGAAGCTTATCTTCTGCAAGACTTATGACGAGCAGGAAGGAGGGCTGGAACTCGATTTTTCAATCTCTCCGGCTGAGCAAAAATCGATTGTCGGCCAGCGCAAGCTGCTCGAGGAGCGCCTGGCGCCGCTGTTCGAGCATGTGAAAAGGACTTATCCGTTTATCTTCATCGCCGACGAGACGATCAAACTCGAACCGGCGGTTGCCGCCTATGTGGTCTCAGAGCTCCAGTTCATCTCCATTCTGAACAGCGCGACCGACGTCAAGGGGGAGGCGTATGAGACCTTGGTTGGTGCCAATCTAAGAGGTGATCGTGGTGAATATTTCACGCCACGCAACGTCTGCGATATGACGGTACAGATGATCATGCAGCATTTTCCCGAAACGCGTTTGGGAGCGATCAAGGTCATCGACTGTTGCTGTGGAACCGGCGGCTTTCTGGTGTCGTGGATCGACAATCTGCGTAAGAAGCTGACGGCACAGGAGCGGGCCCGCGGCAATGCCGAACCTGTTGTGGCGGTACGCGAGCGCATCAAGCAGATTTGCGGGCAGAATCTGTATGGAACCGATATCAATCCTTTTCTGGTCCGAACCGCACAAATGAACCTCGTGATGCACGGCGACGGGTCGACCAATGTCCACCGGGCGAGCTCCTTGCTGCGGCCTGGTGAATGGTCGGAGGAAGCGCGTAAGGCGGTGCCGTTCGGCTCGATGGACGTGGTTATCACCAACCCTCCGTTCGGGGATGAGGTCAAGGTGGATGACGCGCATGTGCTGGCGCAATATCAGCTTTCGAAATGGAAAACGGAAAACCGGCGTTCGGCGATGCCGGCAGAGCAATTGTTTCTTGAAGCGGGTATGAACTTCCTCAAACCGGGCGGTTTCATGGGTGTGGTGCTTCCGGACGGCATTCTCAATAATCCCGGTCTCGCATTTTTACGTGACTGGCTGGTGCGCCGATCCAAAATCATCGCTTCCGTTGCCCTGCCCAAGGAAACCTTTGGGCGGAATGGTGGAGTCAACAATCCAAGCGTACTCATCGTGCAGAAATTTACGCATGAGGAATATCTTAATGCGGAGAAGGATATTCTCGATCTGAGCGGCGAAGTGTTCATGTGCGCACCTGCCACGTCAGGGATCGACAAACGGGGTAATACTGTATTTTTGCGTCACCCTAACGGGGAGCTTATTCTGGATGGCAAGGGTGCACGCGTCGCAGACGACCAGATTGCAATGGTGGCTGCGGCGTATGAAACCTGGCGCCACTCAGGTTAAGCGGGTTCTGTTTTGGTCGTGGGCTTTCTATCGTCTCCGCTCGTGATTCTTTAAGCCGTGGACCTTAAGTTGATGCAACGCCCTCGATTTTCCCTGAAACCTGCTCTCCTGACCAGCGCGGTGGCGCTGCTCGCTATGGGTGGGACGCCCGCTAGCGCACAACAAACAACGTCTGTTCCGGCGGTTTCGCCCCTAGGAGGCCAAAACGGCTGGGGCTTTGCGTTCCACGATCAGCAGCCTGATCCCGCAGTGCGGATGGGAACGCTGCCCAACGGCATGAAATATGCGGTGATGCACAATGAAACGCCCAAGGGCGGCGCTTCTATGCGGATGCGTTTCACCGTTGGCTGGATGCACGAAACCCCGCAGGAGCGCGGATTGGCGCACATGATCGAGCATCTCGCGCTCAACGAGACGAAAAACCTGCCGGAAGGGGCACTGCTGAAGCGCCTCCAGTTGCACGGATTGCAGTTTGGTGCGGATACCAACGCCCATACCACTTTCCACGAGACGGTTTACAAGCTCGACATTCCCAACGCGGCCCCGAACATATTGGACGATGCACTGTTCATCATGCGGGAGGTTGGGGGCAATGCGACCTTTTCCAAGGCCGCAGTTGACCGGGAGCGCGGCATCATCCTGTCGGAGCGTCAACTGCGCGAAGGATTCCAGCGTCAGTCGGTTGAGACCATGCTTCGCTTCGCCACGCCGCAGACAAGGCTCGCCGACGGTTTGAAACCGGACGATGCGGTGATCCGCGATGCATCGCCCGATCTTATCCGCGCGCTCTATGACCGCTATTACCGGCCGGAAAATGCCACCTTGGTCGTTACCGGCGATTTCGATCCGGCCGAAATGGAAGCCAAAATCATCCGCCAGTTCGGGGATTGGAAGGGCGCTGGCAAGCCTGCTGCCAAGACCGATATAGGAAAAATCGATTTCACGCGTCCGGCCGATTACGGAACGTTCGTCCATCCGGCAGTCGCCGAAAGTTTTTCGATCGGGATGCTGCGTCCCTATGCGCTGCAGGATCAGTCGCTGGCCGCCGTGCGCCAGCGCATGCCGGTTGCCATCGGCGATATGATTATGCGGCGTCGTCTCGCGAAGCTGGCGCAAATGCCCGATAGTCCGATTCTTGGCGGTGGTTCCAGCAGCAATGCTCCGCTCTATCAGCAGGCGCGCCAGCATAGTCTTGCGGTCGTTGCCAAGGATGGCCAGCTCAAACAGGCGGTGGCGTTGGCCGAACAGGAATTTCGGCGCGCGATGGAGTATGGCTTTACCGACGGGGAGTTGAAGGAAGCGCTCGCCAATATGGAGAGCGCCCTGCGGATCGCCCGCGATCAGGCGGGAACGCGGCGCAGCAATATGCTCGCGGAATCCATTCTCGGCACCCATGATGAGCAGGAAATCTTCACCACGCCGGCCTTTGATTATGACTGGTTCAAGAAGCAGATGCCAAGCTTCACGGCCAAGGAGGTTGGTGCAGCATGGCGCGCGCAGCGGGCGAACGGCGCCCCGCTTTATTTTGCGAACAGCAAGACGCCGCTTACGCGGGAACAGCTTGCCGGTTGGATCGCCGAAAGCGCCAAGGTCGCAGTCGCCGCGCCGGTCGACACAAAGGCGGCGAGCTTTGCCTATACCGATTTCGGCAAGGCTGGCACAGTGGTTGAAGACAAAAGGATCGTGGATCTCGGCATTCGCAGGATCCGTTTCTCCAATGGTGTTCGCCTCAATCTCAGGAAGACCGATTTTGAGGCGGGACGGCTGCGCTATAATTTACGTTTTGGCAGCGGTATCCTTGCCTTGCCCAGGGACAAACCTGGCCTTGGCCTGTTTCTCAACAGCAGTGTCGCTGCTGGAGGCCTGGAAAAACATAGTGCGGACGAATTGCGTTCGATCCTGGCGGGGCGCGTCGCCGGTTTGGCGGGCGTAAGTGCAGCCGATGACGCCTTCACCATGAGCGGCAGCACGATTCCGGCCGATCTTGAACTGCAGCTGCAGCTGCTCGCCGCGCAACTCGCCGCTCCGGGGTACCGGCCGGAAGCTCAGGCTTTATGGGCAGGCACGGTGCCGGTTATCGACAAGCAGCTCGATGCAACCGCGATCGGTGTGTTGCAACGCAATCTTCCGCGTCTCGTGAATAATGATCCGCGCTTCGGTATTCCGGATGCGGCGTTGCTCTCTGCGCGCAATCTCAATGAAGCGAGGGCGGTGCTGGCGGATCAGATCGCCAAGGGACCGGTCGAACTCGCGCTGGTGGGCGATTTTGATGAGTCCGCCGCCATCGCCGCGGTCGCTAAAACACTCGGCGCCTTGCCGATGCGCGCTGCAACGATGACCGAATTACCCAATGCGCGCGCACTCGCCTTCACTGCATCGCGTCAGCCCGTTACGCTGCAGCATTCGGGCACCGCCGATCATGGCGTGGTCGCGGCCATATGGCCCGGGCCCGACAATAGCGACATGAAACGCAGTATGGAAATGCGCCTGCTTGCCGCAGTCGGCACCATCATGATGCAGGATGAGATTCGCGAAAAACTGGGCGCGACCTATTCGCCGAGCTTTGGCGCCTCGATGTCGGATGTGTTTGCAGGCTATGGCACGATCACGGCCTTCGCACCAGGCGCGCCCGACAAGGCGGGCGAAATCTTTGCGGCCTATGACGCCGTGATGAAGGATTTGCGCGAAACCCCGGTCAGCGATGAACTGATGAACCGTGCGCGTATTCCGCTGGTCGAACAGCTGGAAAAGGCGCAACGCGAAAATGCGCAATGGATGAGCGTCGTCGATCAGGCGCAGACCCGGCCGCAGGACCTCGACCGCTGGCGCCAGCGCGTGGCTCTGCTCAAGGTCATCACGCCTGCCGAACTCCAAAAGCTGGCGCAACGCTACCTCGCGAGCGAGCCGCTACGTATCAGGGTAATCAGCGAGAAGGCGGGGGAAGCGATCAAATAGAGAGAAAATAGCGCACCAAACAAGATGAAGATGAGAACTCGTTGTGGATCGCCCATATTGGTATTCCATGACAGTTAACCGCCTAAAATCTAGGCTCAGGACTCATTGATCACAACCAATAGCAGCAGATTGCGGCGATGGAGATGGCGGACATGAAAGTGTGGGCGCATCGATCATAGCGGGTAGCGACGCGGCGCCAGTCCTTGATCCTGCCGAA
>JAEXAY010000013.1 GCA_023457895.1 Pseudomonadota bacterium
ATATTACCTCATGCGTGTATGGAGTGCAGACTTTTGCTGCATACCGACACGTTCCTCCACTCGTCGCCACAGCTCCCGGTATGTTTCATACTTCGCCAGCTCTACATCTCCCGCTGTGCCGAAAGCGTAATCCGCCGTGCGTTCGGCGTATCGCTGCCAGTCTCTGCGTGCGGGCGTCTCCCGGATAGCGGGAGCGCATTGCCGGACAGCCTCCATCACAGCATCCCGGCTATGGCCGGTAGCGCGAAGTCGCAGGGCGATCATGGCATCCACACGGGAGTAGTCTTCAATGGTCAGGTGACGGCGAATGTCCTCAAAGTGAACATGATAGGCGGTAACGGCATCGCCTGAAGGTCCGCATCCCGGAGGCAGTACCGGCCATCGTTTTCTGCTCTCAGCGGCGGCCTCATATTCCCCGGCTATCTGTCGGGCCAGCTCCAGCGCCTTGCGGCACTCACGTTTTTCGGCAACCAGAAGTTTCACCTCCGGAAAGGAACCGTCTTCCCGACGATGCTTCGGTTTTCGATTCTCAAAGCCCGGCGCTCTGTGCGGGTGGATGCAACCGCACAATTTTTTATCTCCATACTCCTTGTTCAGCCGTTCCGTAAGCCGGTTGCCCACATCCCGGTCAAAACGGCTCCCCAGTTTTGCGATGGTCAGAAGGCATTGAAAATTCCCCGGAGAACTCTCCAGAATGACCGCAGGCCGGTATCCGTCCCTTTGCAGCCGGACCAGACTTTCCGCCGTCATGTCGTCGATAAGCACATGATGTTTTTCCTCGGATAACGGCGTGTAATATATATTCTCTTCGCGCCGCTGGAGCCTGAGCATCTCAGGTATGCGCAAGACCAGTTCTTCAGGGGTAAATCCCCTGGTAACGCCGCCTTCCTTGTCGAGAATGAAGGTCTTTTTATTCCCGTTTGTCTCCATGGCGATGCAGGTCACTCGATACCTGTCTGCTCCGACGGCTGCGGCATAACGCCTGAAATTCTCCATTTCCCGCATGAATTCTCTTCCTCTGTCCGGCACCGGCGGCGGGGTGTGTCTTGTCTTTTCCCAGGCGGAACGATACCTCCAGAGTCCTGCCTGACGATGCAGTCCTTTTGCCCGCAGCCATGCCTCAAACCGGGGTTTATGCCGCCTGACCTTTTTCCCCGTGCCCCGCAGGAAACGTCGCTCTTCCCTCTGCTGTATTTTCAGACAATGACGGGCAATATTCAGTACCGGCACGCCGTATTGCGCCAGCCGGGCAAGACTCTTCCGACGCTGTTCTCTCTGCCGCTTTCGCAGGGAATCGACCGGCGTTATTGCCTCGTCGTTTCGTGCCTCTTTTTCTTCTTCCTCAAATTCCTGCTGATAGAGTTTCCATTCTTCCAGGTTTACCGAACTCACCGGCTCCGGCGGCAATGCTTCTTGCTCCTTCGTATAGTTTCCTTCCGTGAACTCTCCCCATTTTCTGCAAAGTTTTTTCATGCTGAAAGCCCGGTCCACGGAAGAAGCCTTCACGGCAATATCTCCCACAAAAATGACCGCACCGGACCCTTTTTTCTCAAAACGGAGACCAACTTCTGCCAGCTTCCGGTGCATATCTTCCCATGAGTCTGCATCCCGTATGATGTCATGCCCCCGCTCCTGTGCGATACGCTGGGCAGACTTCTCTCCCGTGGCGTGTTCAACGTCCAGGGCGGCCTGTCGAGGTTTTATTTCCCTGCCGCTCTTTCTCCGGGCCAGTTCACCGTTTTCCAGCACGACATACCGGGCTTTTTCCTGCGGTTTCCATCCCTGTCTGTGTTCAATGAGCGCAAGAATCCTGTGCGCCGCATCAATATCAAATCCTTTGTGCGGCTGAACGACTTTTCCCGTTTCCTCATTCATGCGGTTCACCGCAATGTGAAGATGGTAGTTATCGGTATCATAATGCAGAGCGTACACGGTCTGATGCCCGGTCAGCCCCATGTGACCCAGAAAAATATCCACAGCCTCATCCACCTGTTCCCTCGTGGGCTGCTCCCCCTCCTGCCATGAAAAAATCCAGTGCTGCACCGGCATCTTGCTGTGAACCGACTCTTCGGCCAGAGCGATCATTTCCATCTTCTGGCCATTATGCGTGGAAGTCAGGAAATTCCTGCTGCCCGCATGGGCGACCTTTTCCTGCGGATTCTTGTTGTGAGGAAAGCGGATGTAATCCACCAGATCCCCGATCTGCCACGTCTTCGGCTTATCGACGATTTCCCGTCTGACTTTCTTCACTATCATGGCCGGGCACTCCAAGATGCTCAATGGCGGAAACCAGAAGCTCCAACACCCGTTCCTGCCGCTCAAGCATATCCACACCGGCACCCGACTGCCGAAGCGTTTCAAAGTTGTGCTTGAGCAGGCCCCCGATACGGCGAAGTTCCCGAATCATCATGGTGTCGGTGTGGGCTATGAGCGGGCGTCCTCCGAAAAACCTCCGGCGCAGATACGCGGAAACGGACAGCCCCGCCATATCCGCCTGCTGCTCAAGACGCGCTTTTTCCTCTGCTGTCACTCGAAAGGTGAGCAACAGATTGGCGGCATACTTACCTTCACCATTCGTTCCTTTTTTGCCTCTCATGCCTCTTTACCTTTGGAATGCGAGAAGCGAAGCGCCGAGCATTCCGGGAGTCCAGAGGGCGTCAGCCTTCTGGCAGGATGGTAGTTGTGTATTACAACTACCATCCTGCCTCGAAGAACCCGCCTCGTGCAGTGGCCAAATTGTATATATGGAGAAATTTCTTGTATGCTGGCGGCACTCTTTCCCAAGGAGGAAATGCTATGGCCCAGAACGCGACAATCCGTCCTCAGCAGATAGAACGGGCAAGAAAACTGCTTCAGGATTTACCGGAGAAAGAAGACAGAAAAACACGCCTGGAAGCGGCGGAACTGCTGGAGAGAGATTTCAGAAAGGCAAAGGAGAAAGGCTACAATCCCAGAGAACTGAGCCAGATGCTCAAGAATGAAGGCATCATCATTCCCGCCTATCTCATAAAACGATTTTTTGCGGAAAACGGGAGTAGTTCTACACCTCAAAAATAGGAGATTACCGTGTCTGATATTTCAGACAAAAAAAATATGACATGAACACGAACATATTTTTATAAAATTTACACCAACAAAAAAAGTGGCTTCACACTGATTGACTACCTGCTGACAAGGGGAGATAGGTGTTTCTGCCTGGACTGCGCGGAAATGGGGCTGAATATTCCCCGGTCATTAGCTGGAGGTAAATTCCGCTGTCCGAAGAAACCCGGCATTGCCCAAATGAATCTGTGCCATGTGAAACTCTGGTAGAACTGAACCGAAATTTCGTTACGTTCCGGGTCAGCAACTGACGACAGTATGTTATCGAATTGCTGGCAGTTTCCCGAACGTTTTTTCCGGTACTCTGACCACGTTTTCGCCCTGCGAGGTGTATACCGCATAGCGCAGACTTTTCCCTTGCCGTTCTCCGGCGATGATTTCCAGAATTCCGTCACCGTTGAGGTCGGCAAAGTAGCAAAGTTTGTGCAAGCACGGGGCTTGCTTGTTATCATCCGGAGCAAGGAATTGGATCAGTGGCGGAGCCTGGATCTTGCCTGAGTCCTGCATGTCCCTGGTCAGCAGAATGACGGAATACTGGCCCCTTGTCGCCTACGCCGGAGTTGCTTCCGGCAGGGGGGCGGCTTCCATTTCGCTGCTTCCATGCTGTCGGGCGCGAGGATGTTCTGGGCGCAGATCAGTAGCTCGGTCTGGCCGTCATCCTCCAGATCCACGCTAAAGGCCTGAGCTATGCGGGCTTCCGTAGCGGGTAAGCCCTTTTGCAGCAGCCAATCTTGCACCAGGGCGAGACTGGCTGCGCCATCCATGGGCAGGGCCGTGGCATGGCGCGGCACAGGGTTCCAGCGGCAAGTCCTGGTCAGCAGGGCGGAACCGAACGTCAGCGTGTCTTCCATCCTTTGGATATCAAAAATCGGCAGGTCAGCCGGTCTATGCTCCGTTCCCTCGAATTTGCCCTCATGCTCGCTATGTATGGCGCAAACGATACCCGTACTCACGGTTCCGTCAAAGGAATAGACTTCCCATTTACCCCCGCCCAAAAGGTGATATCGGATGCTCCGATGTATTGTGCCAGAACTCTAGACCTTGACCAGTCCTTCGGCCAGCAACAAGAGAAGGCCTTCGGGTTGGCGTAGCCCCGTTCGCGGAAAGCACGCAGTTACCAAACCCGCAGGCCACGCAGTGAAGGCCCCCTCCGTGAAAAAGCTCCATACCATACAGACACATAAACGTGGGGCGGTTACCGCTTAATCGATCACGATTGAGCCCCACTCGATGCTTTTGATTTTTCCGTTTTCAGATGTGATGGAAAAGCGTTGAACAGGCCTTTTCACTTCGTCAACCTCTCTCTGCAATATCCAGTTATACATATGTTTTGACTCATCTTCATACATATCATCCCATCCCATGAAAGTCATTCCCCAATTAAATTTAATCAGTGAATCTCTATCAATGTCATCGCCAACTTGCATGCCTGCAGCATTGTATCCCTTTTTATCAACTGTGACATAAAAAGGATGCTCGTCTATCAAGTAAAAAGTAAATTCTTCATCGTATGATACCTTGGCATTCGCGTAATGAGGGATATTGTGGTCATTTTCATCTACATTCTGTTTTTTCCCATTTTTATTTTCAATACCAGCCGTGCGCATTAATGCTTCCATATCAAAGAATACGCTGCTGTCGAATATAGCCTTGAATTGCCTGAGCTGCTCCTGATGCCACTCTTCAAAGTAATAGTCCGGCCATGCACGGCCAGCAGCATTATCTGCTTCGCTCAGTTTGCTGTTGTGCTGAAGAATGCGGAGCAGGTTAATCCTTTTTAGGGTTGCTTCTGTGTAGGCTTCAGCCTTGCTCATGCCAAGCTTCATAACGTTTTGCACATAGTCATCCCGCCATTTTCTGATCCATTTTTGTTGTCCATCCATGTGATATTTTTTATCTTTTTCGGAAAGTCCCTCATAGACTTCTTTCCATACCCTGCCCAGTTCCTTGTCAGCCTCTTTGAATGCCTGAGATGTGGAAATCAGGATTCGATATTCATCATCGGTCAAGGCAAAAGCCGAGGTGACTCCCAACGTCAGAACAAGAAGGAACACAAAGAAAGCACTTTTTTTCATACCTTCCCTCCAGCAGGATAAAGTCAAACCGCTTTAGTAGGGCGTCAAGAGCTGATAGTCGCAAAAGAACAGTTTTGTTTTCTCTTATGACGCCATGACTTTCCAAAAAAATGGCAACAGTTATAAATTGACTAGAACTCATTTCATAATTCAGCCCAAGGGCTGAATTATGAAGATCATTCGCCCAAAAACGTGTTTTTGGGCTCATTCACGGCGCTTTTCGCGCCGCGCCAGACTTTCGTCTGGCGGTAGAAGCCATTTCATACGAATTATGAAATGACTTCTAACCACTAGTACGGCTTAAGGAACCGCTGATTTATTCACAGAATAAATCAGCTCCATGCCCAAAGAGGCAAAAGCCTCTTTGGGAAAGACACGCCAAGTCGTTCATTTAACGGGAAACGTACATTTTCCCTCTTCACGACTTGCGGGCGGTCTTGCTCTGCAAGACCGCGGGAAACGCTTTAATCAGCGTTTCCTTAACACAATACGCTTCGTATCCTGTTGCCAGGCTCATTCGCCGAAAGACACGGTGTTCGGCTCATCCACGGCGGATATGCCGCCCGCACCCCAACGGAACGCATCCCCCCTTCTTCACCTAGAGGTACATGGACGCCGCCGCTCCGGGAACCAAAGCAAGCACGATTTGAAAAAATTTACCTCATCCCGAGAATGAGTTTTCCCGTTTTTCCATCCCAGATCAGGAAAATCATCACAGGGATGATGCCTTATTCCGGCTTTTTCGCTACAGATGGGCAACCGGGGATGTGGCATGTTTGCGCCGCGCCTCCTGTTTGCTGTGCCAAACTTCGCCCCATGCGACCGCATAGCGGGGAATGCCCCGTGCGGCGTATAAGCAACCTCAACGACAGAAGAAAGAATATGAAAAAATTCTGGCTTTCCCCCTGTTGCGTCCTGGGCCTGCTCTTGTGCGCTGGCACGTCCCACGCCGCTTTTTGGCAGGTTATCCATGATACTCCCGTGCGCGCGGAGCCTGACACTGGTTCCAAAGTGCTGGATATGGCCCGAAAAGGCTGGATTGTGAAAAACGACGTGACTCAAAGGAATTCTGGCCTGCAATGGCTCAAGGTGTGGGAGCTTGAGAGACATGCCGGAGAAGGCATGGCCTATGCCCATCTCATTTACCAAACCCCCGGCGAACCGGTGTACATCAGCGCCGCAGACGCGGTGGAAGTGGCGGATGAGAATGGAACGCCCATGAAGAAGGACAAGGTCGCCTCTGCCACGGATGCCGCAACGGCACGGGGCGTAAGCGTGAACCCTCTGCCCGCGCCAAAGGCGGCGGATCTGGCCTGCAATGGAGCCGTGGATGAAGCCGCGCTGAAAACGGCTCTGGAGTCCTGGATACAAAAATGCAATGCCGTTATCGGCAGCTATGAAGGCATGGATACCGACAAGGCGGCAGAAGAGCTACTCGCCTGGACGAACCATGGCATCGAAGGCAGCAGCCTTGAAGACGTCATCAACGATGTGGAATCCGTAGAAAACACGGTACGTCCCCTCCTGGAACGCTGGCTGGAAACCCAGTATCGCGGATCCATGACCGTATTAAGTGCCGATGACCGGAAGATTCTGGATGTACTGGCCACCTATGGCCTGAAGACAGAAATAACCAAGGGCTGCCCCTTCCTCATGGCGGATTTGACCACGTTGCGCAAAAGGATCAGCTTTAATCCTCCTGTTGCCGCCTATACCGCCTATATCGCCTTGCTGGAAACACAGCCGCAGATACTATTCTCGGATGGCGGCTGCCGCCATTCGGTGAAAGAAATGGGAACATGGGCCGTGCAATGGGAACAGTACCTGAAAACCGTACATGCCGACAGTTTTTATTTCATCAAAGGCAATGAACGCTACCTTGAATTTGCAACCTATATTCTGTTCAGCGATTTGCCCAACACTCCCGCCTTCCCCGAATACAACCAGGGCAAAATGGACGATGCATGGATGCAAGACCTGGAGCGTGTGGCCGCGGAAAACCCAGGCACGAAAACAGCCGGCCTGATCACGGAATTTCTTGAAAAGGTAAAAGCCAACGGCAACAAGCTGGCCCCCTCAACCCAAAAGGCGCTTTCGGGCAAACTGAATAAGCTCCTTGTCCCCAAGTCAACGGCAGCCTCCAGGCCGAGTGCGGCGGAAGAAAAGCTGCTGGGCAAACACATGTTTTCCCTGCAATGGATAGAAGGGCCCATGGGAGAGGCTACGGTGTCCCGCACGGAAAACGGCGGTATGCGTATTAATGCAAAGCAGGAACACAACGGGGACTACGTAACTCTGAACGGTGATGTGTGTTCTTGATGGCAAAACTTTTCTGGTTAAGGGAGATATGGCCACGCGTGTGAGTTTTATTGCTGGCGGCATGCGCTGCGCCCGCACGGGAGAATTTGTATTTGAGGTGAAGGGAAACCGCAAATACTGGCGGCTTCAACAGATGCTCAACCCCTGTGAATCCGTGACCGATTATGTGGATGTGTATTTCAAGGGTATATAAGAAGGACTGACGCTTGTCGTTGATATCGGATTTGGTCCTATCGAAAAATATACGTCCAAGTAGCCGGGCGGCGGTCAAGCGGGTGGATGCCCTGCGCTGTGAGCCGCCGCCCGATTTATTTGGGCTCGTTGTTGGGCATCATATTTAACGGATTTTGCTTCATAAATTTGATACCTCATTTTTTTGATTATTTGATGTGTCCATATTATCCAGCCCTATACGATGGGCTGTTATCAAATTGTTATCGGTGGTGATAACGGGGGGTAGCAGGGTTGTTGTTTTCTCTGGTGGTTTACAACTACATTTTACCACGAAAGGCAGGGAAATGCAATAACCATCCT
>JAEXAY010000014.1 GCA_023457895.1 Pseudomonadota bacterium
GTCCATTCGTCCTCCGGGACATAATGGCTTTTCTTGTCCTTGAAGTGCTTTCGAGTCTTGAAGTTGATGGTGTGTCCCAGATACTCACGCTTTTCAAGAATGTTGCAGATGGTGGAAGAACCCCAGCCGTACACATCTTTGAAAGTCTTGTTTTTGTTCACGCCCTCGCCGTGTTGGGCAAGGTAAGCAGACGGAATAAGCACCTTTTCCGATTTCAGTTTGCTGGCGATCTGATACGGACCGTAGCCGTCAATCGTCATGGCAAAGATGCGCTTGACCACATCAGCGGCTTCGGGGTCAACCAACCATTGGTCCCTGGCTTCGTTCCAGAGATAGCCGTAAATGACCGTGCCTGTGAGGTGCTTGCCGGACTTGCCTTTGGATTGAAAAGTGGAACGGATTTTACGGCTGGTGTCTCTGGCGTAATACTCGTTCATGATGTTGCGGAAAGGGGTAAAATCATCGTCCCCTCTGGCACTGTCCACGCCGTCATTGATGGCGATAAGGCGAACGCCACGCTGACGCAGGATTTCCATAATCTGACCGACTTTCAGATAGTCACGACCCATGCGGCTCATGTCCTTGATACACAGGTACTCCACATTCCCGGCTTCAACCTCTTTCATCATTGCCAAAAATCCGGGACGGTCAAAGCAAGTGCCGCTAATGCCATCGTCCGTGAAATGGACAATGTTTGTAAAGCCCTGTCGTGCGGCGAACTCCTCCAACATAGCTTTTTGATTGGAAATGGAATTGCTCTCACGCTGCTGGTCATCATCTTTGCCAAAGTCATCACGGCTCAATCGTTCGTACAGAGCTGTGATTTTCTCGTTTTTTCTCATAACTTGCGCTCCTTTCTTCGGTTTTAGGTTGTGTGTTCTAAGAGACTTCCCAACCGCTTGATTAAGAAGTCTTTTAGAGCATACAACACCCGCCGCCAATTTATATTTTCGGTACTGCTTCACCGCGAAATGGTCGGGGTCGCGTTCTTCCAAGTCGGCAAACAGCAAATCGACGGGGCTTTGATATTCCTCGTCGTCCTCGCGGGCTTCGCTGGCGTTGATAAGTTCCAACAGGGTAATAAAGTTCATTTCCTCGGCGGGGGCTTCGTACCAGATGTAGCCCACCAACGCGCAATACAAAAGCCGTTCTGCCTTTACCCAAAAATCCTCCGCGCTTTTTTCTCCCTCACCTTTGGTATTCGCTATCAACGTATTTACCAGCTTCAAAATATCTTTCTCGCTGCGGATATACACAAAGGGGTTGTAGTGCATAGATTTTTTGAAGTTAATCGTATTCAGTACCTTAATGCGGTAGCCCGCCCGTTGCAGCAGCTTCCCGCACTCAATCAAAACCGTACCTTTCGGGTCGGTTAAGACGTAAGAGGAATGAAGCTGCATTAGATTAGGTTTGACAAAAAATCTTGTTTTTCCGCTGCCGCTGCCGCCGATCACGACGACGTTCTTATTTCTCGCGTACTTCGGCTGCTTCGGGCGGCTGTTCATGGTAAGCCGTTCCGTCTGCGTCAAAATGATGTTGTTTTGGAAATCCGGGTCTATGTAGGGCTTTATATCTTCGGCGTTTCCCCATGAAGCGTTTTGTCAAGTGTTATTTGGAGTTATTGACGCACAATCAAGGCGAAAGCGCGAAAGTGCAAAGCGCAAAGGGTCTGCACTTTGCGTTTTCAGCTTGCGGGTTCGGGCGGCTGCTTCTTCTTGATGAAGTTGTACCATTGACCGCCGACGCGCCTTGCGCCCAAAACACCGCCCATGTTGCGCTTGGCGTTCTGTACCGTCCTCTCGGATATTCCGGCTTCGGCTGCGGCCTTTACAAGGTCCTCGCTGGCAAGCTCTTTCCCGTCTGCAAGCAGGTCAAGTATCAGCCGTTCCGCCTGTTCGGTCTTGGTGGCGGTGTTGCCGCCCGCGCCGGACAGCAGCTCGTCGGCGGTAATGTCATACTCGCCTATCCACGAAAAGCCCGTTTCCGGGTCAAGGCAAAAGGCTATGGGCTTACCCTCCGCCGCAAGAGAAGATTTGTCATGGACGATAACGCGCACATTCGGTTCCCGTTTCACGCGCCCGATCAGCAGGACGCTCCTTGCTGCGGCGCGGAAGTCGATGGAGCCTAAACCCCGGTAGGCGCTCTGTCCTCCGGCGGCTTTGTTGAGGTGTCCGATTAGGATAACGGCGCACCCGGTACGCTCGGCAATCTCGGCAAGGCGGCGGAACATGGGGCGTATCTCGTTGGCCTTGTTCATGTCGGTTTTCTCGCCCACATACGCCTGTATGGGGTCAAGGATAATCAGCCGCGCCCCGGTCTGTCGGATAGCTCTCTCTATGCGCTCATCGGACAGGGAAAGCCCCTGCTTGCTCTCGTCAATGACAAGAATGCGGTCAAGGTCTGCTTCGGCTTCCATAAGGCGGGGCTTGATGGTGTCGCCCAAACCGTCCTCGGCAGTCTGGTAAATCACATTGAACGGCTCATGCACTGCCATGTGGGGGAACGGCTTGCGGTTGGTACAAGCGGCGGCAAGGCGTAGGGCAAAGGTGGTCTTGCCCTCGCCGGGGTTGCCCTGCACAATGGTTACTTTCCCAAAGGGGATATACGGCTCCCATAACCATTCGACGGTCTGCGTGTCCACCTCGCTCATGCGGATAATCTCAACGGTTTCTTCCTGCGGCGGCCCTTTCAAGCCGTAGACCGCTTCTCGCAAATACTTCCCGTCTGTGATTTCTGCCCGGTGCTGCAATACCTCGTTCCAATCCTTGAAAAGAGGGATAAGCCGGTGGACGGTGTAGCCCTCCGGCATGAGCTTCACAAGGCGGCTGCAAGCGTCGTTTCCGGCTTCGTCGCTGTCAAGGCAGAGATAAACGGTCTTGATGTTCGGACGGTCAGAGAGAAAGCGGAGCAGGGCTTTTTCTCCCACGCCGCCCAATGACAGGTAGCTTTGCTTCTGCCAATCCTTTTTGAACAGGCAGAGGAAAGAAAGCAGGTCAACGGGGGCTTCAAAGACAAACACTCTTTCGCCCTCGCCCCGGTAGCAGAAGTTAAAGGCTTTGTCGCTGCCTTTCACATCAAGGCGGAAGTTTCCCGCCGTTCCCTTGCTGTGGGCGTAGCGCGGTATTCCGTCCTCGTCCCGCCCCACAAATACGGCGTTGTGGTGGGCTGCGTCCTCGTAAATATCGCCGCTGGCAAAGAAAAAGCCCGTCACATCTTCATCAATGCGGCGGGCGGCTGTGAGGTAGTTCCTCGCTGTTCGGTTGTCGGGGCTGCGGGGCGGTAGCCGGAAGTCGGAGAGGGGCGCGGAGCTTGGTCTATCCGGCGGCGGTGCGGCTCCCTTTTCTCCTGTGAGAAGTTCAACGGCTTCGGTAAAACTCTTGCCAAAAAACTCCATGACAAAATCAATGGGGCCGCCGCCCTTGCTCTGGCTGTGGCGATACCACTTGTTGCCCCGGACGGTCAAGCTGTCGTGCCGTTTCCATCGGTATTCCTGTCCGGCGCGTTCCAGCGGTTCCCCCTGCGATTGCAGGAACAAAACAAGGTCGGCTTGGTTCGCCCGGTCTATCTGTTCTTGGGTGTAGTACAAAAAACTCACTCCTTTCATCGGTCTATGTCGTGCCGCTTTGTGCGGGTCTGTGTCTGCTCCGGCTGGTCGGCGCGGAGTGCAATATCCACGCATTTGCGGATTTTTTGAAGTTCGGAAACATCGGCGCGGGTATCTTTCAGTTTGGCATAATCGCTGTCCCTCTGTGTTTTGAGGTCGGCATATTCCTGTTCCCATTCCGCAATAGGCAAGGTCTTTGTTCCTTTCGGCAGATTTGCATGGAGATAGCGGCTTGCTGCGTTCCATAGGGTCAACTCGGCGCGGTGGGCTTCCTCGTACTTGTCGCGCTTGTTTGTCCAGCCGTTTTGCAGCTTTTTCAGCTCATCGTGAACGGGCTTGTACTCGGTGTAGTTCTTCCCGTATTCAATCAGCTTTTGCAGCTTCTTCATGCGTTCCTCGGCGGTTTTCATTCCTGCCCGGATAGTGTCGGCCTGTTCGCTGACAGAGGAAAGGGCTGCGTCCAGCTCATCAAGGGTAGAGATACCATGCTCGGTCAGATAGTTGACCGCTGCCGCTATGGTTTTCAGTTCATCGGCTGTGTGCTGTTGTTGCCAACGCTGCGAATACTTCCGGCTCTTTTCTCTCTGAACGCTCAAATACTTCATCAGCAGATTTGCAAGGCCGGGGGATTGTTGCGGCTGTTCCGGGGCGGTTTCCCACGCTTTGAACAGGTCGGCAATCCATTCTTTGAGCTTTCCAATCTGCGCTCGGATTTCCCGTATAAGGCGGTTTGCCTTTTGGATATTCCGGTTCAGTTCGCCTTTCTCGGTGGCAATACCTTTCTTCTCCATCTGGCAAGCCGCCACGCCCATGTGGACGGTGGGTATCTCGCCAATGCCGCGCTCGGCGTTGCTGCGGTGGTCGATACGCTCCGGGCTTCCGGCTCGTTCAAGGTAGGCGTTTGAAATATCCGCCCATGCCTTACGCCACAAGAGGGCGTTGCCCTTGTCGTTCCAGCCGGTCAGGTCAACTTTGTGCGTCTTGTATCTGCCGCTTGGCAAGCGGATACGCTCGCCGTTTTCATCAAGGTCATATTCCTTTTGGGACTTTGCCGCCCATGCGCCGCGCTCGTCAAGGGGGCGCATGGTAAGCATGATGTGACAATGGGGATTGCCCTTGCCGGTGTCGTGAATGGCATAATCAACGCACATTCCTCTGGAAACAAATTGAGAGGAACAGTATTCCCGGACAAGTCGGATTTGTTCCTCTCTGGATAACTCTATGGGGAGCGCCGCGTCAATCTCTCTGGCAAGCTGGGCGTTCCCGGCTTTCTCGTAAAGCTCCACGCTGTTCCACAAGGTTGAACGGTCAGAGAAAGAGGGCGGGGCGTGGGGTGGCAGCATAATTTCCGTATGGACAACACCGCCTTTGCGGGTGTAGTCGTGTGTCATTCCGTCCCACTCATTTGTCAGCTTTTCGCCGCTTCGGTAGGCGGCTGCGGCAACGGCTGATTTGCCCTTGCCCCGGCTGACAATGCTGATATTACAATGATAGATGGCTATGGGTATCACCTCCCGGATAAAATGAAAACCCGCAAAAATGGTACAGACGCCAAAGGCTGGTATACTGTTTTTGTGGGTGTGCAGGGATAGCCGCGTAAGCGGCGCAAGGGGTGCAGCCCCTTGTTGCGGCAAAGCCGCCAATGTCGGTCAGAGAGGGAAGCAAGCGGCTTTCTCTCTGTGCCGACAAGCCCTCGGCAGAGCGCACGCACCCGTAAGGGTGTATAAGTGCGCCCTTTGTACCAAAGGGATTATTCGCTTTTCCCGCCCTCGGTGCGTTTTTTCAGATAGCCCCGCGCTTCCTCGCTCGTCAGGGCAAGCCGGAGAAAGGCGGCGGCTTCTTCGTCGGTCATGGTCTTTGCTTCTGGCACAATGCTCTCAAAGACCGCACCCCGGACGATCAGCCGATGGCTGCGCGTCCTGCGTTCCTCTTGGGATAACTTTTGCCGCAACACCTTTTCCCGATTTTCAAGCTGCCGGATTTTCTTCTTCCCGTCCTCAATCTCGGCTTGCAATTCCTCGCGTTTTTTTTCTCTCGGTTTCGTCATG
>JAEXAY010000015.1 GCA_023457895.1 Pseudomonadota bacterium
TGAGCTCTCCGAAGACCAATCCTCTGCCTCTTTGGACGGCAAACTTGGTATCCGTCTCGGCGAACTGATCGAAAAGCAGGTTCACGGGCTTCCGGGCCATTTCCGGCAGCCGATCCAGGTGCTCCTCCAATCGATCGACGTTCTGTACGCCCTTCGTCGCTATGATACCGAACTCCGTCATGTGGGCTCGGATGGTGTTGCCGATCTGCGCGCGTTGGCGAACCAGAAAGTTTCACGTGCGGTGAAGAACCAGAACCGATGAGAAGGCTTCGCTCTTGATGGCGACAAACCGCATCGAGGGACGCGTTACGGCTATCACAGATGGCGGCCGCATCCGCGGCGTTTGTCTTCCGGCGCTTCATGTAAGGCTTCACATAGGACGGTGGCATCAGCCGGACATCATGCCCTATCGCCTGAAGCTTGCGCCTTTCCGAAAATGACGCTCTCGGCGAGAAGGAGCCCTGCGCCGCACACGATGCCGACATCTGCCATGTTAAAAGCTGGCCAGTGCCATTCACCAAGGTAGAGGTCCAGAAAGTCCGTTACTCCGCCAAGGCGCAGTCGGTCGACTATGTTTCCAATCGCTCCGCCCGCGATTAAACCCAAGGCAAGCACGACTATGCGCGACGTCGCTTGCGACATCCAGATCAGGAGCATAACGAGCACAGCCGAAGCGAGGGCGACCAACAACCATTGCGACATGCCGCCAAGAAGCCCAAAGCTCACACCCGTATTTCGTCCCAGGATGATGTTGAAAAAGTCGGTGACCGGAATGACGCGCGGCGGGACCATAACATGGTTCACGATCCACCATTTCGTAGCTTGGTCGACGACAAACCACGAAATCGCTGCAAGAAGGCCAAGACGGATCATACCTAAATCGTTTCTCCTTCGGCTGAGTTCGCGAATGATGCGTGGCCTCCTTGATATTGGGGGCGCTTTCCATGCGGCTGCTCACAAGTTCAAGCGTGCTCATCGCGATACGTTGTAGCCCAAGCTCTCCACCGCCTTGAAGACAGCGTCCTGCGATGTCTTCGAGGGATTGAGCTTGACAAGCGCACTATTGTCGATGAGCGAAACCTTGGCAGCCTCAACGCTAGGCAGTGCGCGCACTGCTGACTCGATCTTGTCGACACAGCGTGCGCAATCCATGCCCTCAATCTTGAATTCAATGATCATTGATACTCCCGCTGTCACTGATATTTCCTCTGTATGAGGATGGTGACCAAGCTGGCATCTCTGGTAGCTAGAGGGTCAATAGCCATACCTCAGATTTTCTGCCTGACTTGACGCCTCTGGAGAATTGGCGTTTTCAAGCTTGCTCGTCTTTCCGTGCCTTCGGGCGATATGCGGGTGTAATCTAGACGGTCAGGAACGTCCTCATGCTCTCTCTGCGGCTTCGATCTCAGTTGGCCGGTATTGCTATCGTCCTTGTGGCGGAAGGCGCGGCGATAGCCATGCCCACCGGCGTCTTCTTGCTCCATCCCGGCAACACGGCCCCCAGCGGAGCCGATTGTCGCAGTCTATCGGCCCGCGTGCGACCCTCCGTCGAAAAGGCAGAAGCATGGTACTGGGGACGCGCGCCTTTCGGCTCGGAGATGGAGTTCTACCTGTTCCTTAGTAAAACCAGGATGGAAACGACATTTTCGGCCGAAGGCGACTACGACACCGGAGAGCTTCGCAATCTGCAAACGAGAGGCGACAAGACGACGTTTGAGCTGGTGCCCGACGATCATCCGGCCCAAGTCGTAAGCGGATGGATCGAGCAGAGCCGCGACGGCTCAGTGCTTTCCGTTACGCTACATGACGTTCCCACGATCGCCGCCGAAATGGACCGCACTACCTATTACTGCAGCTTCGATGCGGGCACGCAAATCTGACCGTCAGTGTTCGGTCATGCAGAGATCGTGATTGGCGAGCGATCTGATGACGTAGCAATCCTTCATATGGCCGTCGTGACAGGTGCCGACCATCCGGGTGAGTTCGCGCTCGAGCTGCTGAAGTCGGCCGATCTTGTCACGAACCATCTTCAGCTGGCGTGCGGCAATCTGGTCGGCATCCTTGCACGGGCGTTCCGGATGAGCGCTAAGATCGAGGAGTTCGCGGATAGCCTCAATAGTAAAGCCGAGGTCGCGCGCATGCTTGATGAACGCCAGGCGCTCCCGGTCCGACGTTTCGAACCGGCGCTGGTTGCCCTCCGTCCGGTCTGCGGGTTTCATCAAGCCCATTTCCTCGTAGTACCGTATAGTCGGCACCTTTACCCCGGTCTGCTTCGACAGCTCTCCGATCGTCAGCAAAGCTAACACTCCTTGCTCCAAGTTTCTCTCTCCCTCCAGAGACATGCTATCCCTATCTTCCTGCAACACGACAAATGGTCCTCCCAGTTGAACAATTTGTGATCACTTTCACTCAACCCGCACCTGTATCGTGAACGTCATTCGGACAGAGACTCATGAAGCCAAAATTACATCTTCTCCTCTTGGCCGTGGTCGCGGTGCCCAGCATCACCGTTGAAGGCAGCGCACGGGAAATCCTGGTCTCGCACGAGAATTCGGTGAAAATGCTCCAGATCGAGCATGCCGAGGTGCTCATCTCTTCTTCAAATACGTCGTTGCGGACGATGTATCTGACAATATGGAACGGGACGACCTCCTCAGAAAACCTGATCGGTGTTGAAAGCGACAGCTTTACCGGCGTCACGGTCTTCAGAAATACCTTCGGCCGTCGTGAGCGAATGAATAACGTCCTGACGATTCCTGCCCATGCCGAGCTCAAGATGGTGGAACCGGGAGTTCATCTGGCGCTTGACGGATTTGTCGCCAATCCGCTTCAGCCGAACACCATGCCGCTCACATTACGGTTCGAACGCAGCGGCTCCATCACGGTAAACGCAAAAATTGTGCAGGACAGGAGCGAGCTGACCCACCACCGTCATGGCGAACAAGATACTCCATCCGAGTGACACTCGATGACCGAAGCCGGTCGGTAAACACAAGACTAAATAACACAGGCAGATTTTCGAGGTATTTGAATTTAATTTATCATATTGATTTTATTTGATTTTTCCCAGTGCTGCGTAGGTTCTCTCCATCAACAGTCGGGGAGACAGGACAATGAGGACTATCTGGGGCACGGCAATTGCCTTTCTCATGCTTTGCTCGGCAGCGGTGGCAAGTGCGGCGCATTACAACCCAACACAAGCCGATCGTCCCAACATGCGGACGTTTGGGACGACCTCAATGCCGTATGGCTATTATGATTATTGTCAGCGTTACAAGGATCGATGCGCGCGCCGGGCGGGAGGGACGATGGTCGAACTCACACGCTCCGCATGGAGCAACATCGTCCGCATCAATGCTGAAGTGAATAGCATTCCAGCCTTGACAGATATGGAAATCTACGGCGTTGAGGAGTTCTGGGAATACCCGACGAGCGCAGCAGATTGCGAAGATTACGCACTTCTCAAACGCCAGCGTCTAAACGAAATCGGCTATCCGCTGGGCGCACTGCTGCTCACCACCGCACGAGATGCCAAAGGCGGCGGCCATGCGGTACTCACGGTCGTGACATCTCTGGGTGACTTCATCCTCGACAATCTCGAACAGAAAGTACTGCTTTGGAGCGATGCGAAGATTTACTTCCTGAAGCGTCAGTCCCAGCGGAACCTCAACCAGTGGGTAAGCCTACGCACCGACGAAGAATTTCTTATATCTTCCGGTAACAACCATGCGCCTTCAACCGCTGCCACGAGCGTGAACAGGTAAACCGCGAAGCCTCCGTAGATCATCTCCATGGTGTTATGGCCGAGGCCCACACATACCAGCGCGAAAACCAGCGTCAGAACGGAGTAGGCGGCGGCACCCGCGGCGAAGAAGGAAAATATGAAAAGCGACATGAACTGGACCGCTGTCTCCCGAGACTGCGGTCCATTGTTTCACAGCAGAATGGAGCCGGCCATTCAAGGCCGTGTGATACAGATGTTATTCTGGCGTCGATACCGCTGCGGGAAGGCGCGTCTCGGCCTGAATATGATACAGGCTGAAGCTGAACACCGCGGCAATGAAAAGGACGAGCCCCAGAAGCACGACCATGTTCATTTTTGATCGGCGGCGTGTGATTCGCAGCGTTTCTGCACTAGTCAGATGGTCCAATCTCTTCACCGTTCTAAATTATCTTCAGGCCCGCAAGCAGGGTTGCTCCCTTTAAACCCCAACTGACGCGAGCAACAGGAGGGTCGATGCGGTGATGTGTCGCTCGCGAATTCGTCAGACGCAACCGGCCGTTAACTATGCTAGCAACAGAATAAGGATGGTGTTCTCTGCCGCTCCGAGGCTCGGATCTGGTTCTGTTTCATGTTCTACGCGTTAAAAGCAATGTCCGTCGGCCTTCTTGCCATTTCACTCAGCGGTTGCGTCTCGAGTGTGCTGGATGTCGACAACAAGGCTTCCCAGCCTATTCCGGCCTTGCTGGTCGCCGAGATGTCGAGAAAGTCGATGTCTCCCTCTTCGCCGATCCTTGTTCGCATTTTCAAACAGGAGAGCGAGCTGGAAATATGGAAGCAGGATCGCACCGGCAAATATGCTCTCCTGAAAACATACCCGATGTGCCGATGGTCCGGGAAACTCGGCCCGAAGACCCGTGAAGGCGACCGTCAGGCGCCGGAAGGCTTTTACCACGTCAATGCGGGAATGCTGAACCCCACCTCCCAATATTACCTGTCTTTCAATCTCGGCTATCCGAACCGGCTTGAAGCGGCACTGGGGTATTCGGGCGACGCCCTGATGGTGCACGGCGCCTGCACCTCCTCGGGATGCTATGCGCTAACCGATGATGGGGTCGCCGAGATCTACGCCGTCGCGCGCGAGGCTTTGAAGGGCAGCCAACAGTCCTTTCAGGTTCAGGCTTTTCCCTTCCGCATGACGCCGCAAAATATGGCGAAGCATCGTGATGACCCCAACTTTGCGTTCTGGACCGACCTGAAGCGCGGCTACGACAGCTTCGAGGTAACGCGTCGCCAGCCCAGGATTTCGCATTGCGGCGGTCGATATGTCGTGGACACAGAGTTTGAGGCCGGCGAGCCGCGCAATCCGCTTGCTGCCTGTCCACCGGCCGTCAACCAGTCTCATCCGGCGATAGCCGATCGTACGCAAACCGATTTACGACAGGCAGACATGCTGGTTTCGAGCGGGAGTGCGCTGTCAGCTCATTCTTACGTAGACGGTGGGATGCATCCGAGCTTTCGCAGGCTACTGAAACGGAATGGTCAGGATGCGCTTGCGAAGCGAACATCGCCGCGGTCTTCTGTGCCCGTCAGTCGGCCCGACGCAGCGCTCGCGGACCCGCATTCTCCGGACGAGTAACGGACATGTTGCGTGGTTTTCTGTCACTGCTGGTCGCCCTGTTGTTGACCCTGCATTTGAGCGCTGCAGCGTCCATCGCGGCACCGGCAACAGACGGTCGCAGCCTGGTTTCATCAGATCTCTTCATAAATACTGGAGAAAGCTCCGAAATCTCTGCGGTCGACGACAACAATCCCGCACCGGAACCCCTCCCTTCATCCTGTCACGATCATTGCGCCAAACTGATGGCCTACACCGCATATCCCTCGGTGCCAACAACTGTCGAACCATGCAGGGATTTTGGCGAGTTCCGCTTGGAGTCAGCCGGCGTTTCCGGCTTACTCCGACCTCCCCGATAGCAAGACGCAAGGGGTGTGAATACGACGGCGGGCAAGCCTTTGACCGTCGAGCAATGTATCGCACTTCGCCCTTCAGTACGACCGCTAATCGCGGCGATATTGTCAGCTATAAGGAGCGAAGCTTTGAGCTCGAATTATCAAGACGTGATGCTATCACGTCGCAAACTTCTCACTGTGGCTGCGGCTGCGACAGCAACTGTGGCTCTACCAGGCTGTGCGACAATCCAGGTTGCGCCAGCCACTCCCGAACCCGAAAAACCCGCTGTAGATGTCGGATATGCCCGGATGTATGGGGCGATGCCGGAGGAAGATTACCCAATCCCTGCTGTCGATTTAAGCAAGGTGAAGCGTCGCTACTATCGTCAACTCGTCAACGATCCGACCGGCGAACGGCCTGGGACGATTGTCGTCGACACCTCCGCATTCCATCTCTATCTCGTGCTGCCCGATGGGAAGGCGATGCGCTACGGCGTAGGGTTGGGACGTCAGGGTTTTACATGGTCAGGGTCTGGCGTCATTCAGTACAAGCGGCGCTGGCCGCGGTGGACTCCTCCTGAGGAAATGATTGCGCGACAACCAGAACTTGAGAAATACAGCGCAGCCAATGGCGGCATGGATCCGGGGCTTAACAATCCGCTCGGTGCACGCGCGCTCTATATCTTCCAGGACGGCGTGGACACGCTCTACCGGATACACGGCTCGCCGGAATATTGGACTATCGGCAAA
>JAEXAY010000016.1 GCA_023457895.1 Pseudomonadota bacterium
CGCGGAACCGTTTACCCGCCACTCGTTAACCCTTACGATTTGTAAAATAGAAAGGGAGTGCGTGATGGAACGGCATGGGGAAGAAGTCGAACTGAGCGCGACCGAGGCGCGCGGCGGGATCAAAACCCGTCATATGCGCTATGTGCTTGGTATTTCTCTGCTTTTGGCAGTGATTGCAATGACGCTAGTGTGGATCATTCCGGCGTTGACGGCAACGCCGCAATAATCAGGCGTCCGGCAGCGTCTGCACTGCCTCGCCCCATCCGCCACCCGGGCGTTGCGCATGGGCAAAGGCTGCCTCCGGGTCGTAGAGCGTATAGAGGTCAGCGCGCCCCGCATCGTCCAGCTCCGCCCAGCCAAGCGGCGCTGAAATTCCCGCAGTGGTGCGCGCACGTACCGACCAGGGCAGGATCGCGGTCGAGCCGCGCCGGTTGCGCATCCAGTCGATGAAAATCCTGCCCTTGCGGCGCGCTTTCGACATTGATGCGGTGTAGCGATCGGGTTGGGCCTGTTCGAGCGCGATGGCAAAGCGTTTGGCAAAATCTTCTACCGCGTCCCAGCCGGGCTTGGGGGTGAGCGGCGCGATCACATGGACGCCCTTGCCGCCGGTCAGCATTGGAAATGTCACCAGCCCCATATCGGCAAGATGATCGCGGATCTGCTTCGCCGCCCGCTTCACATCGCCGAAGCCCAGGCCCTCATCGGGATCGAGATCGAACACCAGCCGGTCGGGATGTTCGACATCGCCCGCCCCTGCGCCCCAGCCATGCACCTCGATCGTGCCCATCTGCGCACACTGGAGCAGGCCGGTCTTGTCGTGGATCAGGAAGGTCGGTTCGCTTGTCCCATCCTTTTCCTCGATGAGGATGCTGTCGACCGCATCGCCCCAGCCTTCCTTGAGATGCTTCTGGAAGAAGCACTGGCCCGAAACTCCGGACGGGCAGCGCAACAACGCGAGCGGCCGTTCCGCCATCCATGGCAGGGCATAGGGCGCGACCGCTTCGTACCAGCTGGCAAGATCGCCCTTGGTCGGTCCCCTTTCACCGAAAATCTCGCGGCCTGCATTGCTGATCGCGACCGAGGGTTCGGGCGCGGTCCAGCCACTGCCTGCCCCGCCTGGCTTGCTGTCCCGCTTCTGGCTCATCTCGCTCACCACCTCATGCACCGGCTTGTCGTCGCGCAGGCCGATGAAGCTGGCGTGGCGCAAGACATTGTCGGCGGTATATTCGGCATAACGCACCTCGGCGACCATGGTGCCCCTGGCCCAGACCGGTTTGGCGGCAGCGCGGCTGCGCGGATTGCCCGAGGTGGCTTCAAGATCGGGGTTGACCACGGGCGGTTTCTTCACCGGTTTGAGTCGCGCCGCGATCAGTTCTGCCGTCGTATCGTCGAAACCGGTCCCCACCTTTCCCCGGTAAACCAGTTGCTCGCCCTCATATTGCGCGAGCAGCAGCGAGGAGAAGCGCCGTCCGCGCTTGTCCGAAGGGATGTGGCCGACAATGACAAATTCCTCGCGCCGGTCGACCTTGATCTTGAGCCAGTCGCCGCTGCGTGTCCCGGCATATGGGCGGTCGGCGCGCTTGGCGATCACGCCCTCATAACCGCCCTGTGCCATGGCATCGAACAGCGGCCGGCCATCGCCGGCGATATGCTCCGAATAATGGAGCGGCGGGGATGCCCCCTCCAGCAACGCTTCGAGCCGCGCCTTGCGCTCGCGCAAGGGCAGCCGCGTCAGATCCTCGCCATCGAGATGCAACAGGTCGAAGGCAAAGAAGAGCAGCGGGCCGTTGGCGATCTTGAGCGCCTGTTGCAGCGCGGAAAAGCTGGGCCGTCCTGCGGCATCGAGCGCGACAATCTCGCCATCGATCAGCGCAGAGCCCGCGGGCAACGCTTCTGCCGCCCTGACGACCGGCGCGAAGCGGTCGCTCCAGTCGAGACCCGACCGGCTCCAGCCGAAGCTGCCATCCTTGCCGGTAGCGATGAGTGCGCGATAGCCATCATATTTGACCTCGAACAACCAGTCGCCGCCTTCGGGCAGCCTGGCGGACGGCGTCGCGAGTTGCGGCGGATGGAAAGGCGGCGTGGGAAGCGAGAGCGGCTTGACCGCCCTCGCCGCCTTGCGCCGCGCCTTGGCCGGTTTTTCTGCTCTCGCTGGTTGTTTCGCTGTCGCCGCTTTTTTCGCCGGGGCCGGTTTTACCCCGGCCGCGATCTCGTCCATCGTGCGCCCAGTCGTAATGCTGGTGAGCCCGCGCCCGACCAGCGTATCGCTATCCCCCGAAAATGCGTCATCGACCTTCTTGAGCAGCCAGTTTTCCTGCCGCTCGCCGGGCTTGGGCGGCAGCCGTATGAGGATCCATTCGCCCTGCATCCGCTCGCCCGCGAGGGTGAAATGGAGATGTCCTTCTTCCAGCGTGTCCACGCTCTTGCCTGCGACCGGCGTCCAGGTGCCGCGATCCCACAGCATCACCGTGCCGCCGCCATATTGGTTCGCCGGGATCGTGCCTTCAAAATCGGCATAGGCCATCGGATGATCCTCGGTCCGCACCGCGAGCCGCTTGTCGGCGGGGTTGAGGCTCGGGCCGCGTGTCACCGCCCAGCTCGTGAGCACGCCGTCGATTTCGAGACGGAAGTCCCAATGCAGCCGTGACGCCTCATGCTTCTGCACGACGAAGACGGAGTTACCCTTCCTGCGCGCCTCAACCTTACCGGCTGGTTCGCTGGTGCGGGCGAAATCGCGCTTTTCATTGTAGCGCGCGAGTGGATCGGCCGCTTTTTTCCGCGTCGCGCGCGCCATCGCGGGTTCAGCCGGCCTTGCGCCTGGGGGCGGGTTTTTTGGCAGCTTTCGGCGCCGCCGCCTTGGCGCTTGCCGGCTTCGCCGCGCCCTTCGCCGCGACCGATTGCTTCAGCGCCGCCATCAGGTCGATCACATTGCCGCCGCGCGCCGGCTCGCTATCCGCTTCGGGCGTGACGGTCTTGCCCTTCGCCTTCAGTTTCTTGTCGATGAGGCTCTTCAGCGCGTCGACATAGCGGTCATGATAGGCGTCGGCGTCGAAATCGCCCGCCTTCTTCTCAATCAATGTGGTGGCGAGATCGAGCAATTCCGCATCCGGCTTGATGTCGTCAATCTCGCGGAAATAGGCCGCCGCCTTGTTGACCTCATCCTCGTAACGCAGCGTTTCCATGACGATGCCCTTGCCGCAGGGACGCAGCGCCACGACTGACTCGCGCCCGCGCATCGCCAGTTGGCCAAGGCCGATCTTCTTCGTCTTGGCGAGCGCCTCGCGCAGCACGATGAAGGCTTCCTCGGCCAGTTGGTCGGCAGGAACCACATAATAGGGCTTTTCATAATAAAGTACGGGAATGTCAGCAGCATCGACAAACTGGGTCAGTTCCAGCGTCTTCTTGCTCTCCAGCCGGACCGCCTCGATCTCCTTTTCATCAAGCAGCACATAGCTGCCCTTTTCATATTCATAGCCCTTGAGGATGTCGTCGGGCTTGACCGGCCCGATGCCCGGCACGACCTTTTCATATTTGATCGTCTGCCCCGAAGGCTCGTGTATCTGGCGGAACTGGATACCGGCACCAGATTTGGTCGCAGGATAAACCTCGACCGGAATCGAAACCAGCGCGAGCCGGATATGGCCTTTCCAGACAGGACGTGACGGCATAAGTTTTTTCCTTTGGGCGGCAGTACGGCAAAGAGAGGCGTATCGTCACAACGCGGCACGGGCTATCCGGTGCCATGCCGATATGGAGGCATATGACGACCGCAGATCATTTCGTCGATATAAAACGGAATGATCGCGTCTCCGCAATACTGTTCCGATGATGATCACAGATTTGCCAAGATGGTCAATGGAACCGAAGAGGCGGCGTAGTTACGGCCATTACGCTTGCGCTCACCGCCGCCGAACTGTTCCGATCACCCGAGACGATCGCCGCCGCAAAAGCGGAATTCGACAAAGAGCGCGGCCCCGATTTCAGATATCAGGCGATGGTCGGGGACCGGCAGCCCCCGCTCGATTACCGCAAGGTTAAATGATTCGGGGTTCGTACCACGATCAGAATGAATGCAATGCTTCTCAAGATAGCCTCACTTTACGTCTTTAAAGACGATATTTTTTATAATTTCATTTCATCGCCATATCCCCTCCGTCTGCCGCAGTCTTATTGTCAATCAAATCACTTGAGTTAAAGACTTGGGCGTGGACAGGGACCAGCGTGTCACCTGTCCGCACCAAAGGAGATGAGATAATGGCAAACTCACATTCGAGGGGCGGCCTCGCTCCAGACGAAATCGAACGCGGCGTTGCGCTCATTCGAGATGCGTTGGCCGCGCTTGAATTCGGGTCAATTGCACTCACCGTGCACGAAGGCCGCATTGTCCAGATCGATACGGTGCGCAAGCAACGTTTCGGTTGCAAATAGGGCAATCAATACTGGTCCCCCCTCAAGCCCGCTTCTTAATTCCACTTTCCCTTTTTCACGAGCTGACCGGTCCACCGGAGGCATCGCGACCTTTCCCTTCAAGGAGGAACGATGACTCTGCGTATCCATTTTCTGGCCGGAGCGGCTGTTACCGCGCTCTACCCTGCCACACCCGTCACTGCTGCCCCGCTCACCGGGGTCGAGAGCCCGATTGGCGCTGCCGAACCGGACCTTCAGGAACAAACCTCCGTAGGGACCGGAGCGAGCGATCCTGTCGAAGACGATATTGTTGTTACCGCACGCCGCCGCACCGAAAGCGCTCAGTCCGTTCCGATTGCCGTTTCCGTCGTCGGCGGCGACCATATTGACAATACCGGCAGTTTCAATGTCGGCCGCTTGCAGCAGCTCACCCCGACGCTGCAATATTATTCGTCCAATCCGCGTAACACGGCGGTCAACATCCGCGGTATCGGCGCGCCTTTCGGACTTACCAATGATGGCATTGAACAGGGCGTCGGGATCTATGTCGACGATGTCTACTATGCGCGCGTTGCCTCAGCGACATTCGATTTTCTCGATGTCGCGCAAATTGAAGTCCTGCGCGGGCCGCAGGGCACGCTCTATGGCAAGAACACCACGGCCGGCGCGATCAACATTTCAACACGCCAGCCCACCTTCGATTTCGAAGGCCGTGCAGAACTCAGTGTTGGCAATCTCAACTTCAAACAGGCCAAACTTGCCGTCTCGGGCCCTTTGACGGATACGGTTGCAGCAAGGCTGGCACTCTCCGCCACCAGCCGTCGCGGCACCTTGTACAATGAGACAAGCGACCGCTGGATCCAGAGCCAGGATAATTTGGGCGTCCGCGGACAGCTGTTATGGCAGCCCAGCGATGCTCTCAAGGTCACGCTCGCAGGCGACTATAGCCAGCAGGACGCAATCTGCTGCGGATCCGTGTTCGTTCGTACCGGAGCGACGCAGCGCCCGCTTAACCGGCAGTATCAGGCCCTGGCTGCGGCGCAGGGTTATACGGTGCCCAGTGCCCGTCCTTTCGATCGGGTAACCGACCTCGACGCGACGTTGAATGCGGGGAACAAGGTGGGCGGCGCGGCGCTGACCGCCAGATGGGAAGTCGGCGGCGGCACGTTGACTTCGATCAGCGCCTGGCGTTTCTGGGACTGGAAGCCGGAAAACGACCGCGATTTTACCGGTCTGCCGATTGTTACAAAGTCTCAAAATCCCTCGCAGCAGGACCAGTTCACTCAGGAATTCCGCTACAACAGGAGCAGTGACAAGATCGACCTCGTGGCGGGAGCATTTGGGTTCTACCAGCGTATCGATACACAGGGCACCGAGGCGCATGGGCCTGCCTCCAGCCGATGGAGCATTAACCCGGCCAATCCGTTATCGAACGACCCAGCGACGCTGAACGGGCTCACCGCCCGCAATACGCAATGGCTCAAGAATCTGAGCCTCGCGCTGTTCGGCCAGTTAAGCTGGAAAGTTTCCGAAGAGCTGGCGATCCAGCCCGGCGTGAGGCTCAATTATGACAAGAAGGAAGGCTATTACGAACGCCGTGTTTTCGCTGGCGATGGCAGCGAGGTAGTGCATGGCGCACCGGGTGCTGTCAATGCCGCGCGGCTCGCGATTTTCGCGCCCCAGTTGATCTCGCCGAAATTCAGCGACTGGAATTTCAGCTATGACCTGACCGCGAGCTACAAATTTGATCGCGATGTTCTCGGTTACGTCACTTATGCCAAGAGCTTCAAGTCGGGCGGGATTAACCAGAATGGCGTTCCTGCCGACGCGAGCGGGGTGCCGATCCTCGCAGCCGGTACCGTAAAGCCGGAAGCGGTCAATCACGTTGAAGCCGGGTTGAAGTCGCAATTCCTTGACCGTCGACTGACCCTCAACGTCGCAGCCTTCCGCACGGACATCAAGGACTATCAGGCCAACGTGAACAATGGCCAGTTCGGCGTGCTACGCGGCTATCTTGCAAATGCGGGCAAAGTGCGGACACAAGGACTTGAATGGGATCTTTCGGCTCGCCCGAGCGAGCGCTTCAATGCCTATCTCAACGGCGCCTATACCGATGCGAAATACAAGAGGTTCAGCGATGCGCCCTGTCCGCCCGAACTGTCCGGCGGCACGGTGGCCGGTATCGGGCAGACGCCAAGCGCACCGGGGACGCCGGGCGGGATCAGTCCCGCCAACTGCGATATATCGGGCGAACGTCTCCCGGGCGTTTCCAAATGGTCGCTGTCGTTCGGAAGCGAAGTGAATGCGCCCGCGCGGCTTCTGGGCAAGGAGGGCGAAGTCTATCTTGGCTATGATGGCAACTATCGCTCGCGCTTTTCTTCCAATCCCTCGCCGTCGGCCTATACATGGATCGAAGGGTACGCCTTGTCCAATGTCCGCGCCGGGTTCCGCAGTGCCGATGGCATCGACATTTACGGATGGGTGCGCAACGCCTTCGGCAAAGACTATTTCGAACAGCTGATGACGGGTCCCGGCAACACCGGCCTTATCGTCGGCCTGCCCGGCGACCCACGGACCTGGGGTGCGACCGTCAAGCTCCGGCTCTGAGGGTCGCTTGACGGTCGATGCCGAACTGTTGCTAACCAGTCTAATGCCGCTAGACGCCCTCCTGTCCACTCTGATTTTGTTCGGCGGGATCGGTCTCGACGAGGTTGAGCAAGATCCCGTCCGGATCGCGCAGACACACCTCGGGCTGGGCGCGATGGGGCATGCGGAACATTTCGGGTTCCGGTGACCAGGTTGCGCCCGCCCGCCGCAAAGCGGCAAGACTTTGCTCCATACTCCGTACGTAGAAGACGAGCGCAACCTCACCAATACGGGCCGGTCCGGAAGCAGGAGGCACAACCTCCGGCGTCAATTGCGGGTCAATCAGGAAGAGCCCGATCATCCCGAAATTGGGGCCGCCGCTTTTTACGATGCGTACCGTGAGAGGACCGTGACCGGCAAAGCCGAGAATGGTCGAGG
>JAEXAY010000017.1 GCA_023457895.1 Pseudomonadota bacterium
TGTTCGAATTGCCGGAGGCGCAGGTCGAGGCGGCCAGCAAGGTCATCCGCGAGGTCATGGAAAATGCCGCCGCACCGGCGGTGGAGTTAACCGTGCCGTTGGGCGTCGAGATTGGCGTGGGCGATTCATGGGGCAGGGCGCATTGATTTAAACTCTCCCTATTCCTCCCCGGCTCGGGGAGGAACAATTTACCGCCCCAACATCGCCTCGGCCCGCACCACCCGATCAAACGTCGCTTCATCGACCAAGCCCAATTCCAGCGCCGCCGCCTTCAGCGTCAGCCCCTTTTCATGCGCGTGCTTGGCGATTTTGGCCGCCTTGTCATAGCCGATCTCCGGGGCCAATGCGGTTACCAGCATCAGCGAGCGGTCAAGTAGTTCCTTGATCCGCGCTCTGTCGGGCTCCAGCCCTTCGACACAATGCGCGGTGAAATTTTCCATGCCGTGGGCGAGGAGGTTGATCGAGCGGATCACGTTCGCGCCAATCAGCGGCTTGAACACGTTCAGTTCCAAATGCCCCTGCATACCGCCCACGGTGATTGCGACATGATTGCCCATCACTTGCCCCGCAACCATGGTCAGGCTCTCGCATTGGGTGGGGTTGACCTTGCCCGGCATGATCGAGCTGCCGGGTTCATTTTCGGGCAGGCGCAATTCGCCAAGACCGCAACGCGGCCCCGACCCCAACAGCCGGATATCATTGGCGATCTTGGTCAGCGCAACCGCCAACGTGTTGAGTGTGCCCGACAGATGGACCAGCGGATCGTTTGAGGCGAGCGCTTCAAATTTATTTTGCGCGGTGATGAAGTGGAGGCCGGTGATGGAGGCAATTTCCGCAGCCATAGCGCTGTCAAACCCCTGCGGCGCGTTGAGCCCGGTGCCGACCGCCGTCCCCCCTTGGGCAAGCTTCACCATGCCGTGCTCGACGGCCCCTTTGATGCGGTTGCGGCAGGCGAACAGCTGCGCCGCATAACCGGAAAATTCATCGCCGAGCGTGAGCGGGGTGGCGTCTTGCAAATGGGTGCGACCAATCTTGACGATATCCGCCCAAGCTACGGCCTTACTCCCCAGGGCATCGAAAAGCCGGTCGAGCGCCGGGTAGAGCCGGTCGGTAACCAACCGCGCCGCCGCTATGTGGAGCGCAGTCGGGAAGCTATCGTTGGACGATTGCCCGCGATTGACATCGTCATTGGGATGAACCGGGCTCTTGCCGCCGCGCGCGCCGGTGAGGATTTCATTGGCCCGCCCCGCGATCACCTCATTGGCGTTCATGTTCGATTGCGTGCCCGACCCCGTTTGCCAGATGACCAGCGGAAACTGGTCGTCATGATTACCGGCGGCGACTTCCGCCGCTGCCTGCTCGATCGCCTCGGCTTTTTTCGCGTCGAGGCCATGCGCGCGATTGACCCGCGCCGCCGCCTGCTTGACGAGGCCCAGCGCATGGACGATCTCGACCGGCATGCGCTCGCCCGCGCCGAACGGGAAATTGCCGAGCGAACGCTGCGTCTGTGCGCCCCAATAGGCCCCCGCCGGAACCGCGATCTCGCCGAAACTGTCGCTTTCGGTCCGGGTAGCGGCGTCGGTCATGGTCAGCTCCTGTCGTGGGCCTTGGGATAGGTACCGAGAAGGCGTACCCATTTGGAATGAAAGGCCAGTTCCTCGAGCGCGCGGTCGACCGCCGGATCGCCGGGCGCGCCCATGATGTCGGCATAAAATTGCGCGGCCGAGAAACTGTCGCCATCGACATAGGATTCGAGCTTGGTCATGTTGACCCCGTTGGTGGCAAAGCCGCCGAGCGCCTTGAACAGCGCGGCGGGGATATTCTTCACCTCGAAGATCAGCGTGGTCATCGCGTCGGACGAGGCCACGCTTCCCTGCGGCAACGCCTCCTGTGCCAGCGCGACAAAGCGCGTGGTATTATGGTCGGCATCCTCGATATTTTCGGCGAGAAGATTGAGGCCATAAAGTTCGGCCGCCAGCGCGGGCGCCGCGGCGGCGAGTCCCGCCTCGTCGCTGTCGGCGACATAGGCGGCAGCGCCCGCCGTATCGGCATAGGTGACGGGCTTGATCCCCCTGGCGCGTGTCCAGTGGCGGATTTGCCCGAGCGCCTGCGGATGGCTCATCACGGTCTTGACGGCGGCCAGGTCGCTTTCGCGGCTCATCAGGCAATGATGGATGCGCAGGAAATGTTCGCCGACGATCGAAAGCCCCGACTCCGGCAGCAGGAAATGAATGTCGGCGACGCGGCCGTGGAGGCTGTTCTCGATCGGGATGAGGGCGAGCGCGGCGCTGCCTTCCTTGACCGCGTCGATCGCGTCCTCGAAACTGAAACAGGGAAGCGGCAGCGCGTCGGGATCATATTGCGTCAGCGCAAGGTGTGAATTGGCGCCCGGCGCGCCCTGAAACGCTACGGCAAGCAGCGGCGTCGCGTTGGCACGGGCGGCCATTTCATCGACCTTGATCTGAGCGGAGCGGCTGTAACTTTCCATCTTCGCGGGCGCTATCGGAAGCGGCGGGTGAGGGCAAGTCCGATAAACCCCGGACAAAGCCCGCCGAAGCGCTTGCGTCGCGCCTCTCAGCGCATTAAGGGGCATGCAAATGGCATGACGCCCGTAAAAGGGCGGGTGCGGGGAAATCATCGTTACATCAAGGGACAGGGACGAATGGCGGACCTTCGCAACAACACGATTTTCGGCTGGGTACTGGGCGCGGGCATCGCGGCGGTAGGCCTTTCGGCGCTGTCGGCGCAATATTTCAAGGCCGGTCATCCCGAAGTTCCGGAAAAGGCGGGCTATGAAATCGCCGGGGTTGAAGCCGAAGGCGGCGATAGCGGCCCCTCGCTCAACACGCTGCTGGCAACCGGCGATGCGGCCAAGGGCGAGCAGGTGTTCAAGAAGTGCACCGCCTGCCACACGGTCAACTCGGGCGGTGCCAACGGTATTGGTCCCAATCTCTGGGCGATTGTGGGCGATCCGGTCGCGCATGGCCGCGGCGGCTTCGCCTTCTCGGACGCGCTCAAGACCAAGGGCGGCACCTGGGATTTCGCGACGCTTGACGAATGGTTCAAGAGTCCGGCCAAGTTTGCGCCCGGCACCAAGATGTCGTTCGCAGGGCTTGGCAGCGCCGAAGATCGCGCCAACCTCATCGTCTATATGAATACGCAGGGTTCGAACAAGCCGCTTCCGGCGGCCGATGCCGCGGAACCCGCCGCTGAACAGCCCGCTGCCGAAGGTGGTGCAAAGCAGGCTGACGGAACAGAAACGCCGCCTGCAGCGGCTGAAGGCACGACCACAACAGCCGCTCCGGCCGATGGCACAGCGGGTGAAAAGCCCGCCGTCGATGCGCCCAAGGCTGGTCCCTCGACCGAACAGCCGAAATAAGCCGGAAGTTTTTCGGACAACAAACAGGGCGGCGAGGATAATCCTTGCCGCCTTTTTTCATTCGGTAAGAGCCAGAACGCGGCACCGCCGCTGGTAAAAAATCAGTCCTGCTGCTGGCGGCGGCTGAAGAAGCGGCCGCCCTGACGCCCGAGAAGCACTCCGCAGATGCCGATGGCGAGCATGCCGAGATTGCCGGGCTCGCCGAGTCCCATGGCGTGCATGGTCGCGATGGCCTTTGCCATGGTGGTCTTGGCCTGCACCGGCGTGACCACGACAAAGCCGATGGTGAAAACAAGCGCGGCCAGCGTTGCCAGCGACAGGCGGCGTTTCCACCGCGCGCGGAAATCCTCGCGCGTCGTTTGCGCAGCGGTGCGTCCAGCAATGTCCAGCGGCGTTTCAGCCAAGGCCATGGTTCCTCATGAGGTGCGCGGATAAACCCCCTGTTGGCTTATGCGTGACCCGTTGATCTGTTTCGAAATGCCGGAGTCTTGCCGCCCGGCTTGCCAGCCCGCCCATAGCGCAAACCGGGGGTTAGACCAAGGAGAAGCGTGGTGGCAGGCGGCTGCCAGCCTGTAAATATTTGTATGCGGCGGGGGTCAGCCTGTTGTTACCGGCGTGCGGGCCGCAATCCCGGCGACTCGAAACGCGGCATGTGCGTCGGCAATGCTCGCCTCGCCATAATGGAAAATTGACGCCGCCAGCACCGCGCTGGCATGGCCCTTGGTCACGCCCTCGACCAGATGTTGCAGATTGCCGACCCCGCCCGACGCCACGACCGGCACCGGAACCGCGTCCGCGATGGTGCGGGTGAGGGCAAGGTCATAGCCATCGCGCGTGCCGTCGCGGTCCATCGAGGTGACAAGCAACTCGCCCGCGCCCAGCTTCGCGAGCCTGACCGCATGGTCGAGCGCATCGATGCCGGTCGCCTGCCGTCCGCCATGGGTGAAGATTTCCCATTTGCCGCCGGTCACCTGCCGCGCGTCGATGGAGGCGACGACGCACTGGCTGCCGAACCGGCCGGCGATGTCGGCGATCACCTCGGGCCGCGCCACGGCGGCGGAGTTGACCGCAACCTTGTCGGCGCCTGCGAGCAGCAGCGCGCGCGCATCCTCATGGGTACGCACCCCTCCGCCGACGGTGAGCGGCATGAAACAGACCGAAGCGGTGCGCTCGACAATGTCGATGAGCGTGCCGCGCCCTTCATGGCTCGCCGAAATGTCGAGAAAGCAGAGCTCGTCCGCGCCCGCCGCATCATAGGCGCGCGCCTGTTCGACCGGATCGCCTGCGTCCTTGAGATCGACAAAATTGACGCCCTTGACCACGCGGCCATCCTTGACGTCGAGACAGGGAATAACGCGGACGCGGACGGTCATGGGACACACCGCGAACCGGGATATAGAGAGCGCCCTACCCCAAAACCCGTTCGCCCTGAGCCTGTCGAAGGGCTATATTTGGACGAGATGAGAGAAAGGTCGCTCAACCTCAATCCTCCTTCGCCGCCAGCGCGAGCGCGGTCGCAAGGTCGAGTCGCCCGTCGTAAATGGCACGCCCGGTAATCACCCCCTCAATCCCGTCGCGGGCGTGGAGGCTCAGGAGGCGGATGTCGGACAGCCCTGCCACCCCGCCGCTTGCGATCACCGGGATGTCGACCTGCCGCGCCAGGTCCACCGTCGCCTCGATATTGCAACCCTTGAGCAGGCCATCGCGCCCAACATCGGTGAACAGCAGCGCGGCCACGCCCACATCCTCGAAGCGGCGCGCGAGGTCCACCACGGTCACGTCGGACACATCGGCCCAGCCTTCGGTCGCCACCATGCCATCGCGCGCATCGACCGCGACGACAATACCGCCGGGCCATTCGCGCGCCATATCCCGGACGAAATCGGGATCCTTGAGCGCGGCAGTGCCGATCACGAGGCGCGACACGCCAAGGTTGAACCAGCGTTCGACGGCAGCGCGATCGCGGATGCCGCCGCCCAGTTGCACATGGCCGGGGAAGCGCTGGACAATCGCCTCGACCACGCCGCCATTGACGCTCTCACCCGCGAACGCGCCGTCGAGATCGACGACATGGAGGTGCATCGCGCCAGCATCGGCAAACAGCATCGCCTGCGCGGCCGGATCGTCGCCATAGACGGTGGCGCGGTCCATGTCGCCTTCGGCGAGGCGCACCACCTGCCCGCCCTTGAGGTCGATCGCGGGAAAGACAATCAGGCTCATGGTTTCCACTCCAGAAATCGGGCGAGCAGGGCGAGGCCATAGGCCTGGCTTTTTTCCGGGTGAAACTGCACCCCGATCATATTGCCGCGGCCGACGGCGGCCACAATCTGTCCGCCATGGCTGCTCGTCGCCAGCACATCGGCCGCATTGTCGGCAACGAAATGATAGCTGTGGAGATAATAGGCCTCTCCGGGTTCGACCAGCGGCGCGCCGGGTGTTGGCACAACATCATTCCAACCCATGTGGGGGATGCGGATTGAAGGGCCGGCGGGTATCTCGCGCACCGTGCCCGCAATCCATCCGAGGCCCTGATGCACCCCATGTTCCTCGCCGCGCGCCGCCATCAGCTGCATCCCGACGCAGATGCCGAGAAAGGGTATGCCGCCGCGCTGCACCCGTTCGTCCAGCGCCTCGATCATGCCGGGAATCGCGGCAAGCTGGTCGCGGCAATGACCGAATGCGCCGACACCGGGAAGGACGATGCGATCGGCCTTGCGCACGGTCTCGGGGTCCGCGGTGACCGCGACCGCCGTCGCGCCCGCGGTGCGCAGCGCATTTTCGACCGAGCGCAGATTGCCCGCGCCATAGTCGATGAGGGCAAGGCTTCCGCTCATCCTTCCAGCGAGCCGCTCCCCAATATGCCCTTGGTCGAAGGCACCGCGTCTCCTTTGCGCGGATCAAGCTCGACCGCCTGCCGGAGCGCGCGGGCGAGCGCCTTGAAGCAGCTTTCGGCGATATGATGGTTGTTCTCGCCATAAAGCGTTTCGATGTGGAGCGTGATTCCAGCCGCCTGCGCGAAGCTCTGGAACCAGTGGACGAACAACTCGGTGTCCATCTCGCCCAGCCTTTCCTGGGTGAAACGCGTGTTGAACACGGTATGCGGGCGGCCCGAAATATCGAGCGCGCAGCGGGTCAGCGTCTCGTCCATCGGCGCATAGGCGATGCCATAGCGCGCGATGCCGCCCTTGCCGCCCAGCGCCTTCAGCACGCATTCGCCGATCGCGATCGCGCTGTCCTCGACCGTGTGATGCTGGTCGACATGGAGATCACCCGCGATTGCGCAGTCAATGTCGATCAGCGAATGGCGCGACAGCTGCTCGATCATATGGTCAAGGAAGCCGATGCCGGTCGTCACCTTGTACTGGCCGGTGCCATCGAGATTGACGCTGACGGCAATGTCGGTCTCGTGGGTTTTGCGGGAGAGGGAAGCGGTGCGCATGATGCGCCGCCTATAGCGCGGTTCGAGGCGCTTGCAAGCAATCGCGCGCCGGGTGTCGCAAAGTTGAAATTATATTACGCAACCTCCCCCTTGACCTCCGCCGCCCGGACGTTCACCAGTTGCGCCATGACCGAGGAAAGCACCGACAGCCTGATCCCTTATGACGAGATCGTTCAGGAGGCCCTGCGCGCGGTGGTCGGGCGTGTGCTGAGCACGATCGAAAGCGGCGGACTTCCGGGCGAGCATCATTTCTACATCACCTTCAAGACCAAGGCGCCGGGCGTCACCATTCCGGCTCATCTGGTCGAGCGTTTCCCCGATGAAATGACCATCGTGCTCCAGCATAAATTCTGGGACCTGAAGGTCGGAGACGAAGGTTTCGGCGTTGGCCTCACCTTCAACCAGGTGCCGACCTCGCTGTTCATCCCCTATGCCGCGATCACCGCCTTCGTCGATCCGTCGGTCGATTTCGGGCTGCAGTTCCATGTCGCCGACAATGATGGCCCCGAACCGCACGACGAGGCGGAAAACGATCACCCGCCGGTCGCGACATCGGAGGATGGCTCGAACGTCGTCACGGTCGATTTCGGCCGCAAGAAATAAGCGGCCGGGAATAGACCCTCAGCCCAGCATCCAGTCAACCGCTGCGGCGGCATGAAGCGCGGTCGTGTCATAGACCGGCACGGGGCTGTCGGCCCTGCCCACGAGCAGCATGATCTCGGTGCAGCCGAAGATGATGGCTTCCGCGCCGCGCTCCGCCAGACCCGCCATGATGCGGCGGTAGATGGCGCGTGAGCCTGGCTCGATCTGCCCGTTGACAAGTTCCTCATAGATGATGCGGTGGACTTCGGCGCGCTCCTCCGCTTCCGGCACCTCTATCTCGAGGCCGAAATGGCGTTTCCGCCGTTCGCGGAAGAAAGGCTGTTCCATCGTGAAGGCGGTCCCGAGCAGCCCGGCGCGGCGGTGGCCATCGCGGCGGAGCGCGGCCCCGGCCGGATCAGCGATATGGAGGAACGGGACGCCGATCCCGGCTGCAATGGCATCGGCCATGCGGTGCATCGTGTTGGTACAGAGGAGGATCGCTCCGGCGCCGGCCGCTTCGAGCCGCCGCGCCTCGCTGGTCATCATCGCTTCCAGCCGGTCCCAACGCCCTTCATGCTGGAGCGCTGCAATCCCGGCAAAATCGAGCGATGACAAAAGCAGCCGCGCGCTGTGCGGCGAACCGAGCCGGTCACGCACCCCCTGATTGATGAGGCGGTAATAATGCGCCGAACTTTCCCAGCTCATCCCGCCGATAAGGCCGATGGTTTTCATGCAGGTTGCCGTCCTTCCGATTGACAGGCCGGGGCGGAACCGACATGCCGCACCGGCGTTTTTAGCTCGCAAGTAACGCAATGGAAGAGAAGAGGAATCGCGTCGTGGCCTTTTTTGACAGTCTTGTTCGCAACACCGTTGGCCGCAAGAATGCCAACCTGGCTGCCAGTCATCCGGTCGCAAGCGCGGTCATCGGCATCGGTACGATGGCGCTCGCGCGCCGTTTCCTGCCCGCGCGCGCGGCGATCCTCGGCGGAACCATCCTTGCGGGTTATATCACCAAGAAATATGCCGACTATCAGCTCGATCAGGAGCAGGGCGGCGAAGCCTATGCCGACGTGAAACTCGCCGGAACCGACGCGACCGTGATCGACGGCACTGCTGCCAAGACCGATGCGGTGCGCAAGGTGGTCAAGAACGCCAGCGCCTGACCATACGCTTCCACCCTCCCTTTCAGGGAGGGTGGGCAAGTTTATCGCGTCTTCACATAGCGGCCGGGCGCGTCCTCGATTGCCTTCAATTTGCCCTTGCCGGGGATGCGCGCTCCTTGTGCCATCACTGTCTTGTTCGACTGGTCGTTGAGCCAATCGAACCAGTGCGGCCACCAGCTGCCGGGCGTTTCGTGCGCGCCCTCGATGAACTCGGCCAGCGTATGCGCCTTCTTGTGGTTGGTCCAATATTGATATTTGCCGTTTGAGGGCGGATTGACCACGCCCGCGATATGGCCGGACCCCGCGAGCAGGAACGTCACCGGCCCCTTGAAATGATCGCGGATGCGCCAGACGCTTTCGGGCGGCGCAATATGGTCCTCGCGGCCCGCCTGGACATAGGAGGGCGTCTTGACCTTGGTGAGGTCGAGCTTCACCCCGCAGGCTGATAGCGCGCCGGGCTTCACCAGCTTGTTGTCGCGGTAGAGATCGGCGAGATAGTCCTTATGCCACCGCGCCGGAAGGTTGGTGGTATCGCCATTCCAGTAGAGCAGGTCAAACGGCGCATAATCCTGCCCGAGCAGGTAGTTGTTGACCACATAGTTCCAGATGAGATCGCGGCCGCGCAAGGCGTTGAAGGTCGCGGCCATATAGCGCCCGTCGAGATAGCCGTCGCCCGACATCGCCTCGACCAGCCGCATTTGCGCATCGTCGATGAACAGTTTGAGGTCACCGGCCTTTTCGAAATCCACCTGCGCGGTGAAGAAGGTCGCCGACTTGACCTTTTTCTCCTCACCCCGGGCCGCCAGCACCGCGAGCGTGGCGGCGAGCGTCGTCCCGGCCACGCAATAGCCGATGGTGTGGACATTCTTGACGTCGAGCAGCGCGCGGACCTGATCGATCGCCTCGATCTGCGCGGCGATATAATCATCCCAGGCAATATCCTTCATCGAGGAATCGGCCGATTTCCATGACACGACAAAGGTGCTGATGCCCTGGTCGACGCACCATTTGATGAAGCTTTTCTGCGGCGTCAGGTCGAGGATGTAGAAGCGGTTGATCCAGGGCGGGAAGACCAGCAGCGGCACTTCAAGCACCTTGTCCGTCACGGGGGTGTAGTGGACCAGCTGGAACAACGGGGTTTCGTAAATGACCTTGCCCGGCGTCGCGGCGAGATTGCGGCCGACTTCGAACGCGCTGAGGTCCGACTGGGTCATCTGCCCCTTCTTGAGGTCCGTCAGCATATGCTCCAGACCCTTGAGCAGGTTTTCGCCGCGCGTCTCGATGGTGCGCTCGATCACCTGCGGATTGGTCAGCGCGAAGTTCGACGGGCTCATCGCATCGATGAGGCCACGGGTCGCGAAACGCAGCTGCTGTTTTTCGCCCGCGTTGAGGCCATCGACCGCATCGACCGTTTCCTCAAGCCGTTCTGCCAGCGTGAGATAGGATTGACGCATGAACTGGAACAGCGGGTGGTTGTGCCAGGCTTCATGGGCGAAGCGCTTGTCGCGCGCCCATTTGGCGTTCTGCTCCTCGCTCGGCGGCGAGGGCGGGAAACCGGTCATCGCGGCCGTCGCCATCTGCTGCCACATGGTGAGGCTGTTCGACCAGAAATTGGTTGCACCGACCAGCCAGTTATCCGGGTCGGCCGCGACCTGCTTGATGTCGGACACGGCCTCGATCGCGCGGTCGCCCATCACGCCGTCGGCCGATTGCATCGTCGCCAGCGCCTGCTGCCATTTCGCCGGGTTCATCCATTCGGCCATGACCTGCTGCGCCTTTTCGGGCGTATAGGCCGAAAGGACAAACTCCATCAGCAACTGCTGGGCACGGCCCATCACGCTGGTCCAGTGCTGCAGATCTTCAAGGCTGGGAAGGGGAGGCATCGGTGGCAGATCGCCGGTCGCTGAAGAATCGGTCATTCGCTTTATCCTAGCGTGTCGGTTTCCCGCCCGTTATAGCATCGCGCACCGTGCTTTCGTCCAGTATGAAAAGCGCGTAATAACCTTATCTTGACGGGAAATATAATGTCCGAGGAATTCTACCGCATCAAGCGCCTGCCGCCCTATGTCATCGCAGAAGTCAATGCGATGCGCGCGGCCGCCCGCGCCCGCGGCGAGGACATTATCGACCTTGGCATGGGCAATCCCGATCTGCCGCCTCCCCAGCATGTCATCGACAAGCTGTGCGAAGTCGCGCAGAAGCCGAGCGCGCACGGCTATTCACAGTCGAAAGGGATCCCAGGCCTGAGGAAGGCTCAGGCCAATTATTACGCCCGCCGCTTCGGCGTCGAGCTCGATCCCGAAACCGAGGTGGTGGTGACGATGGGGTCGAAGGAGGGGCTGTCCAGCCTCGCTACCGCGATCACCGGCCCCGGCGATGTCGTGCTCGCACCCAATCCGAGCTATCCGATCCATACCTTCGGCTTCATCATCGCCGGCGCGACGATCCGCTCGGTGCCGACCACGCCCGACGAACGCTATTGGGAAAGCCTCGAGCGGGCGATGGCCTTCACGGTGCCGCGCCCCTCGGTGCTCATCGTCAACTATCCGTCAAACCCGACCGCCGAGGTGGTGGACCTCGCCTTCTACGAACGGCTGGTCGCCTGGGCCAAGGAAAACAAGGTATGGGTGGTGTCCGACCTTGCCTATTCCGAGCTTTATTATGACGGCAACCCGACGCCTTCGATCCTTCAGGTCAAGGGCGCCAAGGATGTCGCGATCGAGTTCACCTCGATGTCGAAAACCTATTCGATGGCGGGCTGGCGCATGGGCTTCGCGGTCGGCAACAAGCACCTCATTTCGGCACTCACGCGGGTCAAATCCTATCTCGATTATGGCGCGTTCACGCCGATTCAGGCGGCCGCCTGCGCCGCGCTGAATGGCCCGCAGGACATCGTCGCGGCCAACCGCGAGCTTTACCAGAAGCGCCGCGATGTCCTTGTTGAAAGCTTCGGCCGCGCCGGATGGGAGATCCCGCCGTCGCGCGCCTCCATGTTCTGCTGGGCGCCGCTTCCGCCCGCGCTCGCGCACATGGGCAGCCTGGAATTTTCCAAGCAGCTGATCCAGCATGCCGGTGTCGCGGTCGCCGCAGGCGTCGGCTATGGCGAGGAAGGCGAAGGCTATGTCCGCATCGCCATGGTGGAAAATGAGCAGCGCATCCGCCAGGCGGCACGAAACGTGAAGCGCTATCTCCAGCAGATGGGCGTCAACAGCGCGACCGCCGCGGCCGGAGGCAAATGATCCTCGACAAGGTCATCAAGGGCGCGCAAAGCCATCGGCGCTCCTTGGCCAAGTCGGTGCCTGACGGATATTGGGCAGCATCGATACCTTCATTCTCGGCCTGTTGTTCACCCGCGGCAATGCCAAGGTCGCGGGTGCGATTGCCGGGACCGGGGTCATCACCAAGATTTTCCTCTATTATTTCCACGAGCGGATGTGGTCCTTCTCGCGCTGGGGTCTGCGCGATGCGAGGCCCGGCGAGATACCCGGCCCGCAGGAAGAGGAATTGTTCGATCCGGTGCCGCCCCGATCCTGAGCATCACGATCATGGACCCGCTTCCTAATCTCCCCAGCCTGTCTACCGTCTCCGCGGCGATCCAGCTGGCGATCGCGCCGGTGTTCCTGCTCGCAGGGCTCGGAGCTTTCCTCAACGTGTGCGTGAGCCGCCTCGCGCGCATCATCGACCGCGCGCGGATCGTCGAGGAACTCATCGTCAACGCGCCGCAAGGGGCCGCTCCCAAGCGTTATATATGGGAAATCAACCGCCTCGACCGGCGGATGCGGGTGGTCAACAATGCCATTTTCCTCACCGTGGCGAGTGCGGTGGTTATATGCGCCGTCGTCTGCCTGATGTTCCTCGCGGTGCTGATCGAGCCGCCACTGGGGCCCGCCATCGCGGTGCTGTTCATCCTCTCGATGCTGCTGATTACCGCAGCGTTCGCGACCTTCCTCCACGAGGTCCGGCTTGCCGCCAAGACCATCCGTGTCCGAGACGAGGTGCTGAACTACCGGCTCGAAGGGATCGACGAGGAATGAGCGTTCAGCGCGCCATCACCCGGTAGCCCCACGCCGGGATGGTCATGTTGCCGCCCGCTCTCAGCGTAACCCGCTTGCCGTCGGCATAATCCTTGTAGGTTCCGGCGGCATGGCCATCGCTGAACTTGAACGTCACCGGCGCGTTCGACAAATTGAACGCGGCGAACACCGTATTTCTGCCGCCCCGGCGGATGAAGCTGAATATCTGTTTCGGCTGGTCGTTTTCGACCTTCTCCATCCGCGCGCCCCATTTGCCGTTCCACAGCGCCGGGTTGGCCTTCTTGAACGCAAACAGTTTGCGATAATGACCGGCGAGGTTGCACGGTTTCCACTGGATCGGATCTTTCTCGAAAAATTCGAGCCGCCTGGTGTTGCAGGCTTCCTGCCCATTATGGAGCAGGGGAATGCCCTCGCCCACCACCGACAGCGCGATCGCCGCCTCGAGCGCATTGCCAAAGGCTTCATATTGTGTGCCTTCCCAGCTGTTCTTGTCGTGGTTCTCGACGAACATCATCTGCATCGATTCGCGCGGGAAGCTCGATTCGGTCGCGCTGTAATAGCCATAGAGCGCGGTCGCATCGGCCTTTCCTTGCGCGATATTGTGCATCGCATTGTACCAGTCCCACGCATAGGTCGCATCGAACGCCTTGTAGTGAAGGTCGCGGCTTGCCCATTCGGCGAGCATGAAAACGGGCTTGATCTTGTCGAGTTCGGCGCGTGTGGTTTCCCAGAAATCGATCGGCACATAGCCCGCGACATCGGCGCGGAACCCGTCGACCCCCACATCGCGCACCCAATATTTCATCGCTTCCATCACATGCTGGCGCACCTCTGGGCGGTCGTAATTGAGATCGATAATGTCCGACCAGTCCCACCACGGCGTCGGATGCGGCTTGCCCTGCCAGTCCTGCTCGTAATTGCGCATGTCGGCGGTGAGCGGGTTGTCCCAGGCTGTATGGTTCGCCACCCAGTCGAGGATGACGTGCATTCCCTGCTGGTGGGCGGCGTCGACAAAGGCCTTGAGGTCGTCGAGCGTGCCGAATTCCGGATTGACGCGATAATAGTCCTTCACCGCATAATAGGAGCCGAGCGTGCCCTTGCGGTTCTTTATCCCGATCGGATGGATCGGCATCAGCCAGATGATGTCGACGCCTTGCGCCTTGAGCCGGGGAAGTTGCTTTTGCGCGGCCTTGAACGTGCCTTCGGGGGTAAACTGGCGGGTGTTGAGTTCATACAGCGTCGCCGCCCTGGCCCAGTCCGGCGCGCTGATGCTGACGAGTGGCTTGGGCTGGTAGAGCGGGCTGGAAACAGGCGGCATCTTCGCTACCTGCTCGGGCGTTTGCGCCATCGTCGGCGCAGTCATTGCCGCCGCGGCAAGGGCAAGGGTCAGCGTCAGCCGTTTCATCATCCGTCTCCTGTTATGTGCCGGGAGAGACTAGCGCATGACCGCCCGATTGCCAGTTGAGGACATTCGTATGTAACACAATGCTCCACCCTCCCTTTCAGGGAGGGTCGAAAAATGGACGCAGTCGATTTTTCGGGGTGGGTAAAGCGCCAATGGGAATACGCGCCGGTGAGGTTTGACCCACCCCCACCAGACATGCCGTCTTTTGCCCTCTCTGGAAGGGGTGGTATGCTGCTTTACCGGCGATGCCAGCTTGCGACCGAGCGGCTGACGCCCTGCATCATTACCATGCGGTCGGGGATCGGTGCGGTGGTCGATCCCATCATCACCACGACCGCGTAACGTGTACCATCGGGCGCGGTCATGATGCCGACGTCATTATAGCCGGTCTGCATCGCGCCATAGACCTGCCCGGTGCCGGTCTTGTGAAGGAAGCGCCAGCCCGAAGGGACTCCGGCCTTGAGCCGGTTGGGGCCGCTGCGCGTGCGCTCCATCGTCTGCAGCATCAGGCGGGTCGAGGCGGGCGAGAGAAGTTCGCCGCGCGCTAGACGGCCGAGGGCGTGGGCGATCGCTTCGGGCGCCGCCCCGTCGATCGGGTCCGCGACATAATTGTTGAGCAGCCGCTGTCGCGTCTCGCCCGGAATCTGCGCGCGGGCGCGTTCGAAATTGTTACCGAGCGAATAGCTTTGTTTCCACGTCATTCCGGCGATGGTTGACTGCATGTGGCGTTCCCCTTCGGAAAAGCGCACATTGGTAATGCCCTTTTCGCGGAAGAAGGCACGTACCGCTGCCGGACCACCGGCATAGCGCAGCAGCGAATCATTGGCGGTGCAGTCGCTCGTCGTGACCGACTGTTCGAGCAGGCTGCGCACGGTCTCGTGGACCTGACCATATTTGAGCACCCGCGCGCGGATCGGCTGGTGAAACAGGGTGAGGTCGTTCATCCCGATCACCACCTCGTCGTCAAGCGTCATCAGCCCCTTGTCGATCTTGTCGAGGATGGTCATCGCGACCCAGATTTTCGACACGCTCTGCTGCGGGAACAGCTCGTTGCCGCGCTGCGACACCGACCAGTCGCCATCGATGCGGCGCACCGCTACCCCGGTCTTGCCCGGGAAGGCGCGCCACAGTTCGAACAGCTCGGATTCAAGTTGCGGCGCGGGCCGGTTGAAACCCACGCTGCCGGAGGGCGCGGGCTGATAAGGCGGGCGGACCGGGGGCGTGGTGGAAGGCACCGGGCGCGGCGCGGCGGAAATCGGCGGAACCGGAACGGTGTTGCGCGGCGGCACCGGCCTTTTGGGTGCGGGCTGCGCGACCGGTTTCGCCCGCGCCGGCGGCGGACTCGACGGTGCGACACAGGCCGCGAGCGCAACCATCGCCAGACCCGAAGTGATTTTACCCAGATGAAATATTTTGAATGACATGCCCCGACCCTGCGCGAAACGGCCTGAGCCAAGCCTTAACGGGAGGCGATTCGCTCACGCAACCGCGTGGCGGCGCTTTGCGACGAGCCGAGTCATTTACGGGGGCGGAGCGTGATTTTAACGCGCCTGCATCGACGCCGCGACCGCCTCGTTCGCGCGCATCACGCGCAGCACATTGCCCTGTGCGATCTTCGCCATGTCCGCCTTGCTGTAGCCGCGCCGCGCCAGCTCGGCGAATAGCGCGGGATAGGTCGAGATATTCTCGAGCCCCTGCGGCAGGATGGCAACGCCGCCGAAATCGCCGCCGATGCCGACATGGTCGATCCCCGCCACCTTGCGGATATGATCGATATGATCGGCCACATCGCTGATCGTCGCGACCGGGCGCGGATTGGCGGCGAGCCAGGCGTCGATCGCGGCCTTTGTGCCCGCCGGATCGCCGCTGTGGCGCATTTTCAGCTCGGCCTCGGCGCCCGCCTGCCGGATGTCATGATCGCGCACCTTCTGGCTCAGGAAGCCGGGCACGAACGTGACCATCACCACGCCGCCATTCTGCTTCATCCGGGCAAGCACGCTGTCGGGCACATTGCGCGGATGATTGTCGATGGCGCGCGCGTTGCTGTGGGTGAACAGCACCGGCGCGCTGCTTGCGTCGAGCGCATCGTTCATCGTGGCCTCGCTGGTATGCGAGAGGTCGACGATCATGCCGAGCCGGTTCATTTCGCGGATCATCGCGACGCCGAGCGGGGAAAGGCCATCGCTCTTCGGCGCATCGCAGCAGCTGTCAGCCCAATCGACCGTGCTGTTGTGCGTGAGCGTCATGTAGCGCACCCCGAGATTGTAGAATTGCCGCAGAACGGCAGGGGAGCTGGCGACCGCGCCGCCGCCTTCCATCCCCTTCATTCCCGCCACCTTGCCGGCCTTCATCGCCGCTTCAAAGTCGCGCGTCCGCGTGACGAGGGTGAAGGTGCCGGGATATTTGGCGACCATCCGGTCGACGCTGTCAATCTGCTCGAGCACCGCCTTCATCGCTTCGAGCGGGGGCAGCTTGGCATCGACATAGACCGACCAGAACTGGCCGCCGAGCCGGCCTGCGCGCAGCGACGGGATGTCGGTATGGACCTTGGCCAGCATGTCCGCAGGAAGGCCGTTGAGATCGACCCTGGACCAGTCATTGCCATAATATTCGCGGATCTGCTCGGGAAGGTCGTTATGCCCGTCGACCACGGGCGCGGCCTTGAGCGCGGCCTCGGCCACCGCTTCGGGCGATTGCTGGGCGATGGCGGGCGAGCAGGCGAGCAGCGCGGTGGCGGCGGCGAAATGGCCCAATCGCATAATCATCAATCTCGCCATTCCTCAATCTCCCCGGTGCGGCTTTTCGTTTATCCGTAGCCCTGAGCTCGTCGCAGGGCGTTGCGGGAACAGCGCTAACCGACCCGGCTTGCTTCGACAAGCTCTGCGCCGTGGATTTGGCTGGAGCGGGCTAAGCGCGCATCACGGGATCAGCACCGTATCCACCGGTTCGGCCAGCGTTTCGGGATAGTCGAGCGTATAATGCAGACCCCGGCTTTCCTTGCGCTTGAGCGCCGACTTGACGATCAGCCGCGCCACCTCGTTGAGGTTACGCAGTTCGATAAGGTCGCTCGTCACGCGGAAGGCGCCGTAATAATCGTCGATTTCCTTCGACAGCAACTTGACGCGGTGCTTGGCACGTTCAAGCCGCTTGGTGGTGCGGACAATGCCGACATAGTCCCACATGAAGCGGCGGATTTCCTTCCAGTTATGCTGGACGATGACCTCCTCGTCGCTGTCGGTGACGCGGCTTTCGTCCCATGGCAGGATCGCCGGGACCTCGGGGAAACTGTCCCATTCGGCGAGGATGTCCTGCGCCGCCGCCTCGCCGAAGACAAAACATTCGAGGAGGGAATTGGAGGCAAGCCGGTTGGCGCCGTGGAGCCCGCTTTCGCTGACCTCGCCCGCGGCATAAAGGCCGGGCAGGTCGGTGCGGCCGCGAAGGTCGATCTTGACCCCGCCGCAGGTATAATGCTGCGCCGGAACCACCGGGATCGGCTGCGTGGTGATGTCGATGCCGAGCGGCAGCAGCCGGTTGTAGATGTTCGGGAAGTGGTGCTTCACGAATTCCGGCTCCTTGTGGCTGATGTCGAGATGGACATAGTCGAGCCCCAGCCGCTTCAGTTCATGGTCGATCGCGCGCGCCACCACGTCGCGCGGGGCGAGTTCCATCCGTTCGGGGTCGAAGCGTGCCATGAAGCGCTCGCCCGCGCCCGGAACGCCCGGCGGCAGCTTGAGATGCCCGCCCTCGCCGCGCACCGCCTCCGTGATGAGGAAATTCTTGACCTCGAGATTGTAGAGGCAGGTCGGGTGGAACTGCATCATCTCCATGTTGGAGACGCGGCAGCCCGCGCGCCAAGCCATGGCGATGCCGTCGCCGGTCGCCCCGCGCGGCGCGGTCGAAAACAGATAGGCGCGCCCCGCCCCGCCGGTCGCGAGGATGGTCGCGCGCGCGGTATGCACCTCAACCTTGCCGGTCTCGCTGTTGAGCGCATAGGCACCCCAGACGCGGCCCGCGCCCGAATAATCGACGCGATGCTTGCCGGTGATGAGGTCGATCGCGACCATGTTGGGCCTGAGCGTGATGTTGGGGTTGGCCTCGGCTGCCTTTTCGAGCGCCTTTTGCACTGCCCAGCCGGTGGCGTCATCGACATGGACGATACGGCGGTGCGAATGGCCGCCCTCGCGCGTCAGGTGCCAGCGGTCGCCGAAATCGTCGTGCCCTTCGTTGAACGGCACGCCGAGCGCTGCCAGCCGCTCGATCGCGGCGGGGGCATTTTCCACCACGAACTCGACGGTTTCTATGTCGTTCAATCCCGCCCCTGCGCGCATCGTGTCGGCAATATGGCTTTCGAACGTATCGCCTGGTTCGAGCACCGCCGCGATGCCGCCCTGCGCCCATCCGGTCGCGCCCGAATCGAGCGCCCCCTTGGCCAGCACCAGCACCTTGTGTGTCTTGGCCAGCGTGATCGCGGCGGTGAGGCCGGCCGCGCCCGAGCCGATGATGAGGACGTCATATGGGGAGTTTGTTTCGGTCATCGCTTCATTTCCGGATTATCTGCACCGTTCGCCCTGAGCCTGTCGAAGGGCTGTTTTAACGCATGGTTGAGCCAGGAACAGGGCTTCGACAAGCTCAGCCCGAACGGCAGAAAAAGACGGCCCCCCCTCACGCCGCCTCGCGCCGGGTGAGGTTGAGGAACACATCCTCCAGGTCCGCCTCGCGGGTCGACACATCGACAATCGAGAAACCCGCCCCCTGCATCGCCGCCAGCACCTCGCCCGCGTTCGACTTGTCCTTGTTATAGGTGATGACGAGGCTGCGCTCGCCCGACTTTTCGACCTTTTCGAACGCCGGATGTGCGGGGAGTTCGGCCACCTCATTATCGAGCGTCAGTTCGATCACCTTTTCGCGCGCCATGTTGACGAGTTCGCGCGTGGGTTTGTCGGTGATGAGCTGGCCGTGGTTGATGATCGCGATGCGGTCGCACAATTCCTCGGCTTCCTCGAGATAATGGGTCGTTAGCACCACCGTCACCCCGCCGCGATTGAGCTCGCGCACATAATCCCACAGCTGTTGCCTCAGTTCGATATCGACCCCGGCGGTGGGTTCGTCGAGCACGATGATCGGCGGCGAATGCACCATCGCCTTGGCGACCAGCAGGCGGCGCTTCATGCCTCCCGACAGCGTCCGGGCATAGGCGTGCGCCTTGTCGTCGAGATGAACCGCGCGCAGGAGATCCATGGTCAGCCGTTCGGCCTTGGGCACGCCATAAAAGCCCGCCTGGTTTTCGAGAGTTTCAAACGGCGTGAAGAAGGGATCGAACACGATCTCCTGCGGCACGATGCCGATCGAGGCCTTGGCGTTGCGCGGATGCTCGCCAATGTCGAAACCCCAGATGCGTGCGGTGCCGCTGGTGCGGTTGACGAGTCCGGCGAGGATGTTGATCAGCGTCGACTTGCCCGCGCCATTGGGGCCGAGCAGGCCGAAAATCGTCCCGCGCGGGACGTTGAAGCTTACATTGTCGAGCGCGCGCTTGCCGCCCGCATAAATTTTGCTGAGGCCGTCAATCTCGATCGCGTTGCCGGAACTCTCATTCTGTCCTTGCGTCATGGGCCGCGTGATAACGGCAAAAGCGGGACAGCGATAACAAAAAAACGGGCGGCCGTTGCGGGCCGCCCGGGAGGAGCGATCAATACTGGAGTGCCTATTGATCGATATTGCGGCGGAAGGTTTCGGGCAGGAGGAACAACCCGACCAGCACGGTGAGAGCGGCGACCACGATCGGGTACCACAGCCCGTAGAAGATATCGCCCGACGCCGCGACCATGGCGAAGGCGATGGTCGGCAGGAGGCCGCCGAACCAGCCATTGCCGATATGATAGGGCAGCGACATCGAGGTATAGCGGATGCGGGTCGGGAACAGTTCGACCAGCATCGCCGCGATCGGGCCATAGGCAGCCGTCACCAGCAGCACGAGGTAAAAGAGCACCGCGACCACCATCGGCTTGTTCATCTGCGCCGGATCGGCCTTTTCGGGATAACCCGCGGCGGTGAGCGCGGCCTTCACATCCTTCTGGAAGCCATCGATCGCCGCCTTGCGCGCATCACCGGTGAGTTTGGCCGGATCGGGCGCGGGGATGACCTTGTCGCCGACCGCAACGCTGGCGATGGTGCCCGCGGGCGCCGCCACCTTGGAGTAGCTGAAGCCACCCTTGGCGAGGAAGGACTTGGCGATGTCGCAGCTCTTGCTGTCGAACTTGTTTTTACCCACCGGATCGAACTGGACCGAACAATCGGCATTGTTGGTGGTGACGGTGATCGGCGCTTCTGCCTGCGCATGGGCGAGCGCCGGGTTGGCCGCTTGGGTCAGCATCTTGAACGCCGGGAAATAGGTCAGCGCGGCAAGCGCACAGGCGGCAAGGATGATCGGTTTGCGGCCGATACGGTCGGACAGCCAGCCGAAGAAGATGAAGAAGGGGGTGGCCAGCGCCAATGCCACCGCAATGAGGACATTGGTGGTCATGCCGTCGACCTTGAGCATCTTTTCAAGGAAGAACAGCGCGTAGAACTGGCCTGTGTACCAGACCACGGCCTGCCCCGCGACTGCGCCGAACAGCGCGATGATCACCCATTTGAGATTGCCCCAGTTGGCGAAGGCTTCGGTCAGCGGCTTCTTGGACGCCGTGCCTTCTTCCTTCATCTTCTGGAACACCGGGCTTTCCTGAAGCTGCATGCGAATCCACATCGACACGCCGAGGAGGATGATCGAGACGATGAACGGCACGCGCCAGCCCCAGTCCTTGAACGCATCCTCGCCGATCGCGGCGCGGGTGCCGATCACGACGAGCAACGCGGCGAACAGGCCGAGCGTCGCGGTGGTCTGGATCCAGCTGGTGTAGAGCCCGCGCTTGTGGTTGGGCGCATGTTCCGCGACATAGGTTGCAGCACCGCCATATTCGCCGCCGAGCGCAAGACCCTGGATGAGGCGGAGAAATACGAGCAGCAAGGGCGCGGCGACGCCGATCGAGGCATAGCTTGGCAGCACGCCGACGAGGAAGGTCGAAAGCCCCATCAAGCCCATCGTCACCAGGAAGGTATATTTGCGTCCAACGAGGTCGCCGAGCCGTCCAAACACCAGCGCGCCGAACGGGCGCACGATGAAACCGGCAGCGAAGGCTGCGAGCGCGAGGATGAAGCCGGTGGTTTCATTCACGCCCGAGAAAAATTGCGCGGTAATATAGGTGGCCAGCAGGCCATACAGGTAGAAATCATACCATTCGAACACGGTCCCAAGCGACGAGGCGGCAATGACGAGCTTTTCGCTTTGCGTGGCCTTGTGATGCCTGGGGAGTTCGTCGAAGGTTGTAGCCATTTTTCCTCTCCCTTTTGTGATGGGTTAAAAGCTGTATTTGAAGGCGAATTCGATGCGGTCGAGCTGGCCCGAGGCGATCGCCGGGACGCCGCCCGAAAGCACCCAGATCTCCCGCACGCCGTGGCGATATTCGGCGCCGATGTCGAAGCCCTTGACCGGCGACCAGAACAGGTTGGCCGCGGCCGACCATGCGCTTTCATTGGCGCCGATCGGCCGGTAGGCGGCCGGATAATCGACATTCTGCATCGAATAGATGATGTTGCCGCGCAGCGTCGGTGTGATCCCGATGCGGGCGGCGGCGAACCCCGCGAAGGTCCTGACCTCGGCAAGATCGATGCCGCCGCCAGAGTGGGCATAGACGATCGCGTCGGGCGCGAAGTTGAGCCCGACATAACGGCCGATGCCGCTGCCATAGGTTGCCATAAAGCTGATATTGTGGCGCTTGTCCGGCCCGAACGGGATCTTGCCCGCCCCGCTGATGCCCCAGCCGGTGCCGCGCGCCGACGCCGTGCCATTGTCGACCGAAAGCTGACGCAGCAGTCCGGCGAGCGAGAATTCGCCAAAGCGCGGCTTCAGGAGCAGCCGCGCGGTAAAATCGGGCATCCGGTCGTCGTCCTGCTCGGTTAAAGCAGCCGAGGCCGTTGTTGCCGAGGCCGTTTCCGGATTCTCCGCCGATACCGACAGAGCAGCCGTCTCTCCCAGCTTGTGCGTATAGCGGATCTGCGGCTGGCGCACGAACACCGTGCCTTCGGTCGCGCCGACAAAGTCGGTCGATTCAGGGAGCGCCGCGACATATTGAAAGTTCGACCATTCCTGACCGGCGAGCAGGTTGTCGAACGTGATGAACCCGCGACGCAACGCCAGATTATAGCCATTGGTGGTGCGTTCCGACCCTTGCGTTCCGGGTGAGGTCTGGAAATCAAACTCGATATGTCCGCCAAGCTTGTGCTTGCCGACCGGGGTCGCGGTCGTCAGCCAGAGGCGGGTCTGCTTGGCGGAAAAATCATAGTCGGTGGATTCGCGCGTGCCCCCCACCGGAATGCTTTGGGGCAAGTAAAAGTCGCGGCCGAGCGAATTGCCCGCAACATCGCCATCGTCCCAGCGGCTGAATGCGGCGGTCGTGCGGATGAAGCCATTGAGCTTGACCGTGGTGCCGCCGACCCTGAACCCATCGGTTGGTGCTGGCGGCGGCGGTGGCGGAACCGCCGCAGCGGTCTGGATCGCCTGCACCTTCTGTTCGGTCTGCTGCTGGTTCTGCTGCAGCTGGGCGTTGCGCTGGCGTTCGGCGTCGAGTTCGGCGCGCAAGCTGCCAACGCTTTCCTCAAGTGCCTTCAGCCTTGCCTCGAGTTCTGCCTGTTTCGATGTCTGCGCGGCGGCCTGGACCGGCATCAGCGCCAGCATCGCGACGCTGCCGAGCAACGCGACCTTTCCGTGATATCCTCTCATCGGTCTTCCCCTTTTTGAAAGGTTGACGTGGACTCCAGACACGCTCCCCGCCTGTTGCCGGCGGTGTGAGACAAAGGCCTTTCGCGGCCATGCTCGCCTTGTCCGGCAAAAGGGACCCGGGCGATAGCTAGACCTTGGTCGTACGGAGAAAGGACGGGTATTTTTCCCACCTTCGACGTTGGTCGGGGTGGCATTCTGCGTCATGGTGCGTAAAGCTGGGGCAAGGCCGGGATGCGACTCAACGCATCCGTACTATTATTTGAATACAAGGAGGGGACCGATGTCTGAAGCCATCTATCCGGTGCCGCAGGAATGGGCCGAACGTGCCTATATCGATGCTGCGCGCTACGAGGAGATGTACGCTGAATCGCTCAGCGACCCGGAAGGCTTCTGGAAGCGCGAGGCGCAGCGCATCGACTGGATGCAGTTCCCGGAAAAGATCAAGAATACCAGCTTCGACGAGGAAACCTTCGGCATCAAATGGTATGAGGACGGCATCCTCAACGTCTCCTATAACTGCCTCGACCGGCATCTGGAGGAACGCGGCGACCAGCCCGCGATCATCTGGGAAGGCGATGACCCCAAGGACAGCCGCACCATCACCTATCGCGAGCTGTTCGAGGAAACCTGCCGTTTCGCCAATGTGCTGCGCGCGCAAGGGGTACGCCGCGGCGACCGCGTGACCATCTACATGCCGATGATCCCCGAAGCGGCGATGGCGATGCTCGCCTGCACCCGCATCGGCGCGATCCATTCGGTCGTCTTTGCCGGTTTCTCGCCCGACAGCCTCGCCAATCGCATCCAGGACTGCCACTCGTCGGTGGTCGTCACCGCCGACGAGGGGCTGCGCGGCGGCAAGAAGATTCCACTGAAGGAAAATGTCGACGAGGCACTCAAGGACTGCCCGTCGATCAAGCGCGTGATCGTCGTGCGCCGCACCGGCACGCCGGTATCGATGAAATCGGGCCGCGACGTGTGGTACCATACGGTGCGGGAGCATGTGTCCGAACATATCGAACCGTGGGAAATGAACGCGGAAGATCCGCTGTTCATTCTCTACACCTCGGGCTCGACGGGCAAACCCAAGGGTGTGCTCCATACGACCGGCGGCTATCTCGTCTGGGCGGCGATGACCCACCAGCTGGTGTTCGATTACAAGCCCGGCGAGATTTACTGGTGCACCGCCGATATCGGCTGGGTCACGGGCCACACCTACATCATCTATGGCCCGCTGGCGAACGGCGCGACCACGCTGATGTTCGAAGGCGTACCCAACTATCCCGATTTCGGCCGCTTCTGGGACGTGGTCGACAAGCACAAGGTCAACATCTTCTACACCGCGCCGACCGCGCTGCGCGCGCTGATGCGCGAAGGCGACGAGTGGGTGAAGAAGCACAGTCGCGCATCGCTCAAGCTGCTCGGCTCGGTCGGTGAGCCGATCAACCCCGAGGCGTGGGAATGGTATCACCGCGTCGTCGGCGACGGCCGCTGCCCGATCGTCGATACCTGGTGGCAGACCGAAACCGGCGGCGTCCTCATGACCCCGCTCCCCGGCGCCCACGCGGCGAAGCCCGGCGCGGCAAGCTATCCCTTCTTTGGCGTGGTGCCGCAGGTGGTCGATGAAAAGGGCAATGTCCTTGAAGGCGCGACCGAAGGCAATCTGTGCCTGACCGACAGCTGGCCGGGGCAGATGCGCACCGTATGGGGCGATCATGCGCGCTTCTTCCAGACCTATTTCTCGACCTATCCGGGCAAATATTTCACCGGTGACGGCTGCCGCCGCGACGAGGATGGCTATTACTGGATCACCGGCCGCGTCGACGATGTGATCAACGTCTCGGGCCATCGCATGGGCACCGCCGAGGTCGAAAGCGCGCTGGTCGCGCATCCGACGGTCGCCGAGGCAGCGGTGGTCGGCATGCCGCACGACATCAAGGGGCAGGGCATCTATGCCTATGTCACCCTGAACGCCAACGAGGAGCCGACCGAGCAACTGCGCAAGGATCTGGTCCAGTGGGTGCGCCATGAAATCGGCCCCATTGCAACGCCCGACTTCGTCCAGTTCGCGCCGGGCCTGCCCAAGACGCGTTCGGGCAAGATCATGCGCCGCATCCTCAGGAAGATTGCCGAGAATGAAGTTTCGAGCCTCGGCGATACATCGACCCTTGCCGATCCCAGCGTAGTTGATAATCTGGTCGCCAACCGTATGGGAGCCTAGACAAGGACCAGGGGAGCGGATGGAGGAAACGGCCCGGCCGACCATTTTGATCGCGGACGATCATCCGCTGTTCCGGCAAGCGCTGGTAATGGCGGCCGGCCATGTCTGCCCCCAAGCCGCGCTGGTCGAAGCGGCGACGCTCGGGGCGGCGACCGAGGCCGCGCGGGCCGCCGAACGGCTGACGCTGATCCTGCTCGATCTCAACATGCCCGGCGCGACCGGTTTTTCCGGCGTCGCCCTGCTCCATGCCGAGCGGCCAGAAGCCCCGATCCTCGTCGTCTCGAGCGCCGATGCGCGGCTGGTCGCACAGGAAGCGCAGCGGTTCGGCGCGATCGGCTTCATCGGCAAGGATCAGGACCTCGCCGCGATGGAAGAGGCGATCGGCGATGCGCTGGCGGGCCGCCATGTCATGCAGACACCGCCCGACAGCGAACTCGACGCGGTTGCGGGCAAGCTCAAATCGCTGACGCCGATGCAGTTGCGCGTGCTCCTGGGCGTGCTCGAAGGACGGCTCAACAAGCAGATCGCTTATGACCTCGGCATCACCGAGGCGACGGTCAAGGCGCACATGACCGCGATTTTGAAGAAGCTCGACGTGCAGAACCGCACGCAGGCGGTACTCGCCGCCCGCGCGCTGGGAATTGGATTGCGCTGATCCTGTTTCGCTGAGGCGGAACGGTCAGGCCGTCTGGTCGGGCTTGCCCTCGCCGGGCTGAACGGTCCAGGCGGGCGGCTCGTCATTGCCCGCTTCCTCGTCGCGTTCGGCATCCGCCTGTGTCTTGTGGATCTTGCCCTGCGCATGATGCACCGGCGCATAGACGACATAAAGCTGCATTGGCTCGTCGCCGGTGTTGACGACGTCATGCCAGGTTCCGGCCGGGACCATGATGCACCAGCCGTCGCTCACTTCCTGACGGAAATCGAGCTTGTCCTTGTCGGGTCCCATCGTGCACAGGCCCTGCCCGGCATCAAGCCGCAGAAACTGGTCGGTTTCGGGATGAACCTCGAGCCCGATCGATTCACCCACCGGAATGCTCATCAGCGTGACCTGGAAATATTTGCCGGTCCAGGCGACGGTGCGGTAGTTGGTGTTGGCGGTCGCTTCCGCTTCCATGTCGAAGGAATAGGGCTTGGGACCAATATCGTTGACGGCCATTATGTTTCTCCCATGTCGCTGCGAGCGCAAATCGTGGATGCTGGGTCAACCGGTCAGAAAGCCTCTGGTTCCTGCGATCGTCCGTTGAGCCAGGCTTCAACATCTCCCGGCGTAACGGGTTTGGCGAAAAAGGCAATGTGCATGGCGGCCGCCCGCGCGCGGATGGCGGGGCCGCGTTCGGCGGTGACGAGCGCGCAGCGCATCGCCGGGTGCGGCGTCCGGAGAGCCGCGATCAGCGCCAACCCATCCTCGCCGCCGCCCAGGTCGAAATCGATGAGCCCGGCATCGAACGGTCCCGCAAGGTCAAGGGCGGACGCTGCATCGCCTGCCACGCTGACCCGGTGTCCGGCGCTCCGCAGCCAGGCGGTCATCGCCTCGACATTGCCCGGCTTGTCGTCGACGACGAGGATATGGAGCGCCGAGCCGTGCGGTGCCGGCGCCGCGTCGCGGGGGATGCGCGCGGGGGTTGCCGCACCCTCGTCGACCCGTCTCAGCCAGACGCTGAAGCGGCTGCCGCGCCCCTCGTTCGACTGGAGCGAAACCTTGAGGCCGAGCAGCCGCGCGGTGCGCTGGACGATGGCAAGGCCAAGGCCGAAGCCTGCTTCATGGCCGGTATCGAGCCGCTCGAATTCGCGGAAGATGATGTCGCGCTTGTCCGCAGGAATACCGGGCCCGCTGTCGGCGACGTCGATGCGGATGTCCTCGCCGCGCCGCCGCACCCCGACGACGATCCCGCCCCGCTGCGTGTAGCGGATCGCGTTGGAGAGGAAATTCTGGATGATCGAGCGCAGCAGCACGGGATCGGTTTCGACCCGCGCGCCGGTCTGGACATAGCGCAGGCTCAATCCCTTTTCGGCGGCGAGCGGCGCCATCGTCGCGACGAGGTCGGCGAGCAGCGGATCGAGCGCCAGTATCGCGGGCCGGGGAACGACCCCGCCCGCATCAAGCCTGGAAATGTCGAGCAGCGAACGCAGCAGCGCGTCGGCGGAATCGATCGAGCGGTCGACCCGTTCGAGCAGGTCCCTGCGGCGCTCATCAAGGTCGCGGCCGAGCGCCGCGGTGAACAGCCGCGCGGCATGGAGCGGCTGGAGCAGGTCGTGACTGGCAGCCGCAAGGAAGCGCGTCTTGTCCTGGTCGGCGCGGGCGAGCGCGGCGTTGACCTCGCTGAGTTCGGCGGTGCGGTCGGCGACGCGGGTTTCAAGTTCGCGCCGCGCGCGTTCGACCGCGGCGCGGGCCTCGGCCTCGGCGGTGATGTCGGTGAAGCACATGACATAGCCGCCGCCCGGCATCGGCCCGCCGACGGTCTTCAGGACGCGCCCGTCGGGCCGGATGCGTTCGAAACTATGCGCCTGCGCGCGGCGCATATGGGCGATACGGCGCGCGATATGATCCTCCACCTCGCCGGGGCCGCATTCGCCGCGCAGCGCATTGTAGCGGATGAGGTCGGCGACCGGCGTCCCCACCCGCACCAGCTCGTCGGGATAGGCGAACAGTTCGCGATAGCGGCTGTTCCACGCGACGAGGTTTAGGTCGCGGTCGATCACGCTGACGCCGGGATCGATATTTTCCAGCGTCGCCGCGAGCAGCCCTTTGGAAAATTGCAGGCTCTGCCCCGATTCATCGAGCAGCCGGGTGACATCCTCATGGGTGAGGCTCGCACCCGACAGCGCCGACGACATCAGTGCGCGCGCCGAAGGGCCGCCAATGACACCCGCGATCAGGCGTTCGGCGGCGCGGGCACTGTGGCGATCAACCGGCGCGCGCAGGTCGTGCGGGCCGATGGCTTCGTCGAAATGCGCGCGCGAAACGAACCGGCTGACGAAATCGCCGAGCGAGCCGAGATCGTTGACCGGCGCCATGGCGGAGGGCTGCGGCCGCCATAATTGCGGGATCGCGCGCGCTTCGACCCGGCGCGCGGCGACGATTGCATAGGCGAGGAGATTGGCGCCGAGGCTCCATAGCGTGCCGTGGGTGATCGGGGTAAATCCCGAAAGGCCGAACAGCGCGTTCGGATCGGCCAGCGTGCCGCGCAGATGAGCGAGCCAGGCGGGCGGCGTGATCATCGGCAGCGCAAGCGTGTAGACCCAGATGAGGAGGCCCGCTGTCAGCCCGGCGGCGAGCGCCTTGCTGTCGCCGTCCGGCCGGTTGACCGCCATGATGAGCGCAGGCGCGAACTGGATCATCGCGGCAAAAGCGACGAGGCCGATATTGGCGAGGCTTTCCTTGGCCGGAATCCCGAACGCCCAGCCGAGTGCGGCGCCCATGATGACGAGGATCGCGGCGCGCCGGATATCGAGCATGATGCGGCCGAAATCGCGGTTTTCGGCAAAGCGCGGATTGCGCAGCAGCAGGGGCGCGATGAGGTCGTTCGACACCATCGTCGAAAGCGCGATCGATTCGACCAGCACCATCGCGGTCGCCGCCGAAAAGCCGCCGATGAACACGATCAGGCTGATCAGCGTCGAACCCTGGCTGAGCGGCAGGTTGAGGACATAGAGGTCGGGCCGCTGTTCGGGGCCGAGCAACGCGAGACCGGAGAGCGTGATTGGGGCGACCAGCAGCGTGGTGATGAGCAGATAGGCGGCAAAGGGACGCCGTGCCCCGGCAATATCCTGTTCGTTCTTCGCCTCGATCACGCCAATATAGAATTGCCGCGGCAGGCAGAGGATCGCGGCGCTTGAAAGCAGCAGGATGACAAGCGAATCGCCATTGAGACGCGACGGCGCGAAATTTTCCGAAAAGCGTGCAAGCCCGGTCGCCTGCTCGGCGGGCTGCGCGGCGAGGAAGATGACGGCAGCAAATATGCCCGCGATCATCAGCGCGCCGATCTTGACCAGCGATTCGACCGCGATCGCGAACAGCACCGCTTCGTTGCGCGCATCGGGCTCGTAGCGCCTTGTACCGAACAGCACCGCGAACAAGGCGAGGATGGCGGCGGTCGCGGCCATCGGTAGGAAGGCGTCCGCCTGCCCGGTGATCGCGGCATAGCTGGTCCCGACCGAGCGCAGCTGGAGCGCGATATAGGGAATGACGCCAAGCAGCGCGGTGAGGGTCACGAGCGCCGCCACCAGCCGGCTCTTGCCGAAGCGGCCGCCGATGAAGTCCGAGATCGAGGTGGCGCCATCGCTCTTGACCGCGCCGACCAGCTTTTCGAGGAATTTTCCGCCAAGGAGCAGAACAAGGATCGGCCCGAGATAGATCGGGAGATAGGTCCAGCCTTCCGACGCCGCCGTGCCGACCGCGCCGAAAAAGGTCCAGCTGGTCAGATAGACAGCGAGCGCCAGCACATAAGCGGGGACCCTGAGCTGCGCCTTGAGCCGCAGCTGGCCGTCGCGCTCCGCCCATCCGGCAAAGCCGAACAGCATCGCGACATAGCCGAGCGCCACCAGCAGCGGCAGCAGGTTGGACATGGTTTCTCACCCCCCGGTGAAGATCGCTCGCCACGCGGCACAGGGCACCGCCAGCGCATCCTGCCTGCCCTAACGCGGTCCGGCTGGCAAGCATACGACTTTAGGCCAATGGCATCGCACGCAAAAAGCGTTAGGCTAGCGCTGTGGCCATGCTGGAGTCGGCTCGCCTCTCGCGGCGGGAAGGTTTCCGGCGGACAGTATCGAGGAGAGTATAGCGATGGCGGATGCCTATGATCATGCCTACCGGATCAGCGTCGAGGACCCCGAGCGTTTCTGGCTGGATGCGGCCAATGCGGTTCATTGGGATAGCCCGCCGACGCTCGCGCATGATGGCGAGAAATGGTTTCCCGATGCAAGCCTCAACACCTGCTACAATGCTGTCGACCGCCATGTCGAACAGGGACGCGGCGACCAGCTGGCGCTGATTTATGACAGCCCGGTTACGGGTCAGAAGAAGAGCTGGACCTTCGCCCAGCTCCAGGACGCGGTGGCGCAGACCGCCGGGATGATCGCCGCGCAGGGCATCCGTAAAGGCGACCGCGTCATCATCTACATGCCGATGATCCCCGAGGCGGTGTTCGCGATGCTCGCCTGCGCGCGGCTCGGCGCAATCCACAGCGTTGTGTTCGGCGGCTTTTCGGCGGCAGAGCTTACCAAGCGCATCGACGATGCGACCCCGCGCCTCGTCCTCGCCGCCTCCTGCGGGATCGAGCCGGGGCGCGTCGTCCCCTATAAGCCCCTGCTTGACGAAGCGCTGCAACTCGCCTGGCACAAGGTCGGCAACGTCATCGTCTACCAGCGCGAGATGGAGCGCGCCGAACTTCAGGCCGGGCGCGACCATGACTGGGACGCGATGTTCTCCTTCGCGCCCAAGGTGGATCCGGTAACGGTTGCCGCCACCGATCCGCTCTATGTCCTTTATACCTCGGGCACCACCGGTCTTCCCAAGGGCGTGGTGCGCGACAATGGCGGCCATGCGGTCGCGCTGACCTGGTCGATGCGCAACGTCTATGGCCTGAAACCTGGCGAGGTATTCTGGGCCGCATCCGATATCGGCTGGGTCGTCGGCCACAGCTATATCGTCTATGGCCCGCTGCTCTATGGCTGCACCACCGTGCTTTATGAAGGAAAGCCGGTCGGCACCCCCGATGCCGGGGCCTTCTGGCGCGTGATCCGCGAGCATGATGTCGCGGTGTTCTTCGTCGCGCCGACCGCGATCCGTGCGATCCGCCGCGAGGACCCCGAAGGCAAGTTCATCCACGAAGGCGGGCTCGGCAAGATGCGCGCGCTGTTCCTCGCGGGCGAACGCGCCGACCCCGATACCGTCCACTGGGCGGAGCAGCAGCTCAAAATGCCGGTGATCGACCATTGGTGGCAGACCGAGCTGGGCTGGCCCGCGATTGCAACCTGCTTCGGCCTTGGCCGCAGCGAAACGCTGGCGGGGAGCGCCGGGCATCCGGTGCCGGGCTTCCGCTTCCATGTGCTCGACGAGGAGCATAAGCGCCAGCCCGCCGGAACCAGCGGCGAGATCGTGATCGAACTGCCGCTGCCGCCCGGCTGTTTCCCGACGCTCTGGAACAACGAGACCGGTTTCGAGGAAAGCTATCTCGCCCAGCATCCGGGCTATTATACCGCGGGCGATGCCGGGATGATCGACGCCGACGGGCGCATCCATGTGATGAGCCGGATCGACGACATCATCAACGTCGCCGGGCACCGGCTTTCGACCGGCGGGATGGAACAGGTCATCGGCGCGCACCCAGCGGTTGCCGAATGCGCCGTCATCGGCATTCCCGACACGCTGAAGGGCGAACTCCCCTTCGCGCTCGTTGTCACGCGCGGCGACACCGGCCTCAGCGAGGCCGAACTCGCCGCCGAACTCGCCGCCAAGGTCCGCGCCGAGATCGGCCCGGTTGCCGCCTTCCGCCAGTCGGCGATCGTCGACAAGCTGCCCAAGACGCGCTCGGGCAAGATCCTGCGCGGCACGCTGCGCAAGATCGCGCGCGGCGAAGAGGTGATTGCCCCCGCGACCATCGAGGATCCCTATGCGCTCGACCTCGCGCGCGAGGCGATGGCGCGGCATATCGGAGGATAAAGGGGAACATCCGCCATCCCGGCGCGTAGCGTCAGGATGAAAAAATTGCTTTTGTTCACAGGGCTCGCCGCTGTTGCGGGCGGGGTTCTTGCTTCCAGACAGCCGGGACCGTCCGGCAACAAGGCGGTCCCGGAACCTGCCAAGCCGGTTGATCTTTCCCGCTATCTTGGCCGCTGGTACGAACTGGCGCGCTATGAAGCGCCGTTCCAGCGCGGCTGCGACGGGGTAACGGCGGATTACAGCCTCAATTCCGATGGCAGCATCAAGGTCGTCAACCGCTGCCACAAGGGCGCGGTCGATGGCCCGGTCAAGACGGCGACGGGTAAGGCCAGGCTGGTCGACGGCAGCGATGGCGCCAAGCTGCGCGTTTCCTTTTTCGGCCCCTTTTACGAAGATTACTGGGTGCTCGATCATGCGGATGATTATAGCTGGTCGATCGTCGGCGAGCCGTCGGGGCGCTATCTTTGGATCCTGTCGCGCAGCCCGCATCCGGCCGACGAGGACCGGGAGGCGATCTATGCGCGCGCGTGCGCTGGGCTATGACTGGTCGCTGGTGCGCGAAACCCGGCATCATCACTAGGCATGTGAACTAGGCATGTGACCGGCTTGCCAAGACACCTTCCCTGCCGCGCACATCCCGCTATGCTGTTTCGCGCAAGCGCGGGGGCGTGATCGAGAGAAAGGCAGCGGCAATGTGCGATGCGACGACCGAACGGGAAAATGAAAGCTGGCTGAAAAACCGCGCGGTGGCGCGGCGTGATCTTGGCAAGGTCGGCATCGGCGTGGCGGCGCTCGCTGCCGTGCCGGGTTGTGTCAGCGGGGCGGTGGGCGACTCGCCGGCCAGCAGCGGCGAGGTTGCGAGCCGCACGGTCAGCATCCCCACACCCGATGGCACCGCGGACGGTTTCTTCGTCTATCCGGCCAAGGGCAGGCATCCCGGCATCATCCTGTGGCCCGATATTGCGGGCCTGCGTGACGCCTATCGCACCATGGCGACACGGCTGGCGAAATCGGGCTATGCGGTGCTGGTGGTCAACCAATATTACCGGTCCGCGCCTGCCCCCATCATGCAGTCGATGGCCGAATGGCGCACCGAGGCGGGGCAGGCCAGGCTGAAACCCATGATCGAGGCGATCAATCCGGCCGCCACCACCCGCGACGGCGGAGCCTTCGTCGACTGGCTCGACCAGCAGGCCGAGGTCGACCGGGCGAGCAAGATCGGCACCAGCGGCTATTGCATGGGCGGCCCCTTCACCTTCCGCACCGCGGCGGCCCGCCCCGACCGGGTCGGTGCGCTCGCCTCCTTCCACGGCGGCGGACTCGCAACCGACAAGCCCGACAGTCCGCATCTCCTTTTCAAGACGATGAAGGCGGCCGCGCTGATCTGCATCGCGCAGAATGACGACGAGCGCGACCCCCAGGCCAAGGCAACGCTGCGCGCCGCCGCCGATGCCGCCGGACGCCCCGCCGAGATCGAGGTCTATCCTGCGCAGCATGGCTGGTGCACGATCGACGCGCCGGTCTATGACGAGGCGCAGGCGGAGCGGGCCTGGGCGCGGATGCTCGCGACCTGGCAAAAATATCTCTGACGGTGAAACCGGCACCCGCGCTGCCGCCGGGCCACAAGGCGAGCTTTGCGCCGGTGTTCCGGCCAGACGCGCGCCTGCTCGTTCTGGGCAGTCTGCCGGGCGAAGCCTCGCTTGCGGCGCAGCGTTATTATGCCCATCCGCAAAACCAGTTCTGGCGGCTGATGGGCGGTGTGACGGGAACCGCGCTCGCCGAAATGGACTATGAAACGCGGCTGAAAACGCTGATCGCGCACCGCATCGCGCTGTGGGACGTGGTCGCCAATGCCGAGCGGCAGGGAAGCCTCGATACCGCGATCCGCAATGTAACCGCGAACGACCTCACGCGGCTGGTCGCCAGCCTGCCGCACTTGCGCGCGATCGCCTTTAACGGCCAGCGCGCCGCCGCCATCGGCCTCAGGCAATTGGGGCCGGAACATGGACTGCCGGTGATCCGGCTCCCGTCGAGCAGCCCCGCCTTCACCCGCGCGCTGGCTGACAAGCAGGCGGCGTGGGATGCGCTCAGGGACGTGCTTGGGCCCTGATCTGCGGTGGACGAAACGGTCACCCTCCCTCGCGAGGGAGGGTGGGGCGCTGGGTTTACGGCAAAGCCGCTATCCGCAGATGCTGTCTTCAGGCGGCCTGCGAGATGATCGAATTGACATAATAGCGCGCATCCTCGCCAGCCTGCGTCAGGCGCTGGTCGACCTCGACGAAGCCGTCCGCGACCGCGCGGATGCGCGCGCTGGTCGCGTTGATGTCGTCGTAAATGCCCTTGAGCAGGAAGGACATCGAATCGGCGCCGAGCGCGGTTTCGTCGACCGCTGCCGACATGGCAGAAACCGAGCGTGCCTGTTCGTTGATGACATCGAGGATCGACACCGACGAATCCTTGATCGCGAGGACCGAGTCCTTGAGCATCACCGTGCTCTGCGCCGTGCGGGCGGTGGCGTCGTGCATGAGGCCGACCTTGGCCGCGATGTCGTCGGTCGCGGTCGCGGTCTGGCGGGCGAGCGCCTTCACCTCCTGCGCCACCACGGCAAAGCCGCGCCCGGCATCGCCCGCGCGCGCTGCCTCGATCGTCGCGTTGAGCGCGAGCAGGTTGGTCTGCCCGGCGATGTCGCGGATCAGGCTGAGGATCGATTCGACCATCTTCGCCTGCTCGGCAAGGACGCCGCTCGCTTCAACCGCCTCGACCGCGCGCTGTTCCGCGAGCGCGGCGATGTCGCCGCTTGAATTGACCTGATGCTGTACCGTGTCGATCGCCTCGATCAGCCCCGCAGCGGTCCGTGCCGCCTCGCGCATCGCCTGCGCCGACTGTTCCGACACCACGGTCATTTCGGATGCCTTGTCGAGCGTGGAGGCGGTTTTCGCGGCGGTTTCGGCCGCCTGTTCGCGCAGCCGCCGGGTGTCGGCCATGCTGTCGCCCAGCAGACTCACAAGCCGGTCACGGAACTGTTCGCTGTCGGCTCCCATGCTATGGACAAGCAGGCGGCGGTCGAGTTCGGCACGCTGCGCGGACATGATCTCGAACTGGATCGCGCCGAGCTTCTGCATCGTGCGCACCGCGAGATTGCGCAGCTCCGGATCTTGCTCGGTGAGGCTGATGAGGTGGAGCGCGAGCGCGGTGCTATAGTCGATCACCGTATCGACCATCCTGTCCTCGACTTCGCCGACCCAGCTGACTGTCGCAAGCTTGGCGGCCGCGACCATCCAGTGATGCTCCTTCTGCCCCATGAAGGGTGTCAGGCTGAACCCCATGCACTGGCCGACGGTTTGCTCGAGCGTCATCGGCTCGCCGCTCTGGCGCGACAGGGTGCGCACGTGCATTTCGCCGATATTCTGCGCCCAGTAATTCTGGGCGAACCGGGTGATTTCGTCACCGAACGCAGCCCATAGCCGGTCGAGATTGGGGCGCAGGTCGGTGCCTTCGCAGTAAAGCGCGACACGGCGTTCCAGCTGTTCGCGCGGCGGCTTGTCGTTACGGCCGATTTCGGCGCGAATGTCCCGGGTCATAAATCATTGTCCCACAAACGAAATCATTGCGGGAAGGATTAGAAAATCAGGGTAAAGATTGATTTAATGCTTGCCGCTGGCCGTTGTAAAATCTCGCCGCGCCTCATCGCCATAGATGGCCACCTCGCGCACCCCCTTCGACGAGATACGCCCGCGATACATGCCCTCGGTGTTGAACGAGAAGGCGGTGCTGCCATCGGGAGCGGCGACAATCACCCCGCCATCGCCGCCGATCGCGCCGAGTTCCCGGATCACCGTATCGGCCGCCTTCTGCGCCTTTTCCTTGCGGAAGCGCATCCGCGCGCAGATTTCATGGGCGATGCCGAGGCGGATGAAATATTCGCCCGATCCGGTCGCGGAAATGGCGCAGGCGCGATCATCGGCATAGGTGCCTGCGCCGATGATCGGGGAATCGCCGATGCGGCCCCAGCGCTTGCCGGTCATGCCGCCGGTCGAGGTCGCAGCCGCGACATGGCCCTGCATGTCGACCGCGACTGCGCCGACCGTCCCATATTTGCGGTCGACATCGTACCAGCTCAGCTTTTCCGCCTTCATCGCGTCGAGCTGGCGCTTGCGTTCGGGCGTATCGAAATAGCTGTTGGGCACCTGCACCAGTCCCTGTTGCCTGGAAAATTCATCCGCGCCTGCTCCTGAGAGCAGCACATGCGGGCTCTTTTCCATCACCGCGTGGGCGAGGCGAATCGGGTTGCGGGTGGTGGTCGAACCGGCCACCGCGCCGGCCCTGCGCGTCGCGCCGTCCATGATCGAGGCATCGAGCGTGTGCGTGCCCTCCCAGGTATAGACCGCGCCCTTGCCAGCATTGAAATTGGGATTGTCCTCGAGCACCATCACCGCGGCCTCGACCGCATCCATCGACGACCCGCCTGCCTTGAGCACGGCGGACCCGGCCTCGAGCGCCCGGTCGAGCGCGGCGCGGATTTCCCTGTCCTGTTCGGGCGTGAGCTTGCTGCGTTCGATCGTCCCCGCGCCGCCATGGATGGCGAGCGTCCATCCGCCCGGCTTCGCCTTGGCCTGAACTGCGGTTGTGGTGCCCAGGCCGACAGCGGCGAGCAGGATGATGGTGAGCAGGCGCATGATGTCACTCCAACTTTTTCAAACATGCTTTTGAACGAAGCAAACATGTCTCTACCCGTTCGCCCCGAGCTTGTCGAAGGGCTGTTTTTAGGGGAACGATAAAAGAGGCAGCGCTTCAGCAGGTTCAGCGCGAACGGGTTAAGGCCGGAGGCATATTCCTCACCCGCTTCCGTTGCGCAGGTCAAGCTGCTAGGCCCGCGCGCATGGCCGCTGACCTTTCGCACATCGACACCTGGGTGTTCGACCTCGACAACACCCTCTACCATCCAAGGCACCGGCTGTTCGACCAGATCGACGCCAGAATGGGCGCCTTCATCGCGGACAGGTTCGGCTGTGACCTGGTCGAGGCGCGGCGCATCCAAAAGGATTATTTCCACGCGCACGGCACCACGCTCGCGGGGCTGATGCACGATCATGGGGTCGAGCCCGACCATTTCCTCGATTTCGTCCATGATATCATGCTTGATCTGCTCGAACCCGAGCCCGGCCTTGCGGAGGCACTGGCCGCGCTCCCGGGGCGCTGCCTCATCTTCACCAACGCCGATGCGCCCTATGCCTCCCGCGTGCTTGAACGGCTTGGCGTCGCGGACCGCTTTTCCGGCATCCACGATATCCGCGCGACCCATTATGTGCCGAAACCAGCCGAAGCACCCTATCGCAGCCTTGTCGAATGCTTTGCCATCGATCCCGCCCGCGCCATCTTCTTCGAGGATATGGCGCGCAATCTCGTGCCCGCGCACCGGCTCGGCTTCACCACCGTCTGGGTCGACAATGGCTCGGAAAGCGGGAACCGCGGCCATGAACCGGAATATGTCGACCACCATATTGACGATCTCGTCCCCTTCCTTCAGGGCATCGTCCACCAGTCAATCCGCAGGGAACAGCAGCAATCATGAAAGAGCTTCAGGCCATCATCGACCAGGCATGGGACAATCGCGACGAGCCCGATGCGCTTACCAAGGACGTCAAAAAGGCGGTCCGCGAAGCGCTTGACGAACTCGACGGCGGTACGCTGCGCGTCGCCGAGCGTGACGGCAATGGCGACTGGCAGGTCAATCAGTGGCTCAAGAAAGCGGTGCTGCTGTCGTTCCGGCTGCATGACAATGAGATGATGGGCGACCATGATGCGCCCGGGCCGTGGTGGGACAAGGTGCCGACCAAGTTCACTGGCTGGAAGGCCAAGGATTTTGAAAAAGCCGGTTTTCGCGCGGTGCCCGGCGCGGTGGTGCGCCGCAGCGCGCATATCGCCAAGGGCGTCGTGCTGATGCCGAGCTTCGTCAACGTCGGCGCCTATGTTGGCGAAGGCACGATGGTCGACACCTGGGCGACGGTCGGGAGCTGCGCGCAGATCGGCAGGAATGTCCACCTCTCCGGCGGTGCCGGAATCGGCGGTGTGCTCGAGCCGCTGCAGGCCAATCCCGTGGTGATCGAGGATGGCTGCTTCATCGGGGCGCGCGCCGAAGTTGCTGAAGGGGTGATCGTGCGCGAAGGAGCGGTACTGTCGATGGGCGTTTATCTCGGCGCCTCGACCAAGATCGTCGATCGCGCCACGGGCGAGGTGTTCATGGGTGAAGTCCCGGCTTTTTCCGTGGTGGTGCCCGGCTCGCTCCCCGGCAAACCGCTCCCCGACGGCACGCCCGGCCCCTCGCTTTACTGCGCCGTCATCGTCAAGCGCGTCGACGCGCAGACCCGCTCGAAGACGGGCATCAACGAACTGCTGCGGGATTGAGAAGCTAGACCAGCGTTCCCACCGTCTCGACGAACTTCATCACCGAGATTGGCTTGGACACATAGGCTTCGGCACCGGCGGCGCGGATCTGTTCCTCGTCGCCCTTGCCGGCATAGGCGGTCACCGCCATCACCGGGATGTGCCGGAGGCCTTCTTCGGCCTTGATCTGTTCGATCAGCTCCATGCCGCTGACATGCGGCAGCTGGATGTCCATGATGATGAGGTCGGGGGCGAAATCGCGCGCGCGGGCGAGCGCATCGCGGCCGTCGCGCACCGGTTCCGCCGCATAGCCGTGCGCGCGGAGCAAATCGCAAAACAGCTTGGAGTTGAGTTCATTATCCTCAACGACCAGAATCTTTTTCGCCATTGCGGCGCTTTCCCTCCTGTATCGGCAATGGTTGGGGGGATAGAGTCCCTTGGCGGCGAAACAAAGACAAAAAGCGGATGGGGTCAAAAAACGGATGGGCACAGGCTTCATGGGTAAAATCGCGATGAACGGGGACGATGCCGCGACGCTGGCGCTGCGCGCGCTGGTGTGGATATTGGGCGATGAAGGCCGCGCTGGTCGCCTACTGGCGCTGACCGGCCTCGATGCGGCGCGCCTGCGGCAAGGCGCGGCCGAACCGGCCACCCATGCCGCAATCCTCGATTATCTCGTCGCGCATGAACCGGACCTCATCGCCTGTGCTGAAGCGCTGGAGGTTTCGCCCGAAACCCTCGCCCGGGCGCAACAATGGTTGTCCGGCAGCCCGGAATGGGGCTAAGGGCTTGGCGATGACCGCCGCCCCAACCGTTCCGCGCCCGCTCCTCGTCACCGATTGCGACGAGGTAATCCTGCACATGATCGTGCCGTTCGGCGAATGGCTGGGCGAAATCCACGCAATCGATCTCGACATGGACGCCGACGACCTGTCGGACATGCTGACCCATCGCGACACCGGCGACCGCGTCGACCGCGAGCGCATCTGGCCGTTGTTCGAGGAATTTTTCGAGCATGAAATGGACCGGCAATATCCGTTCCCGGGCGCGGTCGAGGCGTTGCAGAAGATAGGCGAGGTGGCCGACATTGTCGTGCTCACCAATACCGGCAAGGCGTTCGAGCCGCACCGCACGCGCCAGCTTGAAGGCCATGGCCTGCCGTTGCGGGTTCATGCCAACAGCGGCAGCAAGGGTCCGGCGCTCGCCGGGATCATCGCCGAATATCGTCCCAGCGTGGCGCTGTTCATCGACGATCTTCCCCAGCATATCGGCGGCGCGGCAGACCATGCGCCCGAATGCTGGCGGCTCCATATGGTCGGCGAGCCGGCGATGGCGCGGCGGATCAAGCCCGCGCGACAGGCGCATGCGCGGATCGATCACTGGCCCGAGGCGCTTGATTATATTCTAGATATTTTTGCGCGCGGCGAAGCTGCGCCCGCGCCCATCCCAGCCTGAAGGAAATTCCATGTCCGGACACTATGAAGCCCGCCTTGCCGAACTCGGCCTCACCCTCCCCGAAGCCGCCGCGCCGATCGCCTCCTATGTGCCGGTGGTCGAAGCGGGCGGGCTGATGCATGTGAGCGGCCAGCTGCCGTTCGATGCGGGACAGGTCGTCACCGGGCGCTGCGATGGCGAGGGCGACGTCGAGGCCGGACAGAAGGCGGCCGGGTTGTGCGCGCTGATGGTGATTGCGCAGATACAGAAGGCCCTCGGCTCGCTTGACCGCGTCGAGCGCATCGTCAAGCTTGGCGTGTTCGTCAATTCGGGTGCCGGTTTCACCGCCCAGCCGCAGGTCGCGAACGGCGCGTCGGACCTGATGGAGCAGGTGTTTGGCGATGCCGGCAAGCACGCGCGCGCCGCCGTCGGGGTGTCCGCGCTGCCGCGCGGCGCGATGGTCGAGGTCGATGCCATTGTTGCTGTCCGCCCTGCTTGACAGCCGGCTGGCTCCGGCCCCTGACGAAAACCGCCGCCTGCGTTTCCTCACTGCGCAGCCCTATGCGCATCGCGGCCTCCATGGCGGGCGCGTGATCGAAAACAGCCGCACAGCCTTTCGCGACGCGATTGCGGCCGGGCACGGCATCGAATGCGATGTGCAGGTGTCGAAGGACGGCACTGCCTTTGTGTTCCACGATTACGCGCTCGACCGGCTGACCGGCGCGGAAGGCAAGGTCGCCGACCGGCACGATGCCGAGCTTGACGCGATCACGCTCAGGGACAGCGACGAAACCATCCCGCGCCTCGCCGCGATGCTCGATCTGGTGGCGGGCCGTGTACCGGTGCTGATCGAGGTCAAGGCCGAGAGCCGCCGCGTCAACGCGCTCTGCCTCTCGGTCCGCCGCGCGCTCGAAGGCTATCGCGGCCCGGCAGCGGTGATGTCGTTCAACCCCTATGTCGGGCGCTGGTTTGCCACCAATGGCGAGCATATCATTCGCGGCCTGGTGGTGAGCGAGGAAAACAGGAAGGGGCTGCGTGGCCGTGCCGAACGCCATATGAGCCTGTGGAAGGCGAAGCCCGATTTCCTCGCCTATGATATTCGCGACCTTCCCAGCACCTTTGCCGAAAGCCAGCGCCAGCGGGGGCTGCCGGTGCTGACCTGGACGGTGCGCACGGCCGATCAGGAGGCGACAGCGTTCAACGCGGCCGACGAGATCATCTACGAACGCGACCACAGCTGATGGCGGACGGGGCCAAGATCGTGGCCCGGCTGGCCGATGGCGTGGCGGCGCTCGACCGGGCGCAATGGGACCGGCTCGCCGGGGACGGCAATCCTTTCCTGTCGCATGATTTCCTGTCGCTGCTCGAACAGTCGGGCAGCGTCGGACCGGGTAGCGGCTGGCAGGCGGCGCCAATTTTGATCGACGGGGCAGATGGCAGGCTGGCAGGCGCGATACCCGCCTATCTCAAGCTCCACAGCCAGGGCGAATATGTGTTCGACCACGGCTGGGCCGATGCATTCGAACGCGCGGGCGGCCGCTATTATCCCAAGCTGCAGATCGCGGTGCCGTTCACCCCGGTGCCGGGGCCGCGCCTGCTGGCGGCCGACGACGGGACGAAGATGGCGCTCATCCGCGCTGCCGAGACGGTGGTCGAACAGAATGACCTGTCCTCGGCGCATGCCACCTTCCTGACCGCGGCCGACCTGCCGCTGTTCGAACAGGCCGGGTGGCTGATCCGCACCGGCAGCCAGTTTCACTGGCATAATCGCGGCTATGCGCGCTTTGACGATTTTCTGGGCGATCTCGCGGCCCGCAAGCGCAAGGCGATCCGCAAGGAACGCGCGGCAGCGCAGGGCGCGGCAGAGATCGTCGCGCTATCGGGGGCTGAGCTCAAACCCGGACATTGGGATGCCATGTGGACTTTCTATCAGGATACCGGCGCGCGCAAATGGGGGCGGCCCTATCTCACCCGCGCGGCGTTTGACCTGATGGGCGCGCGCATGGCGGACCGCATCCTGCTGTTCCTTGCCTATCGTGATGGCGAACCGGTAGCCGGTGCGCTCAACTTCATCGGGAGGGATGCGCTTTACGGCCGCTACTGGGGCGCGACCGCGGACATCCCCTTCCTTCATTTCGAGCTATGCTATTATCGCGCGGTCGAGGAAGCGATCGCGCGTGGCCTTGCCCGCGTCGAAGCGGGCGCGCAGGGCGAACACAAGCTCGCGCGCGGCTATGGTCCGGTTGAGACTTATAGCGCCCATTATATCGCCAATCCCGGCTTCCGCGATGCGGTTGCGGATTTCCTTGCGCGCGAAAGAAGCGCGGTTGCGGGCGAAATCGCCTGGCTCGATGTGCAGGCGCCGTTCCGCAAGGACGGCTGAGAGCCGGATAGCGGAAAAAAAATACAGTTCAGGAATATGGAGGTGGGGCGTCGCTTAACGTTGCCCCCGCCGACGGCGTCCCACCTCTCATTCCTCCTGCCCCGAAGGGGGAGGCTAGCTTTCAGGCTGCGTAGCGCAGTTCGACCACCGGTTGCACCGGTACACGGTTGAGCCAGGCGCGTGCCTGGCGCTGCGCCTCGACGATTTCCTCGCGGGACATCTCGCCGGAAATCTCGGCGCGGCAAACCTGCCCTTCCTTGCTTCCCGCCAGCGCCGCGAGGTTGAACCACTTATGTGCCTCGACAAGGTCATAATCGACCCCCGAGCCGGTCGAATAGGCGACCCCCAGGTCATAATAAGCGTCCGCATTGCCCCGGCTCGCTTCCGCCAATCGGCTTTCGATCAGAAAAGCCGCGTTCTTCATGCTCATGCCCATCGAAATTCTTCCCTGTTGCGTTTCGATGGAGCGACATTTCGCGGCACCTGGTCAACAAATGGTTAACATGATTGTAAACTTACTTGGTCATCGATTTTACGCGCATCGCTAAGTGGCGGAATTGCTGATTTTATTGAAAATCAGAAAATTACCGGAACCCGTTCATTCTACAGCAATGTTGTCGATCAACCGGGTCGTACCGAGTTTTGCCGCCGCGATCATGCGGGCCGGCGCAGAAAAGGAAGTCATCGGCTCGAGCGTTTCAGCGTCGACGAGCGCGAGATAATCGACGGGTCCGAATCCGGCCGCAATAATGCGCGCTTCGGCCGCCGCAAGGGCTCCGGGGACGTTGCCGCCGAGGCGAATCGCATCCGCCGCCGCCTGCATCGCGCGGTGGAGCTCCGGGGCGGCCGCGCGTTCTTCCGCCGACAGATAGGCGTTACGCGATGAGAGCGCGAGGCCGTCATCCGCGCGTTCGGTCGGAACGCCTGCAATCTCGATTGTCATGTCGAGATCGGCGACGGTGCGGCGGATCACCGCGAGCTGTTGCCAGTCCTTTTCGCCGAACAGCGCGATATCGGGCTGGACCTGGTTGAACAGTTTGGTGACGACGGTCGCGACCCCATCGAAATGGCCGGGCCGGGCCGCGCCGTCCCAGCGGGTCGCGAGCTTGCCGACGCGGATCATCGTGTCATGGCCATCCGGGTACATGGCGGCCGCATCGGGCGCCCAGACGATCGCGCAGCCTTCTGCCTCGAGCAGGGCGACATCGGCGGCCTCCTGCCGGGGATAGCGCGACAGGTCCTCATTGGGCCCGAATTGCGTCGGGTTGACGAAGATCGAGGTGACGACATGGTCCGCCAGCCCGCCGGCCGCCTTGACCAGCGCCATGTGCCCGGCATGGAGCGCGCCCATCGTCGGCACCAGCGCCACGCGCCCGCCATGCGGTCCGCCCGCCCGGCGCAGCGCCGCGACCGCTTCACGAAGAGATTTTACGTCACGGATGATTTGCACCACGGCTCCGGCTCCGGTAGAAGAATGCAACAAGCAATCAGGGGCCGGATGGGGCGCCCTGACGGGGGAGCAGTAGTCGGAAACGCATGTCAGCACAAACGCCTCATTTCATTATCTTTGCCAACGAAAAGGGTGGCACGGGCAAGTCGACCAGTGCGGTGCATGTCGCCGTCGCGCTCGTGATGCAGGGTTACAAGGTCGCCGGGCTCGACATGGACCCGCGCCAGCGCACCTTCTATCGCTACCTCGAAAACCGGCAGGCGACGGCGGGACGCCGCGGCATCGATCTGCCGACGCCGAAATTCGATGTTTTCACCGGCGACACGATCGAACAGCTCGACGCGCAGGTGGCCGAACTGGCAGAAGGCATGGACTTTTTCATCGCCGACACGCCGGGCCGCGATGACCCGTTCGCGCGTCATATGGCAACGCGCGCCGATACGCTGGTCACGCCGATGAACGACAGTTTTGTCGATTTTGACCTCGTCGGGCAGGTCGATCCCGAAACCTTCCGGGTGAAGCGCCTCAGCTTCTATGCCGAGCTCATCTGGGAAGCGCGGCAGAAACGCGCCAAGAGCGATGGCGGCAGCGTCGACTGGGTGCTGATGCGCAACCGCCTCCAGCATATCGAGGCGCGCAACATGCGCCGCGTCGGCGAGGCGCTGTCCGAACTTTCCAAGCGCGTCGGTTTCCGTGTGCTGCCCGGGCTTGGCGAGCGCGTCATCTATCGCGAACTGTTCCCCTCGGGGCTGACGCTGCTCGACAAGGGCATGCTCGGCGATCTGGGAATCAGCCATATCGCGGCGCGGCAGGAACTGCGCGAGATGGTGGCGGGGCTCCAGTTGCCCCGGCGCGAAGCCAGTGGCGCAGCGGGCCTCAACCCGTTTGCAGCCTCGATGGTCGCGGCTGGCTGACGGCAGGCTGCGGCGCGGATGGCCAAATTCCTGCTGTTGCTCGCACTCGCGGCGGGGGCCTGGTGGCTCTGGCGGCAGGGCCAGCGTCCCGCGATCAGCGCGGAGATCGCCGAAGCGGCGCGGCTGCTCAACATCGCGCCCAATGCCGACCGCGCAACCATTCTCGCTGCCCACCGTTCCTTGATCGAGCGTGTCCACCCTGATACAGGCGGCTCGCCCGCGCTGGCCGCCAAGGTCAACCGGGCGCGCGACACCATGATCGCCGCGCTGGAAGATCGCTCCGGTTCCTGACACCGGGCGCCCGGCCGGCCGGTCCCTTGCAGGAAGAAGGCAGCCGATGACCCACCAGTTCAACCCGACCAGCCTGCGCGAATATGATATCCGCGGCATTGTCGGTGAAACCCTCGGCGAGGACGACGCCTATGCCATCGGGCGCGGGTTCGGCAGGCTGATCGCGCGCGCTGGGGGTGCGAAAGTCGCGGTCGGCTATGACGGGCGCACCTCCTCGCCGATGCTCGAGGCGGCGCTGGTCAAGGGGCTCAACGAAAGCGGCATCCATGCCGTGCGGGTCGGCGAAGGCCCGACCCCGATGCTCTATTATGCGGCGGAAACACTAGGCGTTCATGGCGGCATACAGATAACCGGCAGCCATAATCCCGCCAATTATAATGGCTTCAAGATGGTATTTCAGGGCCGCCCGTTTTTCGGCGCGGACATCCAGACGCTTGGTACGATGGCGGCGCAGGGCGACTGGGTCGAAGGCGAGGCCGGGTCCGAACGGATCGACATCATGGACCGCTATGTCGACCGGCTGGTCGAGGACTTCAGGGGCGGGGCGTTCCGCATCGGCTGGGACGCCGGCAACGGGGCGGCCGGTCCCGTCGTCGAGCGGCTGGTCAAGCGGCTCCCGGGCGACCATTTCACCCTCTACACCGATGTCGACGGCAATTTTCCCAATCATCATCCTGATCCCACCGAGGAAAAGAATCTCGCCGACCTGAAGCGCCTTGTCGCGGACAAAAAGCTCGATTTCGGAGTGGCTTTCGATGGTGATGGCGACCGGATCGGCGCGGTCGATGGTGAAGGCCGCGTGATCTGGGGCGACCAGCTGCTCGCGATTTTTGCCGAAGTGGTGCTGAAGGACGAGCCCGGCGCCACGATTATCGCTGACGTCAAGGCGTCGCAGGCGCTGTTCGACCGCGTGGCGGAACTGGGTGGCAAGCCGCTGATGTGGAGAACCGGGCACAGCCTGATCAAGTCCAAAATGAAGGAAACAGATTCCCCGCTTGCGGGCGAGATGAGCGGTCATATCTTCTTCAAGCACCGCTATTATGGTTTTGACGATGCGCTTTATGCCGCCGTTCGCCTCATCGAGGCGGCGCATGTGCTGGGCCGGAGCGTCACCGAAATGCGCGGGGCCATGCCCGCGATGGTCAACACGCCCGAAATGCGCTTTCAGGTCGACGAGACGCGCAAGTTCGCGGTGATCGACGAGGTGCTCGCGCGGCTCGAAGCCGATGGCGCCCAGGTGGACCGGACCGATGGCGCCCGCGTCAACACGCCCGACGGCTGGTGGCTGCTACGCGCGTCTAACACGCAGGATGTGCTCGTCGCCCGCGCCGAGGCGAAGGACCAGGCCGGACTCGACCGGCTGATGGCGCAGATCGACGAGCAACTCGCGCTTTCCGGTTTGAAGCGCGGACCGCAAGCGGGACATTGAAACGCCGATGTTGCTGATCGTTGGGACCGTCCGGGTGCCGCCTGAAAATTTGGCGGAAGCGCGGCCCATTATGAGCGATATGGTCCGGCAAAGCCGGGCCGAAGACGGCTGCCTTGCTTATTCCTATGCTGAAGATCTGTTCGATCCCGGCCTCATCCATGTGCGCGAATTATGGCGCGACACGGCCGCGCTTGATGCGCATTTTGCTTCGTCCCATCTTGCCGAATGGCGAGCACACTGGCCCGAACTGGGCATCGGCGAGCGGCGGCTCAAACTTTACGCGGTCGAGGAAGGCCGAGACGTATAAGCCGCGTTGCGAGCACTATTGCGCGACATTCAGAACAGCCGCGTCAGCCAGTAGAAGATCGCCGCCACGGCAGCCGAGGCGGGGATGGTGATGATCCAGGCCATGAAGATGTTGCCGGTGACGCTCCAGCGCACCGACGAGGCGCGCTTGGCCGTTCCTGCGCCGATGACGCAGCCGGTGATGGTGTGTGTCGTCGATACCGGGATGCCGAGCGCGGACGCGGTGAACACCATGATCGACCCGCCCATCGACGCGCTGAACCCCTGATGCTGCGACAATTTGGTGATGCGTGATCCCATCGTCTGGATGATCTTCCAGCCGCCGGACAGCGTCCCAAGGCCGATCGCGACATAACAGCTGATCGCGACCCAGTGCGGCACATGAAACTCGCCGTTCAGATAACCGGTCGAATAGAGCAGCACGGTGATGATGCCCATCGTCTTCTGCGCGTCATTGAGGCCGTGGCTGAGCGAATAGGTGGCGGACGACATGAGATGGAGGAAACGGAAATGGGTCTCCGCCGTGCGCACGCTCGCACCCTTGTACAGCCAGCTCGTTACCAGCATGATCAGCATCGACAGCATCATGCCAAGCGTCGGCGACAGCACGATGGCGATCAGCGTCTTGTTGAGCCCTGCCCACTGGATCGCATCGAAACCGCTATGGGCAACGCCTGCGCCGACAATCCCGCCGATCAGCGCGTGGCTTGACGAGGAGGGGATGCCCTTGAGCCAGGTCACGACATTCCAGAACATCGCGCCGATCAGTGCGCCGAACACCACGGCAGGCGTCACCAGATCCTTGTCGATCAGCCCCTTGCCGATCGTCTCCGCGACCTTGTGCAGCGATGGAAACATGATGGTGAGAAAATAGGCCGCGGCATTGAAAAAGGCCGCGAATACCACCGCCTTGACCGGCGAGAGCAGCTTGGTCGCAACCACGGTCGCGATCGAGTTGGCCGCATCGTGCAGGCCGTTCAGGAAATCGAACGCGAGCGCCAGGATGACGAGCCCGACGAGCAGCGGAAAGGCAAGTTCGTGCATGGGTGGGCCGGGGCTTCAGCTATGGTCGATGACGAGGCCGTCAATCTCGTTGGCGACATCCTCGAAGCTGTCGACCACGCGCTCCAGATGACTGTATAGTTCGCGCAGCACGATGAATTTGAGCGTGTCCTTCTCGCCATATTCGTGGAACAGCGAACGCAGCCCGGCGGCATGTATCTTGTCGGCCTGTCCTTCCAGATGCACCAGCCGCTCGGTCAGCGTGTGGAGGCGCGCGCCATTTTCGGGAATATCGCGGAGCAGCGGCAACGCCTCGGCCGTAATGCGCGAGGCATCGACGACGATCGCCACCATGTCGCGCATGCCCTGGTCAAACTCGGTGATTTCATAAAGGTCGATGGCGCCGGCCGTCTGCTGCATCTGGTCGATCGCATCGTCCATCGCATTGATGAGTTCGATGATCGCGCCGCGGTCAAACGGGGTCAGGAAGGTGCGCCGGACGGTGCGCAGCACCTCGCGGATGATGTCGTCGGCATCATGTTCGCGCTGTTCGACTTCCTTGATATGATCGGCCATGCCGGGGCCGCCTTCGAACAGGCGGGCCAGCGCGTTCGACGCGGCCATCAGCGTCGCGGCATGAGCCTCGAACATTTCAAAGAAATTACCCTGCTTCGGCAGCAGCGCCTGAAACCAGTTGAACATGCCTGTCCCCTTTTTGAATTCCCGCGCGCGCGTCGCGATAAAGCCCCGGGCGGCGACATCGCCAGCGCTGAAATGGCGCAGCAGATGCTTGAGGTCTTCCTCTTCGACCGCCTCGACCGCTTCCGCGAGCGCGAACCAGCGGCGCTCGCGCTCATGTTTTTCCGGCCACTCATCAAGCTCGGTGGCAACGCGGAACGGATAGACCTCCACCCCCGTCATCAGCGAAGCGCCGGTGCGCTTGCGCTTGCGATAGGTGTAGGTGCCGATCGGCGAGGGGCAGATGGAACCCCGCACGCCCGCTTCTTCTTCCGCTTCGAGCGCGGCGGCTTCATGCCCGGCCATTCCGCGCATCCGGTTGCCCTTGGGCAGCACCCATCGCCTCGTTTCGCGCGAGGTGACCAGGAGTATCTCGACCGGCGCGTCTGGCGCGTCGCTGGTCGGACGATACGGCAAGGCAGCTATCTGGGTGATGGCAAGGTCCGGAAACTATTTTATGACATTTTTGTGACAGCCGCCCTTTACGCGCGCGTCATGCTCCGCGCAAGCGCTGATGGCCGGACTGCGCCGTGGTCCTGAGTCAGCCCCAGTCCTTGGCCGGATCCTGCACTGGCGGCGTTTTCTGGGCGCTCCGTACATCGGCGATGAAGCCGGCCGGAAGCGGGGTCGCCTCGCCGGTGTCGAGATCCATGTGCGCATAAACGATGAGGATATCGGTCAGACGTTCCTCGCCGCGGAAGATGGCGACGTGCAGCGTGAAGCTGGTCCGGCCGATGCGGCTCACCCGCGCGCAGATGTCGATCATGTCATCGAGCACAGCGCTTGCATGATAGTCGATCTCGGCGTGGACGACATAGATGTCGGTGCCATATTGGTGAAAGAACGGCCCCGGCTGGCCTTCGCCGATCATGCGGAAATATTCGGTGACGCCGATATCGCCGTAGATGAAATAATTGCCGTTGAAGACGATATTCTGCCCGTCAATCTCGTTATAGCGCACGCGCACCGTATGGCTGACCGGAAACTCGCCGCGCGGCAGTTGCCACAGTGACCGGTCCATCAGCGCGCCTCCAGCGGGCGGCACTCATTGGCGAGCCAGGCGCGGCTGTCGGCGTCAAGCTCGGGGCCGAGCACGTCCATCACCTTCGCGTGATAGGCGTTGACCCAGTGACGTTCCGCCTCGGTCAGCATGTGGCTGTCGATGAGCGCGCGCTCCAGCGGGGCGAAGGTCAGCGTATCGAAGCCGAGCATCTGATGCTCGGCGCCTGCAACCTCGCGCGGTTCGACCACGACCAGATTTTCGATGCGGATACCGAACTCGCCGGTCTTGTAATAGCCGGGCTCGTTGGAGATGATCATCCCCGCCCGGAGCGGTTCGTCGGTCCCGGCCTGTCCGCCCGCCGCCTTGGCGATGCGCTGCGGGCCTTCGTGGACGGAGAGGAAACTGCCGACGCCGTGGCCGGTGCCATGCGCGTAATCGACCCCGTCCGCCCAGAGATACTGGCGCGCCAGCACATCGAGCTGCGATCCGGCTGTGCCTTCGGGGAACACAGCGGTGGCGAGCGCGATATGGCCTTTCAGCACCTGCGTATAGCGGCGGATCATCTCGTCGGTCGGCGTTCCGATCGCGAGCGTGCGGGTAACGTCGGTCGTGCCGTCCTGATACTGGCCGCCCGAATCGACGAGGTAGAGCGTGCCGGTTTCGAGCGGCCGGTTGGTCTTTTCATCGGCGCGGTAGTGCACCACCGCGCCATTGGGCCCGGCGCCCGAAATCGTGTCGAACGACAGATCCCGGAGCAGGCCACCCTCGGCGCGCAGAGCCTGCAGCTTGTCGGACGCGGTGAGTTCGTCGATTCCGCCGTTGGGGGCTTCCTCGCTGACCCAGCGCAGGAAGCGCGAGAGCGCGGCGCCGTCGCGGGCCTGCGCGGCGCGGTGGCCGGCGAGTTCGACCGGGTTCTTGACCGCCTTCGCCAGCACGGCAGGGTCGCGGTGCCGCGCGATGGTTGCGCCCGCCTGCTCCAGCCGCTCGAAGATCGCTGATACCGCGCGTTCGGGATCGACTGCGACGCTCTTGCCCTTGAGCGCATCGAGGCCAGCTTCGAACGCGGCGCGGTCATGGATGCGCACCGCGTTGCCGAGATGCTGGAGGAGGGCGGGCGTCACCTTGTCCGGCGCGATGAACAGGTCAGCGGTCGCGTCGGCATTGATGATCAGATAGGAAAGCGCGACCGGGGTGCGCGACACGTCCTCGCCGCGCATGTTGAGCAGCCAGGCGATCGAATCGAGCGCGGTAACCACCGTCGCGTCGAGTCCCCTGGCGGAGAGCCAGTCGGCGATTTCGGCGCGCTTGTCGGCGCTGTTGCGGCCGGAAAATTCATCCGGCTGCGCAATGGCGGGAGCATTGGAGGGCGCGGGCCTGTCGCTCCACACCGCATCGACCGGATTGCTGTCCACCGGCACCAGTTCGACGCCCTTCGCCTTGAGCCGGGCTTGCGTGCCCTTCACCCAGTCGACCGTGTGGAGCCACGGGTCAAAGCCGATGCGCGCGCCCTGTATGGCATTGTCCTCCAGCCAGGCCGCGACGCTCGATTGCGGAACGCCGACATATTCATAGTCGGTGCCCGACACCTGGTCCTTGACCTGCAGCGTGTAGCGCCCGTCGACGAACACCGCGGCCTTGTCGCCCGCCTTGCCGGTCAGCACCGCAGCACTGCCCGCCGACCCGCCAAAGCCGGTCAGCCACGCCATGCGCTGCGCATAGCTGCCGACATATTCCGACATATATTCATCGACGATCGGTACGATAAAGCCGTCGAGATCGCGGCTCTTGAGTTCGCTGCGCAACGCGGCAAGCCGTGCGCCATGCGGTTCGAGGGTGGACATGTACGATTCCTTGTTTCACCATGGCCGCTTTCCGGTCTCAGCCGGCCCGAGCGGGCAAGGGGGAAATATGATCCTGTTCCTTAGGCGAGCCATGACCATCATGGCTAGTCCCTTCCTTTGTCTCGCCGCCGCCTGCACCACGGCCGGTCAACCCGATGTGAAAGTTTCCCCTGCCTCCATGTCTGATATTGTTGCTTCCAATTCCGTTGCTCCCGATTCTGCCCGGCCGCCGCTCGCCGCGCAAAAGCCGCACCAGATCACCGCGCATGGCAAGAGCTGGAACGATCCGTGGTTCTGGCTGCGCGATCCGGATTATCCCAAGGTCGATGACGTGGAAGTGCTCGATTATCTCAAGGCCGAAAATGCCTATTTCGAAGCCAATATGCAGCCGCACGCGGCGCTGGTCGAAACCCTGTTCCAGGAAATGAAAGGCCGGATCAAGGAAGACGACAAATCCGTGCCGCAGAAGGATGGCGACTGGGTCTATTGGGTCGAATATGAAAAGGGCGCACAATACAAGAAATGGTATCGCCGCCCGGCCGGACCCGATGGCAAGGGCGTGAGCGAAGCTGTCCTCATTCTCGATGAACCGGCGCTCGCCGCGGGCAAGGAATATTTCCGCCTCGGCGGTTTTTCGGTCAGCCCGGACGGCAGGACGCTCGCCTATGCGGTTGATGACAATGGCTCGGAACGCTTCGAGGTGCGGTTCAAGAACCTCGAAACCGGCGCGCTGCTCGATGACGTCATTCCGGGCACGCTTTCGAGCCTCGAATGGTCGGCCGATTCGTCCATGCTGCTCTATGGCCTTGCCAATGACAACTGGCGCACCGACAATATCCGGGTGCACCGGATGGGCACCGATACCAAGGCCGACCGGCTGATCTACAAGGAAAAGGATATCGGCTTTTCCTGCGATGTCGGGGTGACGTCATCGGAAAAATATCTGGTGATCGCGACCGGCGATAATGAAACCTCCGAAGTCCGCCTGTTGCCGCGCGACAACCCGTTCGCTGAGCCGATCCTCGTTGCGCCGCGCAAGAAGGGCCGTGAATACAGCGTCGAGGAGCATGACGGCACGCTTTACATCCACACCAATGACGACCATCCCAATTTCCGCGTCGCAATGGCGAAGCTCGCCCAGCCGGATAAATGGACCACGCTGATCCCCGGGAGCGATCGTTTCTACATCACCGATTTTACCGCGTTCAGGGATTTCTACGTGATCGAGGGCCGCGAGGACGGACTCGATCAGGTCGAACTGCGCTCCTATGCCGACCCCGCCAAAGTCGAACGCATCGCTTTCCCCGAGGCCAGCTATTCGGCAGGGCTCGATTCCAACCCTGAATATGACGTCAAGACGCTGCGACTCGCCTATGAATCGATGGTCACGCCCGACACCATCTATGATTATGATATCGCCTCGAAGGCGCTTGCCACGCTCAAGGTGCAGGAAATTCCGAGCGGCTATCAGGCGGGCGATTATGTCACCGAACGGCTGAGCATCAGGGGCCGCGACGGGACGATGATCCCGGTGTCGCTGGTCTATAAAAAGGGTCTTGTCCGGAACGGCGCCAACCCGCTGCACCTCTATGCCTATGGCGCCTACGGCTATGCCGTGCCGCCGGGCTTTTCGACAACGCGCCTCAGCCTCGTTGATCGCGGCTATATCTATGCGATCGCGCATATCCGCGGCGGCGATGACCTTGGCCGCAACTGGTATCTGCAGGGCAAGCTAGACCGGCGGATCAACACCTTCCATGACTTCATCGACGTCGCGCAGGGTCTGGCGGATGCGGGCTATACCGCGCGCGGGAAGATTTCCGCTTCGGGCGGCTCGGCGGGCGGCGAACTGATGGGCGCGGTCGCCAATATGGATCCCGGCCTGTGGGGCGCGATCGCGGCACATGTCCCGTTTGTCGATGTCGTCAACACGATGATGGACGAAAGCCTGCCGCTGACCCCCGGCGAATGGCCCGAATGGGGCAATCCGATCACCGACAAGGCGGCGTTTGATTACATGCTGAGCTATTCGCCCTATGATAATGTGACGGCGCAGAATTACCCGCCGATGCTGGTCACGGCGGGGCTCAACGATCCGCGTGTCACCTATTGGGAACCGGCGAAATGGGTGGCGAAGCTGCGCGCCACCAAGACCGATAACAATCTGCTGCTGCTCAAGACCAATATGGGCGCGGGTCACGGCGGCAAGTCGGGCCGGTTTGAGTCGCTGCGCGAGGATGCCGAGGAATTTGCATTCATCCTGACGCAGATGGGCAGCGCGAAATAAAGGGGAGGGCGGCGTCATTGCGAGCCGCGCAGCGGCGCGGCAATCCAGCGCGGTGCACGCCTGCCGTGGATTGCTTCACCGCTTTCAGCGGTTCGCAATGACGGGATGTGACAAGACCATCCATTCATGTTGCAGCGCACAATTTAATGGACAAACCGCGCCGATTCCGTCAAAAGGTGAACATGTCTTCACCCGCAATCATTCTTGAAGCCATTGCGCGGCTGCGCTGCGTCTCCGCGACCTATAACCGGGGCGTGGTGATCCTCGCGCCGCATATTCTCTATACAAAGCATGGCGAACTCCATGTCGATGCGACCACCATCTCGCGCGATGGCAATCCGCCACGCGAGACCAAGCTCGGCACCTTCAAGCTCGATGGCCTTGGCGAACTGGCGCTGGTCGAACAGCCGTTCGAACCCTGGCCGCTATTCGAGCCGGAAGCGGAAAAATATGTCGGCGAAACGCTGCTCGCCGTCGAGGTGACCGCGCCCGTCCTCTGACGCGCAAAAAACACCTCCCCGTCGCCCATGCGGACGAGGGGAGGCGCTTGTTTCTTATCAATAGTCGATGCCGATCCGCACGAACAGGCTGCGGCCGACGCCCGGCATATGCTCGCCAACGGCGACCGCGCCGCCGGGGACGCGGTTGATCCCGGCAAGATGGTCGGCATAGCGGCGGTCGAAGATATTCTCGACACCTGCCGACAGGCTCAGCCGGTCTGCCAGCCGATAGCCGCCCCATAGGTTGGCGATGACCCAGCCGGGACTCGCGCGCTCGCTGTTGGTGGCCGAGACCTTGTCCTGCTTGGCCGCTCCCACCGCTTCGGCGCTGACCCACCAGCCATCGATGCCCCAGGTGAGGCTGGCGCGGCCGTTCAATGGCGCGATGCGGTAGAGATTGTCGCCGATGTCGCGCCGCTTGCCGCGCACATAGGAGGCGGTCGCGGAAAACTCGAGGCCGGGCAGGATCACCCAGTTTAGGTCCATGTCGGCGCCGTAAAGTTCGGCATCGACATTGGCGAACATCAGCGGCGTCGCATCGCCGTTCATCGCCGCGATCATGCGCTGCGCCGTCATGCTCGCCGGAACCGGTACGCCCTGGATATAATTGTCGATCCGGCGATAGTAGATCGACGGACGCAGGCGCAGCGTTCCGGTTTCGATGTCGACGCCGCCTTCCGCGGTCCAGGCTTCCTCAGGCTTGAGCGCGGCGTTGCCGATATAGATATTGCCGTCGGCAAGGCCCCCGCTCGCTTCGGTCGGCACCCAGCCATGGCGTTCGACCGCGTTGGGGATGCGCGACTTGTGGGCAAGCGTCAGGCGCGGGCGGATCGCACCCTCCTCACCCCACAGCCGGATCACCGCGTCCCATGTCGTGTCCTCGAGCGGGCGATTGGCCGCGCCCACCTGTCTGGCGAGCATCGCCAGCATTGGCGGCACCGCCGCGCCGGTGGTGGGGTCCGCCATGCGCGAACGGGCCATATCGACCCGCGCGCCTGCTTCGAGCCGGTAGCCGCCAAGGTTCGTCGCGACCTCGCCGAACAGGCCGAGCCGGTGCTGGTCGACGCGGTTGAGCGAGGTGATCGCAAAGCCCGGCACATTGGGGTTGGTAATCGTGACCAGCCGGTCGACCTGCTCGCCATCGACGCCGGCGGTGAAGATGCCGCGCTGGAGCGACAGCGCTGCGGTCAGCGTATCGGCATCGGCATAGCTGTAGCGCCACTTGCTGCGATCGGCGGGAGCGGGCCGGAAGCTGAAATTCTCCATCCCATGCTTGACCGCGGCATAGCCCAGCTCTGCCTTCAGGCGCGCGATGCCGATATCGCCATCAAAGGCGATCCGGGCGAAATTGCTATGGAAGAAATCGATGTCCATCGCATAGGGCGGATTGCCGCTGCGGCCGGTTTCCTGCCGCCGCAGATCGAGCGACAGGCTGTTGCCGCCGCTTTGGAAGCCGCCGGAGACGCCATAGGTCAGCCGCTCATAGCCGGTCGAGGCGGCGCGACCGCCCTTGCCGATGCGATAATCATCGCCCTCCTCCCACGAGCCGATGACGTTGAAGCGGAAGCGCTCGCTCGCGGCGCCCGCGACGCCGCCCGCGGCAAGGCCGTGATCGGCGGTGCGATAGCTTGCCGCCGCGCTGATCGCGGGCGCAAATGTGGATGCGGCGCCGAAATCCACCTGCTTGAGCCGCGCGTTGACCGACCCGCCAAGGCCCGGCCCTTCGCGCACCGGTCCGGTGCCGCGGCTGACCTCGATGCGGTCGACAAGGATCATCGGCGCATAATGGAGCGGCGGGTCCATCGCGTTGGGGCCGCCGGTCTGGAACTTCTGGCCGTTGACGCGCAGCAGCAGCCGGTCGGAAAACAGGCCGCGATACTGGACCTGGCCCGAGATCGGCCCGTTGCCGATGATCGCCGCGCCGGGCAGCCTCGCGACGAGTGCGGCGGCATCGGGCGCGCTCGCCTCGCCATCGGCCGGGCTGGTGGTGAAGCTGGTGTCCTCGCTGACCTGTCCGGTGACGACGATGACGTCGGTCAGCGGATCGGACGGACGGGTTTCCTGCGCAAGGGCAGGGGAGCTCGCCAGCGCGAGCAGCGACGCGCCATAAAGCGCGCAATAACGATGTTGCATGAATAGCTATCCTGTAAATCACTGTCGATGGCCCGCCGCCGCGTCTGGTGACGCGCTTCCGGGCGGTGTGTCATTTACAGGATGGCAGGCGGTCCGGTGGCGAAGGGCGGCGGCGCGGCAAGACCGCGTCCCGGTGCGGTGGCAAACGCCGTTTCATGGTCCGCAATAACAGTACGCCACAGCGGCGGTGCGATGGCGGCTGGCGCGGGCGGCATGTCGAGCGCGGCTGCGGCGACGGCAAACGGACATTCGCTGCCCTTCGCCGCCTTGTCGTGCGATGTTGGCTCGCGCTCGATCTGGATGACCAGCCGCTGGATCGACGGGTCCTCGCTGCAGAGGCCAACCTCGATCCCCATGCTGGTCGCGACCGGCATGGTCCCGGCTGGAAAGGCAAGGCGCATCGCCAGCGCAGCGACGACCGCCAGCCGCACCAGCCAGACATGCTTGATAAGGGAAAGTCCGCGTTGCACGGCCTTGCCCCCTAGAGGCGGGCCGGGCCCAAGGCAATAATTGAAATCAAGCGCTTCAAATCAGGCCGAGATCCGCGAGTGTGGCGCGCAGGCCTTCGGCGCCGGTAAACACATGGCCCGCCATGCCTATGCTCTGCGCGCCCGCGACATTTTCCGGGCGGTCGTCGACGAACAGGCATTGGCCCGCCTCAAGGGCGAAGCGGTCGAGCGCCAGCCGGTAGATGGCGGGATCGGGCTTCACCAGCTTTTCGCTCCCCGAAACGAGGATGCCCCTGAACGGTGCGAACAGCTCCGCCTCGCGCGCATGAAAATCGGGCCAGAATTCGCCGCTGAAATTGGTGATCGCGTAAAGCGGGACATCGCGCGCGGCGAGGTCGCGGACCAGCGTCCGCATCCCCGGCAGGATAGCGCCCAGCGTCTCGCCGAACCGCGGGCCAAAGGCGCGGATGAGGCCGGCATGGGCAGGATACGCGGCGATCAGCTCGGCGCTGGTGTCGGCAAAGGCGCGGCCCTCGTCATGCTGGTGATGCCAGGCGGGCGTCACCACCTCGCGGACGAACCATTCCAGCTGGTCCGGATCGTCGATCAGCTTGCGGTAGAGGGCGCGGATATCCCATTCCACCAGCACCTTGCCGACATCGAAGATTACCGTGTCGATCGCCATTCCCGCTCTCCGTTGCACGGACACGCAAAAACCGCCGCGCGGGTCATCCCCGGACGGCGGTCTTCAACATTTTCAAACCGGTTATTCAGTCGCGAAAAGGGATTAACCCTGACGCGCCTTGAAACGGCGGTTGGTCTTGTTGATGACATAGGTGCGGCCGCGACGACGGATCACGCGATTGTCCCGGTGACGGTCCTTGAGCGACTTCAAGCTGTTGCGGATCTTCATGGCGAAACGCTTCCAAAATAGAGTACAAATGAATGTGAAGGCGCGCAGTTACGGGTGGAGGCCGTCAAAGTCAACCCGATTCGGGGGAATGCCGGTCGATTCGGGATGAATCAGGCATTACTCCGCGCCGCCAGCTGCTTTTCCCACTGCAGCGCATGCGCGACAATCATGTCGAGATCGTCATGGCGCGGCTCCCAGCCAAAGGTTTCGACGATGCGGGCATTGTCCGATATCAGCGAATCGGGATCGCCCGCGCGCCGGCCCTGCATCTCGCGCCTGATCGTGACGCCGGCCACCCGGTCGACCGCGTCGAGCACCTCCAGCACTGAAAAGCCCCGGCCATAGCCGCAGTTGAGCCGGTAGCTGCGGTCCGGATTGGCGGCCAGCGCTTCAAGCGCCAGCACATGCGCGGCGGCGAGATCGCTGACATGGATATAGTCGCGCACCCCGGTGCCATCGGGCGTTGCAAAGTCGGTGCCAAACACGCCGACGCTCTCGCGCCGCCCGAGCGCGGCTTCCACCGCCACCTTGATGAGGTGGGTCGCGCCCGCGGTCGACTGGCCGGAACGCCCCTCAGGGTCCGCCCCCGCCACGTTGAAATAGCGCAGCGCGCAATAGTTGAGCGGGTGCGCAGCCGCGACATCGGCGAGCATCTGCTCGGTCATCAGTTTCGACCAGCCATAAGGGTTGATCGGCCGCTGCGGCGTTTCCTCCCGCACCGGCGATTCGTCCGGGATGCCATAGGTCGCGGCGGTCGAGGAAAAGATGAAATGGGCAACCCCCCCGGCCACCGCCACTTCAAGGAGGGCGCGGCTCGCGGCGGTGTTGTTGCCATAATATTTGAGCGGGTTCTCGACCGATTCCGGCACGATGATCGACCCGGCAAAATGCATGATCGCGCCGATGCCATGATCGGCAATCGTCCGGCGCACCAGCGTGCTGTCGGCCACATCGCCTTCGACGAACGGCACATCATCCGGCACCGCCCAGCGGAAGCCGGTGACGAGATTGTCGATCACCACCACCGGCCAGCCTGCATCCTTCAGGGCGAAGACCGCATGGCTGCCGATATAACCGGCGCCGCCGGTGACGAGAACGGGGAAGGTCTTGCTCATGGCTGCGCTCATAGCATGATTTTGTTAAATGCCAGTTCAGTCATCACCGGCTAGGGTAAATTTTGTACCGGTGCGGACATTTTCCAGCCGCCGCGCCGCTTAACAGGGACAATGAACCATGCGTTTTCTGAGGATAATTCCGCTCGTCGCTGCGCCCCTTGCGCTCGCCGCCTGCGCCACCACCACGGCCGCACCGGTTGACGTGACGCGGTTCCATCGTGCCGCGGACATGGCCCTGGCGCCCGCGACTTTCACGATCGAAACCTCCACCGCCTTTGGCGGCAACAGCCTCGAAGAGGCGGTGTGGAAGGATGCGGTCGCGGCCGAGCTCGGCCGTCTGGGCTTCACGCGCAGCGCTGGCGGAGCGCCCTACAGCGTCACCGTCCATCATGATCGCGGGATGATCCGCCCGGGCGCAGACGGGCGCCGCGGCCCGGTTTCGGTCGGCGTTGGCGGTTCGACCGGAAGTTATGGATCGGGCCTTGGCGTCGGGATCGGTATCGACCTGTCTGGCCCGCCCAGACCGCGCATCGGTGATGATCTCGCGGTCCGCATCACCCGCCGCAGCGACAGCGCCGTGGTGTGGGAGGGACGCGCGTCGAGCGAAGCGAAACAGGGCAGCGCGGCGGCGCAACCCCATGTCATGGCTGCAAAAATGGCAGCCGCCCTGTTCAAGGACTTCCCCGGAGAGAATGGCGCGTCTATCAGGGTGAAATGACCGACATCCAGATCAATGCCGCGTTCGACAGCGGCAATATCATCGTCAACCAGATCACCGGCACCACCGCCCATCTTGCCATCCGCAAGGATCGCGAATCGGATTTCTTCCAGTGGTTCCATTTCCGCGTCGCCTGCCGGGCCGGGGATGTGCTCGAAATGCACATCACGGGCCTTGCGGCTTCGGCCTATCCGCTGGGGTGGGAAAATTACCGGGCCTGCGTGTCGGAGGACCGTGACAGCTGGCTGCGCGCCGATACCAACTGGGACGCTGCGGCCGATGGCGGCACGCTCAGCATCCGCTGGGAAGCGACCAGCGATGTCGTCTGGTTCGCCTATTTCGCGCCCTATTCGCTCGAACGCCATTATGATCTCGTCGCCAATGCGGCGGCCTATGAAGGGGTGACGCTGCGCCAGCTCGGCACCAGCCTTGAAGGCCGTCCGATCGATTGCCTCGAGCTTGGCGAGGGCGGCAAGCAGGTGTGGCTCTACGCGCGCCAGCACCCCGGCGAATCGATGGCCGAATGGTGGATGGAAGGCGCTCTGGACTTGCTGACCGATCCGCATGATCCGGTGGCGCGCAAGCTGCTCAAGCAATGCCGTTTCCATATCGTGCCCAACATGAACCCCGACGGCAGCTTCCGCGGGCACCTGCGCACCAACCATGCGGGCGTCAATCTCAACCGCGAATGGGCCGAGCCGAGCCTTGAAAAATCGCCCGAGGTGCTGTGCGTCCGCAACGCGATGGATGAAAGCGGCGTCGATTTCGCGATGGACGTCCATGGCGACGAAGCGATTGCCGCGGTGTTCTTCGCCGGCTTCGAGGGCATCCCCTCGTGGAACGAGGCGCAGTACGGAAAATTCGTGAAGTTCCGCGAAGCGCTCGCGCGCCGCACGCCCGATTTCCAGACTGAACTCGGCTATGACGAATCAAAGCCCGGCGAGGCCAATCTTTCCATGTCGACCAACCAGCTTGCCGAACGCTTTGGCGCGGTCGCGATGACGCTCGAAATGCCGTTCAAGGACAACCAGTTCCTCGCCGACGAAGACCATGGCTGGTCGCCCGAACGCTCGATGCAACTGGCGCGCGATTGCCTGGCAACGCTGGCAGAGTTGGTTGACGAGGTTTAGCGTGGCCGAGCCACTTTCGTTTGTTGGCTTCGGCTACAACTTCCTAAAAGATTGTATTCTTGGAATTAGAAAACGCTTCCGAAAATTGACGCCGGAGCAGCGCTTGGCTTACCGCGAAAAGTGGAAGTCGAAATTCGAAGAGGAGCTAAGCAGATGCCGTCGCGACAACCTGCGGCCTGATGTGATCATTCATGATGTGAAGCGCCCTCATCAATATCCGGGTACAGGATCCGGCAAAGGCATTTCTCCTTGGTTCAAAGCATATTTCATAGGGATGTATCACGGCGGCCTAGAAATCGCTCTAACTGTCAATGAGTTATCCTATGACGATCAGTACGGAGGTTGGTATATTACTGACGATTTGTCGATAGATCATCGCACCGCATTTCTCGTTGGCCGGATTCCGTTCGAACAAATTGAATATGTCGAGTTCGATGGCGACGAATATTACAACTATCCACACATTTTTTGTCATTTCACACTACGTGGCGAACCTTATGAAAGTCTGCGATATTGTATCGAACGGATGATGCCGCACACAAAATATTTAGAAGAATTGGCCTCTTATAAAGACGTTCAGCTTTCTAGCCAAAAAGCTGGAACTAGACCGTTTAAGCCTTTAGCAGAACAATAAAAGGAATCCCTATGCCCACCCTCGTTCTTATCCGTCATGGCCAGTCGCAATGGAATCTGGAGAATCGCTTTACCGGCTGGTGGGATGTCGATGTGACCGAGAAGGGCGCGGAGGAAGCGCGCGCGGCCGGGCGTCTGATGAAGGACAAGGGGCTCGATTTCGACCAATGCTATACTTCGGTGCAGACGCGGGCGATCAAGACGCTCAACCTCGCGCTCGAGGAAATGGGGCGGCTGTGGCTGCCGGTCGAGAAGGACTGGCATTTGAACGAGCGCCATTATGGCGGCCTCACCGGACTCAACAAGGCCGAGACCGCGGCGAAACATGGCGATGAGCAGGTGCATATCTGGCGCCGCAGCTTTGACATTCCGCCGCCGCCGCTGGAGGCGGGCTCCGAATATGACCTGTCGCAGGACCGGCGCTATGCGGGCATCGCCATTCCCGATACCGAGAGCCTCAAGGACACGATCGCGCGCGTGCTGCCCTATTGGGAAAGCCGCATCGCGCCGGACCTCAAGGCGGGCAAGCGCGTGCTGATCTCGGCACATGGCAACAGCCTGCGCGCGCTGGTCAAGCATCTTTCGAACATTCCCGACGACGAGATTACCGGCCTCGAAATCCCGACCGGGCAGCCGATCGTCTATGAACTGGACGACGCGCTGAATGCCACGGACCGCTATTATCTGAGCGAGCGCTAGGGGACGGGGTTGCGAGCGTTCGTCGTGCTGCACTTGTTTCAGCATCCATAAGGAAAAGCGCTATCGAGAGAGCAGGAACGATGGACCCTGAACCAGGTTCAGGGTGACGAAACCTGGGCGTGAGGGTGGCCTTGGCGTCTGCAAGCTCGCTGGCCCCACTTCGCCCTCCCAGCCCGCACAACGCAAAAAAGCCGCTCCGGCAAACGGAACGGCTGATTCGCGAATCGCCTTGGGCAATCGGCTGGCGCGCGGAGCTGCGCGGCCGGGCGGATTACTTGATCTTGGCTTCCTTGAACTCGACATGCTTGCGCACGACCGGGTCATATTTGCGCATCGACATTTTTTCGGTCTGGTTGCGCGGATTCTTCTTGGTCACGTAAAAGAAGCCGGTGTCAGCGGTGCTGACGAGACGGATTTTGATGGTGGTCGGCTTTGCCATGACCTTGGGTTCCCTATGATGCGCCGCACCCCTTGCACGAGGCCACGGACGAAAAAATTTGCGGTAAAATAAAAAGCGGCTCTGAAGCCGCCTTCTTTCAAGCGCCGCCCAATGATGGAAAAGCAGCGCGCTGTCAAGGGGGGAGGGCGTGAAAGCGCGCGTCCACGCTCATTTCACAAAATCTTAACCATGATCGGAGATGCTGGCCTCGCAGGCGGCAAGCGGGTGCTGCGGCAGGCACCGGTGATCGACGCCGGCAAGGAGAGCGACATGCAGATGATGACGCAGCAATTCAGCGACTTCCGCAGCAATTTCGCCATGCGCGCCGGGAGCATGCTCGCCGCGCATATCGGTCTTGCCGACGAGATTGCCGAACTCGGACAGGCGGTGCTGCGCTCGGGCCACCGCCACTGGCCGGCCCGCGTTGCGGCGGTTCGGATAGCCGCCCAGCAATCGGGTTTTGCGACCGTTGCGCTGATTGCCCGCACGCTCGAATCGGAGCTGGCGGACGGCGGGCGGATGCGCGCCATTGCCTGCTACATGGAAGCGCTCGAGGATGCGCTCGACATTGATGCCGCGGCCGGCGCGGCGGGCGGCGCCTTGCGCGTGCGCGATTATCAGGAAGCATTGCTTGCCTCACTGGCGCTGCGTATGCATGGCTGAAGCCGACGGACGGAGAGCGGACGGCGCGAATTATATCAGGTTAGGCAGAGGACAGACGGTCCGCCTTCACCGCCGGTGAGGGAGGGGCTTACAAGCATCAGATGGATTCATTGCTGGGAGCATTGGTAGGAACGGCGCTGGCCGAAATGGGCGACCGTGGCCAATGGCTGTTTCTCGCGCTGATGCTCCATTTCGGCGAACGCCAGCGCGTCCTTTTCGGCATGTTGCTGGCGGTGACGATCAACAGCTTTGTTTCCGCGGTCGGCGGCCACTGGCTCGGCGCCGCGATGACCGACTATCCGCAATATCTGTTCCTCGGCATCGCGCTGTTCCTTGCCGGCGTCACCATGTTCTTTCCGCCCTGGCGCAAGAAGAAGGTGCCGGCGGATGCGCGCGGCGTGTTTCGCACCAGCTTCCTTTCCTTTCTCCTGCTCGGCTTTGCCGACCGCAGCCAGTTCATCATCGCCGCCAATGCCGCGCGCGACGTGACCTTTGTCTATAGCGCTCTGGGCGGGATCATCGGTATCGCGCTGGCGATGCTGCCGGTTTTCATCTTCGGCCGGTCATTCGGCCGCAAGTTCCACGTCCGCTGGATCCGGCGGATCAGCGGGCTGCTGCTGATCGCGGCCGCGCTGGTGCTTGCGCTGCGGGCGCTCAGCCTCATCAACTGACGCGCGTTGATCCATCCTTTCCGTTCAGTCTGATCGAAAAACTTGCCCGGTTTGCACCGCAACTTCGCTGGTGCCCCGGCGTTGATTGGAGGTAAGCTTCACCCGGACATTTCAAGGAGATAAATCATGGCTAGGACGGCTACACAATCGGGTGTTCCCACCGATCTCAATACCAACCAGGTGACCTCGGTCGCCGATGCGCTGAACGGCGTACTCGCCGACAGCTTCGCGCTCTATCTCAAGACCAAGAATTTCCACTGGCATGTGTCGGGACCGCATTTCCGCGACTATCATCTGCTGTTCGACGAGCAGGCTGCGGAAATTCTTGCGACCACCGACGTCATTGCCGAACGCGTGCGCAAGATCGGCAAGACCACGCTGCGCTCGATCGGCGATATCGGCCGCCACCAGACGATCAACGACAATGACAGGGATTTCGTGAGTGCGCGCGACATGCTCGGCGAACTGCGCGACGACAATCTGAAGCTGGTCGAAAGCCTGCGTGTGCTCAAGGACCTCGCTGACGATGCCAAGGACAATGCGACCTCGGCCGTGGTCGATGAATGGACCGACGCGGCCGAACAGCGCGCCTGGTTCCTGTTCGAAACGGCACAGGGGGCGTAAGCTGGCAGTTTCTCCCCAAGACAAGCCTGGGGAGGATCGTTTCGCCCGCGATGGACACAAAAAAGGCGGCCTTGCCATGCGCAACGCCGCCTTTTTCTGTTGTCGCTATGCTGATCCTCAGCTTTGCACCGGCTCCAGGTTCACGGCGGCGTGCTTGCCGCGGCCGTCGACCTCGATGTCGAACTTCAACCGGTCGCCCTCGTTGAGCGAGACCATGCCGGCGCGTTCGACCGCGCTGATGTGAACGAAGGCGTCGGGCTGGCCGTCATCGCGTTCGATGAAGCCAAAGCCTTTCATCGCATTGAAGAACTTGACCGTGCCGGTGGCCGATTCGCCGGTCAGCTGGCGCTGCGGACGTCCGCCGCCAAAGCCGCCGCGATCGCCGCCCCGGTCGAAACCGCCGCGTTCGCGCGGTTCGCGCGGCGCGCGTTCCGGAACGGGCATCGGTTCGCCGTCAATCTTGAGGTCGGTCGCCGACACCTTGCCGCCGCGATCGACCAGCGTGAATTCAAGCGGCTGACCTTCGGCGAGACCCGAAAGCCCGGCCTGCTCGACCGCGCTGATGTGAACGAACACATCTTCGCCGCCTTCATCGCGCTGGATGAAACCGAAACCCTTTTGGCCGTTGAAGAATTTGACGACGCCCTTGCCTTCGCCGACGACCTGGGCCGGCATGCCGCCACGGGCACCGCCGCCGCCGCCGCCGCCAAAGCCGCGTCCACCGCCGCCGCCTCCACCGAAGCCGCCGCGATCACCGCCGCCGAAACCGCCACGGTCGCCGCCGCCAAAGCCGCGTCCACCGCCTCCGCCTCCACCGAAGCCGCCGCGATCACCGCCGCCATAGCTGCGTTCCTGGTAGAAGGGATCGAAATTATCTTCGCCGAAACCGTCGCGCTTGTCGCGCCCGCGTCCACCGCGGCCACGACCGCCGCGGTTATCTCTGTCGAAACTCATGCCTTAAACGTCATCCTCGCTCGTCCTGAACACTTGAAAATCCGGCCAGACACCCAGGACGAATGGGACGCAAAACCACCAGCAAGGGGGATCCAAAACCCAAGCCGGCGAGTCGTCATAGCTTAAAACGGGTTGGAGGCGAACAATTTTATCCACAGGCAGGCGGAAAAGAGCAGAAAATTAGCAAAATTGGCTTGGTCAGACGCTCACCGGATCGGGTGGCGGTCAAAAGTCCGGGTCCGGTGCTCCCGGTTCCGGCCTTGTGACACGAGGCTGCTGGCCCGCGGCGCGGCCTTTCCGCTTGAACTCGCGCCGGGTTAGGCGCAAAGGCGCACGTCATGGCTATATATTTCCACGAAGAAGATTTGCCGGCAGGCGTGCTGGCCGATGGGCCCGTGGCGGTGGACACCGAAACCATGGGTCTTCACAGCCATCGCGACCGGCTCTGCCTGCTGCAGATTTCGGACGGGCGGGGCGATGAGCACCTGGTCCGCTTTGCCCCGGACAGCCGCTTTGACGCTCCCAATCTGAAGGCAGTGCTGGCCGATCCCGCACGGCTCAAGCTATTTCACTTTGCCCGGTTCGATCTTGCCGCGATCGAGAAATATTTGGGTGTCACCGCCGCGCCGGTCTATTGCACCAAGATCGCCTCGCGGCTGGTGCGGACCTATACCGACCGCCACGGGCTAAAGGAACTGGTGCGCGAGCTTCTGGGCCAGGAAATTTCCAAGCAGCAGCAGTCGAGCGACTGGGGCGGCCCTGAACTCAGCGACGCGCAGAAGGAATATGCCGCGTCCGACGTGCGCTATCTTCACCGTCTCCGGGAGGAGCTCGACAAGCGGCTCGAGAGGGAAGGCCGGGCCGCGATGGCACAAGCCTGTTTCGATTTCCTCCCGGTCCGCGCCCGGCTCGACCTTGCCGGATGGCCCGATGCCGATATTTTCGCCCATGCCTGATGCGGCCATCGCCGATTCGCTTGGGCCCGGCGCCGCTGACCGGGCCGCGATACAGGGCTGATACAGGAAAGCAGGACTAAACCGCCGCGCCATGTCCCAACTTGCAGAACAGCAACGGTCGAAACGCCAGAAATGGGCGGCGCAGGGCGGCAGCTATGACGCCTTCGTGCGCCTTGCGAAATTCGTCCTGCCGGTCGTGGTCGGCGCGCTGGTTGCGGTGCTGGTGCTGGCGCCGCTGTTCAAGCGGGACGAGGTGAGCTTCGTGCTTGCCAAGGACAAGGTCGAGGTCGCCAAGGAGCGTATGCGCGTGAGCAACGCGATGTATCGCGGCGAGGACAATAATGGCCAGCCCTTCACGCTCCAGGCCGGGTCGGCGGTGCAGCAGACATCCGCGCAGCCGGTCGTCGACATGCGCGACCTTGCCGCCAAGATCTGGCTCCGGGATGGCGCTGCCTCGCTGGTCGCCGCCGAGGGGCGTTATGACATGGACGCGCAGACGGTCGACATCCCTGGCGAGATCAGGCTCAATTCGGAACAGGGTTATGCGCTGACCGTGGGCAATGCGCTGCTCGATCTCAAGTCGCAGACGATGGCCGGGCGCGGGCGGCTCTCTGGGCAGATGCCGCTCGGCACCTTTTCGGGTAGCGGCCTCAGCGCCGATCTCAACGCGCAGACCGTGCGCCTGTCGGGCGGAGTCGAGGGCACTTTGCCCATTGGCAGCTACAGCGCAAACCGCCTATATGCCGACAACAAGAGCCGCACGGTGGTGCTGGAAGGCAATGCCCGGCTGCAGATCAAACAGGGCGTGCTGACGCGCTGAACAGGATGAATGTGATGGCCCAGCCGCCCGCCTCTTTTTCCCTCGCCCGCATGGGGGTCGCCAGCCGGCTGGCGCTTGGCCTTGGCCTCGGCCTTGCCGCCGTCGCGATCGGCCAGCCGCAGCATCCCGCCTCCGCACAGCTGGCGAGCCATGATGTCAACGCGCCGGTCAATTTCTCGGCTGACCGGATCGAGGTGCAGGACCGCGCCGACCGGGTGATCATCTCGGGCGGCGTCGTGGTGACGCAGGCCGGGATGCAGCTCAACGCCGACCGCATGACGATTGCCTACAGCCAGGGTGGAGGCACCCAGGTCCACCGCATCGATGCGACCGGCGGCGTCACGGTCCGGCGCGACGACCAGACCGCGCGCGGCGAGGTCGCGGTCTATGATCTCGACCGCAAGCTCATCACCATGCTCGGCAATGTGCGGCTGACGCAGGGGACGAACGTCCTCAATGGCGGACGGGTGATGATCGACCTCAACACCGGCCGCGCCACGGTCGATGGCGAAGGGGGCAATTCTTCGCCCGTGCGCGGGCCTTCGGGTACCGTCATCCCGGGGAGCGGCCACGGCCGCGTTTCGGGCAGCTTCACCGTTCCGCAGCGCAACTGAGCCGCGCGGCGGCGCAACCCTTGACCCTCGCTTTTATGCAAGTATCTTGCCAACCGGCGGGGGCGATAGGCTATCATTAAGTTTTGCGGGCTAAGACCCGCCTGAGGAACCCGCTCTTATGACGCTCGACCATGCTGACATTGCCGATGCCCAGGCAGAGGCCGCGCTCCATCATGCGCCGGTCATTACCGAAGAGCAGATGACGCATGGCCTTGCCGTGGTGTCGATCGGCAAAAGCTATGACAAGCGCGTGGTGCTGAAGGACATTTCGCTGTCGGTCGACAAGGGCGAGGTGCTTGGCCTGCTCGGCCCCAATGGCGCGGGCAAGACCACCTGCTTCTATTCGGTGATGGGACTGGTCAAGCCCGACCATGGCCGCATCATGCTCGACGGGCAGGATATTACCGGGCTTCCCATGTATCGCCGCGCGATCCTGGGGCTCGGTTACCTGCCGCAGGAAACCTCGATCTTTCGCGGCATGACGGTCGAGCAGAATATCAGCGCGGTGCTGGAAATGGTCGAGCCCGACAAGGCCGCCCGCGCCGCGCGGCTCGAACAATTGCTCGACGAATTCGGCCTTACCCGCCTGCGCAGTTCCAATGCGATGGCGCTTTCCGGTGGCGAACGGCGCCGCGCCGAGATCGCCCGCGCGCTCGCGGCCAACCCCTCGATCATGTTGCTCGACGAACCTTTTGCCGGGATTGATCCGCTCTCGATCGCCGACATCCGCGATCTCATCAAGGATTTGAAGAAGCGCGGCATCGGTGTCCTCATTACGGACCATAATGTGCGCGAAACGCTCGATATCGTCGACCGCGCCTGCATCATCTACGACGGCAAGGTGCTGTTTGCCGGAAGCCCCGAGCAGCTGGTCGCCGACCCCGAAGTGCGCCGCCTCTATCTCGGCGAGGAGTTCAGCCTCTAATTCTGCCCATGGCCCTTGGACCGCGCCTTGATCTCCGGCAAAGCCAGTCGCTGGTGATGACGCCGCAGCTGCAACAGGCGATCCGCCTGCTTGCGCTGTCGAACCTCGAGATCGAAGCGTTCATCGCCGAGGAACTGGACAAGAACCCGCTGCTCGAAACCGCGAGCGCGGAAGGGGGCGAGGGCGAGGCCCCGGACGCCCCCGAACCGCCGCCGCCGGACCAGCCGAGCCGTACCGATGAACTGCTCGAACAGGGCGTTGGCGCTGCGGATACGCTCGACGTCGACCTTGCGAGCGAAACCTTCCACCATGACAGTGCCGCCGACGCGATGACGGACGGCCCAGGGCTTGACGGCGGGCTCGGTCTTTCGGGCAGCGGCGGCATGGCGGGCGAGGAAGGCATCGATTTCGATGCGTTTCGCGCGCCCGATATCAGCCTCGCCGATCATCTGGTCCATCAGGCGGGCGAAGCACTTTCCGGCGTCCATTACGCGGTCGCCCTGTACCTCATCGACCAGATTGATCCGGCGGGCTATCTCGACGCCGATCTGATTGATACCGCCAACCGGCTCGGCGTGCCGTTGCGGATCGTCGAGGAAGCGCTCGCAGCGATCCAGCGGTTCGATCCCGCCGGTGTCGGCGCACGCAGCCTTGCCGAATGCCTCGCGCTGCAGGCGAAGGATGCCGACCGCTATGATCCGTGCATGGCGACGCTGATCGAGCATCTCGACCTCGTGGCGAAAGGCGCGATGGCGCAGCTGAAGCGCATCTGCGGGGTCGACGATGAAGATCTTGCCGACATGATCCGCGAATTGCGCAACTATGATCCAAAACCCGGCCTGCGCTTTGCCACGCATGACACGCAGGCGGTGGTGCCCGACCTGTTCGTCGAGCGACGCAAAAATGGCTGGGCGGTCGAGGTGAATAACGCGACGCTCCCGCGCCTGCTGATCAACCGCAGCTATTATGCCGAACTGTCGGGTGGCGCGCGCTCGGCGGATTCGAAGGCCTGGCTCGGCGAACAGCTGGCGAGCGCCAACTGGATCATCCGCGCGCTCGACCAGCGGCAGCGCACGATCGTCAAGGTTGCGAGCGAGATCGTGAAGCAGCAGGAAGGCTTTTTCCTTCACGGCGTATCGCACCTCAAGCCCCTGACGCTGCGCGCGATCGCGGAGGCGATCGAGATGCATGAATCAACCGTCAGCCGGGTGACGTCGAACAAATATCTCTATTGCGCGCGCGGCCTGTTCGAGCTCAAATATTTCTTCACCAGCTCGATTGCTGCGGCCGATGGCGGTGAGGCGGTGTCGGCCACCGCGGTCAAGGCCGCGCTCAAGGGGCTGATCGAGGCGGAAGCTGCCGACGCGATCCTCTCCGACGAAAAACTGGCCGAACTGCTGAAGGCCAGAGGGTTCGACATATCGCGGCGCACCGTGGTCAAATATCGCGAGTCGATGGGTCTTGGCTCCTCGGTCCAGCGCCGCCGCCAGAAGGCACTCGCCGGATAAGACTTTTCAACAGCGTGGATGCGGCGTAACCTGCTGCCTTGCCGGCATGGATGGGCAGCAAGAAGCCTGCCGCACATGACCGGAAAAAAGGAGAGGTTATGGCTGGTTCCGTCTGGGCGAAATGCGTCGCGTTGCCGTTGATCGCTTTGCTTGCTACCGGCAATGCCGCGCCGCAGCTTCCGCCGGCGCCGCCCGCGCCAGCACCATCACAGCCAGCGCAGACGCCCGCGCCAGGCCTTCCCGCGCCGGACGCCAGTTCCAGCAGCATCAGCTACGACCGTGCCGACCGCATGTTGCTCGACGTCACCGTGAACCAGCAGGAACCCGCGATCTTCATCGTTGATACCGGGTCGGAGCGCACCATCGTGTCCGATGCGCTGGTCGAGCGGCTTGGCCTCCCCGCCGATGGCCGCGCTACCATCGCAAGCGTCGCGGGCAGGGCCAATGTCGCGACCGCGCGGGTCAGCGAGATCGGCTTTGACAAGGTCAGCGTCGGCAATCTCGTCGCTCCGGTGCTGAAGCGCGAACATATGGGCGCCGATGGCCTGATCGGGGTCGACAGCCTGCAGCAGAAATCGGTGCTGTTCGATTTCGACAAGCGGCAGATGCAGGTGCCGCCCTCGAAACGCCGCGTCGTTTCTGCCTCGAACGATCCGGACGAGATCGTCGTGACCGGGCGGAACCGCTATGGCCGGCTGATCTTCACCAATGCGTCGATTGATGGCGTCAAGGCGACGGTGGTGATTGACAGCGGGGCGGAATACAGCATCGGCAACCCGGCGCTACTGGCGAGGCTGGCCAAGCGCCGCAAGGTCCGGGATCCGTTCACGGGCACCCTGCATAGCGTGACCGGCCAGTCGGTCAACGCGACGGTGGTCAAGGCCCGGCGTGTCGAGATCGGCCGGCTCAACCTCCAGGATATGCCGATCGCCTATACCAGCGCCCCGGCCTTCACCGCGCTCGAACTCGACGAGGAACCCGCGCTGCTGCTCGGCATGAACACCATGCGCGCGTTCAGGCAAATCGAGGTGGATTTCGCCAACCGGCGGGTGCGGTTCGTGACGCCGGGCAGTACCGCAAGACCCGTGCTTTACGCGCGATCCGCAATCGGCGCGCAGCGACACGTCGCTGTCAACCGGCCAGATCAGGCACCATTGGAGACTGTCCGCAAGTTCGGAGAGATCTAACCCTGGTTTCAATGGAAACCTCTTGAGAAAGCCGGGCCGGCTGGCTAGCGTGGGCCGTCTTTCGTTGCGGCGCCTGTGTCCGCACCTCCAACCATAAGAGCAAAAGGATAGCCCATGCCTTTCCGGTCGCATTTCACCCTTCCCATTTTAGCGCTGGGCCTCGCGCTTGGCGGCTGTGCCACGGCACAGGACAGCGATGCCGCAAGGCAGGCGGCCGACGCGGCGGTTGCGGCGACGGCAGATGCAGCGGCCACGGCTGTCGACGTATCAGAACGGGACCTGATGATGAACCTGACCTACCCCGCGACCGAAAAGGGCAACACCGTCGACACGCAGTTCGGCGTGCCGGTGGCTGATCCCTATCGCTGGCTCGAGGACGATGTGCGCGTCAATCCCAAGGTGCGCCAGTGGGTCGATACCCAGAGCCAGTTCACCAAGGATTATCTGGCAAAGCTTCCCGGGCGCGAGGCGTTCAGGGAAACGCTGACCGCGCTCTATAATTATGAGCGGTTCGGCACGCCAAAGAAAGCCGGCGGCCGCTATTTCTATACGCGCAACGATGGCTTGCAGAACCAGTCTGTGCTCTATGTACGGGACAGCCTCAACGGTGAAGGCCGGATGCTGCTCGATCCCAACAGCTGGTCGAAGGATGGCGCCACCGCACTCGCCGAATGGACGCCGTCGAAGGATGGCAAGCTGCTTGCCTATGCGGTGCAGGATGGCGGCACCGACTGGCGCATTATCCGTTTGCTCGACGTTGCCACCGGCAAGACGCTGCCGGACGAGATTCGCTGGGCCAAGTTTGGCGGCGGAGTCGATTGGGCGAAGGACGGCAGCGGCTTTTATTATTCGCGCTTTCCCGAGGTGAAGGAGGGCGAGACCTTTCAGTCGCTCAACAAGAACCAGAAAATCTATTTCCACAAGCTCGGCACGCCGCAATCGGCCGACCGGCTCGTCTACGCGACCCCCGCGCATCCCGATTACGGCCATAGCAGCGGCATCACCGACGATGGCCGCTATCTCGTGATTACCTCTTCGGTCGGCACCGACGACCGCTATGAGGTCCATATCCTCGATCTCAAGACGCCGGGCGCCAAGCCGAAGCTGATCTTCCCCGGCTTCACCAGCAACTGGTCGGCGATCGGCAATGAGGGCAGCAAATTCTATTTCGTCACCAACAAGGATGCGCCGCGCCTCAAGATCGTTTCGGTCGATATCGCACGCCCCAATGCGGCGCCGGTGACGATCGTGCCGGAGGACAAGGCGACGCTCAACGATGCCTCGATCATCGGCGGCAAGCTGATCGCCGATTATATGGTCGATGCCCGGACCGAGGTGCGCACCTTCGATCTTGCGGGCAAGCCGCTTGGGACGATCGCGCTTCCGGGCATGGGGACGGCGCGCGGCTTTTCGGGCGACCAGTCGGACCCGGAAACCTTCTTTTCCTTCGCCAGTTTCACCCGGCCGGAGACCATCTATCGCTATGACGCGGCGAGCGGCGCGGTGACGCCGTGGGCGGAGCCGAAACTCACCTTCAACCCTGACGACTACACCGTCGAACAGCGTTTCTACCCATCGAAGGACGGAACCCGGATTCCGCTTTTCCTCGTGGCCAAGAAAGGCGCGCTGAAACCCGGCGGTGCGCCGACGCTGCTTTATGCCTATGGCGGCTTCAATGCGCCCTCGCTCCCCGGCTATTCGGCGACGCGCATGGCGTGGCTCGAAAAGGGCGGGGTGTTCGCGCTCGCCAATATCCGCGGCGGCGGCGAATATGGCAAGGCGTGGCACGATGCCGGGCGCCTGCTCAACAAGCAGAATGTGTTCGACGACTTCATCGCCGCGGGCGAATATCTGAAAGCGCAGGGGATTACCGGCAAGGACCAGCTCGCGACCGAGGGGCGCTCGAACGGCGGGCTGCTCGTCGGTGCGGTGGTGAACCAGCGGCCCGACCTGTTTGCTGCCGCGCTCCCCACCGTCGGGGTGATGGATATGCTGCGCTTCGATCGCTTCACCGCCGGACGCTACTGGGTCGACGATTATGGCTATCCGAACAAGGAAGCCGATTTCCGTAACCTCTACAAATATTCGCCCTATCATAATGTGAAATCGGGCGTGGAATATCCCGCGATCCTTACCGTGACGGCGGATACGGATGACCGCGTCGTGCCTGGCCACAGCTTCAAATATGCGGCCGCGCTGCAGGCAGCGGATATCGGCCCCAAACCGCACCTCATCCGCATCGAAACGCGCGCGGGCCACGGCAGCGGCATGCCGGTCGACAAGACCATCGAGCAGTTTGCCGACATGTATGCGTTCATCGCCTACTGGACGGGGCTCGAGGTCAAATAGGGTTCACGCGATTTTACCAGCCTGACAATCTGTCAAGCTGACTTGGGCGCCCCGCTGTGGCATAGAAGGCTGCGGCGGGGCGTTTTTGCGCCGCCCAGGCTTTGGAGGGCCGCACCATGAAGAGCTTTCCTGCTCTCGCAGCATCGGCTGCACTTGTCGTCACCAGTTTTACCGGGCTCGTTGCGACCCCGGCTTCGGCCCAATGGGGCTATGATCCCTATTATTACCGGCGCGACCGCGGGGTCAGTATCGGCGATGTGCTGACGGGTGTGCTGATCGTCGGAACGGTTGTCACCATTGCGAGCCACATCGGCAAGAACAACCGCCGCGATGATGACCGGCGCGAGCGTGAGCGCACGCGCGGCGAGGATCGCGACTGGCGCGACGGACGCTATGATGACCGGCGCGGCGATGGCCCGCGCTATCAGCCGCGCGATCGCCATGATGAGGGCGCCCCGGCTGCCAATCGCAGCATGAACGATGCCGTGGACCGCTGCCTCGAGCGCGCGCGCAATCCTGGGGCAAGCGTCGAATCGGTACAGCGGCGCGGCACCGGCTGGGAAGTTTCGGGGATGATGGATCCGGACGCGGCCAGTCCGCTGCGCTATGTCTGCGAAGTCGCGGGCGATGGCGCGATCGTGCGGTTCCAGAATATCGGCGCCCGGCCCAACTAAGCACCTGTTTTCCGGCATCCCCCGGCACGACCGGGGGATCCATTCCCGCACCACCGGATGAGAAGACAAGTTGCGCGCGCAGGCACCGCGCGACGGGCGGCGTGACATGGCGTCCCAATCCTTAACGCCAGCTAACGCCGCAATTCAGCATCGCGTCAGCGCGAATCGGTTAGACCCCTGAACATGAGGCGGAATCAGCCGCCCTCACCAGTTCAAGGAGGCCGCACATGGCCAGCATCAAAGCCCTTTCGAAAGCCACGCTCGGCACCGTTGCAGCGGGCGCCATGTTGACCGCGACGGCAACCCCCGCCGCCGCCCAATGGGACCGCTATGATCGCAACCGCGATGGTATCGGCGTTGGCGAGGTAATCGCAGGCGCGGTCATCCTCGGCGGGCTGGCGGCCATCCTTTCGAGCGGCAACCGCGACCGCTATGACGAACGGACCTATGGCTACGGTTATGACGGCTATGGCTATGATTACAACCGTTACGGCAACTCGCGTCAGGCAGTGAACCAGTGCGTCAATGCGGTGCAGCAACGTGTTGCCTATAACCGCTATGGCGGCGGCGCGCGTGTCGACCAGATCACCCGTATCGACCGTACTGGCAATGGCTACAAGATCGAAGGCCGGATTTCGGTTGGCGACCGCTATGGTTACAATAACCGCTATAACGACCGGCGTTACGATGATCGCCGCTATGACAACCGTTACTCCAACCGCGACCGCTATGACACGGGCAGCTTCAACTGCACCGTCAAGCACGGCCGGATCGACAAGCTGCGCGTACGCGGCGTCTGATCGAATGCCCCTATAACCGGACCGGCGACTCCCGGCCGGTCCCTCAAGTGCCGTCGCAGCCTTTCGCTGCGGCGGCATTTGTTTTGGGCGTACTTCACGGCGGCCGGTGGCTGGACTTTGGTCCGCGCGGCGACTATCCGCTCGCAACGGATTTCCCCTGACGAGAGAGCGCGAGCGGCCCCATGAGCGAACATGCCAATACCATCCTGATCGTCGATTTCGGCAGCCAGGTGACGCAGCTGATCGCGCGGCGGGTGCGCGAGGCGGGGGTCTATTCTGAGATCGCGCCTTTCACCCAGGCGGCCGAGGCGTTCGAGCGGCTGCAGCCAAAAGGCATCATCCTGTCGGGCGGACCGGCTTCGGTTGCCGATGAGGGCTCTCCGCGCGCGCCGCAGCATTTCTTTGAAGCCGGCCTCCCCATTCTCGGCATCTGCTATGGCCAGCAGACGATGTGTGAGCAGCTTGGCGGCAAGGTCGAACCGAGCCATGACAATCGCGAGTTCGGCCGCGCCGAAATCACGGTCAACACCGCCTCCCAGCTGTTCGACGGGGTGTGGGCAGTGGGCGACACGCCGACGGTGTGGATGAGCCATGGCGACAAGGTCGCGCGGCTCCCCGACGGCTTCGTGCCGATCGCAACCTCGACCGGCGCACCCTTTGCGGTGACGGCGGACGAGAGCCGCCATTTCTATGGCGTGCAGTTCCATCCCGAGGTCGTGCATACCCCCGACGGCGCGCGGCTCATCTCCAACTTCGTCCACAAGGTCTGCGGCCTTCCCGGCGACTGGACCATGGCCGAATATCGCAGCGCCAAGATCGCCGATATCCGCGCGCAGGTCGGTGGCGGCCGGGTCATCTGCGGTCTTTCCGGCGGGGTGGACAGCGCGGTAGCCGCCGTCTTGATCCACGAAGCGATCGGCGACCAGCTGACCTGCGTGTTCGTCGACCACGGGCTGCTGCGCATGAACGAGCGCCAACAGGTCGAGGAACTGTTCCGCGGCCATTATAATATCCCGCTGGTCGTGGTCGATGCCGAAGCGCGCTTCATGGCGGGCCTCGAAGGCGTCACCGACCCGGAGAAGAAGCGCAAGTTCATCGGCGCGGAATTCATCAATGTGTTCGAGGACGAAGCGAACCGGATCGGCGGCGCCGATTTCCTCGCGCAGGGGACGCTCTATCCCGACGTGATCGAATCGGTGTCGTTCACCGGCGGGCCCAGCGTAACGATCAAGTCGCACCATAATGTCGGCGGCCTGCCCGAACGCATGAACATGCAACTGGTCGAACCCTTGCGCGAACTGTTCAAGGACGAGGTGCGCGAACTGGGCCGTGAACTGGGTTTGCCCGAGGTGTTTGTGGGCCGCCACCCCTTTCCGGGACCGGGCCTCGCCATCCGTATTCCGGGAGAGGTCACGAAGGAACGCTGCGACATATTGCGCAAGGCCGACGCCATCTATCTCGAGGAAATCCGCAATGCCGGACTGTACGACGAGATCTGGCAGGCGTTTGCCGTGCTGCTTCCCGTCCGCACCGTCGGCGTGATGGGCGATGGGCGCACCTATGACAGCGTCTGCGCGTTGCGTGCCGTCACCTCGACCGACGGCATGACCGCCGACGTCTATCCGTTCGAAAGCGCGTTCCTCGCCCGCGTCGCGACCCGCATCGTCAACGAGGTCAAGGGCATCAACCGCGTCGTCTATGACTATACGTCGAAGCCGCCGGGCACGATCGAGTGGGAATGATGGCAACTTTCATTATGAGCCGATCATTATAAACCCGATTGCCTCAACAGACATAGGGTTGCCAATATGATCGTCGTTGTCGCGGCATGACGGACTATACGATCCGCAACGCGACGTTCGAGGACTGCGCGCCCGTCATCGCGCTATGGGAGGCTGCCAGGCTGACGCGGCCATGGAATGACCCTGCGGCGGATTTCGGTCTTGCGCTGAACAATGCGACGTCGGTCATCTTGCTCGCCCATCGCGGAGATATTCTGACTGGCAGCGTCATGGCCGGGTTCGATGGTCACCGCGGCTGGATTTACTATCTGGCCTGTGCGCCGGACCATCGCAACAAGGGGATCGGACGTGCTCTGATGCAGGCTGCGGAAAGCTGGCTCAAGCGGAGCGGGTGTAGCCGCGTGCGCCTGATGGTGCGCCACGACAACGAAGTAGCGCGCGGCTTTTATCAAGCGATCGGCTATAGCGACCAAGAGGTTGTCACGCTTGGCAGGACGCTTGATTGACGTGAATTAACCCGTCGCCACAAATTTCCCGGCGTCGCGGTCCTTCCTGACCTTCAGCCCGTTGAACACTTCGCCGCTCATTGCGATCCACACGCCGGGTGCTGCGATCTGCGCGGTCGCGAAGGCCATGCCGAGGTTGAAGGGGGCATCCGTCTCCGCAAAGCGTGCCGGGCTGAGTGCGCCGGTGAGGACGATGGTCTTGCCAGGAACCCCGGCGGCGAGTGTCCGGGCCGTTTCGGTCATCGTGTCGGTGCCGTGGGTGATGACGATGCGGGTTTCCGGCGCGGTCCTCGCGGCTGAAGCGATCAGCGCGCGATCCTCGTCGTTGAGGTCGAGGCTGTCCTTGCGCATCAGTTCGACGACGCGGAACGGAAGCGCCACGCGGGCTTCCTCGAGCAGCGCCGGAATACCGCTGTCGACGATCTTGTATTCGCTGAGGGCATCGAAATAATTTTTGTCGATGGTGCCGCCGGTGGTGAGAATCAGGATCGGTGCTGGGGTCATGGCCCTGTCTTGAGCCCTGCCCGGCCATTGCGCAACCATATGCAGGGGAGCGCGGGTGCGGCCGCGTTGGGATCGGTGCAATTGCGGCACCGGAGTAATTGGGGCACAGGGCGAAAGTCATGAACGCCGTCCCTCCCAGCAACCCGCCCTTCACCATCCGCCGGCTCGGACCCAGAGACGAGCCTGCCGCGCGCGCGCTCAATGCCTTCTTCGCGATCGCGTTCGACGATGCTGAACATTATGCGTCGGCGCCGCCGCCCGATGCCTATCTGGAACGCTGGCTTGCATCGCCGGATGCCTATGCGCTCGCCGCGCTGGATGGCGGCGAGGTGGTTGGCGGGCTCACCGCCTATCGTCTGCCGAAGCTCGAACAGGCGCGCAGCGAGATTTATCTTTATGACCTGGCGGTCGCCGAATCCCATCGGCGGCGCGGCATCGCGACCGCTCTCATCCGCGAACTGCAACGCCTTGGTGCGGAAACGGACGCATGGGTCGTGTTCGTGCAGGCCGATCCCGAAGATACGCCCGCCGTGGCGCTCTATACCAAGCTTGGAACGCGCGAGGATGTGTTCCATTTCGACCTCGAAAACTGAACCCGTTTCCGGCCAAATCATATTAACATGCGTTAAGTCGAGGAACGCGGCCTGACGTTGACGGTTTGATTGAACCGTGGGGGCGGTCTGGAGGAACGCGGCGAGAACAAGTGGCCGCCATTGCCTCCTGAATGCCGGAAGGACGTTTGAAAATGGATCATAATTTCAAGATCGCGCTGCTTGCAGCAGGGGCTGCGGTTTCGCTGGGCGCATGCGCCACGGCCGAAGTGGCCGCTGTCGAAGCTGTCACCAACACCAAATATGCCAATATGACCGGCGCCCAGGTGGTCGGCGGCCGGGGCGACCCCGATGCGTCGGCCAAGGGCTTCCTCAGCGTTTCGGATACGCTGAACCAGATTTGCTATGACGTTCAGGATATCAAGAATCTGGACGGCACCCCGACCAAGGCGGTGATTGGGCGCGCCGCGCCGGGACAGACCGGGCCGACCGTGCTCACGCTCAACTGGGCAAATGAGGGCGGCTTCAAGAATTGCATCAACCGCAGCGAATGGCTCGAGCAGAATCTCGAGCATCGTTCGGGCACCTATTATATGGCGATCTATACGACCGCCTATCCGAATGGCGCGATCCGCGGTAATTTCTACGACAAATAAGCCTTTCGCCCATGCGATTGGAGAGGGACCCGCTTCCGGCGTCAGCCGGTGGCGGGTTCTTCTCTTTTGCCGCCTTGCTCCGCCGCGGCCGATGCGATAGCCGGGAGCTTTCCGAGGAGAGGCATCATGACGCTGCGAATGTATGGCATCCCCAACTGCGACACGGTCAAGAAGGCCCGCACCTGGCTCGATGGAGCCGGCATCGCGTACAGTTTTCATGATTACAAGAAAGCAGGCGTTGACGAAGCCGCGCTGAAGCGCTGGTCGGGGGAACTGGGCTGGGAAAAGCTGCTCAACAAGGCCGGGACGACATTCCGCAAACTGTCCGACGCCGACAAGGCGGATATCGATGAGGCCAAGGCGATCCGGCTGATGCGCGACAATCCGTCGATGATCAAGCGCCCGGTAGTCGAGGGGAACGGCAAGCTGCTGGCCGGGTTCAAGCCGGACGCGTATGCCGCCGCTTTCGGCCGATGAAATGGATGGCGGCGATCGCATTGCTGCTGGCTGGTTGTAGCGCCCTGCCGCACGCATCGCCCGTCCCCGCGCTGGCTGATCCGCCCATCATCATCGCGCATCGCGGCGCGAGCGGAGAGCGCCCCGAACATACGCAGGCAAGCTATACGCTGGCGATCGAACAGGGAGCGGATTTCATCGAACCCGACCTCGTACTGACAAAAGACGGCGTGCTGGTCGCGCGGCACGAGAATGAGATTTCGGAAACGACCGACGTCGCCGCCCACCCTGAGTTTGCATCGCGCAAGACCAGCAAGACGATCGATGGCGAAGAGATCAGCGGCTGGTTCACCGAGGATTTCACCCTCGCCGAGCTGAAGACGTTGCGCGCACGCGAGCGGCTGCCCCAGCTGCGCGCCGCCAATAGCGCTTATGACGGCCAGTTCGAAATTCCGACGTTCGAGGAAATTCTCCAGTGGGTGAAGGTGAAGGAAAAGGACACCGGACGCCGCATCGGGCTTTATCCGGAAACCAAGCATCCGGGCTATTTCTCGGGCATTGGCCTGCCGCATGAAGCACCCTTGCTCACGCTGCTTTCCCGTTATGGCTACACGCACAGGGATGATCCGGTGTTTATCCAGAGCTTCGAGGTCGGCAACCTCATTGCCCTGAACAGGAAAACCGAATTGCGCCTGATCCAGTTGCTCGCAAAGGAGGGCGCGGCCGCCGACATGTCGGGCGTCGATTATGCAACGATGGCGACGCCTGAAGGCCTCCAGCGCATCGCCGCCTATGCCGATGGCATCGGCCCCGACAAGGCGATGGTGATCGCGCCGGATGCGCTCGGACGGCTGGGCGCGCCGACGTCGCTGGTGCGCGATGCGCATGCGGCGGGTCTGCTGGTGCATCCCTGGACCTTTCGTGCGGAAAATTACTTTCTCCCGCTGAGCCTCAAGTCCGGAGTCAACCCCGCTGCCCAAGGTGATCTTGACGCCGAGATCGGTGCCTTTCTCGATGCCGGTGTCGACGGGCTGTTCAGCGATTTTCCAGGTCGCGCCGTTTCGGTCCGCGATGCCCGGCACGGGACTCGCACATCGGGCAAATAACCGCTAGACGTTCCAGCCATGTCTACGACCTTCACCCTCGACACCGCGACCAGCCGCGCCAACCCCACCCCCGCGCCGATGAAGCGCCTCACCGTTCCCGCTATCCAGCGGCGCAAGACGCCGGGCGAAGCGGTGGCGGAGCCCATCGTGATGCTCACCGCCTATACGGCGCGGATGGCGCAACTGTTCGATCCGGTGTGCGACATGCTGCTGGTCGGCGATTCGCTGGGGCAGGTCATTTATGGCCTGCCCTCGACCGTTCCGGTGACGGTCGAAATGATGTGCGCGCATGGCGCCGCCGTGGTGCGCGGCAGCTATCATAGCGTGGTCGTCATCGACCTGCCGTTCGGCAGCTATGAAGGCTCTCCCGAGCAGGCGTTCCAGACATCCGCGCGCATCCTCAAGGAAACCGGCGCGGCGGCGGTCAAGATGGAAGGCGGCGAGGCGATGGCGCCGACAGTCGAATTCCTCACCCGGCGCGGCATTCCGGTCATGGGTCATGTCGGCCTGACGCCGCAGGCGGTCAACGCGCTCGGCGGCTATGGCGCGCGCGGCAAGAGCAAGGCCGAAGCGGCGAAGATCGTCGGCGATGCGAAGGCGATCGCCGATGCAGGCGCGTTCAGCCTCGTCGTCGAAGGCGTGCTCGAACCGATCGCGGTGGAAGTCACCGAAAAGATCGCCTGTCCGGTGATCGGCATCGGCGCCTCGGCCCGGTGCGATGGGCAGGTGCTGGTCGCCGAGGACATGCTCGGCCTGTTCGAGCGCGTGCCGCGCTTCGTCAAGCGTTACGAGGAACTGGCGGACGTGATTTCGGGCGCGGCGGGGCGTTATGCGGACGAAGTCAGGTCCCGTTCATTCCCCGGCAGCGATCAGACCTATCAACCGAAATAGGCAGGCCGTTGTAAAGCCGGATCAGGGCGGCGCATAATCCGCGCTTTTCCTTTGTGCATCGTGCCGCTAATGAGGCGGGAAATTTTCGCATTGCTGCCCGTTGGGGACGCAAGGCACCGACGAATGGAGGCAGGTTTTGGCCCTTACGCCAACCAATGCAAATGACGCTTTTGTGCGCGAGGTGGATGATGCAGTCCGCGAGGACCAGCTGCGCGGTTTCTGGGACCGGTACGGCAAATTGCTGGTCGGCGTGATCGGTGCGGGCCTGATCGCCTATGCGGGCTGGCTCTTCTTCCATCACAACCGTTCGCAAAATGCGGGCACGACTGCCGAAAACTTCGTGCGCGCGCTCGATGAAAGCCAGAGTGGCAACCCGGCGGCGGCCAAGTCGCTGGCGGCAGTCAAGGCGGAAGGCGGCGATGCCTATCGCGCCGCCGCGCTGATGACCGAGGCGAACAACGCGCTTGTCAGGAAGGATGACAAGCAGGCGGCGACGCTGCTGGCGCAACTGGCGGCCGACGCCAAGGCGCCGCAATTTTATCGCGATCTCGCGCTGGTTCGGCAGGCGACGCTGCAATTCGACACGATGCCGGCCGAGGAACTGGCCGCACGACTGAAGCCGGTTGCGGTCGAAACCAACCCGATATTCCCGAGCGCGGCCGAACTGCTCGCGCTGGCTTATGTCAAGCAGGGCAAGGACAAGGATGCCGGGGCGCTCTATTCCAAGATCGCGGCCTTTGAGGGCACACCCGAAAGCCTGAAATCGCGGGCGCAGCAAATGGCCGGGATGCTGGGCGGAGCGGAAGCGGCTCCGGCGGCAGCAGCGCCGGCCAATGATAACAAGACAACCCCGGCGGCAACGCAGAAGGCCGCGGGCGGAGAGGCGAAATAATGAAGATGAAGAAGACGGTAGTCGCGGCAGCCCTGATGGCGACCGCGCTCAGCGGGTGCAGCGTGTTCAAGGGCAAGGGCGGACCCAAGACGCCGACGGTCGGCACGCGGGTTTCGATCCTCGGTTCGGGCAGCGATATCGCGGTCGATCCCGATATCGCCGCGGTTCAGGTCGTTCTCCCGCCCGCCGCCACCAATCCCGCCTGGAGCCAGCCCGGCGGCAGCGCCGACAAGGCGATGGGCCATCTCGCGCTCCCCGCGACGCTGACCAATGCCTGGAGCACCCAGATCGCGGGAAGCAGCAAGAGCGCCAAGCTCGCCTCCTCGCCGGTGGTTGAAAATGGCAAGCTCTATGCGATCGACGTCAATGCGACGGTTCATGCGTTCGACGCCAAAACCGGCGCGACATTATGGTCGAGCAACATCGGCACTGATGGCCGCGACGGCCGCTCGTCGCTGTTCGGCGGCGGCGTCAGTGTCGAGGGCGAGCGCATCTATGCGACCAATGGCGTCGGCGATGTTGCCGCGCTCAGCACCGCCAATGGCGGGGTGATCTGGAAAAAGCGTCCCGCCGGGCCGCTGCGCGGCGCGCCGACGCTGTTTGCCGGACAGCTGTTCGTGATGAGCCAGGACAACCAGCTGATCGCGCTCAGTGCGCAGGATGGCGAGGTCGAATGGCAGGAAACCGCCTCGGTTGAACCGGGAAGCGTGTTCGGCGTCGCGGCACCGGCCGCCGGGCAGGGCACCGTGGTCGCCGGTTTCTCCTCGGGCGAACTCAACGCCTACCGCTATGAAAATGGCCGTAACCTGTGGAGCGATGCGCTGTCGCGCACGATGATGTCGACCTCGGTGTCGACGCTTGCCGATGTCGACGCCGATCCCGTGATCGATCGCGGGCGTGTGTTCGCGGTCGGGCAGGGCGGGCGCATGGCCTCCTATGAACTGGTCACTGGCCAGCGCATCTGGGAACTCAACATCGCCAGCATTTCGACGCCCTGGGTGGCGGGTGAGTGGGTATTTGTCGTGACCGACGATGCGCGTCTGCTGGCGGTCGCTCGCGGCACCGGCAAGATCCGCTGGATCACGCAATTGCCGCGCTATCGCGACGAGGAAGACAAGAAGGACCCGATCCGCTGGACCGGTCCCGTTCTGGGCGGCAACCGGCTGTTTCTGGTGAGCTCCATGGGTGCGATGACGCAGGTCAACCCGGCGGACGGCACGGTTATCGGGCAGACCGATCTCAAGGTCGGCGCGACGCTCTCTCCGGTCATCGCCGACAGCATGATTTATATCCTCGATGACAGCGGCCGCATCTCGGCCTGGCGCTGAGCGCGGCCACGCGTCGAGACCCGCCTGACCGGACATGGCAATCATGGCACGCCCCCTTCCAACCGTCGCGATCATCGGGCGTCCCAATGTCGGCAAGTCGACGCTGTTCAACCGGCTTGTCGGTAAAAAGCTCGCGCTGGTCGATGACCAGCCCGGCGTTACCCGCGACCGGCGCGAGGGCGATGCGACGCTGCTCGGCATGGATTTCCGGATTATCGATACCGCGGGCTTCGAGGATGAGGACGCAGCGACGCTCCCCGGGCGGATGCGGGTGCAGACGCAGGCGGCGGTCGACAATGCCGACGTCGCGCTGTTCATGATCGACGCACGTGCCGGGATCACGCCGCTCGACCAGGAGATTGCGCGCTGGCTGCGCAGTTCGGATACCCCGGTGGTGCTGCTCGCCAACAAGGCCGAGAGCAAGGCGGCGGAAGCCGGGCTGATGGAGGCCTATGAACTGGGGCTCGGCGAGCCTGTCGCGCTCAGCGCCGAACATGCGACCGGCATCGTCGAACTGTTCGAGGCGCTGCGTCCGCTTATCGAGAAGGATGACGAGGAGGATTGGCCTGACGCAGGCGATGAGGAGGCGCATGATCCCGCAGCGCCCCTCAAGCTCGCCATCGTCGGCCGCCCCAATGCGGGCAAATCGACGCTCATCAACAAGATTCTGGGCGAAGACCGCCTCATCACGGGCCCCGAAGCGGGGATCACCCGCGACAGCATCAGCATTGACTGGAACTGGGAGCATGACGGCGAGATGCGCCCGGTCAAGCTGATCGACACTGCCGGTATGCGCAAGAAGGCGCGGGTTCAGGACAAGCTGGAGAAATTGTCAGTCGCCGATGCGCTCCACGCGGTCGATTTCGCCGAGGTCGTGGTGCTGCTGCTTGATGCGACCAAGGGGCTTGAGGTGCAGGACCTCAAGATCGCCGACCGCGTGCTGCAGGAAGGCCGTGCGCTCATCATTGCGCTCAACAAATGGGACGTCGCGATGGAAGGTTCGAGCCTCTATCAGGGCGTCCGCGCCGCGCTCGACGAGGGGCTGGCGCAGGTCAAGGGCGTGCCGCTCCTGACCATCTCGGGCTATACCGGCAAGGGGATCGACCAGCTGCTCAAGACCGCCTTCGAGGTACGCGATGCCTGGTCGCAGCGCGTCACCACCGGGCAGCTCAACCGCTGGCTCGAACGCGCACTCGAGGCCAATCCGCCGCCCGCCCCCAAGGGCAAGCGCATCAAGCTGCGCTATCTTACCCAGACCAGCACGCGGCCGCCGAGTTTCGTCCTGTTCGGAACCCGGCTCGATATGCTGCCCGAAAGCTATCGCCGCTACCTGCTGAACGGGATCCGCCGTGACCTGGGTTTTGGCGCCGTGCCGGTGCGGCTTACCTTGCGCGCCCCAAAAAATCCGTTCGACTGACGTCGAAAAGCTGGTATCTTTGTAACGGCTTTTTTACGACTTCGCTGTAGCGCTATGGATCATGGCCACAGCTCCGTCATGGGGCGTGGCGAGGAATTTGGGGACCGCCCGTGTTCGAACACGAACCGTTAGTTGACTGGGATATCTATAAGGCCGTGCGCGAAGAGCTGGGCGGTGCGTTCGTTCGCATCCTCGGCTATTTCCGCGAAGATGGCATCAAGTCGGTGGCCGCGATCGAGGAGGCGATGCGTCAGGGCAATGCCGTATCGCTGGTCGTACCTGCGCATACGCTGAAGGGCGAAGCGCGCCAGTTCGGGGCGGAGCGGCTGGCCTCGCTGGCCGAGGCGATCGAACATTTTGCCCGGCACTGCGTCGAATTGCGGCAATCGCCGGGTGAATATGTCGCGCAGGCCGCGGCGCTGCGTCCGCTGTTCGAGGAAACGCTCGCGGCGCTTGAACGCGACGTGAACCCGCTGATGCAGCGCAAGCAGCCCGCCGGTTTTGGCGCGGCGGCATTCGGCAAAGGATTCAGCCGCAACGATTGGTAAAATACCCCGCAAATTCAACGCGGTATAAAAATTATCGCAAAAAAGCGGAAATTTACCGGCAATTGCCGGAACCTTTTGCGCAGCGCGCCGTTATTACATTGTTGTTACAGTGAAAGGCGGACCCACAAAGAAAACCAATCAGGTTTCAACATTTGATGATCATTTTTTGATCTGTAAAAAGTGAAAGAAATATCATCATTGAAGCCCCGCCATGGAGACATGGCGGGGCTTACGCGTTTTGGGCCATTTTTCAGTTGGCTTTGTCTTGATGATCGCGGCGAAATGGCTGGAGCGATCCGCGCGCGAGGCTGCGCCACGCCCATTCGAGCGGTCCATAATGGAAGCGATCGAGCCACGGTTTCGACCAGGCCAGCATCAGCACCGCCATCGCCGCCACAAACAGCGGTAACTGCCACCGCGCGACCGTGCCGAACCAGCCGAGCCCATAGCCATAGAACAGGCTCGTCATCACGATGCTGGTGCCGAGATAGTTGGTGAAGGCCGCGCGTCCTGCCGCCGCCAGCCGCGCGGCAAGCCATGTGTCCCGCCAGCGCTCCACTGCCAGCACGAGCAGCGCGGCATAGGCAAAGGTCATCATCCAGTCGAACGGCACCGACCAGCTGAAAAAAGCGGCGAAGCTCGCCAGCGTATCGAATCCGCCGCGCCACAGCTGCGCGACGAGGATCACCAGTGCAACCAGCGCCGGCAGTCCATAGTTGCGCGCGATGGTGCGATAACGTTCCGCGCCCCACTGACCTTCGAAAAAGCCGCTGCGCATCAATCCTGCGCCTGCCAGCATATAGGCCAGCGTCTCGATCCCCGACATCCACAGCATCGTGAAAGGCCCACCCGCCATCGCCGGGCTGAACCGGTAGCCGAGCGCATCCGCATAGCTGCCGCGCAGCGCCACGACTTCCTCGCCGGTGATTTGCGAACCCGGCGCGCCGATGCCGTCGAGCATATCGTTGAAATCGCGAAGCGCCTCCGTTCCGCCGCTCGCCTGGGCATGGAATTGCATCAGGTAAAAGCTGGCGATGAACAGCAGCGACAGCAGGAAAGCCGTGATGAAGGCGAACAGCGCGGCGCGAATCAGGCTCGCCGCCGACCGCCGCATGAACAGCAAGGCGACCGTGCCGGTGGCAGCATAGAGAAACAGGATGTCACCGGCCCAGATCAGATAATAATGCGCAAGACCGAACAGCGCGAGTATGGCCATCCGCCGCAAATGCACGCCCGCGCCGCTTCCCGGCATCCGGTGATTGGCGCGGTCGATCACCAGCGTCATGCTCGCGCCGAACAGGAGCGAAAACAGCCCGCGCATCTTGCCATCGACAAGGACGAAATTGAGCGCGAACGTCATCAGGTCGGCCGTTCCCGGCGTGCCCCAGGCGAGCGGATTGAAATAGGCGCCCATCGGCATCGCGAAGCTGGTGATGTTCATCAGCAGGATGCCGATCACCGCGACGCCGCGAATGATGTCGAGCGCGGCAATGCGATCAGCGTTGGCGCGTGCAGGCGAAGTGGTTTCCATGCGTGGCGCTGGTCCCGGATGCTAGAGCGCGAGAGACAGGATTGCCGCCGGTTTGACGGTGGCGATGTCGCGGATACTGCCGTCGGGCTGGAGCCGACTCACCTCCGAGGTGGCGAGGAGAAACAGGCGCTTGCCCGCAATCGCCGCGGTCGTCGGCTCGCTGATCCAGCGGCTGTGATGCGATTGCAGCGTCTCGACCCGGGCAATCGCGCCGTCCGTGCCGAGCGTCATGCGGATAACGCGGCCCGGATTGGTGACATTCTGAACGCCGATGAGCGCGCCTTCATGCCAGTATAGCCCGTCGATCCCGGCGACGGTTTCCCGGCTTTTGACGGGGAGCCGCCCCGTCAGCACCGTCCCCTTGTCCGCATCGATGCGCGCGATCCCGCTATTATGAGCGACATAAAGCGCGCCCTTTCCGTCGAGCGCGAGTCCGTTCGCGCCGGGCAGGCTATCGGCGAACGCATGCGGTTTTCCCTGCGCGTCGATGCGCCACAGGCTGCCCGCCGCGCTGTCGGTTGCGTAGATGGCCTGCCCGTCGGGCGAGATGGCGAGATCGTTGAGCTGGAGCGCGCCCGGCACAGCGAAGGACTGTACCTCCGAACCCGTGCGCGAATCGAAACAGTCGACATGATTGCGGCGGCTGGCAGCGGCCGCGTCCAGGAAACCGTTGGTCGTGACCGCGCACAGGCGGCGCCTCGCGGCATCATAGGCAAGGCCGAGCCGCGGCAAGCCCCGGCCGCGCGCGAACAGGCGTGCCTTGCGATCGGGGCCAATCCGCCAGATGCTGCCATCCTTCATGCTGGCGATGAAGAGGCTGCGCCCGTCGCTCGCGACGCCTTCGGGCATCAGGTCGCGCTGGGTCGCGCGATAATAGAGCGTGCCGCGTTCGACCCGCGGCAACCGCTCTTCAAAGCCTCGGCGCAGCGGCGCATAGGCCGGTTCGCTTTCGAGCGCGGCAAAAAAGTCTGCGGTGGGGAGAAAGCCGTCGCCCAGCCGCAGCGTGTCCTCAAGCGCGGCGATGGCGCCCTTCCTGTCGCTGGCGCCGAGGCGGAGCAGCGCGAGGAAATAACGCAGATTGGCATCGTCCGGGCGCGCGGCGATGACTTCTTCAAGCTGTTTGACCTGCTCGCGGGCAGCGGCTGCCGGATCTTCGGCCGCCGCCGTCGCCGGAGCGATCAGTGCCGCGACGAGGCCAGCGCAGGCAAGGGCTCTCAGCGCAGCCCGCTTCGCGCGGTGCATCTTATTCCGCGACCGGTTTTGAATGGAGCTGGATATAATTCTGGATGCCCATGCTTTCGATCAGCGAAAGCTGGGTTTCGAGTTCATCGACATGGTGCTCCTCGCTTTCGAGGATCGCGCTGAAAATGTCGCGGCTGATATAGTCGCGGACCTTTTCGCTATGTTCGATCGCATCCTTGAGCAGGGGGATCGCTTCATGTTCGAGCGCGAGATCGGCTTCCAGCACTTCCTTGACATTTTCGCCGATGCGCAGGCGTCCGAGCAACTGGAAATTGGGGAAGCCGTCGAGGAACAGGATGCGTTCGGCCAGCCGGTCGGCATGCTTCATCTCGTCGATCGATTCCTCGCGCTCAAACGCGGCCAGCCGCTTCATCCCCCAATTGTCGAGCATGCGATAATGCAGCCAATACTGGTTGATTGCGGTCAGTTCATTCTTGAGTGCGATATTGAGAAATTCGATGACCTTGTCGTCGCCCTTCATGGCCCATCCTTCTTGTCTTGGGGGCCGTGCGGACGATCAGGCCCGCTTCAGCCGCTGTTCCGGAAAGGGCAGGATATCAGCCTCGCCCTGATTTGCACAGGGGCAGCCTCCGGCCTGGTCCATTTTCTGGCGCTCGCCGGCCATCACCTCGCGGGCGAAGGGGATGCACTGGCCGCATTGGACCTTGCCGCCGCAGACCGCATAGGCATGATGCAGCCGCTCGGCGCCGTCGCGCACGGCTTCGCGCAATTGCTTTTCGCGGATGAAGTTGCAGCTGCAAACGACCATAAGGCGACTCTCCAATATTGCCGAAATATGGTTATTGATAATCATTTGCAACATTAAAAATGGAATTCAAACAGGAATTTTTCATCTTTTCCAGCTACCCGTTTCGCACAGCCGAATAATTGACATTATTGTCAGTAATGATAGATTTGCCGGATGGATCATTTTCAGCAGAGCTTTGCCAGTAACGCAGATGACGCCGCTCCCGCGGCCCCTTTCGCCATGGGCGCAGCGGCACCGGTCCGCGATCTGCCACTGCGCGACCCAGCGCGGCAAAAGCTCCCGATGCGGCCCGCAAAAGCGTGGCATCATTTCCGTGAATTGCTGAAAGACAAGGAGCGCACCGAAGAGGTTTTCTATATCTTCGAGGCGCTGCCGTGGAGCGGTTTCTTCGATACGGCCATCGCGTTCTGCACCAGCCCGCGCGGCATCGCGATTCGCAAGGCCGAACCCGCGCTCGTGCCGCTGCTTGACGATCATGCGGCGCTGCGCCGCATGCCGCCGGGTTCGCTCGCCCATGCCTATTGCGACTTCATGGAAGCCGAAGGACTGAGCGCGCAGGGCCTCGTCGATGAATATGCCAAGTTTCGCGGCAGCCGCCCGGTGTTCAACGACCAGATCGAATGGTATGGCGAGCGCACCCGCGACATTCACGACCTGCTCCATGTGCTGACGGGCTATGGCCGCGACGCGCTGGGGG
>JAEXAY010000018.1 GCA_023457895.1 Pseudomonadota bacterium
ACAAAGAAGGCGGTCATGCGCTGGCCCAGACGGTGAGTTGGGGGATGTCCACCCGGATGATCGGCGGCCTCATTATGACACATGGCGACGACGACGGGTTGCAGGTGCCCCCCCGCGTTGCGCCGCACCAGATTGTGATCGTGCCGATGCTCCGCGATGACGAGGGTGATGAGGCGATCATCACTTATTGCCGGAGTTTGGGCGATGAGCTCAAGGCGTTGAGCGCGCTGGGTGAACCGGTGCGCGTCCACCTTGACATGCGTGCCGACAAGGCTGCGAACAAGCGTTGGGGCTGGGTGAAGAAGGGCGCGCCGGTCGTGATAGAGGTCGGCGGGCGCGATGTGGCGGGGGGCAATGTATCGGTGCTGCGCCGCGACACGCTTTACAAGGAAGATGGCAAGCTCAACTCCGCGATTCTGCCCAAAGCTGATTTCGTCGATCGCGCTGCGACGATCCTCGAAGAGATGCAAGCGGGCCTCTTCGCGCGCGCGACCGAGCGGATGCAAAATCGTATCCGTCGCGACATCGCCGATATGGATGCGCTACAGGCTTATTATGAGAGCGAAAAATATCCGGGATGGGTCGAAGTCCAGTGGTCGCGGCCGAGCGGCGCGGGGCTGGATCAGATCGTCGAGCAGTTGAAGGCGTTGAAACTCACGATGCGCAATGTGCCGCTTGATGCAGCGGATGCGGATGCCCAATGCTTCTTCACCGGCGAACCGGCGGTCGAACGGATATTGATCGCCCGGGCATATTGAGGGCGCGGGCTGCTGGCCTCTTAGCTGTCTGACGGAATGCGCCGCTCCATATATAGCGCGCCGCGCCCATATTTGCGCTCCAAGTCGGCGCTATCGAGGGCATGAGGCTCGAAGCCTTGCCTCCGCCAGAAGGGTATGGCGCCCGGGAGTGCAACGATCGCGAGATGTTCGAACCCATGGGCACCGGCAATATCCGCAGCACAACTGACTGCAAGTTGCGCTGCACCCGTGCCACGGCTTTCCGGTGTCAGAGCAAGGTCATGAATATAGAGACAGTCTGCATCCGCCGGAATTCCGTCGATTTCATAGTTGAGCGCCACTGGGTTTCCACGCCGCCACGGGTGAGAAAGCATATAGCCGGCAGCTGTTTCGTCACGCTCCGCAAGCATGCACCCCGCTTCGAACAAGCCCAGGCGATTGGCGATCACCCACGCTTCCTCCGGGTAATCAGGGTGCGCAATCGCAGCGATCTCCACTACGTCGGGAATGTCGGCACAGGTCAGGGCGCGCCATGAAATCATCTTGTCCTCGGTCATGTGGTGCTGGCGTTTTGCGGCAAGGCTCTTACATTAACCGGCATGGCAAAACTGAACAGAACAAAAAAACAGCAAGGCCTGCCCTCGCGGGAGCAGATACTCGATTTCATCACCACCTCCGACAGCCCTGCCGGCAAGCGCGAGATAGCGCGGGCGTTCGGCCTCAAGGGGCAGGAAAAGATTGCGCTCAAGGCACTGCTCAAGGACATGAGCGATGAGGGGCTGATCGACAGTGCGCCGGGCCGTGCCTTCCATAGAATGGGTGGCCTGCCCAAGGTTACCGTCCTGCGCGTCGTCAGCATCGATGGCGACCAGCCCATCGCTGTTCCGGATCGCTGGGGGGCTGAAGGCAAACCGCCGCCGCAGGTTCGCATTCTGGAAAAGGGCCGCAAGTCGGCGCTGGGGGTGGGCGACCGCATCCTTGGGCGAACCGAAGATCGCGAGCATGGTTATGTAGCCCATGTGATGAAGAAGCTGCAAAAGGCGGCAGACCTCGTCATGGGCGTGATCGAGGTGGAAGAAAGTTCGCGCGGACCGCGTTACTGGGTGCGTTCCATCGACAAGCGCCAGCGTCACGATTATCTTGTCAGCCATATCGGCGAGGCCAAGCCAGGCGATCTGGTGCTAGGCGAGCCATCGGGCCGCCCGCCGCGCCAGATGGTGCGGGTGACCGATATATTGGGCGATCCACTGGCGCCCAAGAGTTTCAGCCTCATCGCGATTCACAAATATGGCATCCCGTTCAATTTCCCGGAAAGCACGCTCGAGGAAGCTGAGCGCGTGTCGCAGCTCGATATACATGCAGACAAGCGCGAGGATCTGCGCGGCCTCCCCATCGTCGCGATTGACCCGGTGGATGCACGCGATTTCGACGATGCGGTTTGGGCGTCTCCGGACGACGACCCGTCCAATCCCGGTGGCTACAAGGCGATCGTCGCGATTGCTGATGTGAGCTTCTATGTTCGCCCCGGCAGCCACCTCGATAAATCCGCAAGGAAGCGCGGCAACAGCGTTTATTTCCCCGACCGTGTAGTGCCGATGCTCCCGCACGCGCTTTCCTCCGATAAATGTTCGCTCAAGGCTGGCGAAGACCGGGCGGCGATGGCGTGCCACATGGTGATCGACCAGCATGGCCAGATGAAGAGCTGGCGTTTTGCCCGCGCCGTCATCCGTATCCGGGCCAATATTCCCTATGAGGTGGCGCAGGCGGCGATGACGCCTGACGAAGTGAAACCAGAATATCGGGAAATGCTCGCTACCTTCCGCGGTCATGGCCAGCACATCGACCATCTCGCGCCCGATGGCGTTGATCTGGTGGAAGCAGCGTTGAAGCCGCTGTGGGACTGCTGGCGGCTACTGGAGAAGGCGCGCGCCAAGCGCGACCCGCTCGAACTGGACCTCCCCGAACGGCGCGTCCTGCTCGACGAGCATGGAGCGATCATATCCGTGGCGGTACGCGACCGGCTCGATGCGCACCGGGTGATCGAGGATTATATGATCGCAGCCAACGTCGCTGCGGCCAAGGCGCTCGAGCAGAAAAAGGCGCCGGTGATGTACCGCGTCCACGAGCCGCCAAGCCGGGAAAAGCTGGTGACGCTGAAAGATTATCTCGCCACCTATGACATCCCGTTCGCGCTGGGCCAGGTGATCCGTCCGGAAACCTTTAACCGGATCATTGCGCGGCTGGAAAATCACGAGGCCAAGCCGCAGATCATGGAGCAGTTGCTGCGATCACAGACCCAAGCCTATTATGCACCCGTCAATGCCGGGCACTTCGGGCTGGCGCTGGGGAGCTATGCGCATTTCACCTCACCAATCCGGCGTTATGCGGACTTGCTGGTCCACCGTTCGCTGGTCGGCGCCTATCATCTCGAAATGCCACGTCCGGCGGACAAGGCGATACCGGCAAGCACGACGCTGTCGGGCGATGATTTCACTCGTCTCGCAGTAATTGGCGAACTTATCAGCCAGTATGAACGCCGCGCGATGGAGGCCGAGCGAGAGACGATTGACCGTTATGTCGCCGCCTATCTGGCCGAGCGGGTAGGAGAAATTGTCCACACCCGTATTACAGGCGTGCAATCCTTCGGTTTTTTCGCAACGGTTGATGGTCTTGGTGGCGATGGGCTGGTGCCGGTGTCGACGCTCGGAATCGAGCGCTTTCATTATGACGAGGCATCGCAGAGCCTGATTGGTGAGGACACAGGAGAAACCTATCATGCCGGTCAGCGGATCGACCTGCGCCTGGCCGAGGCCAATCCGCTCACGGGCGCGTTGCGTTTTGAATTGCCGGAGGGCGGGAATTTCCTCCCAGTGCGCGGCCGTCCGATCCGTCGCGATGGCAAGGACGGGAAAGGCAAGGGCGTCAAACCCGGTAATCCCAAAAAGGCAGGCAAGTACAGTGTCGGCCAGCGCGGCCGTCCGGGAAATATCCGCCATCAAAGCCGGAAGCGTTAGCGGCGCGTCAGCTCAGACGGTCGATATCCTCAGCGCTGAGCGAGCCGGGGATAATCATCACGGGACAAGGCAGGGTTCCCGCGTCATTGCCGGTAAAATGCGCGACCAGCGGTCCCGGCGCGCCGCTTGCCGCCGCGCCGAGCACCAGCGCAGCAATTTCGCGGTTATCATTGAGCATCGCGCGAACCACCTCGGTGGCATGGCCTTCACGTACCGAAAACGCGGGCCGGATTCCGCTTTCCGCGACAAGGGTCCCGGCCGCGGCATTGACCAATGTTTCGGCGCGCTCCTGAGCTTCCGCCTCAATGGTCGCCTGCACGCCGCCCCAGGGTACGAACTCCTGCGGCTCGGTGATGGCGAGCACATGGACATTGCCACCCGTTTTAGCCGCACGGCGGGCAGCAAAGCGCATGGCCAGCGCGGACTCCGGGCTTTCATCGATAACCACGAGATAGGTGCGCATGTTTTCGGCCCCAATTGCAATAATTGCAATCGAATCTGCGGCACATTCGCATCAATGGCAAGGAAAAAGGGTTTTGCCCTTGACCTTGCGCTCACAAATGCGTTGGAAGGGCGAAACGCCCCGACAAGCTATAAGAGGATTGCCCGTCATGCCGATCGAGCTCAAGATGCCCGCGCTTTCACCGACGATGGAGGAGGGGACGCTCGCCAAATGGCTGGTCAAGGAAGGCGACACCGTGCAGTCGGGCGAACTTCTTGCTGAAATCGAGACAGACAAGGCGACGATGGAGTTCGAGGCGGTCGATGAAGGGACTATCGCCCAAATTCTGGTTCCGGCGGGCACGGACAATGTCAAGGTTGGTACAGTGATCGCCGTCATTGCGGCAGATGGGGAAGATGTGGAGAGCGCCAAGGCGGCGCCAGCGAAGGCGCAACCGGCAGCCGAATCTTCGAAAGAAGCGGCTCCGTCTGTCGAACCGGTCCATAATCCTCAGCCTGCCGGCGGCCGGCCGGCGGCGGAACGTAGTGCCTCTGCCAACTCAGCACGATCGGCGGACGGTGTGACAATCTCCGCAGCCAAGGGCGAACGCATCAAGGCCTCCCCGCTCGCACGACGCATCGCGGCCGAAAAAGGCGTCGATCTCGCGGGCCTTACCGGTTCCGGCCCCAATGGCCGCATCGTCAAGGCGGATGTGGAAGCGGCGAAAGCTGGTGCTGCCACGCCCACTCCGGTCGCTGCAGCCGCCTGCGCTCCTGCCGCGACACCGCCTGCCGCTGCCGACGGACCAGTTCCTGCACCATTTGCCGAGATCCCGCATTCGGTCGACAAATTGTCGAACATGCGCAAGACTATCGCGCGCCGCCTGACCGAAGCCAAGCAGACCATTCCGCATATCTACCTTACCGTCGATATCCGCCTCGACGCGCTGCTGAAACTGCGCGGCGAACTTAATGCCAGCCTTGAGCCGCGCGCGATCAAGCTTTCGGTCAATGACATGCTGATCAAGGCACTCGCACTGGGACTGCGGCAAGTGCCGAAATGCAATGTCTCGATCTTCGGCGACCGGCTGGTAAGTTATGACCGGGCCGATATTTCGGTTGCGGTGAGCGTGCCGAACGGTCTTATCACGCCGATCATTGTTGGAGCCGACGCCAAGGCGATCTCGGCGATCTCAACCGAAATGGGCGAACTGGCGGGCCGCGCCAAGGAAGGCAAGCTGCAGCCGCACGAATATCAAGGCGGGACCGCTTCCATCTCCAACATGGGCATGTTCGGGATCAAGCAGTTCGACGCCGTCATCAACCCGCCGCAGGGCATGATCATGGCCATCGGCGCGGGCGAAAAGCGCCCCTATATCGTCGATGATGCGCTGGCGATCGCCACGGTGATGAGCGCCACCGGCAGCTTCGACCACCGCGCCATTGACGGCGCTGACGGCGCACAGCTTATGAAGGCCTTCAAGGAATTGATCGAAAACCCGCTGGGATTGGTGGCATAAGATGGCTGATTACGATCTCATTGTGCTTGGTTCGGGGCCTGGCGGTTATGTAGCGGCGATCCGTGCGGCGCAGCTTGGTCTGAGGACGGCGATTGTCGAGCGGGAAAATCTGGGCGGCATCTGCCTCAACTGGGGCTGCATTCCGACCAAGGCGCTGCTGCGGTCGGCGGAAGTCTTTCATTATATGAACCATGCCAAGGATTATGGGCTGGCCGCCGAGAAGATCAGCGCCGACCTTGATGCCGTGGTCAAACGCTCGCGCGGGGTGGCGAAGCAGCTCAACCAGGGCGTCACCCATCTGATGAAGAAGAACAAGATCGACGTCCATATGGGCGATGGTGTCCTTACCGGAAAGGGCAGTCTCAAGGTCACCGCTGCGGATGGCAAGGCAACCGAACTCAAGGCGAAGCATATCATCATCGCGACCGGCGCCCGCGCGCGCGAGCTTCCCTTTGCCAAGGCCGACGGCAAGCGGGTTTGGACCTATCGCCATGCGATGACGCCCAGCGAAATGCCCAAGAAGCTACTAGTCATCGGTTCCGGCGCAATCGGGATCGAGTTTGCAAGCTTCTATAACGACATGGGCGCTGAAGTGACCGTGGTCGAGATGATGGACCGCATCGTTCCGGTCGAGGATGAGGAAATCAGCGCGCATCTTGAAAAGGCGCTGACCAAACAGGGCATGACGATCCTCACCGGCGCAGGCGTCGAGAAGATCGATGTCAAAACCGATGGCATCACTGCCGCGATCAAGGGCAAGGACGGCAAGACCGCCTCCACCGATTTCAGCCATGTAATCGTCGCGGTCGGCATTGTGCCCAATACCGAGAATATCGGCCTCGAAGCGCTGGGCGTCAAAACCACCAAGGGCCATATCGACACCGATGCGATGTGTCGCACCAATGTCGACGGGCTCTGGGCGATCGGCGATGTGACCGCGCCGCCCTGGCTTGCGCACAAGGCGAGCCATGAGGGCGTCATCGCGGCCGAAGCAGTTGCGCAGGCGCTCGGCAACAAGGATGTTCACCCGCACGCGATGGACAAGGCCAACATCCCGGGCTGCACCTATTGCCACCCGCAGATCGCGAGCGTCGGGCTCACCGAGGCGAAGGCGAAGGACGCCGGCCATGAAGTCAAGGTCGGCAAGTTCCCGTTCATCGGCAACGGCAAGGCGATCGCGCTGGGTGAGGCCGACGGGTTCATCAAGACGGTGTTTGATGCAAAGACCGGCGAACTGCTCGGCGCACATATGATCGGCGCGGAAGTGACCGAACTCATCCAGGGCTACACCATCGGCAAGACCGCCGAACTGGTCGAAACCGACTTCATCCAGACCGTGTTCGCCCACCCCACCTTGAGCGAAATGTTGCACGAAAGCGTGCTCTCGGCCGAAGGGCGGGCGTTGCATTTCTGAGGCGGCTCCGAAGGTAGAACCCGTCGCAAAAGGCTATTCGCTGATAAACGGCAGAATTAGATGAGTCCGCTAATCTGCGGGATGTTGTTGGTCACTTCGGCTGCGACCCCATAAACTTCGGCAATTCTGCTGGATGTCATTGTTTCGGCCGGTGTGCCGTCGGCGACGATCCGACCGGCATCCATCCAGATGATCCGGTCGGCGAAGTGGGCGGCAAGCACCAGATCGTGGATCACGACGAGTGCCCCGCCACCCTGTGCGACATAGGTACGTAACAGCTCCATGACTTGCCACTGATGCTTCGGATCCAGTGCGGCCAGCGGCTCATCGGCGAGGAGCAAGGGGGTATGACCGCTGAACAGCCGGGCGATGTGAACGCGGGCGAGCTCTCCACCGGACAGACTATCGGTGCGACGAAAGGCGAGGGGGGTGATGCCGACCTCGTCCATGGCGGCGGTCACTGCAGCGACATCTTGCGGTGACAAGCGGCCCGGCGTGGCGCCATAGGCGTAGCGGCCAAGTGCCACCGTATCCGCGACCATAAGCGGCCAGGCGAGCGGCCGCTGCTGGGGAAGATAACCGACCAAACGCGCACGATTCGTAGAAGAAAGGCTTGCAATGTCCCGCTCATCCAGGGTGATGGCGCCACTCTGCGCATGCTCAAGGCCGACAAGGCAGCGCAGCAAACTCGATTTTCCTGCACCATTGGGGCCGATCAATGCGATCAGTTCACCCGGACGCATCGCGAAACTGGCCTCTTTGACAAGTCCTGCGCCCTGAACCGTGAGGCTGACATTTCTGGCGCACAGTTTAACCATGGCGGACATTTCCCTGCTTCAGCGCGATCCAAATGAACAATGGCGCACCAATAAGGGCTATGATCACACCC
>JAEXAY010000019.1 GCA_023457895.1 Pseudomonadota bacterium
CAACCGGGAGAGACCGCACTCATCGCTTGGCTACGCAACACCGGCGGCGTTCGCCGCTGAACTGGATAAGCAATGGCCTGCTTCGCTACGCCCTACGGGCTCCGCTACGCAGCCCATTGCTTCAACCCCGCTGATGCGCAAAACAACCGCCCGGCTCTAATCCCAGCTGGGGGAAAGCTGGGGGTCACGTCAATGACCCACATCTCATACAAAAAAGAATTTTCAGATATTCGACAAGTTACATCGTTGAGACTCCTTGTTGATTTCGCGCGCGAACACGACATTCCAGCCCTCGAAATCCTGAAAGGAACGGAATTAGATCTGGATGATATTGAAGACCCATATTGCGAAATTCAGGTCTGGCAAGAACTCCGAGCAATTCAAAACTTGCTGGAGATAGACGATGATCCTGCCAACGGCGTGATTTTGGGAATGCGCCAACACCTGACCTGTTATGGAACACTAGGTTTCGCCATGATGGCTAGCCGCACGCTGGAACAAGCGCTAACGATTGGCGCCAAATTCTACAAGATATCTTTGTGGATCAACGAAGTTTCCGTTGTCCGAGATCCTGACACCATCAAATTCGTGATTCTTGGGCACAAGCTGCCACCATTCAGTCAACACTTTCTAGCTACAAGAGGCATGGCTGCCCTGGTTACCTGGGTCCAAGAGTTAACCAATTCCGAAGTATATCCATGCCAAACTTCATTCAAGAACGATAGACCGGACAATATGGATGAGGTTGGAAAGGCGTTTGGAACAGAAACGCTATTTGGGCAGAAAAACTATTCAATTTCATTCAATCGCAGCTTGTTTCGTATGCAATTGAAATTCGATGACCGTTGGTCACGCATGAGATTAGAGGACAAGCTGAGCAACACCCTTGAAAGGCGCCACTCAAGTACAAAAAACAGAGTCAAGGAAATGCTTCTGCAGATGTCAAATGAAAAGCTGTCCACTGAGCCAGAAATTTGTCGAGCTTTAGGGTGCTCAATGAGTACTCTGAGGCGTCGTTTGCATACAGAAGAAACAAATTTTCGACAAATCCAGTCCGAAGTTATTTTTGAACGTGCTTGCCAGCTCTTATTATCATCAACCATGACATTAGAGCAGATCGCTTACACGCTTGGATACTCTGAAGCAGGTAGTTTTTGTCGAGCTTTTAAACGGGTCGGTGGAATGGCACCCGGTCGTTGGCGCAAAGCGAATACATCCTAGCGATTCCACTGCTCAAGCTACAACCTACTCGGCAGGGCGCTTCGACCTCGACTTTTGGTTCTCATGTTCGTTCCTTCGTCACTACGACGAGAACCAAAACCCTCCTAAACTTCAACCGCTAATCTGTCTCATGAACGCTGACGGGGAACAGTCGCAGCTCTCATAAGCCTCTCTGTTGCGCCATCGCGTGATTTCATACTCGGCCGCGCCGTCAAAATAATCGAACACTGGAAATGGAATTCGACGCTGGGCGAGACGATGAAAATCAGTCACATTGTGACAGCCTGGAATATTCATCTGCGTCACTCCAAATCTAGGAGTTTTTGATGATCTTTTTGGATCGTCTTCTTATCAATCTTACCGGACGCGATACGAACCAATGGCTCGGTTGTGACCCGGATGTGCTTTGGGATTTTGAAACCGGCAATCTTGAGCTTCAGATTTGATCTTATGGCGTCGACGTCTACTTCCCGATCAACATATATTGTCGCCGCAACATCCTCGCCCAGCCTTTGGTCGGCTACGCCGTAAACGCTGACCTCAATAATTGCCGGATCGTTTAACATTGCCGATTCCACCTCGGCGCAACCGATATTTTCACCACCCCGAATGATGATCTGTTTCAACCGATCTACGATGTAGAGATATCCATCTTCGTCGAGATAAGCGATATCTCCCGTCCTGAACCAACCACCTTCCAGAAAATCGCCGCTCGAATCTGGTCGGTCCCAATATTTGTGAATCACCGAGGTTCCTCGAACAAGCAATTCTCCGCGCTCTCCGGCCTTTACAAAGTTATCGTCGCTGTCAACAATTCCGAGCTCAAGAACCGCGCTCACCCTGCCCGAACTGGATGGTCGCATTAGATATTCTTCGCCACCGATCGACGTGCCGATCGAGTTGGTTTCAGTCATCCCCCATCCGGTGTGCGGCTTTGCATTCTTGAATGTCTCGTCAATGCCCTTCACTTGAGATTCAGCGCGCGCCGATCCGCCGCCACCCACGGCGAGCAAGCTGCTCACATCTTTATCCTGCTTTTGCGCCGCCAGCATAAGGTCTCCCGTCATTGCGGGCGTTCCAACAAAGCTGACAATTTTTTCTGCCTCAACCAACTCGACAGCGACATTCGGGTCCCATTTGTACATCGCAACAGTCTTCCGCTTTCTGCGGAAACTGGTCAGCAATACAGCAAGAAGTCCGTTGACGTGAAAAAGCGGCATGCCAAGCAAGGCTGCGTCCGGATAATGCGGCTTCGATTGCCCTTTGGGCGCGCCACCGTGGATTGTTGCCAAAACTGCCAGATCAAGCTCCCAGGACAAGAGCGCCGCAATGATGTTGCGGTGCGTCGAGACGGACCCTTTGGGGTGGCCAGTCGATCCCGATGTAAACAAGATGACCGCATCATCATCGGGTTCGATTTGGATATCGGGAAGCTCGCCGTGCTGACGCAGAAGCTGATCGATGGGTGTGGCACGGTCACATGGCTCTGAACGGACCGAAATAAGAGTCAGAAAATCAAGACCACTTTGGAGTTTGACTCTGTCAAGCCGTTCCTGGTCGACTATGGCCACCTTTGCCCCGATATGCCTAATGCCATACTCAAGCTCGTCCGATTCCCACCATGCATTGAGCCCCGCGACGATCCCTCCGATAGAAGTTATCGCCGCAAATGCGAGCGCCCATTCAGGGTAGTTGCGAAGGCCAATTGCGACCCGGTCGCCAGGTTTGACTCCATAGTCATCGATCAGGCGTCTGCCCAGATTTGACGCACGCTGATAGAATTCCTCAAACGTGTAGCGCTCATCATTATAGACATAAAATGTCTTCTCGCAGCGCGCTTCGCTAATCAGCTGTCTGAGCGAGGTGGGTGCGTTTACGAACCACTTTACCTCGTTTCCATTCACACAGACATTTTGCAGTTCATACTTTCTTCCGGGTGCCGTAAGTTTTGCAATAGCTCTTGCCCTATCCACGATCCCAACCTTTCTAATCCTTCGCTGCAACTTTTGCTCAAATCGGCACAAGACTAATACGCTAACCTGGTGTCTGTGATTGCGCCCACACGATCACGACCTTCCAGCGTTGAACTCCACACCCGGCGTCTGCACATTGTCCTCAAGCCTGATCTGCGGCGCGCATTGCACACCGGGGCGTTCCTTCAGCTTGCATCAATTCTGGATGGACGCCTGGTTGATCGATTGCGCTAGGTGTAAGATTCGGCTTCATCGAGTATCATTTGCGCCCCTTTTTCGCCGATCATGATGGTAGGCGCATTTGTGTTTCCCGATACAATAGAAGGCATGATCGAGGCATCGATAACGCGTAGGTTCCTGATGCCCCTCACCCTAAGTGATGAATCGACAACCGCCATCGGATCACTGTCCGGACCCATCTTGCAGGTGCCAACCGGATGATAGATCGTATCGGCACGGTTTCGAATGTCCTCGATCAATTCATCATCATTATTGCTGGCGGTCGCATATACCGGCTTGCCTCTAATCTCATCGAATGCAGGAGCCTGTAAGATTTGTTGCGCGCGTTTGACTCCGGCAAGCAACGTTGCGACGTCACGCTCATCCTTTAGAAATGCTGGATCGATGAGCGGCGGCGTTGCCGGGTTTGCGTCGGCTAAAGTCAAATTACCATGACTCTTGGGTCTGAGGACACAAACGTGGCAGCTAAATCCGCCGCGGCCGTGCCGTTTTAGTCCGTGTTGATCGACCAATGTGAAGGCAAAATGCAGCTGAATATCCGGCGAACGCTCATCCGGATTGGTGAAATAGAAGGCACCAGATTCATTGAAGTTCGTCGTCAAAATACCGCGCCTTCCGGCAAAATATTTGAATTGGTTCCACGCAACACGAAACACCGAGCGCGCATTTTTGCCCAGAACATGCTCGCTGTCAGATTGGTACATTAAGCAGAAATCTACATGGTCGTAGAGGTTCTCTCCGACACCAGGAAGTTCATGAACCACCTTGATTTTATGCGGATCCAACTTGTCCTTGGCGCCAATGCCCGAAAGCAACAGCAACTGTGGGCTTTGGAACGCGCCGCAAGAAAGAATGACCTCCCGCCTGGCTTTGATTAGCTGCAAGTTGCCGTTTAACTTGACCATCACGCCGGTCGCCTGACCGTTTTCAACCAGAACCTTCTCGACAAATGCTTGTTTGAAGATGGTTAGATTCTTGCGCTTTTCAGCTGGCGTAACATAGGCGAGCGCGGCTGAGCAGCGCTTGCCGCGATCCTGCGTCAACTCATAATAGCCAATGCCTTCCTGAGTTTCGCCGTTGAAATCCTCATTGTAAGGCAGCTGGCAATCCATGCCAGCCTTAATGAACATGTCGTTGAGCGGGTTGGGGCTGCGCGGAGGGGACACGGTTAGGGGGCCGCCCTGCGCGTGATATTCGTTCGCACCCTTAACCCTGTTTTGCGCCTTCTTAAAGAATGGCAGCACCTCTTCGTATGACCAACCCTCATTCCCCAATGCCGCCCAGTGCTCATAATCTTCCTTGGCGCCGCGTATGTATACCATCGCATTTATTGAAGAAGAACCACCCAACACCTTGCCGCGCGGTTGATATCCGCGCCGACCATTCAGCCCCTCCTGTGGCACGGTTTCGAAGCTCCAGTTATGCGGGCCTTTGGGGACCGTGAAGGCGAAGTTGAATGGAATCGAAATCAGCGGATTATTATGAGATCCTCCAGCTTCGAGGAGAGCAACTTGATACTTTCCATTCTCTGACAATCTACTGGCAACTGTGCATCCCGCAGATCCAGCTCCCACCACGACAAAGTCGAATTTGTGCATCCCTCGGTTCCTTACCCATATTGGTGTGCAGCGATACAAAGTCACTAGGCACACTTGCGCAGCAGTCCAAAATCCCAATGTTGGGGCTAATCTGGCACTTCATTTTGACAACTCAAAATAGTCGCAGGTGAGCTAGATGGTCACTGACATTCTTTTTCGAATTATGTGCAATTTCGCTCAAGCGCGATGAAATGATTGAGAAGTGCACGGATCAGTGTTGCCACTTTCCCGGCACCTCGACAGCCGGTAGGTAAACGGATCCACCACGGTTACACACTTGCTATTGCGGACGTTGGGCGGCAGTTCACAAGGACTGTAACTGATATAAATCCAGCCCTCGTCTCGTATCACGCTTCGCAACGCCTGGGCTTGAGAAACGACCCGTCGAACCTGCCAATCAAGTTGCGGCCAGTTCGCTAGTCTTGGCAGAACCGTGTGGTCATAACTTGGCCGCTCAAGCGCCAGTCACTTTCCTGCGGCTGCACCCTTGCCATCACTGCCAGCATCTGGATGAGCGTCGTACTTCGGCGATTCAGGGCTACTTGCAGCGGCTCTCATTTTCAGTTCTCGCAAATTTTCCTCGTGGGATTCCCTACTGATATTGTAGTTCATCAGCACAGCAAGCATGACGAGATAAATACCCGTCACTATGGGCACATAATACGCACCCAAACTCCAGATGGCTTCGTCGGGGACTGCGCTCGCGTCGACCTGTCTTGGAAAGCTCGCCAGATAGAGCACAAAAGACGCGATCAAGATCCCAAGCCCCTGAACACTCTTTTTTGCAAAGGTGATGGACGCAGCCAAAACCCCTTCTGACCGACGCCCAGTTTCCAGCTCGCTTTGTTCAGCGAGATCGGCAAGCATTGAAGCGACAAGGATGTTGAAGCAGATGATGAGGCCGAGATCGACAATTCCAAATATCAGGTTGAACCAGAAAATGAACGGATCGCCATTTGGCGGCAATAGATCAAGCAGCCTGAGACAGATGGGTATCGGGCCCGCCAGAAACGCCACCATACCCAAGATGATGGCAGCCCTCTTCTTGCCAAGATGTCTTGTCGCTACGGGGGCAAGCGCAAAACCAATCGCTGCCGATACAAATATTCCCAGGGACAGATAGCCTGTCTCGGACGCTGTGAATTCCCAGAAATAGGAAACGAAATAGAGGTGCAAGGAAGCCTTCAGCCCGAATGCAACCGCTCCCAAAATCGCCGCCAGAAACACTGCAAGGAAGGCGCGGTTGGACAGGGTTTCGAAAATCTCCTTGGATATCAATCGCAGCGTGATGTTGCGCTTCGGCGGCGCCTGATTGAGGTAGGGAATTCGCGATTGAGTGCCGAACGCGGCTATCAAGATGGCAACCAGAATCAGTGCCGAAGCGAGCATCCCATAGATCTCATAAGGTTTTCGCAGGCTAACAGCCTCGGACATGGCTGCTGATGCAAACATCGGAAATACGACAAAGAACATTGCGACATTCATGAGATTGCCGCCCGACCAGGCGAAGAAGTGCCCTAGGCTAATGAGCTTGCTTCTTTCTGTGTAGTCTTCTGTCAGTTCCGGAGCCAAGGCGACGTTCGGCGTTTCAAAAAAGGATATTGCAGTGCGGATAATGATTGACAGGACCAACAAGTAACCGACCATTGCCAATTCCGACCAACCTTCTGGGGGCGACCAGACCAAAAGAAAGCTCAATGAGACAGGGATTGCAGAGGCAAAAAGAAATGGGTGGCGCCGCCCCCAGCGAGATTCGGTGTTATCTGACCAATAACCCACGATCGGATCGCTGACGGCATCAAACACTAGTGAGATTAGCAAGGCCATGCCGACCAGCCTTGCATCCAGACCTAGAACTTGACTGTAATACGCAAGCAAATAGTAATCAAAGCCATTGGATTTGATCCCAAATGCCATGTGCCCGATACCGTAAGAGATACGGGTGCCAAACGGTAATTTTGGTTTGCCTACAACGCTGCCCCCAAGCGAGGGATTGTCATTTCTCGATGGCAATTCCTGCGCCACAGCTTCAGGCACCAACTTCTGCACCCAGAACTGCCTTGTACTCCAAGAATTCGTCAAAACCAACTTCGCCCCATTCTCGCCCGTTGCCCGACTGCTTGAAGCCGCCAAATGGAGCATTGAAATCAGCGTGTGCGTTGTTGATGAAAACCTGCCCCGTTCTGATCCTGGATGCGACCTCAACCGCCTGCTCATGCGGCCCCTGGACGTAGCCGGAAAGACCATATGGTGAGTCATTTGCTATCTGAACAGCTTGATCGACATCTTCATAGGCGATGATGACTAGAACCGGGCCAAAGATCTCCTCTTGAGCGATAGCCATAGCATTGTTTACATTGGCAAAGATTGTAGGCTTAACAAAAAAGCCCTTGGTTGCGCCCGAAGGGCTCTCGACGCCGCCAGTTACGAGCGTCGCTCCTTCGTCAATGCCAACGCCAATAAGCTTCTTGACTTGCTCATATTGCCGCTGAGTGGAAATAGGCCCAATTGCCGGAGCGTCTGCATCAGCAGATAATGCGACCGGTATTGACTCTGCCGTTTGCTTGGCGATCGCAATCGCTTCTTCTTGCCTGTCTGCTGGCACAAGCAACCTTGATCCGGCACTGCAGGTCTGCCCAGCATTTGACATCAAACTGCGCACTGCCCGCACGACTGATTCTTGCAAGTCAGCGTCGGGCAAGACCAGATTGACTGATTTTCCGCCGAGCTCTTGCGAAACGCGCTTGATCGAATCTGCGGCTGCCTTGGCGACCATTGCCCCAGCCCGCGTCGATCCGGTGAAGCTGACCATGTCGACTTCGGGATGGTCCGAAAGCGCCGAACCAACGACTGATCCTGAACCCGTGACAAGATTGAAAACGCCGGGGGGGGCACCAGCGGCATCAATGACCTCAGCCAGCAAAATAGAATCGAGCGGTGTTTGCTCGGCAGGCTTAAGTACAACCGTGCATCCCACTGCCAATGCCGCGGCAATCTTGCATGCGACCTGGTTGAGCGGCCAGTTCCAAGGTGTAATCATGCCGCAAACACCGATGGCCTCACGTCTGAGGTGAGTGGTGCCCTTCGCTTCCACAAATTTGAATTTTTCCAGAACATCAGCCGCTGTGGCGAAATGGGCAATTCCAGCTGGAACCTGAGCCTGCTGCGCCCACCATAAGGGTGCGCCCATCTCCTGATTGATTGCCTCAGCAAATTCGTCAGCGCGGCTCTGAATGCCCGCTACAACATCTCGCAACAGCTTGACGCGCGATTCCCTGCTTGATTGCGAAAATGAATCGAATGCCTCCCGCGCAGCCCTAACCGCAGCATCTACATCGGCTTTATCACCGCTGGCGATCTTCGCACAAACTTCTTCCGTCGACGGATTTATGACAGTCGACATATTGTCGGAATGCGGCGACACCCATTGTCCACCAATGTAGAGGTTTGGATACTCTTTCACGTAATACTCCAGTTGTTCTTGAGCAAACTCGATTGAGCCAGCAGTTGTAATAAAGCGAGAGCCAGACAGATATTGCCCAATATCAACTGGCTCTCGTTCCTCTTCATTAATGGATCGGCTAGAATTTCGCGCGGGCCGTTACGCCATAGGTGCGCGGTTCTTGAACAAACGCACCACGAGCTCGCGAGCCGCCAAATCCTCTTAGCGGGATATTGAACGTGACAAACCGGGTGCGCGTGTCAAAAACGTTCCTCGCCCAAGCTTCGATTGTGAACTGCCCGTCGGCAGCGCCGAAACCGAATCTGAGATCGACTTTCGTGTTACCGGGCTGAATGTCCTGCGGCAAAGGCAGTGCTGCTGCTACCGCAGCGCGCACATCATCCTCTGTCAACGCCCCTGCCGTGGCCGGCAATTCGGTCGGGCGGGTGCTGGTACGACGCTTGGACTCGTACCGCACCGTTGCGCCGCCAAACACTGACATACCTGCATTGCCAATCTCGGTGTTGAAATCAAGTCCTCCGATCAGCACCAGTTCAGGCGCATTGGTCAACCTGGTCCCGCACAGCGAAGTCGCCGCCGGTGTGAAATTGGGATCCGTGGGGTCAAAACTTGCGCAATCGCTTGGATAGCGCGCGTCCGTATAGGAACCTGCGAGGTTCAAGGTCACTGCGTCTGAAAGGTCAAAGCCAGATTCAATTTCCACCCCCGTGCTTAACGCCTTGTCGGTGTTGAATGTATTGTACCGAGTCCCATCAAATTCTAACACCTGAAAATCTTTCAGATTGGTATGGAACAACGCAATATTTGCCCAGGCCCTGCCACCCAGGAACCTTGACTTCAAGCCAAGCTCAAACGCGTCAACTTTCTCAGACCGGAACGTCGGGTCAGCTCCGCCAGATGCTGAAGATACATCAAGATTGAAACCGCCTGATTTGAAGCCTTGAGAGTAGCCACCATAAAGAAACGTCCGATCGGCAACTTCATACCTGACATTTAGAGTATAGGTTAGACGGTCATCACCGAACTTCTGGTCAAATGGTTGCGGGATGAATTGAAGAAACGGACTAGTGACCGGATCGCCAACGAATTGCTGGAAGAAACTATTTGGATCACTTGGATCAAAGAATGGTGAAGTGAAAATCCAGCAATTGGTCTGCACAGCCGCTGCCAGCCGACCCGGGCCACCAGCACCAAAGAAACCATCAGTTGGGTGATATGCCCCGCCTGGCGCCAGATAGCCTGCCAGACTGTTGAAGGTCCCGAAACATGCATTGTGTTGACCGGGCACTTGCTCTGAAAGTTTAGCATTCTTGGATTCATCCACGTATCGAGCGCCAACAATAAGGCTTAGCCTATCGCTCAATTCGATGACATTGTGGGTAAAAATCGAAAACGATTCGCCCTTCTGCTGCGCACGCGGCGCAGCGTAATCGAGCACGGAATTCGCTCCGCCCGCAGCGAAATTCAGTTCATTGAATACAGGCTGACCAAAAGCCCCAACGCTAACCGCTTCCTGCATCTGATCTAAGAAAAAAAACGTGTATTTCTGGTCGATTTTTTCATGCGAGTAGTAGGCGCCAATGATCCAATCCAAAGCGCCGTCAAATGACTCGCCTTGCAATCGCAATTCGTGTGACGTCGACTTGATGCTGGTCCCGTTAAGTGGATCCAAATCTATTCCAGGATTGAGGGCTCTGATTTCAGGGCAGTCGCCGACCGCATAGACATTCAATGCGGTATAGTCACCGCGACAACTGTCGGCAAATGAGTCCCCGTAATAGCCAAGATAAGACAGCTCACCAAATGGCAATGAAACATCATAGTGAGCCGCAATACTCCAACCGTGGAACGGATTGACAAAATTTGTATTGTCGTTGGCGAGGTAAGGATCGACCGCATCTGCCCCTACGTTAGGAGCACCGGCTGTGGGTGCGAAAGCAGAGAATGGCGCAGAGTTCGCCTCGATGAATGGCGAGCGCTGCGTCCAGATTGCCATACAGCAATCATCTTTGCCTCTGTTATAGCCCGCGCCGAAGCGGAGTTCGCCCGCATCCTCAAGGTCGAACAGCAACTGTCCGCGGATCGAAATCCTGTCTCTTGTTTGCGATTCATCACCAACGACATTGGTGATGTAGCCGCCTCTGTTTCTATATGCGCCAGCAATGCGCAAGCCAATCTTGTCCTGAACCAGAGGCACATTGAAGCCAGCCTGCACACCATAAAGATCATAATTGCCAATGGTGGCGTTGACGAAGCCCTCCACTATGTCTGTTCTGGGCGGATTGGTCTTGATCACCATTGCGCCTGCTGAGGTGTTCCTGCCAAACAGGGTGCCTTGCGGCCCCTTTAACAACTCAATTTGCTGCACATCGTAAAGATCAGAGAGAGCTGCACCCGGCCTCGGTAGATAGATTCCATCGATGAATGCGCCTACGGAGCTTTCTAGCCCGATGTTGTTGCCCGTGGTCCCTACCCCACGCAAACGCAGGACCAGACCGCCTGTCGCCGAATCAGACGTACTGACTGCGTAACTCGGCGCTGCGCGCTCAAGGTTGGTAATGTCTTCAATACCCTTTGAGATCAGTTCTTCTTGACCGACAACAGTCACAGCAATTGGCACTTCCTCCAACGTCTGGTCGCGCTTGGTCGCGGTGACAACGATATCCCGTTCACCTTGCTCCACCTTCTCGACTTCAGCTCCCCCTTCTTGCTGAAGCGCCAAAGCCTGACTTGGCAGTCCAAAACACCCGACCGTAGCAACCACAAAGGCAATCCGCGAAGTCTGCCGAACTAGCTGCGGCAATTCTACACTAGATTTCACCTTCCTCCTCACACCTGCCACAATTCTATCTCCCCTCCCTCCACTTTTCCCTATTCGTGAACTTATCCTGTCGTGCTTTGGAAGCGATATGATAGAATCGATCAATTATTGACAGATTCATTCGTCGGTGTTGTCAGTCTAACGCGAACTCGTCTCCGACCGACGCAACTATCCTTGCCCGCTTAGTGCTTCAGGCCATAAGGTTCTGCCACTCAGCCAGGGCAGCTGAGCGGTTGGCCTTGTAAGTCTGTCTATCGGTAAGATGTCTGGGTGCTGTCAGTCTAACGCTAAACGGTCTCCACCTGCGGCGCTCTGCCGCATAATGAGACTCACATGAAGCCCATTTGTTTCAAGCGTCATCGCTTTCATCCAGACATAATCCGCCAAGCCGTGTGGCTCTATTTTCGCTTCACGCTGAGCTTGCGAGACGTTGAGGACCTGCTTGCGGAACGCGGTATCGATCTGTGTTACGAGACGGTTCGGTGCTGGGCCAGGTGCTGTCAGGCAAACGCTAACTGTTCTCCAAACTTGAGATATTTGGAGCTAAGTTGGCAGTTATGCAGCCTCTTTCATTCAAGCGTCATCGCTTTCACCCCGACATCATCCGCCAGGCAGTGTGGTTGTATTTCAGATTCACGCTGAGCCTGCGTGATGTTGAAGACTTGATGGCTGAACGCGGTATCGACGTGACTTACGAGACCATCCGCTGCTGGGTGGATAAGTTTGGTCCAGCCATTGCTGCCAACATTCGCAAGAGACGCCATCGAGCTGATTGCGTGTGGCATTTGGATGAGATGGTTGGGCGCCTTGCCAAAATGCCTTTCGAGCAGCGGCGAGGACGGAGGATCGAACAGAATGATGTCGCCGCGCTGTGGCAGCGCGCTGTGATCGAGCCAGATCGCCCAATAGGGCAGGCTCGGGCTGGCGTTGATCATCAGCGCGTGATCCTTCGCAAAGGCGGCGAGCGAGGTGAGCGCGAGCGCGGCCGCGCCGAGCCCCGCCCACAGCGTGAGCCGGCGCCCGGTGGGCGAACGGAGGACAAGGTCAGCGGCGCGCATCGGGAATGGCTCCCACGCGGCGCGCCACATCCGCGCGCACGGCTTCGGTGAGATCGGGCGTGCTGCCGGCCACCACCGCTTCGGCGACAAGGACCGTGCGGCCCTCGCGGCCCAGATGTTCGACCGATGCTTCGACCGCCTGCAGATAGGCCTGGACGCGCATCTTCGTTTCCTCAGGCGGCCGTCCGGCGCGCGCTTCGGCTTCGATGAAGTCGCCCATGATGCGGCTCAGCTGGACGGTCACCACCTCGCGCTTATCGAGCGCGAGCAGCTTGTCGGTGGCCCAGACGCCCCAGAGTGCCGAGCCGACCATGCTCAAGCCGAGCACAGCGGCGGTCCAGTTTACCCCGCCCATGCGGCTGCGCAGGGATTGTGTTGCCAATATGTTCTTCACAGCTTTTCTCCCGAGAGTTCGCGTTCGAGATCGTTGATGAAGCGCGGGAGGCGCCAGACCACGACCAGCGTCGCGACACCGATGAGGACGAATTTGAACTCGTCGAGGAAGCCGATCTGGCGGCCTTGCTCGGCGCCGAGGAAACGGTCCGAAATATTGGCGAGATGCGCAAAGAAAACCCCGGCATCGCCGCCCGAGATCAGAAGGAAGAAGAGCAGCGGGAGCCCGAGCGCCATGTCCTCAAGTGAAGACGAAGGTTGAAAGGGCTGTCCGAGATCGAACGTCTCGGCTTCGGGCTGTGCGGCAGGCTGCTCGGCGGCCGTGCCTTCATGCGTTTTGCTCGTTGCCTCGATCTGCGCCTGTACGGCTTTGAGCTTGCGGCGCAGCTGGCGCATCAGCGGCGGGGCGGTGTCCTCACCAACCTTGCGGCGCAGTTCTGCGGCCCAGCGCGGATTTTCGACGACTGCCCAAGCGACCGCATCGTCGTGCAGCGTCCCGGTCTCATCGACATGGGCCGGAAACACGATCCTGAGCGTTCGCTCGGACGTCCGGGCCCGATCGCCGGCAGCAACCGGGACAGGCGCACGATAGTCGTTCTCCAGCGAGCCAGCTGCAGTCATGTCACCGGTTGCGCGGGCGTCGATCACATGGCTGGGCGCGCAGTCGCCCTTGGGGGCGCGACAGGTGAAATCGCCTTCGATGTTGGTGCCGAAAGTCGCGCACGCGCTTGTCCGCCTGAGTGGCAATGTCGCACAGGGAAGCACATGAACGTGTCGCCGGCGTGGCCGCGGCCATGACCCACGCCTTGTCAGTCCGCCCCTCCCAGATTGATGTCGATGATGTGGGAGTTGAGGACGGCAAGGTCGTCTTTCATCCGTCCATCAGGATGCGCGGTCGCTTCGCTATGCGATTAGCTGAATACAAGGACGAGGAAGGCGGACGCCTTGGGGACGACGCTCGAGTTCAAGCCTCGCGATAGCTATGACCACATCACCGATATGGTCGGGGGAGGGCCGTTCGGTCTGGACGCGGGCACTTGGACTGATGATACCTCGATGGCTCTTGCTCTCGGGGACGCTCTTCTGGCTAGTGCGGCCAAGGACTCAATCTTTGAGCCGCAAGAAGCACAACGTCGATTTGTCGAATGGTGGAAGAACGGGGCCTACAGCCCCACGGGCAACTGCTTCGATATCGGGATTACCACCCGCCAAGCACTCTCGCGTTTTGAACAGAGCGGGGATCCGATTTCCGGTTCGGACGATCCCCATTCAGCAGGAAATGGATCTCTGATGAGGCTGGCGCCGGTCGCGGTCTGGGGCATCGGGGCTGATCCTGCGGTGATGACACGAGTGGCGCGTCGGCAGAGTATGACTACCCACGCGGCCGATGCATGTCTTGAAGCGTGCGAAGTTTATGCGATCATGCTGCGAGCGGCGATTCTCGGCGCAGATTTCGATAGTGCACTGGAAAATGCTCGCGGATCATACGGCCCCGTAATCGGGCCCATTGTCGCTGGCAGTTGGCGCGAGAAGACGCGAGATCAAATTTCGAGCAGCGGCTTCGTGGCTCACAGCCTCGAAGCGGCAATCTGGTGTGTGGCGAATACCGATAACTTCGATGATGCGGTGTTGCTGGCAGCCAACCTTGGTGACGATGCAGACACCACTGCGGCAATCACTGGCCAGTTGGCTGGTGCCATCTACGGAGCCTCGACTATTCGTCAGTCATGGCAGGAGAAGTTAGCTTGGCGCGACGAAATTGAGGCGCTCGCCCGAAAGTTGGCTTTCCCCTTAATTCCGGTCTCACGCTAACGTCCGGCAATCGCTTTGCGGCGCGGCTCAAAAGCCCACCGGTTTTATCATGGTCGAGATAGGATCGTGATGCGTCAATTTTGACACCGTAACGCTGTTTCAGGGGATAATGATGCAAGTTTGCGACATTACGAGCCGCTGGCTGAAACGACCGCCGCAATTGACGGCAGGCTTGGCCCAATTACCTACAACGAGATCTGCGTCCCAGAAATCAGAACGGGGTCCAAGCCTGCCTCCTCCTGCTGGAGGAACAGCGAAGGTGCGCCGTCTGGGCGAAACGGCGAACCTGTTTTCCACATTCCGAGCATGATCACCGCAAGCTTCCTTGCTACGGCAACGCGCGCCTTCAGGAACCCAACCCGCTGGGCCAGCTCGAGACCCCAGGTGCGAAGACGGCTTTCGATCTCAATCCTGCAAAGTAGCACGGTGGCTGCGGTAATCAGGTGCATCCGTGTGAGCTTATTCCCGTGCCGACTGATACGCCCCCGGCGTGAAGTGGCGCCTGACTGATATAGGGTCGGGGTCAGACCCAAGTATGCTCCAACGTCACGGCTCCGCTCAAATCGATGTGGATCGCCGATGGCACTGTAGAACGACAGCGCGATCACAGCTCCGACGCCGGGGATCGTCTGGAAATTGCGGCACGTAAGATTGTTCGATGCGATGTCGCGCATCTGCCGGTCAAGAGCGGAGATTTGCTCTCTCAGAGCCTCGGAAATGTCGACGAGCGGTTGCAGATTGACCCCGATTTCAAGCCCGTGCTGTCGCATTTTCCGCACCTGGTCGTTCACCTCAGCGGCCAGCGCACCCCTTCCGTTCAGGAGTTTCACGTTCCCGCCGTGTAACCTGAAAATCGATTGGATGAGCGCATCTGTCCTGGCGCGGTTTTTCAGCATTGTTCTTCGAACATTGATCAGGGTTCGGATATTCTGATGCTCCATTGGCTTCACAAAGACTGGCGACCCTATCGATCGACCAAGCCGCCCGAGCTCAGCGAGCCCTCGAGCATCGTGGACATCTGTTTTCTGCCGCCTGATCGCCAGGAATTTGCTCGATTTGCGTACATCGACCACCTGAACAGGAAATCCGTATGAACGCAGTTCTCGAACCATCTGGGTGCCATTGCCGGCCTCGATCGTGAGGCACTGCGCTGCCTCAACGCCAAACCTCCGCAGAATATCTCTGATGGGTCCAGATGTCGTTTCGCATATCGCTTCGAAGAGGATCCCGCCCTCTGCGTCGATGAGGCAAACGGCTGTTTCGAGATGCCCCGCATCGAGCCCCACCCAGTAGTGCTGATAAGCCAACCAGCGCCTCCTTCGAAACCTGTCCAAAAAGCCCAACCTAGGTTGGCCCGCGCAACTCGCCGAGTAGGAATTGTCCGCTCTGGCGTGATAGTGAAATAGGATATGCTAGGAGTGGATAGGATGACCCCAAGGCAAGCGCTTGATGATTTGATCCGCGAGCGGGAAGAGACCTACGCCGCGGTTTCGCGTCTGCTTGGCCGAAACTCCGCCTATATCCAGCAATACATCAAGCGCGGCACGCCCGCGCGTCTCGATCAAAGCGACATCGCTCAGCTGGCTTTGCATTTCGATGTTTCTGGCAAACTGCTCGGCGGAAAAGAGAGTTCTTCAACTCCGCGACGTTCGGTCATCACTGTGCCGGTAATCGAGGCCAAGGGCCTGGAAATCCCACAGGAACGATCTCGCATCGTCGATGAAGCTTGGCTAAGACGCCTATGCAATAGGCCTCCAGGTTTGGCGATCTTACCCATTGCTGGTGAGGCTATGCAGCCGACCCTGCAGAGCGGCGACGAAGTCATTATCCAAAGGTTGCGCTCTCACGATGCCCTTCACGACGGGCTCTACGCTGTCCGTGGATCGTCAGAGACGTTCGTCAGGCGGATCGCTCTGGACCCGACCAAAAATCGCATTTCTGTCCTCACCGACCATCCCGCTTATCCAAGCTGGAACGGTGTTCAGCGAAAGGCGATCAATGTCGTCGGCAAAGTGATCTGGATTGGTTCTCGGGTGTCGTGAGTGGGAGCTATGCTGCCTGCAACATACGCCAAGTTGCGCAGTGAATGTCCACTGCTCGGGGTAAGTCGAACGGTTTGCCGCGATCAAATTTCCGCTCATCGCAAAGGTGCCAAGATGGGGGTATTGCAGGGGGTATTTTTGGCGATGCGGATTGAGAAATGACATTTTAACAGCTGCTTAAGCGAGGTTGGTGGATCCCTCCTTGACTACCATCCGCACGCTTCCACAGAAATCCACATACCATCGCGTTCGATAGGCGACGGCGAAGCGCGCGCCGCATTAGGACGTGCGAAAATTTTGCCTGCTACCTAGAAAGCTACCTAGCGCGGGAAGCCGACCAAAAGCCACATCTGAGAAGTGACTTAAACACTTGATATATTGTGAAAAAATGGTGGACGCACTAGGGCTCGAACCTAGGACCCGCTGATTAAGAGTCAGCTGCTCTACCAACTGAGCTATGCGTCCATATTGCGGCTGGGACGAGCAGGTCGTGCTGCTGTCCTTAACTGCGAGCCGCGCCGCTATCATAGGATAGCGGGGGGTGCAATGGTTTTTCAAAAAAATATTGTTCAGTGAGCTTGGCTACCGATCTAGCGGAACGATCCACCTTTTTTCCGGTTGCCACGATCAACCGCCATGATGATCCCGAAACAGATCATTACCGTCATCATGGCTGATCCTCCATAGGAAAACAGTGGAAGGGGGATTCCGACCACGGGCGCCAGTCCCATCACCATTGCCATGTTGATTGCGACATAAAAAAAGATTGTCATTGACAGCCCAGCCGCCGTCAGCCGCTCGAATTTGCGCTCCGCCTTTTGCGCAACGCCAAGCCCCCAGCGGATGACATAGATATAAGCCGCAATAAGTAGCACACCACCGATGAGGCCCCACTCCTCCGCCATGGTGGCAAAGATGAAATCGGTATGACCTTCGGGCAGATAATCAAGATGGCTCTGCGAGCCGTTGAGGAAGCCCTTGCCGGTGAGACCGCCCGAACCAATGGCGATTTTCGACTGGCTGATATGGTAGCCTGCACCTAATGGATCGCTTTCTGGGTCGAGAAAGGTAAGGACGCGTTTACGCTGATAGTCATGCAACAGGAAAAAATAGGAGAGCGGTGCGATGACGGCGACCGCACCGGCACCCGTAACAAAAAGCCACAAGGGGAGCCCCGCGAGAAACATGATCGAAAGTCCGCCGGCCGTGATCATTAGCGCAGTGCCGAGATCGGGTTGCAACATCACCAGCGCGGCAGGAAAACTGATCAGCACCGCGGCCGGCCAGATGGCCGTCCACGACCGGATATAGCCCGTGGGCAGGAGATCATAAAACCGCGCGCTGGCGAGTACGATTGCCAGTTTCATCATTTCGGACGGCTGGAGCCGGATTGGGCCGAGATCAAGCCAGCGTTGCGACCCGCCTTTTACCGCTCCGAGCAACTCCACAAGGATCAGCAGCACCAGAAAGATGCCGTAAAACGGAAACGCGATCTTGCGCCAGAAATCGATACTTACACGTGACAGAGCAAGTGCTACGAACAGAAAAATGGCGAACCTTATCCCCTGCGATTGTGCCCAAGGGGACAGGCTTCCCCCAGCGGCGGAATAGAGCACGATCAGACCAAATACTGCGATCCCGATGACGGGGAACAGGAGGCGCCAGGAGAGTTCGCGCAGAGGGGCGGGAATGATCGACATGTTCAAGGCCGGGTTCCGGGGGCGGCGTCCGGCGCAACAGGCGGGAGCGGCACCGGCTGTGACGCTGGTGGCGATGGAGACGCGGCAGCATTGGGCGGCGATGGCTGCTGTCGGCTGTTTTCGCGGCGAACGGAGTCGAGCTCCGCGTCCTTTTTCGCCTTTGCTTCTGCCCTGCCGTCATTATTCGCTTTGGCCACTTCTTCCGCCTCAACCTTGGTCTTGGCCGCTTCGCTTTCGGCGGCCGCAGCTGACCGATCCTGCTGTGTCGTCATAGACTCGTAAAGTGCCGCCTTCCGCGCCATGCGGGTCTGGAGGTCTCCGCCCCACCCGGCTTCAAGACTATGCAGTTTCTCCATCGCCTTCGCTGAATCGAACAGGTAGGTAAGGACGTCCTGCGCAACCGGAGCCGCGGCGCGCGCCCCCCCCATGCCATGATCGATCACGACCGATGCGGCATAGCGGGGATTATCGACCGGTGCGAAACACACGAACAGCCCGTGGTCCCTGTATTTATAGGCGGTTCCTGCACCGCCTTGTCCGCGGTTGCCGCGGCGTACCTGCGCAGTACCCGTCTTGCCGGCCATCTTGATGTCGGGGAAGGGGAGGCGGCTTCGGACTGCCGTACCATCGCCATTGACAACCATGTCCATTCCCTGCCGGACAACGTCGAAGTGCTCCTTGGGGAACGGGAGGTCCTTGAGCGGCATCGGGTCGGTTGCGAGAAGCCGCGGTAGTACGATTTTTCCCGACGCGACGCGAGCCGACATGACCGCGAGCTGCAGAGGGCTTACCGACAGATACCCCTGACCAATTGTGGCGTTGAGGCTGTCCGCCGTGGTCCACTCCTGCTTGTATTTACGCATCTTCCACGCGCTGTCAGGAACGGTGCCATAATATTGTGACGGAACGGGAAGATCGAATTCCTGCCCCAGGCCCAGCGCCTTGGCATATTTGGCAATCACATCATATCCAAGCCGTGCGGCCATCGAATAAAAATAGGTATTGCAGCTCTTCGCCAGCGCGCGACGCATTGAAATATGTCCATGTACGCCAAGGCACCGGAATGTACGGTTGCCGAGCCGGTATCCTCCGCCACAATAGACGGTCTGATCGGGGTCGACGCCAGCGCCCAGCGCAGCCATCGCCGCGGCTGGTTTTACCGTCGAACCGGGGGGATAGAGACCTTGCAACGTCTTGTTGAGCAGCGGGATATGGTCATCCTCGCGCAGCATCTTCCATTCGATATGACCGATGCCGTCCGAAAAGCTGTTGGGGTCATAGGCCGGCATGGACACCATCGCGAGGATATCGCCCGTCAACAGATCAATCACTGTGCAACTGCCAGATTCAAGTCCCATCCGCCTTGCCGTATATTCCTGAAGGCCGACATCTACCGTGAGATGGACAGTGCCGCCCATGCTATCCGGCTTCGTCGATAGCTCACGTACCAGTTTGCCCCTGGCGGTGACTTCGCTCCGCTTGGCACCTGGTTTGCCACGCATCTGCGCATCCAGAACCTTTTCTATCCCATCCTTTCCGACCTTGAAGCCGGGCGTAATCAACAAGGGATCCTTGGTTTCCTTATATTGTGCAGCGGAAGCTGCACCGACATAGCCAACCAAATGGGCAACCGCGGCTCCCGTCGGATAATAACGCGTAAACCCCCGCGCCGGCGCCACCCCTGGAAGTTCTGGCAATCGTACGTTGATGGCGTCATATTGCTCTTGTGTAAGCGATTGTGAGACCTGTACCGGCTGGAAGCCGGGGGCGGTCTTGAGCTCACTGCGGATGCGGACGACATCCTCTTCACCAAGGTTGAGCAGATTTTGCAGCCGCGTGACCGTGCCGTCCTTGTCACGAACGCGGTCGGGAATGATATCGACGCGCAGGTCGACACGATTGGTGGCGATCTCTTTGCCATGACGGTCCACGATCCAGCCACGGCGCGGTGGAATCAGCGTCATGTTGATCCGGTTGCTTTCTGACAAAAGCTGGTAGCGTTCATTCTCGACAATTGAGATATAGGCCATGCGTGCCGCCAATATCCCGCCAAATGCCGCCTGTGCGCCGCCAATAAGGATCGCGCGGCGCGTGAAAATATATTGTTGGTTGCCTTCCGTCAGGATCGGCCGCGCGCCACCACGCCGGGATTTGCCGAATTCAAGAGGGCCTATTTTCATCGCGCCACTATCCTAGCGGCCGAGCCGCAGACGATCCAGCGCCGAACAGAGGCGGGCAGTCAAAGGATAGAATAGGACCGAAAACAGAAGCTGCGGCACGATCACCCGGATATGGGTAGGGCCGCCGTGGAGATTGGCAAACAGGAGGGCCACCACGATGCAGAAGGAAATCGCCACGGAGCCCAGGAACCATTCCATCCAGTAGTCACGCCAGATAAATCGTTTCTCAATCACTTCGAAAGCGAGCATGACCGCTGTCCACAGGAAGACGGCACTGCCTAGCGGCTGGCCGCTGACGAGGTCATCAAACAGCCCTAGCGGCAATGCGATCCAGACCGGCCACAAATTGGGCTGGAGCAGCCGCCAGCTTACAAACATCATCAAGCCGAAGGGAGGCATGGTGGGGGATTTGGCGATCATCGGAACTATGGCGGTCAGCGTGGAGCAGAGGATGACCGACAGGATAGGGATGCCTTTGACCCGCAAGGCGGAGTGGCGATAGCCGATCCTCGCGCTCGGAGGCGTTCGCATCAGTTGCCCTTTTCCTTGGCTAAAGCCCGCGCCTTGGCCTGTTCCGCAGCTGCCTGCTTTTCGGCCTGCTGCGCAAGCTCCTCTGCAGTCGGGGGCGGTGTGACACCGGTCTGATAGGCCTGCTGCACCATAACGGCATCAACCTTGGCGGGGTCCGCGATCGGGCGGCCAATCGCATTATCGCTCCCATTACGACTGGCCAACGCCACCGGAATGCTGGGCCGGTACATGCCGCCGCTCCCGGATGTGACGAACAGATCGCCAGCCTTGATGCTGTTCAGAGATGTTTCGAGTAGCTGAATATGCACCGTGCCGTCGCCAAGGCCGCTCACAGTGGCGGGTAGCCCATCGCTGGCCCGTCTAACCGGAATGACGCTTTCAGCATCCGTCAACAGCAGGACTCGCGCCGTAGTCGGCCCCACTTCCAGCACCCGGCCAACAAGACCTTCGGCGGCGCGTACTGGTTGGCCAGAGCGTACTCCCTTAATCGACCCTGCATCAAGCGTTGCGAAACGCCGGGTACTGGAAGCGGTGGAGCTGATCAGCCGCGAAACCGTGACCGCATCGCTGCTCTCGTCGCGCAACTGAAGAAGACCACGCAGCCGCTTGTTCTCGTCAATCAGCGCCTTGGCTTCGATCAGGCGGTTGTGCGCGGTATCGAGCTGGCGGCGCAGTTCCTTGTTTTGGGATCCGGCGCGGATATAGGCGCTGATATTTTCGTCCGCCGAACCGACCGATCCGACGACCGACGATGATGCGCGCGATACCGGCGCCAACAATTCGCTCGCGACGCTGCGCAATGTCGCAAAACCGGTGGGGTCGAAGGCAGAGATAAGCACGAGCAACAGTCCCGCGACGGCGCCTGTCACCGCGATCACATAGGCTGCAAAGAGCCCATATTGCGCCTTTCGGGAGTAACCCGGGCGCCGGGGAGAAGGCGCCGCCATGGGAAGCTATCGATCCTCAGGCCGACTGCAGCACACCGCGGAACATCGGATCTTCGAGCGCGCGCCCGGTGCCGATCGCAACGCAGGTCAGCGGATCGTCCGCCACGGTAACCGGCAGACCGGTTTCATCGCGCAGCAACTCATCGAGACCTTCGATCAGCGCCCCGCCGCCGGTAAGGACGATGCCCTGGTCGACGATATCGGCGGCCAGCTCCGGAGCCGTATTTTCAAGTGCGATGCGAACGCCTTCGATGATCGTACCGATCGGCTCCGACAGTGCTTCGGCGATCTGGCCCTGATTGATCGAGATCTCCTTGGGAACGCCGTTGACGAGGTCTCGGCCCTTGATGTGGATGGTTTCGCCGATGCCATCGGCCGGTTGCCGGGCGACGCCATAATCCTTCTTGATGCGCTCGGCGGTCGCTTCGCCGATGAGGAGGTTATGGTGACGGCGGACATAAGACACGATCGCTTCGTCCATCTTGTCGCCGCCGACGCGAACCGACGTGGTGTAGGCAAGGCCGCGCAGCGACAGCACGGCGACTTCGGTGGTGCCGCCGCCGATATCGACAACCATCGATCCGATCGGTTCGGTCACCGGCATGTCGGCGCCGATTGCAGCCGCCATCGGTTCCTCGATCAGCCACACCTGGCTTGCACCCGCGTTCGAAGCCGCATCGCGGATCGCGCGGCGTTCGACAGAGGTTGAGCCTGAAGGCACGCAAATGACGATTTCAGGAAAGCTTGGAATCTTGCGCTGGCCGTGAACCTTGAGGATGAAGTGCTTGATCATCTGCTCTGCGACATCAATGTCAGCGATCACGCCGTCACGCAGCGGACGGATGGCCTCAATCGAATCCGGGGTTTTGCCCATCATCAGCTTTGCGTCGTCACCGACCGCCTTGACGCGCTTGATACCGTTCAGCGTTTCCACTGCCACCACCGAGGGCTCGTTGAGGACAATGCCCTTGCCGCGGACATAGACGACGGTGTTTGCGGTGCCGAGGTCGATCGCCATGTCATGCGAGGAGAATTTGAACAGCTTGTTGAATTTATCGAAAGGCCACATCCGGAAATTTTCCTGCTTATTCCTGCTGCGGAGAAAATGCGCCGATGCGAGCATTTTTCCCCCGGTGAATTGCTCCTGTTTTCCCCGTGCAAATAGATTCATTTTTCCCTGATTCGGGCGATTCCTCGCCGAATTAGGGGTTTTTTCATTTTTGGCTTGGCTACGGGGTCGCAGTTCAGTTTCGACTGCGCTAGGATTAACTCTATGTCAATACGCAGGCTCCCGGAAACCCTGGTCAATCGCATCGCGGCAGGCGAAGTGGTGGAAAGACCCGCCAGTGCGTTAAAGGAGCTGGTTGAAAACGCGATTGATGCCGGAGCGGCGCGCATTGCAATCCGGCTGGTCAATGGTGGTATCGATCTCATCGAGGTAAGTGATGACGGTTGCGGAATGACGCCCGAGGATATGGCGCTCGCACTGGAGCGGCATGCCACATCCAAATTGCCGGACGATGCGATTGATGCGGTCAAGACACTCGGTTTTCGCGGTGAGGCACTGCCATCAATCGCCAGCGTCGCCGGGTTGTCGCTGGAAAGCCGGGTCGCGGGCGCCGACGGATGGAGCCGGGTGGTCGACAATGGCCAACTCGTGTCGGAAGGCCCCGCCGCATTGCCTCCGGGAACGCGCGTGCGCGTCGAAGGATTGTTCGAGAAAATCCCGGCCCGGCGCAAATTCCTGAGATCGGCACGTTCCGAATATGGCGCAGCGCTGGATGCGGTGAAACGGCTGGCGATGGCAAGACCCGACATCGCTTTCACGCTTGAACATGACGGCAAGATTACGCTTAAGGTGCAGGGGGAGCAGAGCCGGCCGCAACGCGTCGCGGCGCTCACCGATCGTCAACTCGCAGACAATAGTGTTGTTGTAGAGGTGGACCGCGAAGGAATCAGGTTGGGCGGGGTCGCCGGACTTCCCACTTACAATCGCGGTGTTGCCGATCATCAATATCTGTTCGTCAATGGCCGGCCGGTCAAGGACCGGCTGCTCGTCGGCGCGTTGCGCGGTGCCTATGCCGACTTGCTGGCACGCGACCGTCATCCCGTGGTCGCCTTGTTCATCGAACTTCCCGGTGAACTGGTCGACGTCAATGTTCACCCCGCCAAAACCGAGGTCCGCTTCCGCGAGCCGGGTGTCGTCCGCGGCCTTGTCATCGGGGGATTGCGCGCCGCGCTGGATGCGGCCGGTTTTCGCAGCGTTCAGCGTCCAAGCGCATCGGCGCTGGGTAATTGGCAGGTTGAAGGACATTCTTCTCTACCGCGTGTGCCCGGCCTGTTCGAGCGTCGGTTACCGGAGCACTCCGGTCCGGTTTCCAGTCTTGCGGCAGAACGGGACGACGATGTGGTGTCGGCGGTTCGGGACGTGGCCCAAATTTACGCCCCGTCCGAAGACTATCTGTTGGCGGGCAGGGCGGAAATTGCAGCCGCACCAGTACCCCGTTCGGCCGAATTCCCGCTGGGAGTGGCACGCGGCCAAGTCGCCCGGACCTATATCATTGCTGAGGCCGAGGACGGCCTCGTGATTGTTGACCAGCACGCGGCGCACGAGCGGCTGGTGCTTGAACGCATCCGCAAAGGCGTGGAGGGTGACGGAGTCGCCCGGCAGGGCCTGTTGTTGCCGGAAGTGGTCGAACTGGACGAGACCGCCTGCGATCGCCTTGAATCCCGCGCGGCGGAACTGGAGATGTTCGGCCTTGAAATGGAGCGCTTCGGACCGGGCGCGATGCTGGTGCGGGCTACGCCGGCCATGCTGGGCTCCGGCGATATCGCGGGGCTGCTCCAGGATCTCGCGGACGAACTGGGTGCTTTCGATGAAATGCTCAGTCTGAAAGAGCGCCTCGATCATGTCGCAGCTACCATGGCCTGTCACGGGTCGGTGCGGGCGGGCAGGGCGCTGTCGGTCGCGGAAATGAACGCGTTGCTGCGCGAAATGGAAGTGACGCCGCATTCGGGACAATGCAATCACGGGCGGCCGACCTGGGTAAAGCTCGCTCATGGCGACATCGAAAAATTGTTTGGACGAAAATAGACGGCGGAAACAAAAAAGGGCCGGGGTAAAACCCGGCCCTTCAATGTTTTTTAAGTTCAGTGCTTAACGGACAACCACTTCGACGCGGCGCGCATTGGCGTTGTCGGTGGTGGTGTCGGTGGCTTCGGCGGGTTTCACCAGTTCGACCGAACCATCGGCAATACCGGCCTTGACCAGTTCGGCCTTGACCGCTTGGGCGCGGTTCTTCGACAGTTCGGCATTGGCAGCCGCGTTGCCGCGCGGATCGTTGAAACCGGAAACCGCAAGGCTGCTGCCCGAATGGCTATCAAGATATGTCTTGAGCGCCGTAGCGGCACCAGCAAAGGCGGGAGCAACTTCGGTCTTGGCGGTATCGAAATAGACCTTCACCACTGGTTTTCCGTCGCGCAGTTCAGACGTTACGCCTGCGCCTTCGGGAATGGCCACGCTTCCTTCGGCCGGGGCTTTGGTGAGGTCGGTCACGGGAGCGGCGGGCGTTGCTACCGGTGCGGTTGCAACTGGCGCGGCGGGTTCTTCGACCTTGGCGGCGGGCTGCCGGAAGAACAGCGCCCACAGGAGCCCCAGCACCACCAGTGCGCCGAGTAGCCACCAGAGCCAGCCAAGGCCGCCTGACCGTTCTTCCTCAGCATAAGCAGGTTCGTTGCTGGTGGTATGCGGAGCAGCAGCCGTGGCATGGTCGTCGCCTGTTGCGCGGAGCGGAGCAGCCGACGCAGCGCTTGCTCCGATCCCGGCAGCGGCTGCACCCGCTACCGCAGCAGGGGCGGCAACGCTGGCCGATGTCGATGGAGTTGAAACCGGCGTCGTAACGGCGGGTTTCGCTTCCTCGTCATCGCGATTGCCGGCAGCGCTGGCGGCCGCTACGCCTGCACCCGCGGCTCCGGCGATGGCCGCGCCACCCTTGCGGAAGAAATCGAGCATGCCGAATTGTTCGAGCAGCAGATAATAGACCGTAACCCGGTTCTTGAAGTTGGTGCCTTTCATGCGTTCGCCGACGGCCGCGATACCGGCGTCGAGATCAGCGTCCGAATGGGTGAGGCCAAGCTTCTTCTTCAGGAAATTTTCCCGCACCCGTCCTGTTTCGGCGGGATCGGTGAACGACACGAGCGAACTGTCCTGGTTATGCAGCGCGATGCCGCAATATTTCACGATCGCATCGATGACCTCGTCATCTGCATTAGCGACGAACTTCTTTACATCAGCAGCCCAGTCTTGAGCCATGGCAAACCTCCTCCATCAAAAGGAAGTGCGTCAGGAAACGCACTTAACTTATGATAGCGGGATTTCGAGGCGATGACAGCCGATTTAAGCGGAGCGATGTAAAATCACAGCGATAAGCTCAAGGCTGGCCGGGATTGCGAACCTGAACCAACCCGTTTGCAACCATGGTCATGACAGGTTCGTCATGCTGGTTGAACACGGTGCTGCGTGTCTTGGTGAGGCCCATTTCCGGACGGCTTTGCGAACGGCGTTTTTCGATGAGCTCGCTTTCGACCCGGAGCACGTCACCGGGATAGACCGGCTTCATCCATTTGAGCTCATCGATGCCAGGCGAGCCGAGCGAAGCGATGCGGTGCTCGGTCCAATGCTTGACCAGCATGCTCATCTGCATTGCGCAAGTGTGCCAACCGCTTGCCGACAAGCGGCCGAAATGCGTTTGCGCCGCTGCATCGTCGTCTAGGTGAAACGGCTGCGGATCATATTGGCGGGCAAAGTCCAGAACTTCCTCGCGCGTCACCTCATATCGGCCGAAGCCCTGCTTTTCACCGACAACCAGGTCTTCATAATAAGCGAGCGATGCGGTCATTTGGTCTTGTCTCCGCTAATGGCTGGCGGCGTGCCGGTAGCGCTGCGCACGTCGGCAGCAAGGTGCGGCACCCCGTCATAGGGGAGCGGCTCCATCCCGATCAGATAGGCTATGAGCGGATAGACATCCACATTGTCGAAGGTCTGAAGCCTCTTGCCGCGGGCGATTTCCGGTCCGGTAGCGATGAAGATCGCCGCCATGTCGGGGTGGAAATTATCATAGCCATGATCGCCGCCATTGGCATCATATTCCGGTTGGCCCATGACAATCTTCCAGCCTGACCGGGCAAGGCAGAACACCGCGGGAATGCGCGGATTGCTACCATATTGGAAGCGGGCCGGGATATCCTTCTTATGCCAGCATTCGGCATTGGGGATGGGCGCGGCGGGCTTGATCAGCGCCGCCTCGACAATCGCTTCCTTGCCCGGCACCGGGTTCAGCGCCGCGAACGGGCCGCTGGTGACGAGTTGATAGGCATCGCGGGGGAGCAGTTTGTCGAGATCGATCAGCCGCTGGCTGCTGGTCGCCGCCATGCCATGGTCCGAAGTGACCACGATATTGACCGGCTGGTGAAGTTCACGGATCGCGCCCAGCATATAACCGATCTGCTGGTCCACCTCCGCCACCGTCTTGTTGACCTCGGCACTGTCGGGGCCAAAGCGGTGCCCGGCGGTATCGACCGTATCGAAATAGACGGTGAGCAATTTGGGGCGGATGGCGGCGGGGCGGCGCAGCCAGTCAATCACCGTATTGGTGCGCTGCGTGTTGCTGATATTCTGGTCGAACCGTTCCCAGTCCTGGGGGCGGCCGCCGTGGATGGCGACTTCGGATCCCGGCCAGAACATGGTGGCGGTGCGGATACCGCGCTTTTCCGCCGTCACCCAGATCGGCTCGGCCTGATCCCACCAGAAGGGGTCGAGCGATTGCCGCGCATTGCCGAGGCTGAAATTTTCCCCCGGGCCCGGCCGCGCCGGGTCGCGCATGTTGTTGTCGACAATGCCGTGATTGTTGGGCCGCTTGCCGGTGACGATGGTATAATGATTCGGGAAGGTCTTGCTGGGGAAGGACGGGCGCATATCGGCATAGACGCCGTCCTTGACCAACTGGTTGAGATTGGGCGTGATACCACGCTGCAGATAGGCCGGCTTGAACCCGTCGAGCGAGATCATCAGCGTTACCGGCGCGCGGTTTTCTACCGCTTTTGCCGGAGCCGGGGCCGGGCTTTCGGGCACACTGGGCGCAGATGTTGTGGTCGTCGCGCACGCGGACAGGAGCAGCGCCATGGCTGCGCCCGCCGCCAGCCGGAATCGGGTCAGGGTCATCATGACCGGGATGTTTAATGGCCCAAACTCAGCTTCGCAAACAAAGTATAGCCAAGCGGGTGTTTGCCCTATTGTTCAATTGCGAAGGGCGGGCTTGGCAACAGCTTGGGGGGCGTCCTGTTCAACGCTACAGCATCCACAGTGCCATGCCGATCATGAACAGGTTTTCGGTCAGCGAGACAAAGCCCAGCGGTACATTGGTGTTGCCGCCGACACAGGCGCATTTGAGTTCGCGTTTGTCGAGATAGACCGCCTTGAACACACTCACCGCGCCGATCGTGCCGATGAACAGAGCGACCGGGATCGACAGCCAGTCGAGCCAGTGCGCGGTCATCAGAACGCCCGCCAGCCCTTCGGCGAACGGATAGATGCTGGCATAAGGGACCCAGCGTTTCGCCAGCAGGTCATAGTTCAGGAACATGGTCGAGAACTTGCCGATGTCCTGGAGTTTGAGCAGCGCCAAGATGCACATGCTGAACGAGACGAACCATTCGGCCGCGCGCACCGTGAAGGCGTTGCCATAAGCGGTATGGCTCGCCGCCAGCGCCATCAGCGCGGTCATCGCGAACAGCGCGACGACGGGCGTATAGCTGGTCGCACCCGGATCGGCGACCTTGAGGCCGAGGAAACGGCGCAGATCATCATGGCCGCCAATGCGCTCGCCGCCGATCCAGATTTGCGGAGTGGTCTTGACGCCATGTTTTTCCTTGAACGCGTCGGTTTCCGCCCGCGTGGTGAGCAGCCGGTCATCGACGGTAAAGCCGCGGCTCTTGAGTAAATGAAGCGCCTTCAGCCCATAGGGACAGGTGTGGTCCGGCAACACCATGCGATAAAGGATGGCGGATTTGGACGCCGGTGCGGTGGAGGCCGGGCTTGTTTGCTGTGTCATTCACCCTATATAGGTTCCGTACCCTAGTACGGAGTCAAGCAATGCGAATGACGATCGGAAAACTGGCTGCGGAAGGCGGGGTCGGTGTGGAGACGGTGCGCTATTATCAGCGGCGCGGCTTGATGGATACGCCCGTGCGTCCCGGCGGCGAGGGCTGGGGGGCAGGGGTGCGCCACTATGGCGAGGATCATCTGGGCCGCCTCAAGTTCATCCGCTCGGCGAAGGCTGCCGGGTTTACGCTGGATGAGATCGCAACGCTGCTCGAACTCGATGGCGCCACCGATCGCGGCGCCATTCGTGAACTCACGCTGCAACGCGTGGCCGCGCTTGATGAAAAGATTGCCGAATTGAAAAGGGCGCGCACGGCGCTGGAAGGGCTGGCGCGGGAATGCGCTTCGCACCCGCAAGGCAATTGCCCCATTCTCGAAGCGTTTGAAGTCTAGGGGGTGAAGTCTGGGGCCAGAAGTCTGGGGGAGGGCGGGCCGGTGACCGCGCCGCCTGCTTGGCTTAGCCGGCGTTGCCAGCCATAGCCTTGGACATGCCCGCAAGCGCGCTGAGAAAGCTCGCAACCAGTTCCGGGTCGTCGGGCACTTCTTCCTCGGCCGCGCGCTTCATGGCGAGCATCCACTGGGTTGCCGTTTCCATTCCCATGCCGGGAAGCCCGCGATGGAGCGACATGATGCACGCGCCCGGACGGTCATTATACCAGTCCTTCGGTCCGCCCGACCAGGCGACGAGGAAATCTGTCAGCGATTCCCTGACCGGGCCGAGATCGGCCGCATGCATCGCGCGCAGCCCGGCATAATCGGGATCGCTGTCCATCAGGTCATAGAAGCGGTTGACAATACGGGCGAACGTCTCGCGTCCGCCGATGCGGTCAAACGGCGACATGGGCTTTGCTGCGGGGTCGGATTTGCTCATGCTTTCATCATGGCCTGTCCGGGCAAAGCGAGTCTTTGCGCCAGATCAAAAACGTCAGACGTTGAACTTGAAGTGCATGACGTCGCCGTCCTGCACGACATAGTCCTTGCCTTCCTGCCTTAGTTTGCCCGCCTCCTTGGCATGATGTTCCCCGCCCAGCGCGACATAATCGTCAAAGGCGATGGTTTCGGCGCGAATGAAACCGCGCTGCATGTCCGAATGGATTTCGCCCGCCGCTTCGGGGGCCTTGGCGCCGGCATGGACGGTCCACGCCCGCGCTTCCTTGGGGCCGACGGTGAAGAAGGTCAGGAGATGGAGGAGGTCGTAACCCGCCCGGATGATGCGCGCGAGGCCAGTTTCATGGAGGCCCATTTCTTCGAGGAAGGCGAGTTTTTCTTCGGCTTCCATGCCGCAGAGGTCGGCCTCGATCGCGGCCGATACCAGCACCGCCTGCGCGCCTTCCGCTTTGGCCTTTTCAAACACGCGGGCGGAATGCGCGTTGCCGGTCGCGGCGTCGTCTTCATTGACGTTGCAGACATAGAGAATCGGCTTTGACGTCAGCAATTGCGCCTGCTGGAAAATCTTGCGCTCTTCCTCGTCTTTGGGTTCGGTGAGACGGGCGGGCTTGCCTTCGCGCAGCAGTTCGAGGGCCTGCCCTAGCACCGACGCGGCAATCTTTGCTTCCTTGTCGCCGCTGGTGGCTTTCTTCTGGAAGGCGGGGACGCGCTTTTCGAGCGATTCAAGATCGGCGAGCATCAGTTCGGTTTCGACGGTTTCCGCATCCGCAATCGGATCGATCTTGTTCTCGACATGCTGGATATCGTCATTTTCAAAGCAACGCAGGACGTGAACAATCGCGTCCACTTCCCTGATATTGCCGAGAAACTGGTTGCCGAGGCCTTCGCCCCTGGAGGCGCCGCGCACCAGCCCCGCAATGTCCACAAAGGCGAGCTGGGTTTCGATGATCTTCTGCGATCCGGCGATCCCTGCGAGCTTGTGGAGGCGCGGATCGGGCACCGCGACATTGCCGACATTGGGCTCGATCGTGCAGAAAGGATAATTGGCCGCCTGTGCCGCCTGCGTTTCGGTCAGCGCATTGAACAAGGTGGACTTGCCGACATTCGGCAGCCCGACGATTCCGCATTTGAAACCCATTAGTCGTTATTTCCCGTAGCCCTGAGCGTGTCGAAGGGCGTCTCTAGGCCTAGATACGTGCTTCGACAAGCTTAGCACTGCGGTTTAATGGTAATGATGCAGTTACCCGGCGTTCAGCCGTCCCGCCACATCGCTCATGAAGCGAACATCGTCCCCCTTGGCGAGCCATTCCGCTTCCGCGCTGATCGCGCCGAGCATGTCGGTGAGGTCGTCCATCTCGTCCTTGGCGTAATTGCCGAGGACATAGCCGGTGACGCGATCCTTGTGCCCCGGATGCCCGATGCCGATGCGCACGCGGCGGTAATCGGGGCCGATATGCTGGGTGGTGGATTTGAGGCCGTTATGGCCGGCACTGCCGCCGCCTTGCTTGACCTTGACCTTGAAGGGGGCGAGGTCGAGTTCGTCGTGGAAAACGGTGACGTCTTCCGGCGCCAGCTTGTAGAAATCCATCGCCGCGCGGACGGAGCGGCCGCTTTCGTTCATGAAGGTGGCAGGTTTGAGGAACAGGATTTTGCCGGTCCCGATGCGGCCTTCGCGCAGCCAGCCCTGAAATGCTTTTTTTTCCGGTCCGAAGCCGTGCATATCGGCCATGACGTCGAGCGCCATAAAGCCGACATTGTGGCGGTGCATCGCATATTGCGGCCCAGGATTGCCGAGTCCAACCCAAATTTGCATGAAAGTCCCCCTCCCGCTTGCGGGAGGGGCTGGGGGTGGGATTTTTCAATCCACCCAAGTTCCCAGACCCACCCCTAACCCCTCCCGCAAGCGGGAGGGGAATTGGGTTAGCCGATCAATTTCAGCCTTCGGCTTCTTCCTCGGCTTCACCTTCCTTGGTGGTGTCGCCTTCGGTCGACTTGAGCGCCGACGGAGCCACAATCGTCGCGATCGTGAAGTCGCGGTCGGTGATCGCGCTCGATGACCCTTCGGGCAGGGTGACGTGGCTGATGTGGATTGAATCGCCGACTTCGAGTCCGGTCACGTCGATAACGATTTCGTCCGGAATCCTTGCCGCGTCGCATACCAGTTCGAGTTCGTGACGCACGATGTTGAGTACGCCGCCCTTCTTGAGGCCGGGCGATGCTTCTTCATTTTCAAAGCGTACCGGCACGGCGACGTTGACCGTCGCGTCCTTGGCAAGGCGCAGGAAATCGACATGCTCCGGGCGATCAGTGACGGGGTGGAACGCTACATCTTTGGGCAGGGTGCGGACGGCCTTGCCGCCGACTTCAACCATCACGATCGAGTTCATGAAGTGGCCGGTGCCCAGCGCCTTGACCAGAGCCTTTTCTTCAACGTGGATGGTCTGTGGTTCTTCCTTGCCGCCATAGATGACGGCGGGTACGCGGCCTTCGCGACGCAATGCACGGGAGGCTCCCTTGCCAGCCCGGTCGCGCGCTTCGGCCGACAAAGTCAGCTGATCGCTCATAATAATACTCCAAAATTTGAATGTGGGGCGCACACCTTGCGCGCTCCATTCCCTTCACGCCTCCAGGGATGACCATGACAGGGAAGCGGCGCCCATAGCGGCAAGCCTGCCAAAATGCAAGGGTCCGAGGCCTTGGCGGCGGCTATTGTACGCGCTCGACCTCCAGTCCCTGCTGAGTCAGCATCGCCTGCACGCTGTCGTCGCCGACCAGATGGCCTGCGCCGACCGCGACAAGGATCGTACCGGGAAGCGCGAGCCGGTCCCGCAGCCAGGCTGCCCATTGCCGGTTCCGGTCGGTGAGCAGCGGACCAGCGAGACCATCAACCGCGCGTAATTCGCTGTCAGCGTAAAGGGCCACGGCTTCGACATCACCCCGCGACCATGCTTGAACGAGGCGATCAAACTTGGCGCTGGCATTGGGTGCATCACTGATCGTGCGGGCGAGGAGGGCGTCCTGAGTAGCTTGTGGCAAGCCGTCGAAAAGTCCCAGCTGGTAATCTACCGTTTCGAGACCGGCCACCGGTTTACCCAGTGCAACAAATTTCTGTGTCAGCTGTTTTTCCGTGCCGCGTTCGAGCGACAGGGAAGCATTTCGGGAAACGGCGTTGGACAGCAACAGAGCGGCGGCCCAGCTTTCCATGCTATCGAGCTGCGGGCGGCTTATCCGCGCACGCGATGCTAGCAGGTCAAGTTCGTCGATGAACTGAGGTGGAAGGCGGTTTTCGATAGGCGCTTGTGGCGTATCACCGGCAAGGTTTGCCAATACCCCCGGCGCCTTAGCTTGTTCCTCGGGCGCGAGTTCCAGCACCAACGTATCGGCTTCCGCGATCGCGCGGTCGACCATGCCCGATTGCCAATCGATCCCGCGCGGCAGCATGTGGATGCCGCCGAACAGATAGATGGTCGTATCGCCGTCTGACAGTTTCCACATAGCGGGCCGAAGTGGACGAGCCCGATCGCGGCCCGCCATGCTTCCTTGCTGCCCGGTTTGCGGGCCGGTATTGATGAGCCTGTCTTGCTCGGCTGTGGCCTCCCCGCTTCGGTCGCAACCCGTCAGCAGCGCGAGGCTGAGGCCAATCATGGCCGCAAGGGTGGCGGGGCGGATCATCCGGGAAAAAGCGACCATGTTTGTGTGGTAACCGTCTTTTCGAACGCCTTCAATTGGGAACGCGTTCAGCGGCTATGCCATGATCGGTGCCGAGAAAATGCTGGACGCTGCGGGGGCCGGCAAGGTGGCTGGCGCCGACCGCGACAAAGACCGTGCCGGATGTCTGGAGCCGCTTTGCAAGCCACGCCGCCCAACGCCGGTTACGATCGAACAGCATGATCCGCGACATCCCTTCCATTTTGTAGAGAGCGACATTCTTGCTGGCGGCAAGGCCTTCCGCGTTGCCGTTCATCCACTGGCCCGACATGGCAGCGATACTGGCACGGACATCGCTCTTGCTGGTGACGAGCTGGATCAGCGAATCAATCTGTTCGTTTTCGGGCACGCTATCGAGCATCGAGAGCTGTGCCTGCGGCGTTTCGAGCGCTTCGTGCTTTTTTGACCCCAGTGAGGCGATAAGCACCCGCTCGGCGCCAGAACGAGGATCGAACCCGGCCTTGCGATAACGCGTGGTGGCAAGGAGACTGGCAACATACCAGGGTTCGAACCGGTCGAGACTTTGCGGACGAAGATCCTGCGCCTCAACGAAATTCTTGTAGTCTTGCCGTACCGCAGGAGGAAGTTTCGCCGTCAGGGCGGGGCCGTCGACATCAGTTGCCAGCGCGATGGTGGCGGGCGCAAGCTCCATCGGGTTTGCGGGCGTGATGATCTCGGTAACCAGCGTGTCAGAGCCATCAAACGCCTGCCGCAACGGTCCCTTGAACCATCGATCCTCTGATCCCGGCGGCAGCATGTGAAAGGTGCCGAACAGGTAGATGACGGTATCGGCGTCGTGGATACGCCACAGCGCAGGGCCATGATAAGTGATGGACTCCAAGGGAATGTTTCGCTGTGCCGGCGGCGGCACGACTGGTGAGGGTTGCGCGGAGCGATATCCCAGCCACACGGCTGCAGCGATAATGAAAGCTGCGATCGGCAGGAAAAAGCGGGGCAGGCGCATATCGCCGCGATAGCGCGTGCCCTTGCAGACGTCATCCAAATTCACGTGGATTAGTAGACGACGCGCTTGACCTTGATCCCGCGCTTCTGGAGGAAGCTCTGGACACTATCATCGCCGGCCAGATGACCGGCACCGACCGCCATGAATACCGTTCCGGGCTTGTCCATTCGCGTCGCAATCCATTCGGCCCAGCGTGCATTGCGATCGGTCAGCATGATGCGCCGCGTTTCAGGCGTATCGTCCCAGTCCTGATTGATCAGCTGCGCCAGGCTGTCGGCATCGCCCGCCGTCCACGCCTGGGTCATTTCCTCGACAAATTTTCGAGCCTCGGCATCATCCTTGTCAACGGCACCCATCAGGCCGGCAAGCTGCTCGGCTTGCGGAATGGAATCGAGCCAGCCGAATTGCTGTTCGGCAGTTTCCAGCGCTGCCTGAGCTTTCTTGGCATCGCTGGCAGCCTTGTAGAGGGTCTTTTCAACGCCATCATTGGGATTCATGCCGGCCTTGGCATATTGGCCCATCGCCATGGCGACCATCGGGAACCAAGGGTCGAAGATTTCAAACCGTGCGGGCGGAAGCCCGATCCGCGTCATCGCCGCGTCATAACGGGCCTTCTGTTCGGGGTTCATTCGTTCGCTCAGTTTCTTGCCGTCGCTCGCCGCCGCATATTTCATGACCAGCGGAGCCATCGCCGCCTCGTTGCCGTCCGCGATCTCCGTTACCAGCGTATCGGATTTGTCGAACGCCTCCTTGACCGCTTCGTCGAACCAACTGAGCCCGGGTGTGAGGAGGTGAACGGTGCCAAACAGGTAGATCGTTGTATCCTTATCCTTGACAACCCAGAGCGCCGGATCGGCATTATCGTTGGTGGCGGTAGGTGCGGCGGTGACCGGAACCGTTCTTTGTGCTGTGACATCGGGTGTAGCGCAGCCGGTGAACAGCAGGAACGCCCCTGCCGCGGTGAACAGGGTTTTAAGTGGAAATTTCATTCTTTGGCTCCAGGCGTGAAGAATATGTTCGGGCGAGCGACAGCGCTTACACTAAGCTTCGAAGATCACACCTTAAATTATCGCCATTAATTTCGACTGTGCTCAAGGCGTACCATGATTGTAGTGTTCGATTAACCGCGCTTCGTCCACTCCGGTTGCGGGTTCCGTACAGGTTTCGCACCTCTTGACCTCATCTCCCCTATCCGTCATGGGCCCGGATAATTGTTGCACTTGCGAAGGATATCTTCTGGTGGCCGTAATCGCGCCCGATCGTCCGCTCCCCAATGCCGAAGCGCCAAGCTTTCAGCAGCTGATCCTGACGCTCCACGATTATTGGGCGAAGCAGGGCTGTGTCATCCTGCAGCCGCTCGACATGGAGGTGGGGGCAGGGACCTTCCACCCCGCGACGACCTTGCGCAGCCTCGGCCCCGATGCGTGGAACGCGGCCTATGTCCAGCCCTCACGCCGCCCGACCGACGGGCGCTATGGCGACAATCCCAACCGCCTCCAGCATTATTACCAGTATCAGGTGGTGATGAAGCCGAGCCCGCCCGATCTCCAGCAGCTTTATCTGGGCAGCCTCGAGGCGATCGGTATTGATCTTCACAAACATGACATTCGCTTTGTCGAAGATGACTGGGAGAGCCCGACGCTCGGCGCCTGGGGCCTCGGCTGGGAAGTCTGGTGCGACGGCATGGAGGTGTCGCAATTCACCTATTTCCAGCAGATGGGCGGGTTCGACTGCAAGCCGGTGACCGGGGAGATCACCTACGGCCTCGAACGGCTCGCCATGTATATCCAGGGCGTCGACAGCGTCTATGACCTGCGCTTCAACGACGCGGTCGGCGACCGCGCGGCGGTGACCTATGGCGATGTGTTCCATGCCAATGAAGTTGAGATGTCGACCTGGAACTTCGAGGTCGCCGATACTGCCAAGCTGTTCAAATGGTTCGAGGATTGTCAGGCCGAATGCCGCGCCTGCATCGAACGCGGCCTGCCGCTCCCGGCCTATGAACAGGCGATCAAGGCGAGCCATGTGTTCAACCTGCTGCAGGCACGCGGGGTCATTTCGGTGCAGGAGCGCGCCGCCTATATCGGCCGCGTCCGCGACCTCGCCAAGGGCGCCTGCGAGGCATGGATGATCAAGAACGGATGGGCGGCGTGATGACCGATTTCCTGCTCGAACTCCTCTCCGAAGAAATTCCCGCGCGGATGCAGGCCAAGGCCAAGGAGGATCTGGCGCGCCTGTTCACCGAGGCGCTGGCCAAGGCCGGGCTCAAGGCGGACAGCGTCGAAACCTTTGCGACGCCGCGCCGGCTCGCGCTGATCGCCAAGGGGCTGCCGCTCGAAACCGCCGCGGTATCCGAGGAAACCAAGGGACCCAAGGTTGGCGCGCCGCCGCAGGCGCTCGAAGGCTTCCTGCGCAAGACAGGTTTGGCGCAAGAGCAGCTCACGCAGCGCGACGGTATCTGGTTCGCGGTGATCGACAAGCCGGGACGCAAGACCGCCGATGTGCTCACAGAAAGCATTCCCGCGATCATCCGCGCCTTTCCGTGGCCCAAGTCGATGCGCTGGGGCAGGGCGTCGATCTCGACCGAGGCGCTGCGCTGGGTACGCCCGCTGCAAGGCATCGTGGCGATCCTCGGTGACGAGCTGGTGCCGTTCGCGGTCGATGGCATCGCCAGCGGATATGAGACGCAGGGTCATCGTTTCCATCATTCGGGGCCGATCACCATCGGCAATGCCGCCGACTATGAGATGAAGCTGCGCGCCGGCCATGTCATCCTCCATTTTTCGGAACGCTGTGCGATCATCCGCGACGGCGCGACAAGGCTGGCGGCGGACAAGGGACTCGTGTGGATCGAGGACGAGGCGCTGGTGGCGGAAAATGCGGGCCTTACCGAATGGCCGGTGCCGCTGATCGGTGATTTCGATCCGGCGTTTCTGGAAGTGCCGCGCGAGGTGATCCAGCTGACGCTTGCCACCAATCAGAAATATTTCGTATGTGCGGACGGGGAAGGGAAGCTCGCCCCCGCCTTCATCTGCACCGCCAATATCGAGGCCAATGACGGCGGCGCGGCGATTGTCGCGGGCAACCGCAAGGTACTCGCCGCGCGGCTTTCGGATGCGCGCTTCTTCTGGGAGCAGGACCAGAAAAAGACGCTGGCGCAGCATGCCGAGGGGCTGAAGCGGATTACCTTCCACGAAAAGCTCGGCACCGTCGCGGACAAGGTCGATCGCGTGGCGAAGCTCGCCCGCTGGCTGGTGGAAGAGGGGATTGTCAAGCCCGCAAACCGTAGCCCAGAGCTGGTCGAAGGGCGTCTCGACAGCGAGCGCGAGGCCGATGGGTGTGCTTCGACAGGCTCAGTACTTCGGAAAAGCGAGCTCGCCGACCTCGCCGAGCAGGCGGCGCGGCTGGCCAAGGCCGATCTCGTCACCGAGATGGTCGGCGAATTCCCCGAACTGCAAGGCGTGATGGGTGGCTATTATGCGCGCGCCGAAGGCCTCCCGCACGAGGTCGCCGATGCGATCCGCGACCATTACAAACCGGTCGGGCAGGGCGACGAGGTGCCGACCGTTCCGGTGACGGTGGCGGTAAGTTTGGCGGACAAGTTGGATACCATTGCAGCTGGTTTTTTTCCCATCGACCAAAAACCGTCGGGTTCAAAAGATCCCTTCGCGCTGCGGAGAGCTGCGATTAGTGTGCTTCAATTGATAAACACGAACTTCATTCGCATTCCCTTAAGGAATGTCGTCGAAATGGCCTATGATGGGCTAACAACTTGGCGCGAGGACTACAGGATTCTCGTGTGGGATTCGACGCCCGAAGGGCAGATTGTTCCAGAGTTTACTCGCGTTAGGTCTGGACAATTACGCCAGGTTGGCGACCGTCCGCTGGTAATTCAACGCAATCTCAATGTACCTGGTGAAGATTCCTCGCCCAGCCCCGTAAAGCTATTGTCGGTCGAACAAGTTAAGCGAGATGTTCTCGACTTCTTCGCCGACCGTCTCAAGGTTCAGCAGAAGGAAGCCGGCGTGCGCCATGACCTGATCGACGCGGTGTTCGCGCTGGGCGGGGAGGATGATCTGGTCCGCCTCCTCGCGCGGGTGAAGGCGTTGCAGAATTTCATCGGCACCGCCGATGGCGCGAACCTGCTCGCGGGATACAAGCGCGCGGCGAATTTGCTGGCGAAATCGGACACCAGCACCGTGAGCCCTGAGCCTGTCGAAGGGCGGGTTGATGCGGAGAGCCGTGCTTCGACAGGCTCAGCGCGAACGGATTTGGGAGAGGCCGAGCGCGCCCTCCTCACCGCGCTAGACACGGCCGAGCCCAAGGCCCGCGCGGCGGTCGAGGCTGAGGATTTCGAGGGCGCGATGGCCGCGCTTGCATCCTTGCGCGCGCCGGTCGATGCGTTTTTCGACGGGGTGATGGTCAATGACCCCGATCCGGACATTCGCGCCTTCCGCCTTGGCCTCCTCGCGCGGGTGCGCGATGCGGTCCATGCGGTCGCCGATTTTTCGAAGATTGACGGCTGAGACCGGGTTCCCCTCCCGCTTGCGGGAGGGGTTAGGGGTGGGAATGAATTTAGGGTGCGGTGGGCGGAACAGGCCCCACCCCCAGCCCCTCCCGCAAGCGGGAGGGGAGATAAAGGAACGCCCCTCCCCAGAGCGGAGGGGGATAGGAATACTCCCCTGCCGCGAGCCGGGGGAGAGGCACAGGGAGCTTGAGATGACTCAATATGTGTACCGTTTCGGCGGCGGTGTGGATGATAGCGGCCAGCGCCGCGTGAGTGGCGACAAGACGCTCTTGGGCGGCAAGGGCGCCAACCTCGATGGCATGGCGGCGATCGGGCTTCCGGTGCCGCCGGGCTTCACCATCACCACGGAGATGTGCACGCGCTATTATGCCGATGGCGAGGTCTATCCCGACAGCCTGCGCGAGGAAGTCGCACGCGGCATCGGGCATATCGAGGCGGTGACCGGCAAGGGCTTCGGCTCGACCGAAAACCCGCTGCTGGTGTCGGTCCGCTCGGGCGCGCGCGTCTCGATGCCGGGGATGATGGACACGGTGCTCAACCTCGGCCTCAACGACCAGACGGTCGAGGCGCTCGCGCGCACCTCGGGCGATGAGCGCTTCGCCTGGGACAGCTACCGCCGCTTCATCCAGATGTATTCCGACGTGGTGCTCGGGCTCGACCACAGCCGCTTCGAGGATGCGCTCGAGATCGTCAAGGAGGACAATGGCTATTTCCTCGACACCGAACTCGGCGCGGCCGAATGGAAGGCGCTCGTCGGCGATTACAAGGCGCTGGTCGAGGAGCAATGGGGCAAGCCCTTTCCGCAGGACGTCACCGAACAATTATGGGGCGCGATCGGCGCGGTGTTCGGATCGTGGCAGTCCGAACGCGCCAAGGTCTACCGCCGCCTCAACGCCATTCCGGGCGAGTGGGGCACGGCGGTCAATGTCCAGGCGATGGTGTTCGGCAATATGGGCGACACCTCGGCGACCGGTGTCGCCTTCACCCGCAACCCGGCCGATGGCAGCCGCGCCTATTATGGCGAATATCTGATCAACGCGCAGGGTGAGGACGTGGTCGCCGGCATCCGCACGCCGCAATATCTGACGCTCGCCGCGCGCGAGGAGGCGGGCGCGAAGCCGCTCAGCATGGAAGAGGCGATGCCGGAGACCTTCGGCGAGCTCGCGCGTGTGTTCGACCTGCTCGAAGGCCATTATCGCGACATGCAGGACATCGAGTTCACCGTCGAGCGCGGCAAGCTGTGGATGCTGCAAACCCGCTCGGGCAAGCGCACCGCCAAGGCAGCGCTCCGGATCGCGGTCGAAATGGCCAATGAGGGCCTCATCAGCGAGGAGGAAGCGGTGGCGCGCGTCGATGCCGCGGCGCTCGACCAGCTGCTTCATCCGACGCTCGACCCCGAAGCGACACGCGATGTGCTGACCAAGGGGCTGCCCGCCTCACCCGGGGCAGCGTCCGGCATCATCGTGTTCGACGCCGACACCGCAGAGCGGCGCGCTGCCGCCGGCGAGGATGTGATCCTGGTACGCATCGAAACCTCGCCCGAGGATATCCACGGCATGCACGCGGCCAAGGGCATCCTCACCGCGCGCGGCGGCATGACCAGCCACGCCGCCGTGGTCGCGCGCGGCATGGGCCGCCCCTGCGTCTCCGGCGCGGGCAGCCTATCGATCGACAATGCCGCGAAAATCCTGCGCGTCGGCGGGCGGGAACTGAAGGAAGGCGATATCGTCACCATCGACGGTGCGAGCGGAGAGGTGATGGCGGGCGCGGTCGCGACCGTGCAGCCCGAACTTGCCGGCGATTTCGCGACGCTGATGGTCTGGGCCGACAAGGTCCGGCGCCTCAAGGTGCGCGCCAACGCCGAAACCCCGGCCGATTGCCGCACCGCGCGCGAATTCGGCGCCGAAGGGGTGGGGCTGTGCCGTACCGAGCATATGTTCTTCGACGCCGCGCGCATCACCGCCGTGCGCCAGATGATCCTCGCCGAGGACGAGGCGGGACGGCGCGCCGCGCTGGCGAAGCTGCTCCCCGAACAGCGCGGCGATTTCGCCGGGATTTTCGAGGAGATGGCCGGGCTTCCGGTGACCATTCGTTTGCTCGACCCGCCGCTGCACGAATTCCTGCCGCACGAGGAGCATGAGTTCGAGGAGGTGGCGAACGCCGCCGGCGTGTCGGTCGACCAGCTCAAGCGCCGCGCGTCCGAACTGCACGAATTCAACCCGATGCTTGGCCATCGCGGCTGCCGCCTCGGCGTCACCTATCCCGAAATCTACGAGATGCAGGCGCGCGCGATTTTTGAAGCCGCGCTTGATGTTGCGGAAAAGAGCGGCGAGGCGCCGATCCCCGAGGTGATGATCCCGCTGATCGCGACCAGGCGCGAGCTCGACATGATGAAGGAAGTGGTCGACCGCGCCGCGCGCGACGTGTTCGCCGAACGCGGCCGCGAGCTTCATTATCTCGTGGGCACGATGATCGAGTTGCCGCGCGCCGCGCTGATGGCGGGCGAGATCGCGGAAACCGCCGAGTTCTTCAGCTTTGGCACCAACGACCTGACGCAGACCACGATCGGCATTTCGCGCGACGACGCGGGACGCTTCCTCACCTCCTATGTCGACAAGGGCATCTTCGCGGTCGATCCGTTCGTCACGCTCGACGTCAAGGGGGTCGGCCAGCTGATCGAGATCGCGGCGGAGCGCGGCAAGGCGACGCGCGGCGACATCAAGCTCGGCATCTGCGGCGAACATGGCGGTGACCCGGCGAGCATCGCGTTTTGCGAGGCGACCGGGCTCGATTATGTCAGTGCCTCGCCCTATCGTGTGCCGATCGCAAGGCTGGCGGCAGCGCAGGCGGCGCTCAAGGGCAAGAGCTCAGCGCATTGATTATTGGTACTCCTGCCTTGGCAGGAGTACCAATAATTTTGCGATTTTTCTCAATTTAAGGGCTTGCCATCCCGGCCGCTCCCGCCTATTCGGCCACTTCCCGCGCGCCCGTAGCTCAGCTGGATAGAGCATCAGACTACGAATCTGAGGGTCGGACGTTCGAATCGTTCCGGGCGCGCCATTTTCCCCCAAGCAATAATCGCAGAATTATGCGCGTTGGCCGCTACATGCGGACTGTTCCCACTGGGCACAAAGAACCCCGCACAAGGCGGGGTCAGGTCCCATGAAGGGAAGAGGAACGCGCTTCGACTAGCGGCACATGGGTGAAAACGGCATTTGTTTGTCTGCTATAACCGAACAGCGAAGAAATCAGCGCGGACGGGGAGACGCAATCATATGTCGACCACAACCTTGCCGATATTGCTGCCCCGGAATATTTTTCCGTAAGCTGCCACGCAGGATTCCAGTCCTGCGCTTTGGTCGAACGGCATCGTGATCTGGCCCGCTTCATACCATTGTTTTAGCCGGGCGATGAACTCCGGGCCGCGATCGGCGAAATCGGGGGAGAAAAAACCTTCGATCGTGAGACGGCGCATCAGAATCTGATCAAAGCTGCGAGGGCCGGACATGGGATTATCCTCACCATAGCCTGCCAGCAGCCCGCATAACGCAACGCGGCCATAATGTGCCATGTTGGGCAGGACGTCGTCGAGCAGCGGTCCGGCGACATTGTCGAAATAGACGTTTATGCCGCCCTGTTCATCGGCAAGTTGTTCGCCAACGCCGCCGGCCTTATAGTCTATGGCTCTGTCGATCCCGATTTCCTCGACGAGATAGCGGCATTTGCCGGGGCCCCCGGCAAGCCCGATTACCCGGCAACCGATAATCTTGGCGATCTGGCAGGCAAGCAGTCCGGTCGCGCCAGCCGCCGCTGAGACCAGCACGGTTTCGCCAGCCGCTGCCTTCCCGACTTCGATAATCCCCGCATAGGCCGTCCAGCCGTTCATTCCGAGTACGCCGAAATGCTGGCGGATATCGTCAATATCTTCATCAATCCGGACGAGACCGGATGTTTCGGGCGTCACCAGCGCATAGTCGGCCCATTGTCCGAATGCCCGGACCCGGTCACCATCACGAAAATCTGGATGGCGGCTCTTGACGACGCGGCCAATGCCAAGTCCGACCATCTTTGATCCCAAGGGTAGGGGTGGCTGATAGCCGTCGGTGCGCGGCGAGAGCCACATTCGCGTTCCGGCATCCATTGACAGATGCTCGACCCGGAACAGCACTTCACCTTCGCCCGGATCTGGAACGGGCTCGGTCTGCAGTGAGAATGTGCGCGTAACTTCCACGCTGCGAGCACAGGATCCCTGGACCGTTAGGATTGATATACATATAAGAACCGGCCGTCATTTCGGTCTTCTCGTGCGTGTAACGAACGCCGGCCTGCAGGCGTAGCTGCGATGTCAGGTCGATATAAGTCTGGGCGAATAGCGAGCCCGACCAGTTATCCTGTTCCTGTGGCTGATACTGTCTGAGACCCGGTGCGGCAAACTCGAGCCGCAGACTGCTGAAATGATCATAATGAGTCTTCAGATAAAATCCGCCGAGTTGAAGCCGGATTGCGTCGGTTACGTCCGTAGTCGTGCGCAACTCCTGGCTGAATTGCCATCCCTTGGTATGGCGTGAAGTGTCGATGTAGAGCCCGGGAACCGCGTCGACATCGGAATATTCGTCGATCGCAAACTTTTTGTATCCGGTGATTGCCGTTAGATCGCCGATTGGCGTGTCTTCCACATTAATTGTGAGACCGGCCCGATACGTATCCATGTCGTTTTGGTTCGGAAGATTGTCGTGGGCGGAATAATATTTGTCTGGTGCCGTGCACGGCGCGCTCGGCACACAGGGGCTACCATACATGGGGAGCAAGTGACCGGGACCAGTCGTACCTTCTGGAATATAAACCAGGTCACCCGGGCGTGCGCCGTTGACGACAACCGGGGCATCATTGCGGCTGGCGCCATATTCTCCGGATAACGTCACGTCCACCGTGTCGTTCGGCGTGAGTTTAAGATAAGCGCGGAGCACCGAAAGGCTTTTCGCGCCGAAATCCCGCCCATCGACGATATTTGTGTAAAAGCCGTCGCGACGCGAATGCATGGCAGCGATCTTGCCCGCCAATATGCCATCGATAATCGGGAAATCTGCCGCTGCCTTGACATCGAGACGATCATGATTGCCAAGGGTTATTTCGCCACGCAAGCCGGGCTTTCCGGTCGGTTGCCGCGTCACGACGTTAACCACGCCGCCAGTGGTGTTCGCGCCAAACAACGTGCCTTGGGGGCCGCGGAGCACCTCGATCCGTTCGACATCAAACAGATCGAGGAGCGCTCCCATCGAGAAATATTGAGGCACGCCATCCTGAACGATGGAAACAGTGTTTCCGGCAAAGGGGTCGGGTTCGACGACACCGATTCCGCGAATAGTGAACACCGCACTATTGGGCGTGTTGGTGAAATTGTTGATCTGGATGTTGGGAATGCTTCCCTGCAATCCCTTTAGATCGGTTGCCTTGAGATTCTCTACCGTCTCCGATGTCACAGCCGTGACCGCGATCGGCACATTCTGCATATTCTCGCTGCGCTTCTGGGCGGTGACGACGATTTCTTCCAGCCCGCCTTCAGGTTCGGGCGAAGCAGCTTCATCTGTCGTTTGTGCGAAAGCCGGGGTAGAAAACAGGAAGGCAGCAGCAAGCGTTGCAGCAAAGCTATATTGTAATCCAGGCTTGATCATACATCCCCTCTATAGGCCGTGTTGCGAAGCCCGCATCCGACGAGCTCAGGTTTTTATGCAACAAAGATGTATATAAAGCCGTGCGACCGTGCGCCTGCCATTTTTAATAGGGAAGTAAATAGGGGGAGGGAAGGGAAGTTGGTAAACGGAGCGACGGCAGGATGGCCTTACCGGCAACAGACGGCCAATTCCTTCAATAGATCACGCAACATGGCTGTTTGCCGATCCGCCGGCCAAGCGTTGCGATCCTGCGCCACCAGAGACGCCATTCCGTTGATGTAGATCTGGAGTCGGGTTGCCGCTGTGAATGGGTCGAGTGCGGCGGGAAGTTCGCCTTTGCTTTGAGCAACTGTTATCAGCCTGACAAAAAGCTGGTTGGCGTTGGTTGTGCCTTCACGCCATTCGTCAGCCACTGTGGGCTCTGCCGGCGTCATGCCCCAAAAGGCAAACCATGTGTGCCAATCTCGCCATCGCTCTTCGGAAATCGGAAGCAGCCGTTCGAGAGTTTCCGCCAAAGCCCATCCCTCTCGTAAACCAGCTTCGATCAGGTCTTCAGCGCGCTGACGAACCCGCCGATGCGTATAAACAAGCATCTCCATCTTACTGCTGAAATAATGCGAAACCACAGTTGTACTATAACCGACGCGCCCCGCAACTTCACGGATCGTAACCGCCCGGATGCCATCATCGTAAACCAGCTGCTCGACGACCGATGCAATTTGCGCGCGCCGTTCGTCATGGTTAACTATGCGAGGCATGTCCAATATCCCAGTTGCTATTGACGCGTACCGCAATCCCCAGCGCCATGTACGAGCCGGACAAAGGAGCGATATGGCTGCGGCGCGCATAGCGACTTTCGTAAAAATTTTCATTACTGTTTGCGGTATAAGACGAACGGCGCAGGCCTGATACAACAGCCAGCTATGACATGATCTGCCCCTGGCCTAGAATTGTACGAGTGGGATGTGTGATCTGTGCGCTCGTCCCGATGAAACGGATCATTTCATAGGCGAGGTGGTAATGAGCGATAAGCCTGGCTTCGATTTCGTCGCGGAATGGCAAAAAATGATTACTGAGTGGGAGCATCGGGTGAACGATATTTCCCGCGACATCAGCCAGCGCAAGGAATTCAGTGCGATGATGAATGAAGGCGCGAAAATGTCGCACGCGGCCCAGAAGCAACTCAACGAATATACCGAAAAAATGCTGCGCAGCATGAACCTGCCCAGCCTTGGGAAAATCGACGAGATCGTTGTTCGACTTGACCGGATCGAGGATGCGATTGACCGGCTTGCAGCGAGGCTCGAAAATGTTGCACCTGTGCAGCGGGTTCCCGCGCGCGCTGCAACCCGCAGCCGCCGCCCGGCTGTTGGCTTGCCGGATGAGAAGGCCGCTGATCCTGAAGCGGCCGGCAAAAAGGCTGATAAGAGATAAGGCGTCATGGCGCAGCAGCACGAAGCAAACGCGCGTAGTGCAAAGCCGGGAAGAACGCGCGGCGGACCAATATCGCGCGCTGCGGCTGGTGGGGTCTCTCCCACGGATGCGGCCGAACGGGTCCGTCAGGAGGTTGAACGCGCCATCCAGAGGAACCTCAAGGGTCTCGAATTCCTTTCCGCTCCCAAGCAGGGCGTGGGCGCCATGCGACGTATTGAATTGGCCCGGCGCGGCACCTTCTCGCTATTCCATTATGTTCCCGTCCAGCGCGACGTCTATCGCACGCCGCTCCTGATCGTTTCGCCGCCGAGCAATTACGGCTATATTTTCGACCTCGCGAGTGGACAAAGCTTTGTCGAATATATGCTGCGCGAAGGCTATGATATCTACATGATCGACTGGAATCCGCCGCGGTCGACCGAGCGGCATATTGCTCTCGACCATTATATTGGCGAATTCATTTCGGAAGCTGTTGATCGCGTGATTGCGCTGAGCGGCGAGGAGCAGGTGAGTCTGCTTGGTTATTGTATGGGCGGAACGTTCGCGCTGGCCTATGCCGCACTCCATCCGGATCAGGTGCGCAATCTTTTGCTGTTCACGACTCCGGTCGATTTTACGGGCATGGAATTATTCCAGAATTGGGCGCATCCCGACCATTTCGACGTGGACGAACTTGTTGACCGGCTCGGTATCATTCCGGCCGAGTTCATGCTGGGAGCCTTTGACTTGATGCGGCCTGCCAACCGCACGGCAGGCGTCCTCCACTTGTGGACCAATATGTGGGACGACAATTATGTGCGTTCCTATCGCATGTTCGATCGCTGGGCGGCTGAGACACTGCCTTTGCCCGGCGAGTTCTTCCGCCAGATGGTGAAAGAATTGATGTGGGACAACGCGCTGCTTCATAATCATTTGCGCATCGGCGGGGCGCAGGTTGACTTGAAGAAAGTGACGATGCCCGTGCTCAACATTATTGCCGAGCATGATCATGTGGTGCCTTACAAGGTGGCTCATCCTGCTACCGCCGCGGTCGGTTCTGATCAGGCGGAGGAGATCGTGACACGCGGTGGCCATGTCAGTGTTGTTTCCGGTCCGGGGGCCGTGAAACGCCTGTGGCCGCGGGTGAATGAATGGCTTGGGGAGAAAAGCTGGTGAATGTGATTGATGCGGCAGTCGCCGACCTAGGGCTTCCAGCGACAATAGAATGCGCCGGGACACTGATAACATTGAAATATGTAACCAATGGCGATGCGGATTCCATTATTGCATTCGCAAACAGTCTTGCCACACACGATCTTCTCTTCCTGCGGCGCGATATCCGTAATCCCAAGGTGGTGGCGGCCTGGATCGACCAGCACAACAAGGGGTTACTGCGCACTATAATTGCGGAGCGTGATGGCGAAATCATCGGTTCCGTGGCACTGGCGCGCGATGAACTCAGCTGGTCGATGCACGTCGGTGATATCCGCCTGCTCGTCAGCCCTGCAGCGCGTGGCACCGGGATCGCGCGCGTGCTGCTCGAGGAGGTGATGGCACTGGCGACCAGCATGGACGTGATCAAGTTGACGGCGAGCATGACGCCGGACCAGCAAGGCGCCATTGCCCTGTTTGAAGACCAGGGTTTTGCCCCGGAAGCCCTGCTTCGCGACCATGTGCGTGATCCGGATGGCAGCCTTCACGATCTCGTGGTCTTCAGCCTCAATCTGGAAAGGGCAGGGGCGCACAGGACGGCCTATGGGAGTCCGGGGGATTAGTCAGGTCCTAACCCCTCCGGCGTCGTATCAATATAAACCGTACAATATCCCAGGCTTCTTGTAGGGTTTCCAGTCACCTTCGGGCTGAGCGAGCCTGTCTGCGATGACGTGATACACGGCTGGATGATTGACAAGCCCGAAATGGCTTGAATTGACTTCGACATTTTCAGCCATGTCATGGGGGTGGACCAGGCAATTTTCCCACGCAGCGATGCCATCGGTCTTGCTGAAAATGGCGGTCGAACCGACTTCGAGCGGCGTGCCGCCAATTGCGTAGCGCTCGTGAAATTCCTCGCTGGAAGCCTGATTTCCCGACAGGAGTTCGTAAAGGCCTTTCACGGCGTTGGCATGGGGATTTCCGCCGAACGGGCTACCCAATGTGATGACCTGACGCACGGCCTGCGGGTCGCGCCGTGCTGCTTCTCGCGCAATCACTCCTCCTAGGCTCCACCCGATCAGGCTGACCTTGCGTCCGGTCCTGGCAAGAATCTCATCCATGCGCTGGGCGATCTTCTCTCCCTTGGCGCCGACCGTACGATGGTCATAATTGCGTCCGAGCCCCCATGGCTCAACGTCATACCCCTTGGCAGCCAGAAACTGGCGCATCACCACAGTCGACTTGTCGCATGTTGCAAAACCCGGGAGGACCATCACCGGGTGTCCGTCGCCGTTGGGAATGGATGCAAGTAGCGGTGAATGCCAAGCCAAGGCCATCATTTCCGCAGGTGCTCTGAACAATTCCATGGCTGTGAGCCAAGGCGAAGGGGGCTTGATCTGTTCGCGCGGGACCGATGCGGTTGTCAAATAATGCCTCGCATTTCATTTTCCGTGCCGGGGTGCGGGGCGGAAAGTTTTGGATGTTCGCTTGGACGGGAGGGTGATGTCGCCTATCTTAAAGGATAGGTTGATGCTGGGGAGGGGCTCAAACGCTTCTTCCAGGCGCAAAGCTGCATCCCGAAAATCGGGATTGTCTTTGCGGGCAATATATAGGAGATGCATCATATATGGTTTCTTCGGTAACTATATATGATGTGGAGCTTTGGCAAAAGCATGACGATCAGCGTCTTTGAATTGTTCAAGATAGGCGTAGGGCCTTCTAGTTCGCATACGGTCGGGCCGATGGTAGCCGCGCGGCGTTTTGGTGAATGGCTGGAACGGAGGGGGCTCCTCGAGGCCACGGCTCATGTCACCATTGATCTTTATGGCTCACTGGCGCTGACGGGGAAGGGGCACGCCTCCGATACAGCGCTGGTCGCTGGCCTTGCCGGCGAGGTCCCAAGCGAGACCGATGCCGCGCGGATCATGAGCCACTGGCGGCAGGCCAACGACACCGGCAGGCTGGCGTTGCTCGACCGGCATTTCATCGTCTTTGAGCCCGCCGGCGACATCCGCTTCCTCCAGCGCGAGCGTCAGCCCTATCACAGCAATGCCATGGCGTTCGAGGCGTTCGGCGCGGACGGCGGATCGCTCGCGCGGCGGCTCTATTATTCGACCGGCGGCGGCTTCGTGCTCGACGAGGAGGAAACCCGCCGAAACAGCCGCCCCGACGATCCGGATGAGGCGGTACCGTTCGCCTTCACCTCAGGGGCCGAACTGCTCGCGATCGGCGCGGCGGAGGACAAGAGCTTCGCCGAGCTTATGCTCGCCAACGAGGTCAGCCGCCGCCCGCTCGCCGAGGTCGAGGCCAAGCTCGACGAGATCGGCGCGGCGATGGCCGGGAGCATCGATGCGGGCTGCACCCATGACGCCGAGGCGGTGCTCCCCGGCGGGCTCAATGTGAAGCGCCGCGCGCCGCAGATCGCCGCCGATATCCGCGCCCGCCAGGACGAGGCGCTGGCCGAGCCGCTCGCGGCGATGGACTGGATCAACCTGTGGGCGATGGCGGTCAACGAGGAAAATGCCGCGGGCGGCCGCGTCGTCACCGCGCCGACCAATGGCGCGGCGGGGATCATTCCGGCGGTGATCCGCTATTATAAAAAATGCTATCGCGGCGATAGCGCGGGGGTGCGGACCTTCCTGCTGACGGCGGGTGCGATCGGCGCGCTCTACAAGCGTAACGGCTCGATCTCGGGGGCCGAGGTCGGCTGCCAGGGCGAGGTCGGCGTCGCCTGCTCGATGGCGGCGGCGGGGCTGACGGCGGTGCTCGGCGGGACCAACGCACAGATCGAGAATGCTGCCGAGATTGGCATGGAGCATAATCTCGGCCTCACCTGCGATCCGATTGCAGGGCTGGTGCAAATCCCCTGCATCGAGCGCAACGCGATGGGCGCGATCAAGGCGATCGACGCCAGCCGCATCGCGCTGATGGGCGACGGCGAGCATATGGTGAGCCTCGACAAGGTCATTGCCACCATGCTCCAGACCGGCCGTGACATGCGCGACAAGTATAAGGAAACCTCAAAGGGAGGCTTGGCGGTCAGCGTCGTGGAATGTTAGGGGGAGGACGTGACCGCCCATCCGTCGCACCCGCAAGAGTCCGCTCTCTATCAATCGCTCGAAGACCTCGGCATCGACTTTGCGGTGGTCGAGCATCAGCCGGTATTTACCGTCGGCGAAAGCCATGGTTTGCATGAGCAAATCGCCGGAAACCATACCAAGAACCTGTTTCTGAAGGACGCGGGCAGTACCTATTGGCTGATCACCGTGCCGCATGACAAGCGGGTTGATCTCAAGGCGCTTCCGGCCGCGATCGGTTCAAAACGGGTCAGCTTTGGCAAGGGAGAGGATATGGAAATGTTGCTTGGAATCTCGCCAGGCTCGGTGACGCCGCTTGCTGCGTTCAACGACAAGGAATACCGGGTTAGGGTTGTCGTGGACGCAGTGCTTGCGGCTACACAACTGGTGCAAGTCCATCCTCTGCGCAATAGCGCAACGCTGGGCTTGTCAGGGGGTGACTTATTGCTGGCGCTGCGGCACTGGGGGCACAACGTCGAAGTTGTTGAGGTGCCAGCGCTCTAGTTCGCGGCCTGGCGTTCGCGCTGTTCCTGCTCGTAGCGAAGGCTGTCGAAGATCTTGGCTCCGGCCAGAAATACCGATCCTGTGCAAGCGGCCATCAGGAGCCATCCGCCAAAACCTGGAAAACGATCAAGATAGTGAATGCCGCGCTCGATGCAGCCCAGCGCGAGTGCATAAATGATGAGACACGCTTCCCATTTGGTCTTGATAACAAAAAGGCGGCCGACTTTTTTGAGCATGGTAATCGCTAAGCAAACGTCATGCCAAGTGAGGAGTTCCACGAGTCGGATCGTATGGCGATGTCTCAAGTGTAAAAACTGTTTACACTTTGCTAACTATAACACTCCGGCGAGGCCGGTGACGTCAAGCAAGGCGTCGCGGGCTCGCTGCACATCAGCGACCAGCGCAGGTAAGGCGAGGTCATCCGGCGCAATGGCTTCAGGCCAGTGGCGCTCAATTATTGCGGCTATGGCATCGAGCTTGGCTGGCGTCGCGATGAAGCGCGGGTCGACGCTCGCGGGATTGCACACCACGCGCAGGCGCAAGCACGCAGGGCCGCCGCCATTGGCCATCGACTGGCGCACATCGACCGGGATCACCTTGCGGATCGGGCCGTTGCCCGCGATGTGCGCTTCGAGCCAGGCCCACACCGCAGGCGTGCGCTGCGCCTCGGTGGGGACGATCAGCGCCATGCTGCCATCGGGCAAGGTCACGAGTTGCGCGTTGAATAGATAGGATTTGATGGCATCGGCGAGGCTGACAGCGCTTTCCGGCACCTCGACAATCTCGACTGCGGGAAAGGCCTGCCGGATCGCGGAATAGCTGCCTTCGCGATCCTCGAATGCACATTCATGGGTGAAGAGCACATGCTCGTTGGCTACCGCAACGACGTCATTGTGAAAGGCGCCCGCCGCAATCGCTTCTGCCGATTGCTGGAGGAACAGTGTCTTGGCGGGGACAAGCCGGTGCCTCCGCGCGACCGCCTTTGAAGCTTCGAGATGCTGGCGGGCGGGAAACGGTCCGCCGCCGACGCCATAGACGAATATTTCTACGCCCGGTTTCCCATGGGCGGCCGTGAGCCGCATGTGGTTGGCTGCTCCTTCATCGCCAAAAGGGGAGGGGGCCGGGTCATGAACCGCAAAGGCTGGATCGGCGAAAGCGAGTCTCAATTGCGCCAGCGTGCCGCGCCATTCATGGCTGCGGTGCGGCATCGTCTGGAGGTTGGCGACCGTCAGATGGCATTTGCCGTCGGCGGCGTCTGGTGCGGGCGAAACGGTAGCTGCATTGGCGGCCCACATCGAGGAGGCGGAAAAGGCGGCTGCGCGCAGATGTGGTTCCGCGCTGGCTATATCGGCTGCAAGGCTTGCCAGCCACGCCTTATTGGGCCGGTCGAGTGGCAGGAAGAAACCTTGCGCGAGGCCGATGTCCATATTGGAGCGCATCTTGGCGATGCCCTGAAGCGCGGCAGCGCGCGGCTGAGACACGGCTCCTTTATTGATTGCGCTGGCGATATTGCCGGGAGAAAGCCCCGCATAATTATGGCTGGGGCCGATAATGCCGTCAAAATTGATTTCCTGCAGCATCGCTTACCACCGCGCGACGTGTGAAATGGTGTCGCCAGCGCCAACGCCGAGAATTTCGGCGGCCTTTTCATCAAGCACCACGCCCTCGCCTTGCTGTTTGATCCATCCGTAAGTGCACAGAAACTCGGATAGTTCACCGCACGACGCCAGCACCTTGTCGCCTTCCTTATGATCGCCAAGTGCGTTATCGATTGCGACGACCTTGGAATCGCGCGCTTCCTTTACCCCGCGAATATCGTCGGTGCGTGCCGTCATGGTGGGGCCGCCGTCGAAGATATCGATATATTTTTCCCAGCGGAAACCCTCCTCTTCGAGCATCCGCATCGCAGCTCGGCCGGTCGGGTGGGGAATACCGATCACGTGGCGGGCGCTTTCCGGCAGCATCGCGATATAGACCGGATGGTTGGGCATGAGATCGGCAATGAACTGGTTGCCGTGGATGGCGTTGAACTTGTCCGCTTCCTGGAAATTCATCCCGAAAAAGCGTCCGGCGACGCCGTCCCAGAAGGGCGATCCGCCGCTTTCGTCTATCACGCCGCGGAGTTCGGCAAGGATGCGGTCCGAAAAGCGTGCGCGGTGGCTGCGGATGAACAGGTAGCGGCTACGCGCCAGTAACATCCCGGTGCCGCCCGACCGCTCCGCCGGATGCAGGAATAGCCCGCCAACCTCGCTCGATCCTTCGAGGTCAGTGGTGAGGTTCAGGATTTCAGCGCGGAACGTCCGGTCAAGCTGCTGGCTATGCTGGCTGTGGGTGCTGATGCGATAGCTGTAGAAGGGCCATTTCTGCCCGACCTGGCCAAAAATCTGGCACGTGCCCATGACATGGCCAGTTTCGACATTCTCGAGCATGAAAACATAGAGGTCGTCACTGACGAACTCGCCCTCGCGTGCGAACCCGGCGGCGCTGCGTTCGAGCTTGGCGCCGAGCGCCTTCTTGTCGGGCGGGAGATTGGTGAACCCGCCTCCGGTGCGCTTGGCCATTTCGTAAAGGTGCGTAAGGTCGCTGTCGCGCGCGGCTCGGATTTTAAAGGTCATAAGCCTCCTCTGGCAATTAAACGGTGAATGGCGAGTGCCGAAAGGGCCGCGCGTTCTGCCAGACTCTCGACGATGAGATATTCATCGCTGCTGTGAATGGCGCCGCCCCGCACGCCCATTGTGTCGACGACGGGGACGCCGTATGCGGCGATATTATTGCCGTCACATACCCCGCCCGAATCTTTCCAGCCAATGGCAAGGCCCAGATCTGCGCCGCATGTCTGGACATGATCGAACAGTTTTCGTGCCGCTGGGTCCATTTGCTTGGGCGGGCGGTTGAAGCTGCCGTGCCGGTGCACCGAAACATCGTGGGCGGCAGCTATCTCTGCGATAAGCGCATCGAGCGCGGCATCGGATTCGATGACATCCTGGGGGGTTTGGGGGCGGAAATTCACGCGCAACACGGCATGATCCGGAACGACATTATTGGGACCGCCGCCATCGATTTTTGCGGGATTCACCGCGAGGCCCGGGCGATGGAGGGCCTTCAGCCGCACCGCAAGATCGGCGGCAGCGACAAGCGCATTGCGGCCTTCGTCGGGATTGCGCCCGGCGTGTGCCGACTTGCCACCGATCACAATTGAGAAATTGCCCGTGCCGGCACGCGCGCCTGCGAGTGTTCCATCGGGAAGGGCGGAAGGCTCATAGGTGAAGGCAGCGACCTTACCGCACGCGAGATCTGCAATCAGCGCTGCGGAAGAGGCTGAGCCTACTTCTTCGTCACTGTTGATAAGGATGTCATAGCCGAAATTTTCCGGAGGCCTCTCCGCCTCGATCGCCTTCAGCGCGGCGAGCATCACGGCCAGGCCGCCCTTCATATCCGCAACGCCGGGCCCATTGAGAATACCCGGCTCCAGCCATTGCAGCGTCTGGAACGGATGATCGGATGCAAACACCGTGTCCATGTGGCCGGTTAAGAGCAGCCGTATCGGTGCTTGCGGGCGCACTCGCACGACCAGATGCTGGCCGTGGGCGAGCGGTTCGATGACGCCATCGGGGCGCACGGTCTTTACCGGCACGGCATCGATGAGGGCGACTTCGCCCGGCAAGCTGGAAAAGGCATCCGCCAGAAGCGTGGCCATTTGCCTCAGTCCCACAAGATTGCGGGTGCCGCTATTGATCGCGCTCCATATTTCGACCTGTGCGAGCATCGCCCCTGCATCGGGGCGGGTGATCAACGCCTGTTCCTGTCGGGTGAGCCTCTCCATGGGAATAGTCTCTAGCGCAACTTTATTGCGCGCTCCACCCCTTTACTCGTCCGCCCGGCTTTGCCATAGGGGCCTGGCTCCTCCCCGGGTCAATGAATGCATTTCTCGTAGAAGGACGGAGTAATCCCATGACAGCTTATGTGACGATTTCCGGCGGCGTGAAGGTCGATGCGCGGCTGCATGATTTCGTCGAGACCAAAGCGCTGCCCGGAACCGACGTCGCGAGTGGCCCTTTCTGGCATGGCGTTGTAGACATCCTTGCCCGCTTTGCTCCGGAAAACCGCGCGCTCCTCGAAAAGCGCGAGCAGCTTCAGGCCGCGATCGATGGCTGGCACGATGCGCGCGCGGGCCAGCCACACGACGCGCGCGAATACCGGACCTTCCTCGAGGAGATCGGCTATATCGTGCCCGAGCCCGCGCCCTTCACCATCGGCACGGACAATGTAGACGACGAGATCGCGAAGATGGCGGGGCCGCAACTGGTGGTGCCCGCGCTCAATGGCCGCTTCGTGCTTAACGCGGCCAATGCGCGCTGGGGCAGCCTTTATGACGCGCTCTATGGCACCGACGCGCTCGATGCGCCGCCGGCGACGCCCGGCGGATATGACAGGGAACGCGGCGCGGCGGTGATTGCCTATGCGCGCGCGCTCCTCGATGAGGTCATTCCGGGCTGGGAGCTCGCGCTGACCGGCGGCGATTGCCCCCAGCGTTTCGCCACGCACGAGGGCGGCATATTGTTCATGAACAATGGCCTACACATCGAACTGGTGATCGATCGCGACCATCCTATCGGCAAGGATGATCCGCTTGGTATTGCCGACGTCATCCTTGAAGCCGCGCTCACCACCATTATCGACCTGGAGGATTCGGTCGCAGCGGTCGATGCCGAGGACAAGGTGCTCGGCTATGGCAACTGGCTCGGCCTCATGCGCGGCGATCTTGAGGCGAGCTTCGAGAAGGGCGGGCGGACGATGACGCGCGCGCTTGAGGGCGACCGGGTGTGGAAGGCGCCGTCAGGGTCGGAGTTCACGCTTCACGGCCGTTCGCTGCTGTTCGTGCGCAACGTTGGCCATCTGATGACGACCCCCGCCGTCCTGCTTGCCGATGGCAGCGAGGCGCCCGAGGGGATCATCGATGCGATCGTCACCTCGCTGTGCGCGCTTCACGATCTCAAGGGCCTTGGCACCTATCGCAACAGTCGCACGGGCAGCATCTATATCGTCAAGCCCAAGCAGCATGGCCCGGAGGAATGCGCGTTCACCAACCGCCTGTTCGACGCGGTCGAGGATCTGCTCGGGCTTGCCCGCCACAGCATCAAGGTGGGGGTAATGGACGAGGAACGCCGCACCTCGGTCAATCTCGCCGCCTGCATCGCGGCGGTGAAGGACCGCATCGTCTTCATCAACACCGGCTTCCTCGACCGCACCGGCGACGAGCTTCACACCTCGATGCGCGCGGGGCCGATGGTGCCCAAGGGCGAGATGAAATCGAGCGCGTGGATCAAGGCTTATGAGGACCGCAACGTCCGCATCGGCCTTGCCTGCGGACTGTCGGGCAGGGCGCAGATCGGCAAGGGCATGTGGGCCGCGCCCGACATGATGGCCGACATGATGACGCAAAAGATCGCGCATCCGCTGAGCGGGGCCAACACCGCCTGGGTGCCGTCGCCGACGGCCGCGACGCTCCACGCCATGCACTATCACAAAGTCGATGTATTTGCCCGCCAGAAGGAGATTGCAGGAGAAACGATTCCCGGCCTCGATGGCCTCCTCACCCTGCCGCTCGCGACCGGGCGCAACTGGACCGAAGAGGAAATATGGCGCGAACTCGACAATAATGCTCAAGGGATCCTGGGCTATGTCGTGCGCTGGATCGACCAGGGCGTCGGCTGCTCCAAGGTGCCGGATATCAACGATATCGGCCTGATGGAGGACCGGGCCACCTTGCGCATCTCAAGCCAGGCGCTTGCCAACTGGCTGCGGCATGGCGTGTGCACGCCCGAACAGGTCGACGCGGCCTTCGGGCGCATGGCGGCCAAGGTCGATGTGCAGAATTCAGGCGATCCGCTGTATGAAAAGCTGACGACAGACGGCATCGCCTTCCGCGCGGCGCGGGCACTGGTGTTCGAGGGCGAAACCCAGCCTTCCGGCTACACGGAGCCGCTGCTTCACCGCTTCAGGCGAGAAAAGAAGGCGCAGCGGGCAGCGTTCTCAGTCTGATCCGGGGATCGCCGTCAGAATCCGTGTGCCAGGCCGCCATCGATGCGCAGCATCGATCCGGTGACATAGCCTGCCAGCGGGCTTGCGAGAAAGGCAGCGGCGGCGCCAAATTCCTCGGGTGAACCGAGCCGCCCTGCCGGAATATTGGCAAGCACCCGCGCGTTCTGCTCTTCCACGCTGATCCCAGCGTGCACTGCCAGCGCGGTGTTGAGTTCGCGAATGCGATTCGTGGCGATCTGGCCGGGGAGAAGCATGTTCACGGTTACGCCCTGGGCAGCAACCTCCCGGCTCAGCGTCTTGCACCAAGCGGCAAGCGCTGCGCGCAGACTGTTCGACAGCACCATGTTGGCCATTGGCTCGGCGACCGAGATTGATCCGATCGCGATGATCCGGCCAAACCCGCGCTCTGCCATCCCGGGGAGTAATGTCCGCGCAATTTCGGTCTGGGCGAGGAACATCGGCTCGAATGCGGCGGCGAAGGCCCCGGTGCCGGTTTCGCGCGCACTGCCGGCTGCCGGTCCGCCGCTGTTGAGGACGAGGATATCGACCCCACCGAGCACCGCAAGCGCTTGCTGAGCGATCCTGCCTGCCGCGCCCGCGCCGGCAAGGTCAGCCGCGATATGATGTACGCCGTCATAATCCGGAGCCGAGCGAGCAACCACTGCAACCTGCGCACCTTCGGCTGTCAGGCGCCGCGCGACAGCCGCCCCCAGTCCCTTGCTCGCGCCGAGCACCAGCGCGCGCTTGCCGGCAAGTGCTAAATCCATGGCTGACTCCTTATCCTGTTCGTGCCTGCAGAATTAGTATCTCCAGAGTATGGAGCCGGGATCAGGAGATCGTGGCGCAAATCCTTCAGATATCCTCGGCAATCCGTCCGTAAAGTTGCGGACGGCGGTCGCGGAAGAAGCCCATGCCGGCGCGGTGCTTGGCGGCTTGGGCGAGGTCGAGCGTCGCGACCAGCGCGCCGGTTTCCGTTGCGCCGAACTCGGCCACGAGATCGCCCCACTCGTTGGCGATGAAGCTGTGCCCGTAATAGCTCTGCGGATGCGCGGCGCCGGGCATTTGCTCGCTGCCGATGCGGTTGGCGGCGATCACCGGCATGCAGTTGGACACCGCATGGCCCTGCATCGCGCGGCGCCACATGCGGCTGGTGTCGAGATCGCCATCATAGGGTTCGGAGCCGATCGCGGTCGGGTAGAACAGCATTTCCGCGCCCATCAGCGCCATCACCCGCGCGATTTCGGGATACCATTGGTCCCAGCAAACGCCGACGCCAACCTTGGCACCGGGTGTGTCCCACACTTTGAAGCCGCTGTTGCCGGGGCGGAAATAATATTTTTCCTCATAGCCCGGCCCGTCGGGAATATGCGACTTGCGATAGGTGCCCTGGATTGCGCCGTCGGGTCCGATCATCGCCAGCGTGTTGTAATAATGATGGCCGTCGCGTTCGAAATAGCTCGTCGGGATGGTAACGCCGAGCTCGGCCGCGAGCGCCTGCATTGCGATGACGCTCGGGTGGCTCGCGGTCGGATGGGCGAGGGCGAACAGCTCCTCTTCCTCGACCGTGCAGAAATAGGGACCTTCGAAGATTTCGGGTGGTAGGATGATGCTGGCGCCCTTTCCCGCCGCCTCGCGCACGAGGCCGCTTACGGCGCGGATATTTTCATCGATGCGGCCGCCGAGCGGCAACTGGAGCGCGGCGACTGTAACCTTGCGCATGAGAGGGCGTCCTTACAATTGCACGCCAAAGCGCGCGGCGAGGGGGATGGTAAGGAGATAGAGCAGCACCGTCACAATGCAACCGATGGCGAGGCTCAGCCAGAAACCGGCGCCGTGACGCAGCATCGCCGGGATCAGCAGAAACATCGGGAGCGTGGGCAGCACATACCAGAAGGTTGCCTCGACATGGCTCGCCATGCCCGTCACATCATGCGTGTCGTGCCACAGCCACAATATGCCGAGCAACGAGACCAGCGGCAGCGAGGCAATGAGCGCGCCGGCCGCCGGATTGCGCCGCGCGATCATCGAGATGGCGGCAATGATGACGCCCGAAAGCAGCGCACGGGTGACGAAGGCAAGGGTCATCAAAGGCTCCTTAAAGCGGTATCTGCTGGCTGATGCAGTGGAAGCTGCCGCCTCCTGAAAGGATGGCATCGGCGCGAAGGCCCACGGTGCGGCGATCGGGGAACAGCGCGGCGATGGCTGCCACCGCGCGGTCGTCGTTGGGCATGCCGTAGGTTGGCACCGCGACCACGCTGTTGCCGATGTAGAAGTTCATGTAGCTTGCCGGCACGATTTCACCTTCTCGTAGGGTGAGGCCGGGCGAGGGGATCGCTATCACCTCGACGCCGGATGCTTCCGTACGCGCCCTCGCATCGGCATAGATCGCCGCGTTGGGATCGTCGTTCCCCTCGGCCACCGGGAGCGCTAGTTTTCCTGCTGAAACAAAGCGTGCAAGATTGTCGACGTGGCCGTCGGTATGGTCGTTGAGCAGCCCGTCGCCCAGCCACAACACGCGTTCGATTCCGAGATCGCGACGGAGCCATGCCTCGGCCTGCTCCTTCGTGATCCCGGCATTGCGGTTACGGGCGAGCAGGCATTGTTCGGTGGTGACGCACAGCCCTGCGCCATCGACGTCAATCGAGCCGCCTTCGAGGATCCAGTCGCAGGTTTCGACCGGAAAACCGAAGCGCTCCGCCAGTCGCGCGCCAACATCCTCGTCGCCGGGAATCTCATATTTCCCGCCCCACCAGTTGAAGCCGAAATCGCGGCCGATACGCGCTTTTCCGCCGCCGACGATGATCGCTGCTGTATCACGCAGCCAGGCATCCCCGATGCGTTCGACAAGCACATCGACCGCAGGACCGGCGAGTTCGCGGGCAAGCGCGGCGCTTGCGTCGTCGTTGCAGACAAGATGCACGGCCTCGCCCTTGCCATTGTCGGCGATGGCCGTGGCGAAATCCGCGATCTCGACCTGCGCGGGCGCAAGCGGTTCTCCCCATTCGTCGAAGATATGGGGGAAGCCGATGAACACCCGCTCATGCGGCATCCATTCGGCCGGCATGGCAAGGGGCGACCCGCTCATTGGGTTGCCGTTGCTCCCTCGCGGCTCTTATCACGGATCGCACGGAATTCGTCACCGGCGACCCAGTTGGGCCAGCTGTCGCTCATCGCCATCATTCGGCCGACGATATAATAGAGGCCAAGGTCCTCGGCGATGCCATCCCAGTTGGTGATGAGCGAGAATTCATCCGACGGGGCGTGATAATGATCGGCCTCGAACGCCTTGGCGAAAGTCTCGCTCGCCGCCTTGCCGCCGGTAACGAGATCGTCGCCACCCTCGAAATAGATCATCGGCACCCCCTGCTTGGCGAAGCTGAAATGGTCGGAGCGGTAGTAGAAGCCCTTTTCCGGCGTGGGTTCGGCGGTGAGGATGCGGCCCTGCACCTTTGCGGCGGCTTCGAGATACTGGTCGAGCTCCGATTTGCCCTTGCCGACGACGATAATGTTTTTCGCGGGGCCAGAGATGCTGAGTGCATCCATATTGACCCCGCCGACCGTGCTGGCGAGCGGGAAGAGCGGGTTCTCCGCATAGTATTTCGAGCCGAGGAGGCCCGATTCTTCGGCTGTCACTGCGACGAAAACCTGGCTGCGCTCGGCGGCCCCTGCCGCTGCGTTGGCCTTGGCCAGCGCAATCAGCGCGGCGGTACCGGTCGCATTGTCGACCGCGCCGTTGCAGATTTTGTCGCCTGGCTTGTTCGCGGGCGGTGTGCCTTCGCCGCATTCGCCGAGATGATCCCAGTGACCGGTGTAAAGCACATATTCATCCGGCTTCTTTGTACCGGGCAGGATGCCGATGACATTCTTCGATTTGGTCTTTTCGATCTTATTGTCGAACGCCACCGACATTTTGAGCGGCAGGTCGATCGCCTTGAAGCCTTTGGCCTTTGCGGCGTCCTGCAGCTTGCCAAGGTCCTGTCCTGTGCCCGCGAGCAGCGCCTTGGCCTTGTCGTTGCTGATCCAGCCATTGGCTTGGGTCTCGCCCATATGATTGTCGGCGGCGTCGGCCATGTGTTGCGGCCCGGTCCAGCTCGACTGCACCACATTGAAGCCATAGGCGGCCGGTTCGGTATCGTGGATGATGATCGCGGCCGCCGCGCCCTGACGCGCGGCTTCCTCATATTTGTAGGTCCAGCGGCCATAATAGGTCATTGCCCGGCCGCCGAAATCCCCCTTGAGGTCACTCGTTTGCCAGTCGGGATCGTTGACGAGGATGAGCACGGTCTTGCCCTTGACATCCTTGCCGGCATAATCGTTCCAGCCTTTCTCGGGCGCGTTGATGCCATAGCCGACGAATACCACGTCGCTGTCCTTGATCTCGGTGCGCGGCATGACCCGGTAGGAGCCGATGACGAAATCATCCTTGTATTTGAGGCTGGTGGCTCCTTGCGGCCCCTTAAAAGTGAGCGGAGAGGCATTTTGCGTCTCGATGGAAACCAGCGGCACCTCCTGGAACCAGCTGCCGTTGGTGCCGCCCGGCTTAAGACCCGCCGCCGCGAACTGTTTGGCCAGATAGGAGGTGGTAAGCTCCTCGCCTTTGGTGCCGGGCGCGCGGCCTTCAAACTCGTCGGATGACAATTGCTTCACATCGGCCTGATAGGCAGCCAAGTCGATCTTGGCGGGTGAGACATCTGGAATGCTGAGTGCGCTCGCCGTGGTCATTGGTACAGCATCGCATGCCACGAGACTGAGGGATGCAGTAACAATGGCAATGAAAGAAACATGGCGAAGATGCGACATTCTACTCTCCCAAGATTTTAACGGGGCTGCTCATGCCATCGCTGTCGCTTGAGCGCAACTTTTACGCTGAAACGAAAAAAAAGCGGCCCGAGGACCGCTTTTCCCTTTGATTACCAGTGGGGGCTATCAGAACTTAATGCCGACGCCAATGCCCGCAGTGTTGAGATCCGAACCGTCCATAAAAAAACGGCGATACTCAAGCTTACCATACATCTTGTTGTTGAAGGAGTGCTGATAACCAACGCCGGCGTTAAATGCTTCGATGTCGTTGATTTCATAGGCTGCGCCCACATAGAGGCGTCCAACATCTCCAGTTTTAACACCCAAGCGGCCACCAAGATTAATCAACTCTACGCCATCAAAGTCGGTGTCCAGCGAAGCTTCCGGGCCAAAGAAGGTGTTGGTACCCATATCGAGGTCGTAACCGACGGCGATACCGCCAGCAAAATCTTCACTGCCGTTGCCAAAGCCAAGGAGGGCACGCCCCTCCACACGACCTTCATTTGCCGAAGCGGGCACAGCAAGCAGGGCAGCCGCAATGGCTGCAGAAGAAATAAGTTTTTTCATGGAAGTTTTCAGCTTTCTCTGAGACTGTTCATAATCAAGTGATAGGCTCGCAAGGAAGAAGCTCTATCGCTGTGCCCGGTATGGTTTCTCAGATGAACCGAATATTAATCTATGTTAAATAGTAGCGGCTCTAAATATTATTCATTATAGTTTCTTATGGAATAAAGAAAGGCGGTCATTGGCCGCCTTTCTTTATTATTACTATAATTTTATTTATATTATCGAATTATTATCGCGAATAGAATTCGACGACCAGGTTGGGTTCCATCTTCACCGGATAGGGCACTTCATCCAGCGTCGGGACGCGCGTGAAGGTGACCTTGGCGTTGCCGTCCGGCGCGACATAATCGGGCATGTCGCGTTCGGCGAGGCTCTGCGCTTCCATGACGACGGCCATTTCCTGCGCCTTCTTGCCGAGGCTGATTTCATCGCCTGGCTTCACCTTGCGCGAAGCGATGTCGCACTTGACGCCATTCACATAAACATGACCGTGGCTCACCAGCTGACGCGCGGCGAAGATCGTCGCAGCGAACTTGGCGCGGTAGACGATCATGTCGAGGCGCTGTTCGAGCAGGCCGATGAGATTCTGCGAGGTATCGCCCTTCATGCGGGCAGCTTCGAAATAGTTCTTCTTGAACTGCTTTTCGGTGACGTCGCCGTAATAGCCCTTGAGCTTCTGCTTCGCGCGCAGCTGCAGGCCATAGTCGGACATCTTGCCCTTGCGGCGCTGACCGTGCTGGCCGGGACCATATTCGCGCTTGTTGACGGGCGACTTCGGGCGACCCCAGATGTTTTCGCCCATCCGGCGGTCGATTTTATACTTGGCGCTGTGGCGCTTTGACATAAGATACTCCAATTTGCTGGTTGAAAAGCCGATGAGGCTTTTTTGTCCCGGAACCGCACCGCAAGACCGGTAAATTTCTTGCGCGGCCACCGCTTCACCGGGATGCGAGGCCAATTGCGAAGGCGCGCCTATGGCCGGGAGGGCGCTGAAAGTCAAGGCATTCCGCCGAAATTTATTACCCACCCTCGACAGTTTCGGGAAAAACTATATGGCGGCGGCCATGACCACCATGATTCTTCCTCCCGAAGACTGCCAGACGATGACCGAGGTGCGCGACGGTGTCGACGCGCTCGATCAGGCGATCGTACGGCTGATCGCCAAGCGTTACGGCTATATGGACGCCGCAGCCCGCATCAAGACCGACCGTAATGTCGTGCGCGATGAGGCCCGCAAAACGCAGGTGCTGGATAATGTCGAAGAGACCGCGCGTCGCTTGGGGCTGCCTGCCGCCGAAGTGCGTGCCATCTGGGAAAGTCTTGTCGAAAGCTCGATCGCCTATGAACTGGAAGCTTGGGACCGCCTCAGGGACTAAACGCGCGGCGTCTTCTTGAGCGAACTGAGAACGCCACGTAGTGTCCGGACTTCCAGACTGTTCCAGCTCGGCTTGGTCAGGAGATTACGCAAGGTGCGCCGCGTCGCCGGTGCGCGATCTTCCGGGAAAAAATAGCCTTTCGCATCGAGCATGCCGTCAAGTTCTGCAATAAGGCCATCCAATTCAGCCTGCGGCGCAGGCGGATCGAGTTCCGTCGCAGGGGGGCTGCTGAGCGTAGCGCCCTTTGACCACTCATAAGCGCAGAGGATAACAGCCTGAGCCAAATTAAGCGATCCGAATTCCGGGTTAATGGGCACGGTAATGATTGCTCGGGCCACAGCGACATCGTCGGTTTCAAGACCGGACCGTTCCGGCCCGAAGATAATCGCGGATTGCGCTTGGTGCTGCCGTAGGTGGCGTGCGGCACCTTCGGGGGTGAGGACAGGTTTGGTAACGCCACGTTTGCGGACGGTTGTCGCATAAACTTGCGAGCAATCTATAATTGCATCGTTTAAACTATCAAAAACACGTGCTTTTTCTAACACAACGTCCGCGCCCGCGGCAGCTGGGCCAGCGTCCGGATTCGGCCAGCCATCACGCGGCGCGACCAGCCGGAGATCGGTGAGGCCGAAATTGAGCATGGCGCGTGCCGCCTTGCCGATATTTTCCCCCAGTTGTGGCCGGACGAGGACGATGGCCGGTTGCGGGCCGCTTCCCGCCGCATCGTTGCTCATTCGCCGCCCATTTGTTTTACATTGGATGCAAATTCCTCAAAATCCTTGGCCTCGCGGAAATCGCGGTAGACGCTGGCGAAGCGGATATAAGCAACGCTGTCGAGGCCCTTGAGCGCTTCCATCACCATTTCACCGATCCGGTTGGCGTCAACTTCATTTTCGCCGGAGGTTTCGAGCTGGCGCTGGATGCCAGACACCAGTTTCTCAATCCGCGTAGGGTCGATCGGGCGTTTGGAACAGGCGATTGAAACCGACCGGTAAAGCTTGTCACGATCAAATGGCTCACGGCGGCCCTCGCTCTTCAGCACCACGAGGTCGCGGAGCGAAATCCGCTCGAAGGTGGTGAAACGCGCGGCGCAGCCCTCGCACTGGCGGCGGCGGCGGATGGCGGCCCCGTCTTCGGTCGGGCGGCTATCCTTGACCTGACTGTCTTCGTGACCGCAATAGGGACAGCGCATGCGTTATTTCTTGAGCCGGTTGTAAAAGGCAATCGCGGCGCCGCCGAACAGACCCACCGGAATAGTCAGAACGGGGAGGAAGAAGCCCGCAGCGGCTCCAATGGCGGCGCCGGTCAGTACGGGCTTGGTTGAAGGGTGGGCAAGGCCTTCCCGAGCCATGCCCTGCGCTTCGGCCAGAGCTTCATCGACAAGTTTGGGGGGGCGGTTGCTGTCCATCGCTTTATCCTTGGTAGATCGGGAAACGCGCGCACAGGGCGCGGACACGTTGGTTAACGTCTGCCTCTACGACCTTGTTCCCCTCATGGCCATTGGCTTGCAGCCCCGTCAGCACATCGGCGATCATGTCGCCGATGGCCTGGAACTCTTCGACGCCAAAGCCGCGCGTCGTGCCCGCGGGCGAGCCGACGCGGATGCCGCTGGTCTTCATCGGCGGCAGCGGGTCGTTGGGGATGCCGTTCTTGTTGCAGGTGATGCCCGCGCGTTCGAGCGCTTCGTCGGCATCCTTGCCGGTGATGTTCCACGGGCGCAGATCAACAAGCGCCAGATGCGTATCGGTGCCGCCGGTGATGATCGCCGCGCCGCGTTCAGTCAAACGCTGCGACAGCGCCTGCGCATTGGCGACGACGGCCTTGGCATAGGTCTTGAATTCGGGGCGCAGCGCTTCGCCGAAGGCCACGGCCTTGGCAGCGATGACGTGCATCAGCGGCCCGCCCTGAAGGCCCGGGAACACGGCCGAGTTGATGCGCTTCGCAATCTCTTCGTCGTCGGTCATGATCATGCCGCCGCGGGGGCCGCGCAGCGTCTTGTGCGTCGTCGTCGTCACGACATGCGCATGGCCGAAGGGCGAGGGGTGCGCGCCGCCCGCGACGAGGCCGGCGAAATGCGCCATGTCGACCATCAGGAGTGCGCCGCAATCGTCGGCGATCTTGCGGAAGCGGGCAAAGTCGATGATGCGCGGAATGGCTGAACCGCCGGCGATGATGAGGGCCGGCTTATGCTCCTGCGCCAAGCGTTCGACCTGATCATAATCGAGCATATGATCGTCTTCGCGCACGCCATATTGCACGGCGTCGAACCATTTGCCCGACATGGCGGGCTTGGCCCCGTGGGTGAGGTGACCGCCGGCATCGAGGCTCATGCCAAGGATCGTCTGCCCCGGCTTGGTCAGCGCCAGCATGACGGCGCCATTGGCCTGCGCGCCGGAATGCGGCTGGACGTTGGCGAATTTGCAGCCGAACAGTTCCTTGGCGCGGTCGATCGCCAGCTGTTCGACGATGTCGGAGGGGCCGCAGCCCTGATAATAACGCTTGCCCGGATAGCCTTCGGCATATTTGTTGGTGAACACCGAGCCCTGCGCTTCCAGCACGGCCTTGGAAACGATGTTTTCCGAGGCGATCAGCTCGATCTGGTTCTGTTCGCGGTCAAGCTCCTTGGCGATCCCTGCGGCAACGGCGGGGTCGCGGCTGGCGACATCGGCGGTGAAGAAATCGGCTGCGCGGATCGTGCTGGGGTTGGTCTCGGTCATGGGCAAGGATCCTTTCAAATCAGCAGCTGGGAGCGCCGAGCTTGTCGACGCGGCGTTGGTGGCGGTCACCGCCAAATTCGGTGGCAAGGAAAGCGTCGAGGCACGCCTTGGCCATGTCGAGGCCCGTCAGGCGCGCGCCCATGGCGAGGACATTGGCGTCATTATGCTCGCGCGAAAGCTTGGCCGAGAGCGGCTCGGATACGAGCGCGCAGCGGCATTTGGGATGGCGGTTGACGGCCATGGAAATGCCGATGCCCGATCCGCACAGGGCCACGCCGCGCTCCGCTTCGCCATCGGCGACGGCCTTGGCGAGCTTGTAACCGAAATCGGGATAATCGACGCTGTCCGCTGTCTCCGGGCCAAGGTCAACCACAGCATGCCCGGTGTCGCTAAGATACTGAGCCAACGCGGCCTTTAACTCAACAGCGGCATGATCGGAAGCGAGCGCGATTTTCATGATTAGGGGCAAATCCTCTGGTACAAGGAATCAGATGGCGCTGCTTTAGACGCACCGCGCCGGAAGGGGAAGGGTAGCGGTAATTATAGAGCGCGTGCCCGGCAACCGGAGCAGCTGGTGACGGGGCGCAACGCGTGTGGCAACCATCTGTTAATGGTTTTTGCGTTACGATGATGATATGACGAGTGTGAGCCTCCCTTTTGTGTCGAGCATCCCCGTTTCGCTGGAAGCGGCATTGCGCGGCGCGATCATTCTCCTCCTCGTCGGCCTTATGCAATTTGCCGCATAAGCCGGCCGACGGCGATGCTCTGAAATTTCCGCCACATCGGGTGATGACCTCTGAAGCTCGCTCGGCTATGCCTCCATCATGACAAGTGATCTCGTTCTCTCGATACTGATGCTTGCCGGCGTAGCGCTTCTGGTCGGCGCGTATGTGATGTTTCGCAGGCAGCGCGACCGGCGCAAGGCGCTCCTCATGCTTGTGGCGGCACTGGTGATGTTCGGCAATGTGGCGATTTGGATGATTCCGCCACCGGATGGTCAGAGCCTGATGCGCGAAACGCGGAAATAATTTCATTATAGCCAGTTGCGCATCGGCCAGAGTGCCGGCAGTGACCGGTGCACAATTCCACGCGATTATTTGATCGGGCTGTCCGGCGCGAGCCGCATGTCGAGATAATTGTCGACCGACTTCATCATCTGCTCGAGTTCATGCTCGAAGAAATGGTTGGCCTTCGGAATTTCATCATGGTGGATCGTGATGTGCTTCTGGGTACGCAGCTTGTCGACCAGCTTCTGTACGGCGGAGGGCGTCACCACTTCGTCGCCGGTGCCCTGAACAATGATACCCGAGGCGGGGCAAGGGGCTAGAAAGCTGAAATCATACATGTTGGCGGGCGGTGCGACCGAAATGAAGCCGCGAATTTCCGGGCGGCGCATGAGAAGCTGCATGCCGATCCAGGCGCCAAAGCTGAACCCGGCAATCCAGGTGGTCTGTGCTTCAGGATGGAAGCTCTGAATCCAGTCGAGCGCTGCCGCTGCGTCAGATAGTTCGCCCACGCCATTGTCAAATGTGCCCTGGCTGCGGCCAACCCCGCGGAAATTAAAGCGCAGCGTTGCGAAACCGCGCCGGACGAAGCTCTTGTACAGGGCTTGGGTAATGCGGTCATTCATCGTCCCGCCGCCTTGGGGATGCGGGTGCAGAATCATCGCCACGGGCGCGCGCGGGCGCGGCGCCGGGCTGAACCGGCCTTCGAGACGGCCTTCAGGACCTGGGAAAATAACGTCGGGCATGGTGACCAGTATCTTTCTGTAGCGATGAACCGGCTGATTCCTGCCTTGATCCGGTCGCGCGGCGCGCCGGACGGAGGCGTGAAGCAGTGGAAAAGAAGTTGCCGTCTATATAGAAACAAGGGTTGATTTCGCAACTGATAGAGTTGACCGCAACCCCAATGATACCTGAGTCCCGCCTTTATCTGGATCACGCCGCCACGACGCCGCTGCTACCCGAAGCAGTTGCCGCGATGCAGGAGGGGGTGGTGCACTGGGCCAACCCCTCATCTCCGCATGCCGAAGGCCGCGCGGCCCGGGCTATGCTAGAAGATGCACGGGCGCGGATCGCTGCGGCGCTCGGTTGGAATGGCGAAATTATATTCACCTCGGGAGCAAGCGAAGCGATCCAGCTTGTCGCGACCCGGGCTAAGGCCGATCGCTTCATTGTCTCGCCGGTCGAACATGATGCGGTACTGCGTGCCATGCCGCAGGCAGCGCGGCTGACCGTGGGCCCGCGCGGGCGGGTGTTCGGGGCGAGTCTCGATCATGCTCTGCGCGGTGAAGGCCGGGCTCTGGTTGCGATCCAGAGCGTCAACAATGAAACCGGCGTCGTACAGGATTTCAACCTGTTGAAGCCGCTTGTCGAGGAGGCGGGCGCGTTGCTCTTCGTCGATGCCTCGCAAAGTGCAGGCAAGCTGCCCTTGCCTGACGCCGACCTGATTGCAATGTCGGCGCACAAGCTGGGGGGGCCTCCGGGTGTTGGCGCACTGCTGGTAAAGGATCTGCGTTCGTTGGAAGCCACCGGAGGTCAGGAAAAAGGCTATCGCCCCGGAACTGAAAACCTCCCGGCAATCCTTGGATTCGCGGCCGCGCTCGAAGCACCACGGATGTGGCTGGAACGTGCCGCTGATCTGCGGCGCGAACTCGACCGTGCAATCGAAATGGCCGGGGGTGCTGTTGTGGCCAAGGATGCGCAGCGCATTCCGACCATTGCCAGCTACGCCATGCCCAATGTCGCGCAGCAGGCTCAACTGATTCAGTTTGACCTTGCCGGGATCGCCGTTTCCGCCGGCAGCGCCTGTTCATCGGGCACGCTCAAGATGAGCCATGTGCTTGAGGCGATGGGGTGGCCAGTGGCGCGTGCGGGCGGCGTGGTGCGGGTTTCTTTCGGCCCCACGATCAGCCGCAAGGACATTCATCGCTTTGTCGAAGTGTGGAAGGACATTTCACAGCGCGCCCATTCCAATGCGCCGACGGTCGGGGTGACGGCGTGACGTCAACCGTCCCGGAACTCCCGGTTTACCTTGATTATCAGGCGACGACGCCGTTGGCGCCAGAAAGCTGGGCGGCAATGGAGCCGTGGTTCAAAACCAAATTCGCTAATCCACACAGCGCGCATCGGCTCGGCCGGGAAGCCAAAGCAGCGGTTGAAGTCGCACGGGCACAGGTCGCTGCCCTGATGCCGCATGCTGGGCGCATTATCTTTACGAGCGGGGCGACCGAGGCGCTGAACCTGGCAATATTGGGCAGCCTGCCGCCGTTGACGGAGCCCCGGCGCCGGCGCATCGTCACGCTCGCGACAGAACATGCCGCCGTGCTCGATGCGGTGCGCCATGCGGAAACGCTCGGCTATCCCGTCACTATTCTGCCCGTCGGGGTAGACGGGCTGGTCGATCTGGCGGTAGCGGAGGCCGCGATCAGCGATGACGTCGCGATTGTGGCGGCAATGCTGGTCAACAATGAAATCGGAGTGATCCAGCCGGTCGACACGCTTGCGGCATTAGCAAAGCGGGCGGGGGCGCTCTTCCTGTGCGATGCTGTCCAGGGTTTCGGGCGCATCGACCTTCCCGCAGGGGCTGATGCCATCGCGATCTCTGGTCACAAAATCCACGGTCCCAAGGCGATAGGGGCGCTGTGGTTGCGTGAAGGTGTCTCGATCCGTCCGCTCATCCATGGCGGGGGTCAGGAGGATGGGTTGCGATCCGGCACACTATCCCCCGCGCTCTGTGCCGGTTTCGGCGCAGCCGCTACCCTCACTGCCAGCCGCCGCGAGAGCGATGCGGATCATACCCTCCATCTGTGGGATATCGCCAGCGCAGCGATGGGAGATTGGGCGCTCAATGGCAGTCGCAATCAACGGTATCTTGGAAACATGAATCTTCGGCGCGATGGCGTGGACGCAGCGCGGCTCATGGCGGACGTGCGCGACGTCGCCTTTTCGCTCGGCAGCGCTTGCGCAAGCGGATCAGGGCGGCCAAGCCACGTGTTGGCGGCACTCGGTCTTTCATCGTCGCAAGCTAAGGGCTCAATCCGGCTCGGCTGGGGGCGTTATACCGATCCAGATGCGCTCGGTTATGCGCTCGATAAGATTAATGCTGCGGCGGCGGCTCAACTGGGGATATAAGCGCGCCATCATGTCTATCCGCATCACTTTCATTCATGCCGATGGCGATCGGACAACCGTCGTCGAGGCGCAAGACGGCGACAATCTGCTGACGGTGGCGCAAAATGCGGGTATGCCGCTGGAGGGAACCTGCGAAGGACAGATGGCCTGCTCGACCTGTCATGTCATCCTTGTTGCAGAAGATTTTGCAAGATTGCCGCACGCGAGTGAGGAGGAGGAAGACATGCTCGACATGGCTGCCGCGGTCACGCGCACCAGCCGCCTTTCATGCCAAATCCGCTTGTCCCCGGCGCTTGACGGTCTGGTGGTGCGTATTCCGCGCGAAAGCCGGAATCTTCAGGGCCTTTAGTTTGGCTTGTTTTCTCACCGCATTGGCGGAAATTAGGGTTCGCAAGTGCGATCTCGCGGCTATAGTTGAGTGAAGGCAAAGTGCGGGGAATCATGAAGCGTCGTCGGTCCTCTCGAATATCCTTGGTAGTCGCAGCGGCAGCCAGCCTGCTCACATTGCAGGGCTGCGCCACGATCTCGGACAAGAGTCCGGAAGATCAGGAGCAACGCTATATCGAGGAGTTGCAGAAGAGCGGGAAGCTGGAAGACCGGCTCGCCGCACTTGAACTCCGTTCACGCGGTCGCCTCGGCTTTGCGATCATGGATTCCGGCGGAGTGATGATCGCAGGTTATCGGGCGCAGGAACGCTTTGCCATGTGCTCGACGTTCAAGATGATCCTGGCCGCGCAAACCTTGCGTCAAGCCGAACTTCGCAAATTGCCGCTGCGCCGTCGCATCAGCTATGGCGCTCAGGACTTGCTCGAATATGCGCCTGTTGTAAAAAGTCATTTCGATGAGAGCACCGGCAAAGGCGTGATGACGGTCGAGCAGCTCGCCCGCGCGAGTGTCGTCGAAAGTGACAATAGCGCCGCCAACCTGCTGCTTGGGCAACTCGGTGGTCCCGCAGGGCTTACTGAATATATCCGGACACAGGGTGACCTTGTCACAAGGCTGGACCGGATCGAACCTGCGCTCAACGAAAATGGCATCAGCGACCCGCGTGACACCACCAGTCCTGCTGCCATGGTCGCACTCACGCACAAGCTGCTGCTGGGCAAGCGCGCCTTGCGCTATTCCTCGCGGCAAAAACTCATCAGCTGGCTGATCGCATCGCCAACGGGCGCGGATCGTCTCCGCGCGGGGCTGCCGGAAGGCTGGATGGGTGGGAGCAAGTCCGGTAGTTGCGGCAATGCCGTGAATGATGTCGCGATCGCCTGGGATGATGACAATAACCCGCTCATCCTTGCGGTTTTTCTCGACCGGCCGGGCAAGGGCGATGCTGAATCCAAGAAAACCCTGGCGGATGTAGCCGCATTGGTAACCGGCAAGAACCTGCCTTCGCCCGTCGCGCCTAAATAACAATCTGGCGTGGGTTACGCCGGGCGGCGAAAGTGAGCCCTCTTGCATTTGGCGCCCGCGCCCGCCATATGCCCGCCCGGGAGTCGGATGGGCGTGGTCTTCGCCAATCTGGTCAGGTCCTGACGGAAGCAGCCACAACGAATTCGCTGCGGGTCATCCGGCTCCTATTTTCCTATATTCGGCTCTTTCGCGAAAGCGCTCAGATGCGGAAAGTCGCCGGTTGCGATATAGGCTTCCTCCGCGGGCGTGGAGGCCCGTTTCAGTAATGCGTTTCGGTGGGGATGGCGGCCAAAGGCGGCAATGACCCGGCGAACCCTACGCGCCTGATCCGCCAGTTCGCGATAGAGTGGCTGCAGCGGGATCGCCGCGTTTTGCGCGATATTTTCCCGCAGTGTGATCAGCAGGTCGATGCGCGCTAGATGGTTGGTGCCCTCGCAATGACCTAACGGGAGGCCGAAAACGATCTGCTGCCAAGGATGCGTCAATATCTCATAATGTCCGTTCGCAAGCCCCTCTCGCGCCAATGCCAGCGCCGCAGGATCCCTGTGCGTAAGCAAGCGGATCATCGCGCCACAGTGCGCGCGAAAACTGATCGAGCAGGATGATGAGTGCCAGCCGCCCGTACGGGGTTTCTGCCCAATAGTCGAGTGTTCCCCCCGCCGCCGCTGTGGTCAGACCGGAAAACTGCGCCACGATCGCAGCGTCGGCCGCGCCGCGCATCCGCCAAGCCCAGTGCCTGCGATGGATTTCCGGATCGATGTGCGGCAGTGCTTCCTCAGGAAACCAGAAGTCGAGCACAGCTTGCGCATCGGGTGCCACACCGTCCTGTGCGCTCGGAATCATGATCGCTCCGCCACATACGACGCGAAGGCGGGTAGTAGCGCTCGCGCGGCATTCGACGCTCGTAGGGTGTTGCGCAGAGCGTCGACGCCGCAGCCTTCCTCGACGAGCGTCTCCGCAAGGCAATCTATATGGGCGCGCATGATCGCGGTGTCGAATTCGGGGTGAAACTGGACGCCCCAGCAATGGCGGCCATAGCGAAAGGCGTGAAAGGGGTCGCCGTCCGATCCGGCGAGCAATATGGCATCTACTGGCAGGCGGACGACGGACTGCCAGTGCAATGTCTGTGCATCGAATTGGGGCGGTAGCTGGCGAAACAGCGGATCGGTTTTGGCCGCGGCCGTGCAGCGGACGCGCACCGTCCCGATTTCGGGGCCTCCGCCTCGCTGCCCCACCGCTCCGCCAAGCATGTGCGCGAGCAACTGGTGACCATAACAGATGCCCAGTATTGGCATTGCACGGTCCTCCGCCTGTGCGATCCACCGCCCAAGTGCTTGGCTCCATGGCTCAGGTGCGGTGACCATGGCGCGCGAACCTGTAATGATGGCACCTGCTATGTCACCGATGGGTGGAAACGCGGCAAGATCTGTCAGGTGGCGCGCGTCGACAACCTCGACCCGGAGAGAAGGAGCAGGCATACCCAAACCGGGCGAGGCAATTGCCGCCTCGATCCAATCCTCATAATCGCCGTGCTCGGCCTTCACCACCGACGGGCCGGAGCCAGCCTTGAGGATGACGAGTGGTGTGGTCATGCCCGGTATCCCGATGTATCAGCCGCGCTCCCTTAGCTGTTACCGTCCGCCTCGGCCCACTGGTCATAGGCTTCAAGCGCCTGCGCGGCATACATCACGCTCGGCCCCGCGCCCATATAGATGGCGAGCGCCATCGTCTCCGCGATTTCTTCGCGGCTCGCACCCTGTTTGCGCGCGGCCTCGGCATGATAGGTGATGCACGCGTCGCAGCGCGTTGCAGCGCCGATCGCAAGTGCCATAAGTTCCTTCGTCTTGGTATCGAGCGCTTGCGGCGCGAGTGCTGCCTTGCTCATCTCGGAAAAGGCAGCCATCGCGCTGGGCGCTGCCTTGCGCAGTTCGCGCACGGCCGGATTTAATGTCGCGGCCATGTTGGGCAAGTCCTTGTGGTTTGTGGGCATGGATGGAAGCTCCTCTTGGACAATTTTGGTTAGGCTGCATTCATCAGGCTAACACCACACTGATCTGGGTCAATGAGAACCGCGGATGTCGACCGGCCCAAGGTCAGCGCCAAAGCTCTCGCCAACCCCGATCCAACCTTCTACACTGGCCGAATGAGCGATTCCGCCTCCGCATCCAACCAGCCTTATCGCGTCCTCGCGCGTAAATACCGCCCGCAGAATTTTTCCGAACTCATCGGACAGGACGCGATGGTGCAGACGCTCGCAAACGCGATCAAACGCGACCGCTTGGCGCATGCATTCCTTATGACCGGGGTGCGCGGGGTCGGCAAGACTTCGACAGCGCGGCTGATCGCCAAGGCCCTTAACTGCATTGGACCGGATGGCGAGGGTGGACCTACGATCGATCCGTGCGGAGTTTGCGAACCCTGCGTGGCAATCGCCGAGGGGCGCCAAATTGATGTGATCGAGATGGACGCTGCCTCCCACACCGGGGTCGACGATGTGCGCGAGATCATAGAGGCGGTACGCTATGCTGCCGTCTCCGCGCGCTACAAGATCTATATCATCGACGAAGTTCACATGCTGTCTAAGAATGCGTTCAATGCACTGTTGAAAACATTGGAAGAACCGCCTCCGCATGTGAAATTCATTTTCGCCACAACAGAGGTCAACAAGGTACCGGTGACGGTGCTGTCGCGCTGCCAGCGGTTCGACCTGAGGCGCATCACGCCCGACATGCTCGCGTTACATTTCGCCAAGGTGCTCGATGCGGAGGGCGTAGATGCGGAAGAGGAGGCGGTGTGGCTTATCGCCAACGCTGCTGAAGGATCGGTACGCGATGGGCTCTCGATCCTTGACCAGGCGATAGCGCATGCCGATCTTGATGGACTGAGCCGGATCACTGCTACCCAAGTCCGCGAGATGCTGGGTCTTTCCGACCGGGGAACCATCCGGCGATTGTTCGGCCTGCTGCTTGAGGGCGACAACGCCGGGCTTCTGGGCGCTATTCGCGAGCAATATGCGCTGGGTGTGGAACCGATTGCCTTGATGCGCGGTCTCCTCGACCTCGTGCACGCCGTAACGGTGGTCAAGGTGGGGCGTGCCGACAATCCAGTTTTTGGCGCGGACGAGCGCGAAGCGATTGCGGGATGGGCCGCCGGTCTGGGGTTCCCGTCGCTTCATCGTTTGTGGCAATTGTTGCTCAAGGGGCACGAGGAAGTTGTTCGTGCGGCAAGCCCGATCGAGGCGGCCGAAATGGCGCTGTTGCGCGCGCTTTATGCGGCGAGTTTACCGGACCCTGGCGAACTGGCCACATTGATACAGCGAGGGGAAACAGGTGTCCCAACCGCAACCGTTGCGGCTGCTCCTGTATCCGTTGATGGCGGCGATACACCACTGGCTGCAACGACTATGCGTACAGTACCGGTGGAAGATGAACCCGCACGTCCTGAGTTCCCCCAAAGCGTCAAGGCCGTCGTTGAATTATTGTGGCAACATAATCATGCGAGTGTCGCCCAGGCATTGCAGGACCATGTTCGCCCGATCCGTTTCGAACCACCCTTGATCGAGATTGCACGTACACCCAGATTGGATTCTGGGTTTGAACGTACACTGGCAGAAGCGCTTGCCACAGTTACGGGCGAGCGCTGGACGATTCGCTTTGGAGACGGCGAGGGGGAAGCGTCGCTGTTTGAGCAGGAGCAGTCAGCCAAGCAGGCCGAGCAAGCAGCGATCATGGAACTGCCGCTGGTCAAGGCGGCATTCGAAGCGTTCCCCGCAGCTTCACTGCTGCCGCCAGAACCCGAGAAAAGGACATATAACTGATGAAGTCGATGGAAGAATTGTTGAAGGCCGCGCAGGAGGCTGCCGCGAATGTTCAGGCACAGATGGGCGAAGCTCAGGCCAAGCTTGACACGATCGAGGTGGAAGGTGTGTCCGGCGGGGGGCTTGTGAAAATTCGCGCGACGGCCAAGGGGCGCATTCTCGGCGTGTCGATCGATGACAGCCTGATGGTTCCTGCCGACAAGCAGATGCTGGAAGACCTTGTCGCGGCCGCATTCAACGATGCGCGGACCAAGGCCGACGCGGTCAGTAATGAAGAGATGAGCAAGATGTCTCAGGGACTACCGTTGCCTCCGGGCTTCAAATTACCCTTCTGAAGCCTAGCTGGCGCCCCCATTGAACCTTAAATATGCAACGCCATATTAAGGGCGAATTGCTATGTGTGTCCCTTGATGGACACGGTCCGGAGATGAATTTGACTCAGAATTTCCCGCTGTTGCCGTTGCGCGACATTGTAATTTTCCCGCAGATGATCGTTCCGCTGTTCGTTGGTCGTGACAAGTCTGTGGTCGCGCTTGAAAAGGCGATGGAATCCGACAAGGAAATTTTTCTTGTCGCCCAACTTGATCCGGCAGAAGATGATCCGGGCCGCGATGATCTTTATGATTTGGGCGTGATCGCGACCGTCCTGCAGTTATTGAAGCTTCCGGACGGCACTGTGCGGGTACTGGTCGAGGGCAAGCAGCGCGCGCGTCTGGAGCAATTGCAGCCGGCCGACGGTTATGTCGTTGCCGAAGTCTCCGATGTCCCGGAACGTTCGGACAAGAGCCCCGAAGCGACGGCGCTGATGCGGTCCGTGATCGAGCAGTTTGAGAATTACGCCAAGCTCAACAAGAAACTGCCGGCTGAAACGAGTGTGCAATTGAACGAGATCGACGATCCGGCACGGCTGGCCGACGCTGTTGCAGGCAACATCAGCGTGAAAGTTTCCGACAAGCAGGCGATGCTGGTTGAGGAAGATCCGGTCAAGCGGCTGGAGATGGTATTTGCCTTCATGGAAGGTGAACTCGGCGTGCTGCAGGTCGAGAAGAAGATTCGCGGTCGGGTAAAGCGCCAGATGGAAAAAACTCAGCGAGAATATTATCTCAACGAGCAGTTGAAGGCGATCCAGCGCGAACTCGGTAACGAAACGGGTGAGGATGGCGATGAGCTTTCCGAGCTGCAGGCTAAAATTGATCAGCTCAAGCTTTCCAAGGAAGCGCGTGCCAAGGCCGAGGGCGAACTCAAGAAACTGCGCGCGATGGCGCCGATGTCGGCCGAAGCGACTGTGGTGCGCAATTATCTCGACGTGCTGCTTGGGCTGCCGTGGGGCAAAAAGTCCAAGCTCAAGCGTGATATCGCCAAGGCACAAGAGATCCTCGACGCCGACCATTATGCGCTCGATAAGGTCAAGGACCGGATCATCGAATATCTGGCGGTGCAGGCGCGTACCAACAAGCTAAAGGGGCCGATCCTGTGCCTGGTTGGCCCGCCGGGCGTGGGCAAGACATCGCTCGGCCGCTCGATCGCCAAGGCGACGGGCCGGGAGTTTGTGCGCCAGTCCTTGGGCGGCGTGCGCGACGAGGCGGAAATCCGCGGCCACCGCCGCACCTATATCGGCTCGCTGCCAGGCAAGATCGTCTCCAACCTCAAGAAGGCCGGGACCTCCAACCCGCTGTTCCTGCTCGACGAAATCGACAAGCTGGGACAGGATTTCCGCGGCGATCCGGCCTCCGCGCTGCTCGAAGTGCTCGACCCTGAGCAGAACAACAAGTTCAATGACCATTACCTGGAGATCGACATCGATCTTTCCGATGTGATGTTCGTGACCACCGCCAACAGCCTCAACCTGCCGCAGCCGCTGCTCGACCGTATGGAGATCATCCGGCTCGAGGGCTACACCGAGGACGAGAAGGTCGAGATCGCCCAGCGCCACCTCATTGCCAAGCAGGTCGAAGCCCATGGCCTCAAGGACGGCGAGTTCACCCTGACCGAAGAAGGCCTGCGCGACCTCATTCGCTATTATACGCGGGAAGCCGGGGTGCGTACGCTCGAGCGTGAGATCGCGCGGCTGGCGAGGAAGGCGCTGCGTCGCATCCTCGAAGGCAAGGATACCAGCGTTACCATCACGCCGGACAATCTTTCCGACTTTGCCGGCGTGCGCAAGTTCCGCCATGGCGTCGGCGATGAGGAAGACCAGATCGGTGCCGTGACCGGCCTCGCCTGGACCGAGGTGGGTGGCGAACTTCTCACCATCGAGGCGGTGACCGTTCCGGGCAAGGGGGTGGTCAAGACCACCGGCAAGCTCGGCGAGGTTATGAACGAGTCAGTGCAGGCGGCCATGAGCTTTGTGAAGGCGCGCGCACCGGCCTATGGCATCAAGCCCAGCCTGTTCGCGCGCAAGGATATCCATATTCACTTGCCCGAAGGGGCTGTGCCCAAGGACGGCCCTTCGGCCGGTATCGGTATGGTCACCTGCATGGTCTCGACGCTTTCCGGTATTCCGGTCAGGAAGGATGTAGCCATGACCGGCGAGGTCACGCTGCGCGGCCGCGTACTACCGATCGGCGGCCTCAAGGAAAAGCTGCTCGCGGCGCTGCGCGGCGGGATCAAGACGGTGATTATCCCGGAAGAAAATGAAAAGGATCTCGCCGAGATCCCGCCCAATGTGAAGGAAGGGCTGGAGATCATTCCGGTTGCTCATGTCGACGAGGTGCTGAAGATCGCGCTGACCGGTGAACTCACGTCGATCCCCTGGACCGAGGCCGATGAACTCGCTACCCAGCCACCCGTGGCTGGCGGCGAAACGGAAACGGGCTTGCGCCATTAAGCCAATCGAGAATCGGACGACTCCAAGCGCAGAGAAGGGCGGAAAGCCATCGCTTTTCCGCCCTTTTTTATGCCGCAATGCAACAAAAGCTTCAGTTCGGCGCAAAATGATGCGGCATTTTACGCATCTTGCCGGATTTTGATGCGAAATGGGCGGTTTTTCGATGCTTTTGCTTTGACAAAGCCAATCGGAGGCGCCTTATTACGCACCGGCTTAGCCGAATGATTCACATATCGAAACAAAGAGAGAGAAAAGGGGGTTCCCAAGGCATGAACAAGCAAGATCTTATCGCTGCTGTTGCTGACCAGGCTGGTATTTCGAAGGCCGACGCCAGCAAGGCGGTTGAAGCTGTGTTCGATGGCATTACCTCAACGCTCAAGAAGGGCGGCGAAGTCCGTCTCGTCGGCTTCGGCACCTTCTCGGTGACCAAGCGCAAGGCATCGACTGGCCGCAATCCGCGCACCGGCGAGGCGATGACCATCAAAGCTTCGACCCAGCCCAAGTTCAAGGCTGGCAAGGGTCTCAAGGACGCCGTCAACTAAGACGCGCGGCAATCATATAAATAAGAAGGGCGGCAGCTTGTTCTGCTGCCCTTTTCTGTTGCATTTCCGGTGAAGCGTTCCTAAACGCGCCTTCTTGCCGTTTCGGCGGGGCGCGTAGCTCAGTGGTAGAGCACACCCTTCACACGGGTGGGGTCGCAAGTTCAATCCTTGCCGCGCCCACCATCATGAAAATGGCTAAATTCCGCCTTCCAGGTATTTGTGTTGCGTACGGGTTCGCTAGTTTGGCAGCGGCCGGACGGGGCGATGGGACACGGATCGCGTGGGAACGCAATCGCTGGACTAAAACATGATAGAAAAAATGGACGGTGTTTGCTTATCTTGCTCTGGCCGGATTGCCGACGACGACCGCACCTTGCTCGACGTCTTTTGTCACTACCGCGCCCATGCCGACAACTGCACCGGCTCCAATCGTCAGACCTTGGCGTATAAGGGCGCCGGTACCGATATAGGCGCCATCGCCTATCTTCACCGCGCCGTTGCAACGGACCCCGGGAGCGAAGGTCACATAATCGCCGATCTGGCATTCGTGAGCAATGAAGCAAAAGGTGTTGGCGTGGAACTGCTTTCCGATTGATGCTTTGGCTTCTATTATAGAGTTACCGCATATAATCGCGCCGTCATCGATGGTCGCCCATCGGCTGATTGTGGCGGTGCGCGCCAACAGGCTCCATGCCGGGTTGGGCAGGCGCTTAACAATTCTCTGCCGCGTATCGCCGCTGGCTATGGCAATCACAAGGGGCGTATTGGGGTCAAGTTCATTGGGGGTGATGGTGCGACCACCGAGAAACACACCGCCCTCATCCGACACAAAAACAATCTGATCGGATTGATCCGCCGCCATGTCAGCAATTTGCAGTGCAAATCCTCCCGTCCCAAAAATCGCACGTTGCTTCATTGCGTCTGCGTCCTATCCAAATCACTCGACCAATAATGTGCATTCACCAAGGTATGGGATTATACGCGCAATCTAAGGATTGTCGCTGAGAATATCGATCGTCTTTAGTCGCGATAGTGGTGCGTTAGTATCGAAGTTATTGCTTATATTGTATGGCCGATCGATCTGAGCGTCGATAGCGTGGGCAGTGTAAAATCGTAGCACCTATTCCTCACCCCGCGATTACCCATGAAAACGCGGATTCTGTGCGAATTGCGCTTTGGCGCCGTTGACAACATGCAGGGCTTTGCCCGACAGATCGAAAAAACATATCCAAGCGAAGGGACCTGTGCATGAAAACTCGTGCCGCGGTGGCATTTGAGGCGAAAAAGCCACTTGAGATTGTCGAACTCGATCTCGAAGGACCCAAGGCTGGCGAGGTGCTGGTTGAGATCATGGCGACGGGCATCTGCCATACCGACGCCTATACGCTCGACGGGTTCGACAGCGAGGGCATCTTCCCCTCCGTGCTCGGTCATGAAGGCGCCGGGATCGTGCGCGAGGTCGGCGCGGGCGTGACCTCGGTGAAGCCGGGCGACCACGTCATTCCGCTCTACACCCCCGAATGCCGCCAGTGCAAAAGCTGCCTTTCGGGCAAGACCAACCTCTGCACCGCGATCCGTGCGACGCAAGGGCAGGGGCTGATGCCCGACGGCACCACGCGCTTTTCCTACAAGGGACAGCCAATCTATCATTATATGGGCTGCTCGACCTTCTCGAACTTCACCGTGCTTCCTGAAATCGCGGTGGCAAAAATCCGCGAGGACGCGCCGTTCCAGACGAGCTGCTATGTCGGCTGCGGCGTCACCACCGGGGTTGGCGCGGTGGTCAACACGGCCAAGGTGCGCGCGGGCGAAAATGTCGTCGTGTTCGGGCTCGGCGGGATCGGACTCAACGTCATACAGGGCGCGAAGATGGTCGGCGCGGGCAAGATCATCGGCATCGACATCAATCCCGAGCGCGAGGAATGGGGCCGCCGCTTCGGCATGACTCACTTCATCAACTCGAAGGGCCTGTCGCGCGACGAGACGGTCGCCAAAATCCTCGAGGTCACCGACGGCGGCGCCGATTACAGCTTCGATGCGACCGGGAACACCGAGGTGATGCGCACCGCGCTCGAATGCTGCCACCGCGGATGGGGCGAGAGCATCGTCATCGGCGTCGCCGAGGCGGGCAAGGAAATTTCGACGCGGCCGTTCCAACTCGTCACCGGCCGGGTGTGGAAGGGGACCGCGTTCGGCGGCGCCAAGGGCCGCACCGATGTGCCCAAGATCGTCGACTGGTACATGAACGGCAAGATCGAGATCGACCCGATGATCACCCATGTGCTGAGCCTTGAGGAGATCAACAAGGGTTTCGACTTGATGCATGAGGGCAAGTCGATCCGCAGCGTCGTGGTTTATTAAAGGGGGGGGAGAATATGGTCGCAGTCACCGTCACCAGCCGCGCTGGTGACACCCGCACCCTTGAAGGCGAGACCGGACGCAAGCTGATGGAAGTCATTCGCGATGCTGGGGTGGAAGAAATGATTGGCCTATGCGGAGGCTTTGCCAATTGCGGTACCTGTCATTGCTACGTCGACGAAAGCTGGTTTGCAAGAACGGGGAAAGGTGCGGACCCGGAGGGCGAAGAAGTGATGCTTGAAGGTTTGATCGAAGCGAGGCGTAATAGCCGTCTCGCTTGCCAGATCATCCTCGATGAAAGTCTGGACGGGATCGCCGTAATTATGGCTCCAGAGGAATGATTGGCTAACGATGTCTGATCCCTGGTTGCTCACTTTCTCCTGTTTCGACCGTGTCGGTATTGTCGCGGCGGTATCGGGCTTTCTGGCAGAGCGAGAGGGCTTCATCCTCGATAGCCAGCAATTTGCCGATCTTGAAAGCGGGCGCTTCTTCATGCGCGTGCTTTTTCAGGGCGCAGGCGCGCGCTTTCCGACCGATCCTGATGCGTTGACCGGTGATTTCGCGCGGGTGGCAGAAAAGTTTGCACTTGATTACCGGCTCGCACCGGCAAACGAAAAGCGGCGGCTCGTCATCGCGGTGTCAAAGGGAAACCATTGCCTTGCCGATCTCTTGCACCGCTGGTCGTCGGGAATATTGCCGGTAGAGATCGCGGCTGTCGTCTCCAATCATGAAAATTGCCGTGCCCTCGCCGAATGGCATGGCGTTCCCTATCATTATCTCCCGGTCGCCGACGGCAATCGCGCGGCCCAGGAGCGCGCAATCCTCGACTTGATGGACAATAGCGCAAGCGAATTGCTCGTGCTGGCGCGCTACATGCAGATCTTGTCGGAGGATATGACAGCGGCTCTGGAGGGCCGATGTATCAATATTCACCACAGCTTTCTGCCAAGCTTCAAGGGCAGCCGACCCTATCATCGCGCTCACGAACGCGGGGTCAAGCTGATTGGGGCCACCGCGCATTTTGTGACCCGAGACCTCGACGAAGGTCCGATTATTGAACAAGGCGTCGAGCGGGTCGATCATCGCGCTACAGTTAGCGACATGATACGCATCGGTCGTGATATCGAAGCGCGGGTGCTTGCACGCGCGGTCGGGCTATGGAGCGAGCGGCGGTTGTTTCAGAATGCTAATCGCACAGTGATTTTCGGGTAGAAGGAAACAGGACCATGTTCAGTCATGTCATGCTTGGTGCCGACGATGTCGACGCCGCGAAAGCATTTTACGACGCAGTTCTTGGTGCACTTGGAGTCCGGCCGGGCTCGGTCGATGTCAAGGGAAGGGTGATGTATGCCCACAATCATGGCCTGTTCATGCTAACGAAGCCGATTGACGGCGCGCCTGCCAGTTGCGGCAATGGTAGCACGATCGGCTTTGCGGCCGATAGCCCGGCGGCGGCCGAAGCATTTCATGCTGCCGGTCTTGCGCATGGCGGGACCGCGATCGAGGATCCTCCGGGCGTCCGCAACTTCAACGGGATGAATCTTTATCTAGCCTATCTGCGCGATCCGGCGGGCAACAAGGTCTGCGCGTTACATCGCTTGCCGAACGACTGATGGGTGGGATGGAGACGCTTTCCACGCACAAGGCTTTTGGCGGACAGCAGGGCGTCTTCCGCCACGAGTCAGTGTGTACCGGTACGGAAATGGTGTTTTCGGTTTACGTGCCCGATCACGTCCGAGACACGCACATGCCAGTGGTCTGGTATCTGTCGGGCCTCACCTGCACCCATGCCAATGTTATGGAAAAGGGTGAATATCGGCGGGCTTGTGCAGAACTCGGACTGATTTTTGTTGCACCGGATACTTCTCCGCGCGGCGATGGCGTTCCGGATGATCCGGAAGGCGCTTATGACTTCGGTCTGGGTGCCGGCTTTTATGTCAATGCGACCAAAGCCCCCTATGCGCGGCATTACCGGATGCGGGACTATTTAGAGGAAGAACTGCCCGCATTGATTGCGCGGGAATTCCCGGCGGACATGGAACGCCAGGGAATCTCCGGCCATAGTATGGGTGGCCATGGTGCATTGACGATTGGCTTGCGCAATCCGGAGCGGTTTCGCAGTATTTCGGCTTTTGCGCCGATTGTTGCTCCATCACTGGCGCCATGGGGGCAAAAGGCGTTACGCGGCTATCTCGGTGATGACGAGAAGTTATGGCGCGAGTATGATGCCGTTTCGCTAATCCAGGATGGTGCGCGCGTGAACCATCTGCTCATCGACCAAGGCGGTGATGATCAATTTCTCGCAGAGCAACTAAAGCCCGAATTGCTCGAGGAGGCTTGCCGATTGGCAGCTATCTCGCTCGATTTGAAAGTTCATGCTGGCTATGATCACAGCTATTATTTCATTTCTACGTTCATGGAAAAACATCTCCGCTGGCATGCGGAACGGTTAACATAGTGCAAGCTGATCTTCCGAAGGCTTTACAGCTTGTTAGTAAATCATTCAGCGCCCATTAAATGCAGGGAGACTATTGGGACAAGGATGAACAAACGGGGTATTCGCTTGGGGCAAAAAGGGGCGCTCGTGCAGTGCTGGCTTGTGCTCGCCATAGCCTGCCTCCCCATTGCCTTGCCAATCGGTCCGGCATCGGCCCAGACTTCTCGGGCGGAACAAGCCGCTATTCGTTCGGTTACCCGTCAGGTCCGCCCGCTCCCAAAGGTCATATCCGAAACCCGCAAGCTGAACCCTTATAATGAAATGGATTATCTGGGTGGACCCGAATTTGACCCGGTTCGTTTTGTCTACCGGTTGAAATTCATGGACGGAAACAAGGTGGTGTTTGTTTATGTCGATGCGATTTCCGGCCGTATCATCGGGCGATCGCGTTGAGATGCTTCTCTGACCCTAGAAAGGTTGTTTCGAGCTAGCTATATCAACGGTTAAACAATGATAGCCGGTTGCCAGTGCTGTGGCAGAATTCCGGCAGATGAAAAGGGACGAAGATGCGCATTCTCATCGTTGAAGACGAACCAACGCTCGGGCGCCAGCTCAAAGCGACCCTGGAAGGGACGGGGTATGCGGTCGATTTGGCAACAGATGGTGAGGATGGCCATTTCCTTGGCTCTACAGAGAATTATGATGCCGCAATCCTCGATCTTGGCTTGCCGGAAATCGACGGGCTGACTGTGCTCGACCGGTGGCGCAAGGAAGGCAAGACCTTTCCTGTGCTCGTCTTGACCGCGCGTGATAGCTGGTCGGACAAGGTGGCCGGTCTTGACGCCGGCGCCGACGATTATCTTGCCAAACCGTTCCAGACTGAAGAATTGATTGCACGCTTGCGTGCTCTGATTCGACGCGCCTCTGGAAATGCCTCCAGTGAATTGACAGCGGGCGACGTGCGCCTTGACACGCGGTCCGGCAAGGTGACGCTGAACGGGGAGCCGGTGAAACTTACGGCACAGGAATATAAGCTGCTTTCCTACTTGCTCCATCACAAGGGCAAGGTCGTCAGCCGCACCGAACTGATCGAACATATTTATGATCAGGATTTCGATCGCGATTCAAACACGATAGAGGTGTTCGTCACCCGTATTCGCAAGAAACTTGGCCAAGATGTGATCACGACGATCCGGGGCCTCGGCTATAGCCTCGACGAACCCGGCTGATCTTTTAACCATGGTGGACAATGCGCCTCTTCAGGTGCAGGCGGCGAATAATAGCGCGGATGAAGCAGCGCCGGATGGCACACTGACGCCCTCGGCTCCCTTGCGCAGTACCGGTTCCTTGGGGCGTCGTATGATCGGCATCGCGGCGGCCTGGATTCTGTTTCTGCTCGTGGGCGGCGGCTTTGCGCTCGATAATGTGCTGACGGGGATTGTCACGCGCAACTTTGATTCCAATCTTGAATATATATTGAAGGTGATGATCCGTTCATCGGAAATCGATCCGTTCGGCGAAGTCCGTCTCAAGGAGCCGTTGGGAGAACAGCGCTTTCTTGAGCCCTATAGCGGTCTTTACTGGCAAATCAGCGGCAAGGGCTATGAACCATTCCCGTCGCGATCATTGTGGGACCGCACGCTCGAACGGCGACCCATCGCACCTGACGGCCAGCTCCATACCTATGACAGTAACCAATTCCCCGGCGAGGAGTTACGCGTGCTCGAGCGCGAAGTTGTGCTTCCGGGATCAGATACGGCGTGGCGTTTCCAGATCGCCCAATCCCGGACTGCGCTCGACGAACAGATCCAAGTTCTACGGCGGACGCTGACACGTAGCTTTGCGGTTCTTGCTCTAGGGCTGATTATTCTGGCCGCATTGCAAACGCTCTATGGTCTGTGGCCGCTCAGGCGCATCCGGACAGAAATCAGTGCGATGCGGCGCGGCGAGAAAAACCGGGTGGTCGAAGCTCTGCCCAACGAAGTCATGCCGATGGTAGATGAACTCAATGAGCTGCTTGCCCATAATGAGCGGCAGGCGGAGGAGGCCCGGCGGCATGCGGGCAATCTCGCCCATGCACTCAAGACCCCGCTGACCGTGATCATGAATGCGGCGACAGCCAAGGCACCGGATCTGGCGGAGACCGTTGTGCGCGAAGCGGCTACAATGCGGCGGCAGGTGGATCACCATCTCGCTCGTGCCCGCGCGGTAGGCCGACGCGGTCATGCGCATAGCAGGGCGCTCGCATGGGAAAGCCTGCAATCGGTTGAGCGCGCGGTCAGCCGTCTCTATCCCAAGGTCCGGATTGATATCGCCGGCGACAAGAAAGCCGCAGTGCGGGTCGAACGGCAGGACCTTGATGAAATGCTGGGGAACCTGATTGAAAATGCAGCAAAATATGGCGGCGGTAGCGTTTTCGTGACTGTCTCTAGAGCTGAGCGCATGGTTGAATTTCTCATTGAGGACGACGGCACCGGGATCAAGGAAGAAGACCGTGACCGCTTGTTCAATCGCGGTGCGCGTCTGGATACCACCAAGCCCGGCACCGGTCTTGGGCTCGCCATCGTCCGCGACGTAGCCGAAATCTACGAAGGTTCGGTTGACCTCGAAGAAAGCGAGGACCTTGGCGGCCTGCAGGTTCGACTGCGTTTGCCGGAGGCCGCGTGATCCTGCTCAATCCTCGCGAATTTTCCGGTGATGCCGTATGACTTCCTCGATAATGAAGCGCAGGAATTTTTCACTGAACTCAGGGTCGAGATTGGCGTCCCGAGCGAGTTGTTTGAGCCGTTCGATCTGCCGTTCCTCGCGATCGGGATCAGCGGGCGGCAGGTCGATCTCGGCTTTTAGCTGACCAACCGCCTGCGTGATCTTGAAGCGCTCCGCGAGCATGAAAACCAGCGCCGCATCGATGTTATCGATGCTCTGACGATATTGTTCGAGCCTGTGGTCCATTGCTTGCGCCTCCTGCAGCGCTGTCCTTGCTGTTAAACATCACCATACGCAACCCAAATCGGTTGCAAAATAGCACCCTTCAGGCCAAGGGATGAGCCGTCATGAGTGCGACCATTCTTCCGACCAATCCCGACCGCCAACCCTCGCTCGATCCGATGATCCAGCTTGTTGGCCCCGGTCTTGACGCCGTGAATAAAGTGATTCTCGAACGAATGCAGTCGGAAATCCCGCTCATTCCCGAACTTGCCGGACATCTTATTGCCGGAGGAGGCAAGCGGATGCGGCCGATGCTCACATTGGCTTGCGCTGAATTACTGGGTTATGGCGGCACTAGACATCATCTTTTGGCGGCTGCCGTAGAATTTATCCACACGGCAACACTACTGCATGATGATGTCGTCGATGGTTCAGATATGCGCCGGGGCAAACACACCGCCAATCTGATCTGGGGCAATAATGCGAGTGTTCTGGTAGGCGATTTCCTGTTCACCCGCTCGTTCGAGCTGATGGTTGAGGATGGATCGCTCAAGGTTCTGCAGATCCTGTCAAACGCGGCCTCCATTATCGCGGAAGGCGAGGTTGCCCAGTTGGCTGCCCAACGCCAGATTACGACCACGGAAGAAAAATATCTGGAAATCATTACCGCCAAGACAGCCGTTCTCTTTGCTGCGGCGTGCCGGATTGCTGGAGTGGTCGCGAAGCGGCCCGAGAGCGAGGAACTGGCGCTCGATGCTTATGGTCGCAATCTGGGTATCGCTTTTCAGCTCGTTGACGATGCGATTGACTATGTCTCGGATACGGCGACGATGGGGAAGGGCGTCGGCGATGATTTCCGCGATGGCAAGGTAACGCTCCCGGTAATTCTGGCGCTGGCCCGCGGCACGCCCGAGGAGCGCGCATTTTGGCATGATGCCATCATGGGGCACAAGATAAGCGATGCGGACCTGGCACACGCCAAGACGTTGCTGGGCCGTCATGGCGCAATTGAAGATACGCTTGAACGAGCCAGGCTTTATGGGCAACGCGCGATCGATGCTTTGAGCCCTTTCCCGGCTAATGCGGCCAAGGATGCTCTTGTCGAAGCCGTCGAATTCGCCATCCAGCGGGCCTATTGAGGTTTTCCTTTTATGGCTGGAGATCGTTCAGCCCTTCCGATTGAAGCGGTAATCCCCGGCCTTCTTAACCTGTTGCGGGAAGAGAAGAAGGCCGTGGTCATCGCACCTCCGGGGGCGGGCAAGACCACCATGATTGCGCCGGCTTTGCTGCATGAACCCTGGTGTGCCGAACAGATCATTCTCTTGTCGCCCCGGCGATTAGCCGCCCGCGCAGCGGCGGAACGCATCTCGGAACTGTTGGGAGAGGGGGTCGGTGGGACCGCCGGTTATGCTACGAGGCTCGATACCAATTATTCGGCTCGGACGCGTATTCTGGTTGTGACCGAAGGCCTTTTCCGCAACCGGATTCTCGTCGACCCCGAACTCGCGGGAGTTTCCGCTATTTTGTTCGATGAAGTGCATGAGCGATCGCTCGACAGCGACTTCGCGCTGGCACTGGCGCTGGAAGTGCAGGAGGCGTTCAGGCCCGACCTCCGGCTTGTGGCGATGTCCGCCACGCTTGACGGGGAACGTTTCAGCCAGCTGATGGGCAATGCCCCGGTCGTTGAAAGCGAAGGGCGCAGCTTTCCCGTTGAATTCACCTATCTTTCGCGGGCGGCTGAACGAGCAATCGATGACGTCATGGCCTCGGCGATTCGTCAGGCATTGCGGCACGAGGAAGGAGACATACTCGCCTTTCTACCCGGCATACGGGAAATCGACCGGACGGCCGAGCGATTGGGCGAGATCGGCGGTAGCATTGTTCACAAGCTCCATGGGCAGATTGATCCGGCCGCACAGAGGCTTGCGATCCGGCGAGACGGGCAGGGGCGGCGCAAGATCATTCTGGCAACCAGCATCGCGGAGACCAGCCTGACGATCGATGGCGTGAGGATTGTAATCGACAGCGGTCTCGCACGCCGTCCGCGCTTCGACCGTTCAGCTGGTATTGCTCGTCTGGTGACCGAACGGGTGAGCCTCGCGGCTGCTACCCAGCGGGCCGGGCGCGCCGGGCGTCAAGGACCGGGTGTCGCATATAGGCTGTGGGAGGAAGCTGCGACGTCCGGCCTCGTTCGATATGACTCCCCAGAGATACTGGAGAGCGATCTCACGGCCCTGGTTCTCGATTGTGCATTGTGGGGAGCGGAGCCGCAAACGTTACGCTGGCTCGAGCCTCCACCGATTTCCGCCCTGACGCAAGCGCGGAAGAATCTGCTGGCGCTGGAGGCGCTGGACGAAGCGGGGAGGGTGACACCGCATGGCCGCGCAATGGCGAAGTTGCCATTGCCGCCGTTCCTTGCACATATGCTGCTGCGGGGCGCTGCGGCAGGGCAAGCCGATCTCGCAGGCGAAGTTGCCGTGCTCCTGTCGGAACGCGGGCTGGGCGGTCCCGATGCCGACCTCGAAATCCGGCTTTCGCGGTGGCGTGCCGAGGCTGGCCGTAAAGCGGAGGCCGCGCGCGGGTTAGCCCGCCGATGGGCGAAGCTGGCGGTTACGATGGTGGAGTCGCCGGAAGCCGTGCCGCTGTCCTTGGCCGGGCTTGTCGCGATCGCCTATCCCGATCGTCTTTCCAAACGGCGCGCGGCCGATGGCAGCACATGGATCAGTGCAGGCGGACGCGGTTTCCGCCTCGATCCGCTTTCCCCTTTGGCACGCAACGAATGGCTTGCCGTTGCGGATGTCCAGGGTATAGCCAGCGGCGCCCGAATCCTGTCAGCGGCCGCGCTGACGAGCGATGAGTTGGTATCAGCGGAGTTCGAGCGGCGCATTCAGACCAGTTCTGTCGTCTCTTATGACTCAGTTTCCGGCCGGGTCAGCGCGGAACGCCAAACGCGCTTGGGCGCTATTCTCCTGAAGTCAGGGCCTGATGCCGCTCCGGATCGCGATGCGATTGCGCAAGCACTGGTCGATGCCGTCCGGCGTGACGGAATCAAGCTGCTACCATGGAGCGATAACGCCGAAAACCTGAGGCAACGGGCGGCTTATGCTGGTGAGACATCATTGAATGATGCGATGCTGATTGAGACTGTCGACCAGTGGCTGGCGCCTCTGGTAGCCGGCTTGCGAAAACTCGGCGACATAGATTCCAGCAGGCTTACAGAAGCTCTGAACAACCGGCTGGAATGGGATGTCGCACGCCGCATCGACCGGATCGCGCCGCCGCATTTTATCACGCCCGCGGGCACCTCCCATCGCATCGACTATGTTGCCGAAGGCGGACCGGTCGTGGAGGCTCGCGTCCAGGCCTTCTTTGGACTGGACAAGCACCCCCTGATTGGTGACCCGCCCGTTCCACTTGTTCTCAGCCTGACGTCGCCGGCGGGCCGGCCTATCCAGACGACGCGGGATTTGCCCGGGTTCTGGGCAGGAAGCTGGCGTGATGTCGTCAAGGAGATGCGGGGTCGTTATCCTAAACATCCGTGGCCTGACGATCCAGCAAGCGCCGCAGCGACCATAAGGACGAAAAAGGCTGACGCCCGCAGGCGTAGTGATTAAGAGAAGCGGAGAATCGTTTCAGAGGGCAATCATGTCAGCACGAATTTATCAGCAACCCAAAAACGCCATGCAGTCGGGACGGGCATTGACGAACCGATGGATCCTTGAGTTTGAGCGCGCTGAACGTCAACTGCCGGACCCGATGACCGGCTGGGCGGGTAGCGGCGATACACGCCAGCAGTTGAAACTGAAATTCGCCAGTGCAGAAGAAGCAGTGGCCTATGCTGAAAAGAACGGCATCGCCTATCATGTCGTTCCGACACCAGCCCGCAAGTTGAAGTTGCAGGCCTATGCGGACAATTTCCGCTAATCGAGCCAGCTACTCGCGAGCAAAAGCATCAGCTTGACATCAATGGCGCAGCCTTGGGCGCGCTTGGCGGCTACAAAATCGGGAATGCCGGTTAAGGGGACGCGATGAACGATGATGTTCTCGCCATCGACCCCGCCGCCTTCGCTGATCTTGCGCAAGTCACCGGCCTTCAGAAAGCTGAAACTTTCCGATACCATGCCGGGCGAACTGTAAAAATCCCCGAGCTCGGTCATCGTCCCGGCAGTGTATCCGGTTTCTTCTTCCAGTTCGCGTAGCGCTGCGATTTCCGGCTTTTCATCACAGTCGTCATCGCCAACCAGACCTGCAGGCAGTTCCAGGCAGTTGCACCCCAATGGCACGCGATACTGTTCGACCAGCAAAACATGGCCTTCATCAATTGCAAGGATCACTGCCGCCCGGATACCCCGCGCCCGGGAGACATATTCCCAGGTACCGCGTTGCTTGACGGTCAGAAACTTCCCTTGCCAGCGGATATGCTCGTGAACCGCCTCAGTGCTCATAGTTCGATCAGCCGGTCGGGCAATTCATTCATGTCTTTATCGTGGCGGGGCAGATACTGGGTAAGGATTTGACCGACATCACGAACCGCAGCGACCATACCATCCGCGACGCAGCCTTCCTTCACATGCTTGAGCAGATCGACCATGGCATCGCCCCAGACTTCGTTGTCGACCTGTTTATGGATCGCTTCATCCGCAACAATTTCTGCCCGATGCTCCGCAAGCGACAGATAGATGAGAATGCCGGTGCGTCCCACGGTTCGGCTTTCCGCGCCAACTTTGAAAAAGTCTATCGCCCGGTTGCGTACCCGCTTTGATTTCACGCGCGGAAAGGTCATGGTCACGCGCAGGGAAGGGATATGGAAGAGCAGCCTCACCAGCCCAAAAGTGACGACGAAGGCTGCCAGTGCCAGTTCAAAATATTCCATGGCCCCGATGGACGAACCCCACGATCCGCCCCAGCCGCCCGATATCGTTTCAAGTATGCGCGTCGCGATCGCTGGGAAGGCAGTGAGAAACGCGAGTTTGGTCAGGGCTGTGGCGGCTGCCCACCACAAGGCGGTGTCGAGATAATGATCGGATGTGTCAGCGATAATAGTGACGATTTCGCCGGCCGTGCCCGCCTCAGCTTCCCGGACGGCCGCGGTAACCCGGTCATGCTCCGCGTCGGATATGTTTCTCGCTTCGCCCATTTGATTTCGA
>JAEXAY010000020.1 GCA_023457895.1 Pseudomonadota bacterium
GTCCTATCCGGCTCCGCAACAGGGGGGCGCCCAGACACCGCAATTGCCGTATGAGGCGCAACCGGCGCCCCGGCAACCCCAGCCCACGCAGCCTCAACCCGCGCCGGCACCACAGCCGCGCCCGTCACCTCAAATGCAGGCAGCAGCTCCCCAACCCCAGCCGGTTATGACGCCCCAGCAACAGCAGGCTGCACAACTGGCGGCCATTCACAAGGCGCTCGGTATCGAGCAATCCAATGTGCGCTTCGGCGTCGCGTTGTTTCCATCGCCCCCGCCGCCCCCTGACAGCTGCATCGCCCGCGTCGGCCCGGTGGGCGACACCAGCGCTTTTGCCAATGCGATCGACGGCAGCAAGTTCAAGGATATCGGCAAGCTTGAAGATCTGCGCAAGAAGCAGAAAAGCGGCACCATCTTCGTGCGCGGCGGCAATTTCGAAGGCGAGAAAATCAAGAAGCGGCGCCTTCATGACATGTGCTTCATCGATGCCAATTTCCGCTACACCAACTGGGAGGATTTCAGGGGCAGCGGACTCGGCTTCATCAACACCGACATGACCGGATCGAAGCTTGTCAGCAGCCAGATGTCTTACACATTGTTCCGCGACGGCATTCTGACGGATGTGGATGCAACCGGTGTCGACCTCAGCAACAGCCGCCTCGATGGCGGGTGGAAAGGCAGCATGCGCAACCTCGTGCTGAACCAGGCGAATCTCACCGGCTTCCGCGTCGAGTGCGGCTATACGCCCGAAAATGGCTGCCCGTTCGACCGGCAGGGGTTGAAGCTTGCGGGCGCCAATCTGACCAAGGCGAGCTTTTACGCCTTTGACTTTCCGGATGTCGACCTCACCGGTGCCATCCTCGACCAGACCGAAATCGGGCTGCAACATATGGCCCGCCTGTCGGGCGCCCGGCTGGTCGGATCGATGGTGGTGCGCAGCCACAATGCGGCCGCCATCTACATGCCGGTGGAATATGCCCGCATCCGCCGCGCCCTGATGGCCGGAACCGAAGGCATGGCGTCATTCGATTGCGCGGGTGTGGCATCGCCCGTCAAGAAGGCCATCTGTACTTCGTCGGGCAGCGAATTGCGGCGACTCGACCGCGAACTGGCGACGCTCAATCAGGATATTTCGCGCCGCAACCGCGCTTTCGCGGCCGATCGCCAGTCATGGGAAGCCAGTGTTGAGCGCAAGTGCGCCGGGCTGCCGACGGATGACATCGCCGAATGTCTCAAGGTGGAGTATCGCACACGGCGCGAACAACTGATCGGGCGCGCCGGCGCGCCGGAATGGCTCAGGCCGGGTCAATATGCGCTGTTCCTGGCCAGCGAAGCGCCGATTTCGGAAGAGTTTCTGAAGTCCGAACTGTTCCTGCGCGTCCGCCCCGTCCTGTTCGATTCTTCTCCCTCCAGGGTCATGGTGCATGTCGAGCGTAACGGCCGTATCACCGCCAAGGGCGCAGCAATGGGGACATGCCAGCTTTATGGAACCGACCTGCAGTTTGATCGCAGCACGGGCTGGATCAGCGGCGGCGGTACCCCCGGCACAAGACGGCGGCCCGGAACACCCGGCATGCCGGTGCTTCAGGCGATTGGCGATGAACTCAACGTCTATCGCAATGGCACGATGGCGAGCAATAATGGCGACACCCGCCCCAGCCCCTATGTGCGGTGCGGGCAGCAGGGCAGTTTCACGCTGATGCAAAAGGTGCCGCTGCCGCAGGAGGAACTCGCACAGATTTGGAATGTCCTGCGCTAGACTGGGAAGCAGGGCAGCGCGGAAAGGCAATTTTTCTTCGAAATCTAAACGAATCGCTTAGAGACAAATATCCGGATTCGGACCATCTTGGCCGGACTGGTGGAAAGCCATGCTCGTCATGCCTTCAAACCGGGAAGCGCTAAGGAGTGGTACGATGGGTGGATTTTCCAGCATCATTTCGGGAATAACCGGCGTCGCGACAAAGCCGCTGACGTCCCTGACCCAGTCGCTTGGCAACACGGCCTCGATCCTGCCGGTTCCGGGACGCGAGATTGGCGCGTGGGGCCGGTCTTCGGCGCCGGCCACCAGCCTTGAAGCCTTCCGCCTGCCGGGTCTCCCAAGCCTTCCGGGTTTACCGAAGCTGCCGGAACTGTCGAAGCTTCCCGGCCTGCCCCCGCTTCCGCCATTGCCCTCCCTGCCCCCATTGCCGAAACTGCCCGGGCTGCCGGGTCTTCCCGGCCTTCCGGGTGCTCCGGGCGGGTCGCAGCCCCAACTTCCGGGACTTCCGGAATTGCCCAGACTGCCGAGCTTGCCGCAACTTCCCAAATTGCCGGGACTGCCGCAATTGCCGAGCCTCCCGCCGCTACCACAAATTCCGGGCTTGCCGGGCGCTCCGGATAGCGGACTGCCGCAGCTGCCGCAATTCCCGACCCTGCCGCCGCTCCCTGAGCTTCCCCCGCTCCCGCAACTTCCGGAATTGCCCGGCATCCCGGGAGGCGCCGCGCCGCAATTGCCGCCGCTTCCGCCGCTGCCGCAACTTCCTTCGCTCCCGCAACTGCCCTCCATACCGCAGCTTCCCCAACTGCCCGAATTGCCCGGCCTTCCAGGCTTCCCCGGCATCGGCGGGCCGGACCTGCCATTCCCGTCGCTGCCGGGTCTGCCCGATCTGCCCAGCCTGCCGGGTCTTCCTGATCTTCCCGGAATGCCGGGTGCCCCGTTCCTGCCCGGGCAAGGGCGAGCGCCGGTCAGCACGTTCGAAGGACCGGATTCGGTTTCACTCGCCGAGATGGCGGGCGACGTTTATCATGCCGAGGCCAATCCGCCCGCCGGCTGGCGCACCGCCACGGCGGAGGATCTCGAGCATATCGGCCTGCGTCCTTCCGATCTTGCGCCGGCCAACAGCCCCTTCTTCGCACGGGTCTACACCACGGGCGAAGGGGATAACCAGCAGTTCGTCGTCGCCTTCCGCGGTTCCACGAGTGACCGGCGTGACTGGCAGACCAACGGCCAGCAGGCGCTCGGCATGCCGACGCCGCATTATACCGCCGCGCTGTCTATCGGCCGCAAGCTCGCCCAGGCCGGCGTTACCAATGTAACGATGACCGGCCATTCGCTTGGCGGCGGTCTTGCATCGGCGGCGGCGCTGGCCTCAGGCCGTAACGCGCAGACCTTCAACGCGGCTGGCCTCAGCGACAAAACCATTGCGCAGGCGAACAGCATCCGTGAAGGCGCGGGCGCCGGCGGCCCCGGCGACATCCGCGCTTATTATGTCCGCGGTGAAATCCTCTCGCTGTTACAGGATGGCGGTGATCGCATTGCGGGATCGCTGCTCGGCACGGTCGTGGCCGGGCCGCTGGGCGGGATCGCGGGGCTTGGAACCGATGCGCCAGAAGCCTATGGCACCCGCATCGCGCTCGATCCTGTCCGCCCCGAAGGCACGGCCTGGTGGCAAGGCCATCCGGTCAGCCGCCACGGCATGGACTGGGTGATTGCAAGCCTGCAGAACAGCTAGCACGGACTGCGGGAAATTTTCCCTTGCCCGCCACCAACAGTTGACCGCCTTTGGAGCAATGCTAGGCTGACGGCATGACCGCAACAGCCGCTCCATCGCGCTCACGGGGCCGGGCGTTCGCCGCCTTGCTGATCCCATTGCTGCTTGCGACAGGAGGCTGCGCTGTGCCACAAGACCGCATGACCAAAGGCGCGAGCTGCTTCCAGAAATATCCCGATTTCACCCGTCCGATCAAGGCGTCGGTGATACCCCGGTTGACCAATGGAGAATCCGGCCGTCAGGCGTATGAAGCGGTCATGGCAGGGGATCGCGACAGGGTGGCGCAACTGGTCACGACCGATCCGCGCATTCTCACCACCCATGTCGAACCGCGCAAGCTGGGCGAAGGCCCGAATGACGGCGAATATGGCGACCTGCTCGCCTTTGCGATCGCCAATTGCGACCTTGATTTGGCACAGACGCTGATCGACAAGGGGATGCCGGTAGATGGCGCCAGCCCCGGCGCGGCGTTGCTGATCGCGCTTCACGCTGACAATCCCGAAATGGCGCAATATCTGCTGCAAAACGGCGCCAGCGCGAACCCCGAAAAGAAGGGCGGTCTCGAGGTTGCGAAACTTTCGCTGCTCCACGGCAATCTTGGCGCGTTCATGATGCTGCTGCGCCACGGGCTCGATGTTCATCATGCGGACCAGTTGGGCCAGACCATCCTCCACGAAGCGGTCAATACCGACCGGTTCGAGATTGCCGAGGAACTGATCAAAGCCGGCGCAAACCCCTGGGTTGTCAACGCGAGCGGATTTATGCCCGCACGCCAGATTTATGAGGGCATGGCCGTCGAACGCGAGCCCGATCTCTCAGCGCAGCGCCGCCTTGTCACCGGTCTGCGCAAGGCTGGCCTTCCCTGGCCGCCGCCATCGCCGCAGGAGGTCCGTGTCAAAGTGATGAGTGGTGAATGGCCGACGCCCGCATTGACCAAGGCCGGCATGGTATTTTCGCCGGAAGTCCACGCCCGGATCCGCGCCAACTACCGGGAAGATGGCACGCTGAAACCGCGTTGAGGCGGACACTACAGCCAGTCAATTGAAGTCTGGCCGCGAAGCCTGCACTGCTTCGATCAAGCGATCACCCATATTCATCATCGCCAGTATTACCTGCCGGTCGCGCGCGGCCCGTTCTGCAGCCTGTTTGGCAGCCTCCTGGTTATCGAAATCGCGTGACACGTCCCTGATCTGGTGTTGCGCCGTGCTGCTATTATGGCTTGCCATCTGGCTGATGAGATTCTGGGTCGTCATGACCGAAAGGAAACGGCTGATGACCGCCCCGAATTCGGTGCGGCTCATGACGGAAGAGTTGGGACCGAATGTCTGTCCGGGGCGCGTTTGCTCCAGCACCGCCGCACTGATTTGCTTGTCATCCCATTCGTCAATCCAGCTTTCGCCCTGCTCGACAAAAACGAGACCATCACGCTGGTCATCGTCCATGTCATAGCCATCGACCTTGTCAAGGGCGGCGCGGATGACTGGCGCCACATCTTCAACCAGGATCGCCGCCGCCGGCTGAACCGGAGCGGCGGACGCGTGCGGGATGTCGGGTTCCTGCAGAACAGATGTTGTCGCCGGAGCCGTCACCACACTGACTTGCTCCGCGTCCGGCGTGCTGTTCGTGGCGCTGGGTGCGAGGTCGATCTTGATTACAACCGATGGCTTCTCCGTCATCAGGGCAGCCGTTGCGGCGATCGATGTATCAGGCGGAGTCGCCGCCTGCAGTTTCGCTGGTTCGACAGTGCCTGCAGCACCTGCCGGAGTCGTTGCCGTTCCCGGTACCAGCACATGGTCAAACACGGTAGCATTGGCTGCCTGCGCGATCTGCAAATCGCCGGTGGCTTCATTGCTGATCCCGGTGACAATCAGGCCGTGTGCGTCGCGGGTGATGACAAGCTTGTCCAGCATATAGGCGGAACTATTGGTCGGACTGATCACGGTCGATGCCGTAATAAGCGTACCATTGGCCAGCTGGAAGCTGCTGGTGCCCCAAAACTGCCCGATGGATTGTCCGGCAACTTCGATGTTGGCGTCGCCCCAAATTCGCGTGACGACATTGGTCAGGCGATTTTCGAGGATCACCTCGGCCTGCAGATCGTTGATCGAAAGGCGGTATTCAGCATCTAGGTCGATCACCGCTCGCCCTGTTTCGACCTTCTGGGCGGTCCACTCCCCGGCGGACGCGATATTGTTCGACCAGATGTGACCGGAGGCGGCCGCTTCGTCGGCCACGGCCTGCGGCACTACGACCGTCACCTCAACCACTTCAGGCATGGCCGCGACCGGAATGGCCGTGGCGGGCAACGGATCGCTGTGGGTCGCAACCACGTCGCCGCCGGGCGAGGTGACAACAAGCGAACCATCAGGCTGCTTCACCGCATCTTCCGGCATCGTCGCCGGAAGATATGCCGCTCCGATTGTACCGCCTGAAATATCCACCATCACCCTTCACCCCGTTGCTATAATCGCGCGTGGCTCGCAACGAGCCGCGTGGTTCCATCAATCGACGCCAGCGCCGATGCGATATTTTCAATGCCCTTCTGCTGCGCCTCGACGGCGGCAATCGCCTGTTCGATCCGCTCGAACGATCGCGCTTCCGGCCGCGCACCGATGAGGCTCGCGCTTTCAAAGGCGAAGGCGCTTAGGCTGCGCGCAAGCTGCCCTTCATCAGCGCCGCTGCCGCCGAGTTCGGCGCTCAGTTCCCTGGCGGTCCCGGCGATGTCGTAGATGTCCTCATCGCCCTGATAGCCGCTCTCGCCGCCCTTGCCGCCGCCGTCCTGATCGAGCAGATCAAATTCCTGCGTCAGTGCGGAGGCAACGCGTCCGGCGACCGAGCTCATCGCCTGCCCGGCCTTGCTGCCACCGCCGCCGCCAGCGCCCGCGCCGCGAACCTGGCCGACACCGCCAACCCGTGCAGAGGAAATTGGTCCGATCATATCCTGTCCTAACCTGATGGATGTTTCCGCTCCCTCATAGGAGCATCGCAGCCATCTTACGGCACAAGATATAATCGATCCATCGCCCTTTTTCTCTCAGCGATTCGTTTAGACGTAAGGGGATTTTTAACTTTGTTACATCTTCGCGAAGCGAGCCCGCGAAAAACGATCAGCCTTTATTGGCGGCGCAGCAGGAGCACCGCTCCATCATACCAGCTCATCACCATGCGTCCGCCGCTGACGGGATAGAAATTGCTGCCGCCTGCGGCTTCCGGACCCCAGTTGCCCGATTCCGCGCAGGCCATTTCATGCAGCGGCCCGAGCGCGTTTTTGGGGATATTGAAATAAGCGATGGCCGCCTGCAACGGCGCGCCGGTTTCCCTCGCGCTGGCGGGGTCGCGCATGATGATGGGTGTCGGGCCGCCGCAAATATCGGTGGACGAAAAGCTGTCGCTGGCTGCCTTGGACCATTTGAGGCTTTCCGGCGTGATCGTCATGACCGATCCGATCGCTGCGGGATCATCGAGCGCATAGGCGGTGACGCCGGACGTATCGACCCACAGCTTTTCAACCGTCCAGTTGCCAACCAGTTCACGGATCAGAATTTCAAGCCCAGGATCAGCCGTGGCGGCGTCGGTTGCGGCTTGCGGCGATTGTTCCATCGGTTGCTCGTCCCTGGCATCAGATTGCGTGTTCAACGGTTTTCCGGAACTAGCAGCCGTGCGCTCATCACGCGCTGCGTTTCCGCTAGCCGCCGGTCCGCAACCGGAAAGCATCATGGCCATTGCAAGAGCGGAAAGACTGATCCGGATCATCGGCATAGGGGCAGCGGCGCTCCTTTAATTCCGGCGCCCGGCGCAAGGCCGGGCGTACCGGATCAACGCTGTATCAGTACGTAGCTGAAGGTGCCCTGTCCAGCGACCGAATTGACGAAGCGCTGATAATCGCCCGTTGCCATCGTCTGGCATCCGGCCGACCAGGTGTTGCTGCTTCCGCCCTGATGGATCAGAAATGAAGAGCCACTATTCTTCTGCATGCGGTTCTTGTCCGCCGAATTGAACCAGCCGTCCTGATTGGTGTCGCGTTCTACATGCGATCCGCTCGTGGTGCGGAAATAGCGATCGCCTGCAAATGTACCGGATTGCAGCGTGTACCGGTAATTGCCCGCCGCGATACGTCCAAGGTCGGCCTTGCCGTCACCGTTCATGTCGGTGTGCGAACCCTTGGACGCCTTGGGCCCATTATAGGCATATTGCGAGGATGGCTCGGTATTCGCCTTGAACGTCTGCATCGTGTAGCCATTGCCCGACTTCTGCACCACGGCGATGAGGTCGTCATATTGGCCTGCGCCGCCGTTCACCTTGGTATTGGTGTCGGTACGCAGCGCCACCACGACCTTCTTGCCGGCGGCGAGATCGGTCTTGGCCTTGTCGTCACCATATTTGCCAATATAGGCGGCCATCTCGGCAGCATTTTGCGGCGTACCGGCCTTGCCCGTTTGCCCGGGACCGGTCGTGCCGCCCGCCTTGGGCAGTCCGTCCTTGTTGAACAGCGCGATTTCATCGCGGCGGCGGTTGACGAGGCCCTGCATGACCTCGCCGCCAGACTTGTTCCACAGCTTCATCGCTTCGGCCGCGCCCTTGTAATCGCCCTGGTTGAGGAGACGGAGCGTCGAGGAACTCTTCAACCCGCCTTCGCCGATATTATAGGTGAAGGACACCATCGCATCGAACTGGCTCTGCGTCAGCGGCACCTTGACGTTGCGGTTGACCGCGGCCTCATAGCCCTTGATCGTGACCTGGAGGAGCTGGGTTTCCTGGGCCTTGGAGAGGTTGACGAGGCCCTTGTTACTGGCCGCGAAATTCTTTGCCGCAGAACCTTCAAGGCCGACGCCGTTGGCGACCTTCGAAGCCGTGGCGCGGTCAACCCCGATCGCAGTCAGATCGTTGATCACGGTTTCGCGCGACTTGCCCTTCAGGTCATAGCCGGGGCCAAGCGTCACGCCGCTCGCGCCGCCGGGCCAGTGCAGCTTGTTGGATACGCCCGCGACTGCTTCATGATTATAGATGAAGTTGGCACCGTTAGCCGAAAGCTTGCCCTGCCCCGGCTGGACCGCGCCCGTCGAACCAGTATTTCCGGTGTTGCCGGTATTACCTGTACTACCCGTATTTCCAGTGCTGCCCGTGCCGGAGCTGCCGGGGATGGTCAGGCGCTGGCCGGGATAAATCAGGTTGGGATTGCGGATGCCGTTCGCCTGCGCAATCGCTCCTACCGAACTGCCGTGACGCGCCGCGATACCCGACAGGGTGTCGCCGCTGCGCACCGTATAGGCGGTGGCACCGGTCTGGCCACCGCTTCCACCCGGCAGCTTGAGATGCTGGCCAGGATAGATCCGGTTCGGATTGCTGATGCCGTTGAGCCGGGCGAGCGTCTGCCATGTCGTGCCGTTACGCGCGGCGATTCCCGAAAGCGTGTCGCCTGATTTGACGGTATAGCCGGTCGAACTTCTTGACGCCGTCGCTGCTTGCGCGTTGTTCGCCGCCTGGACTCTGCTGGCTTGTGAAACTGCGGTGACCATGGTCGTTTCCTCCCGGAACAATCCTCTGCCCTTGCCCGCATAATGATCGCCGCCGAACCATTTGTATCTAAACGAATCGATTAGACAATCTCATCGAATCGCTGAGTGCATCTTTCAAATGGAGCTGGCAGGTACAAGGCATCAGATCGGACGTGCCAGATGCTTTCACCCGCTTGAGGCGGGCCAAGACAGAAAAAGCAGGCACCAGGATCAAATATGTTGGGTCAGGACTAGAGGAGGATAGAAATGAACCAGGTATCAGCTTTCAATCCCGCCACAGCGAACCCTCTCACGGCGCCGCTTGAAATGGGTTTCAAGATCGTGGAAGGCGTGCATAAGCAGCTCGCCCAGGGCTTGACCGGCCTGTTCAGCAATCCGCTCGGCGCCGGCCCCAATGCAGGCGGCAAGCTGCCCGGCCATTATGAGGTGAAATGTGGCCCGCGCCACCACTGCATCCCGCCGCGCGATCATTGCCATCCCGGCCATCACCATCATCATCACGGCCCGCACGGCCATCATCATCATGGTCCGCGCTTCCCGCTGGGTGGCGGCCTTCATCGCCCGACCGACTGCGGTTTCGGTCCCCGGCCGCGTCCGGATGACGGTTTCAATCCCGGCAACGGCCTCAACCGGCCCACCGACTGCGGATGGGGCCGCCCGAAACCGCTTCCCTTCCCCGGCCCGATCGGCATCCCGATGCCGAAACCGGACACCGGTTTCTTCCCCGGCGGCGGCTGCATCCCGCAATATCCTAAGCCGGGGTGCTGGGATATCAAGGATCCGGCGGTCAAATGGTCGACCCAGATGACCGGCGAAGGCACCGCCAAGATCGACCTCGGCGATGGCTACAAGCTGGATATCAATGAAAAGAACAGCGAAATGACGATCATCAACGAAAAGACGGGCGAAAAAACCCGTATCTGGGGCGACCCGCATGTTGATGTCGATGGCAAGCGCGCGTTCGATTTCTGGGGCACCAGCACCTTCACGCTCGAAAACGGCACCAAGATCACGATCAACACCGAACAGTGGAAGGGCAACCCCAACATGTATGTGGCCAGCCAGGTGTTCATCACCAAGGGCGACAATGCCATCGTCGTCGACGGGATCAGCCAGAACAAGCTCGGCGACCTCAAGGTCACCATGTCAAATGACGGCAAGGCTGTCGATGCCGCCAACCGCGACGGCTGGACGCTGCACGAAAACAAGACCGGCTCCGGCTGGCGCACCGAAGCGGGCAACATCGCCACCCAGAAGGATGCCGATGTGACCAAGGTCGGCGCCGAATATGGTCCCGGCAGCAAGAAGCTGAGCGAAGCCGAATTCGACGACCTTATCGACGGTTTTGAAAATTTCGACTTCGGCCAGCTCGTCGGCCAGATCGGCAACTTTCTGACCTTCGGTTCGATCGTTAACTCGCTGGTCGGCATGGCAACCGGTGACAAGCCTGCCGCGGGTGTCCGCGACGAAGGCAGAGCCTATGCCGGTGGCAACCGTCACTTCAACGAAGCTGCGGGAAGCTTCGGACCCGCCTGAAACCCCACTCGGCCGTTAAGCCCGGTGCTGCTTTGACCCCGGCATCAGGGCAAGTCGATGGAACTGAGGCCTTGCACCACCAAAGGTGCAAGGCCTCTCTTTTTGCTCACCTCACAAGGGAGCATGTGCTGCATGCCTTGACCCTTGGCACCGCAGCCGGTTGATGCAGACATCAGGCGTTGCGGATGGGCTGGCCGGGTGGGCCCTGCTCGCTCCGGGGCAAGGCTTCGGTGAATGCCACTTCACGCACCTCGAGCTTCTTCGCCATCAGCCGGGCGCGCAGTTCCTGCTGCAGGCGTACGCTTTGCGCCGCCGTCACGCCCGGATGAAGCCCGGCAATATGGATGCTGATCGCACCGCTGGCATCGCGCGTGAGAACGGCGCCTTGCGCAAAATCATCTTTGCCGAAGGCCACGCTCATCTGCTTGTCGACCTGGTTCGGCAGTGTTTCGGCAATCGCCGCTGCAATACGGTCCAGTTGCGCGAGCAAGGCGGGATCAAGGACAGCTGGCGCTGACACCGGCATGACCATCTCGAGGCCGCGCAAGCGACTGGGCGCCATCTGCACCAGGCCCTCGAACGGCGCGCGGCCATCCTGACCCTGCTGATCCTGCTGCTCGCCGAAACGGCGGGCGGGCTTCGCCGTGCCCTGCTGTTCGCGCGCGTTATCGGCCCGCTCCTCCTTGTCGGCGCGCTTGTCGGATTTCTGTTCGTCCTTCCGGTCGGACCGCGTGTCATCGCGATTGAGCCGCTGCTGCGCTGCGCCAAGGCGGTCCTCGAACGCCGCACCCAGTTCGGGCCGGTAGGCGCGGGTGCGGGAATCGGTTGAAAGCGGCGTCAGCGTGCTGGGCACGCTATTGCTGTCCTTGGTCATCATGGCTCTGTCCTCATTTCGAAAGTCCATTCCCCGCTGGACGGCTGGCCCCTTGCATTTCGTCTGCCTCTTTTTCCTCGAGCGCGCGGCGATGCGTGATCTTCGCGCTGCGCACCGCTTCTTCGGATAGGCGGTGGCGTTCATTGGCGCGCTGGAACTGCATTTTTGCGCGCACCAGATCCTCTTCGGAGGCATCGCGCATATTGGCGCGTTCGGTCACTTCACCGCGTGCTTCCTCGCGCCGGTCCCTCGCGATCTCGCGCCATAACCGGGTCTGTGGACATCCGGGGTTGGCACGGAAAGTCTGATGCGCCGCATCGAGCCTGGCCTGTGACTGTTCTTCCTCACGCCGGGCGGCTTCCAATGCTTCCTCGCGCGCCTGATGGACCGAGGCCGACTGGGCCATTTCGCGCTCCGCCTTGTCACGGCGCAGCCCGGTGACGCGCGTCACCTGGTCGAGGCGGGGGTCAATAGCCATAACCCGATCCCAACGAGCGGAACAGCGCCATCGTCGTCGCACTGTTGCTCGGCTCATCGGCGGACTGGCGCAGGAAGGACATGATCGCATCGCGGGTTTCAAGCGCGCGGTCGGCAAGCCGGTCCTGTCCGGGCTGATATTCACCCATCTGCACCAGCAGTTCGATGTCGTTCAATTTGGCGAGCATGGCACGCACTTCGGTAGCGGTCTGCGCCTGTCCCTGCGGCGCGAGCTTGGTGAACAGGCGCGACAGGCTGGTCAGGATATCGATCGCCGGATAATGGCCCTGCGATCCCAGTTTGCGCGACAAATGGATATGACCATCGAGCAGCGAGCGCACTTCCTCGCCGATGGGGTCGCCTTCCTCATCCTCCATCAGCACTGTGTAGATGCCGGTAATCGCACCCTGATCAGAGGTGCCTGCGCGTTCAAACAGTCGCGGAAGCTCTGCAAACACCGACGGCGGGAAGCCGCGCCGCACCGCCGGTTCGCCGGCCGCAAGCCCGATCTCGCGCAGTGCGCGCGCATAGCGGGTAACGCTATCCATCAGGAGAAGGACATGCTTGCCCTCCTCGCGCAGTCCTTCCGCGATCGCGGTTGCAACCTGGGCAGCGCGCACGCGCTCCATCGCCGGGCGGTCGGAGGTCGCGACAATCATCACTGAACGCGCGAGCCCTTCGGGGCCCAGCACATCCTCGACAAATTCGCGCACTTCGCGGCCGCGCTCGCCGATCAGCGAAAAGACGATCGCATCCGCCTTGGCGTGGCGCGCGAGCATTGCCATCAGCGTCGACTTGCCGCCGCCGGCCGCCGCGAAAACGCCGATGCGTTGACCGATACCCAGTGTGATCAGGCTGTCGATCGCGCGCACGCCGGTTTCCATGACCTCGTCGATCGGCTTGCGGATCATCGGATTGGGCGAATCGGCCAGCAACGGGCGGTCGGGCTGGCGCTTGATCGGCCCCAGCCCGTCGATCGGCTCCATTCGCGCATCAAGCACACGGCCGAGCAGATGATCGCCATAAGGCACGCGGTCCTGCCCGCTGCGCAGCACGATTTCGGCAGCGGATGACAGGCCGCGCATGTCACCAAGCGGCGTCAATATCGCCTCGTCATTGGCGATGCCGACCACCTCGGCCCACATCGAGAAGCCGCTATTTTGGTCGACGATCTCGACGCTTTCGCCGATCTTCGCCTGAACCCCGGTGACCCGCAACGTGGTGCCAACCGCGCCGACCAATTTACCGCGCTGTTCAAAGGTCGGCGCACGGCCGAGTGCCTGGATCAGTTCCATGCCGTGCTTGCGCGCGCTCATCCTCGATACTCCGCACTGGCGTCCGAGGACTGGCCGGTACCCCAGCGCTGGGCCAGCGTTTCGATCTGGGTACCGAGATTGGCGATGACCCGCCCGGTGCTGGTGCGCACCACGCAATCGAGCGATCCGAGCGCAGGATTGCCTTCGACGCTGACCCCTTCCCGCCCCGCGACACGCGCGCGCACCGCATCGACATGACCGGGCGCGACCTCGATGATATAACGGCTATCCTCGGCCATCCGGTCGAGCGCGCGTTCCGCGAGCCCCGGCACGATCGCGGCATCGCCCAAGTCACCGATCATCATGCGCACGGCGGCCATTGCGGCGTCGGCGATACTCGCGCGCCGTTCCTGCTCGTGCGCCTCGATCGTCGCGGTCATTTCATCGAGCCGGGACAGGAAATAGCCCTGCACCTGCTCAAGACCGTTTGACAGGCCTTCGCGATAAGCCTCGTCGCGCGCGGCGGCGCTGCGTTCCAGCGCTGCCTCCCGGATCCGCCGGGCCTCGTCCAGCACATCATGGATGGCTGCAAAGGACGCACGGTCCGATGCTTTGATGAGCGCGCTTTTGCCGTGCAGGATGCGGTCGCCGGCGGTGAGAGTGAAACTCATGGCTCGACCTCCGCCGCGGCCGTAGAGCCCGGTTCGTCATCCCTATGAAGGCTCTGGTGACGGCTCCATAGACGGCATGCCTCGTCGGCGATTTCCAGCGCCTCACGGTCGCCGCACGCGGCCGGAATATCGGCGGCAAAGGCGGTGGGCAGCGCGCGATGAAGAATATTCCACCCCGCCCGCCGGACCTCGTCTCCGATCGGTATCGGCGCATCCGTCCCGCACACCGGCTGGAAACGTGCTTCGCACGCACAGGCAATGTCGAACAGCGTCTCCCCCGTAGCGCCAACCAGCGCACGCAACCGGGTACCATCAAGTTCCCGGTCGATCTTGTCGCGATAGTTGAGCAGCGCCGCGATCGTGGCGATCGGCTCCCGGTCGGCTTCGGGCGCCGACCACCAGCGCGGCATACGGCTAAGATTATTGAAGCCGATCGGCTGGCCGCTTTCCTCCACCCGAGCGAGAAATCGCGCCCCGCGATCACGATAGGCCGCAGAGCCGAATGACGCGACGGCCTCTGCGAGGCGCGCCCGGGGCGGGCTAAGCGGCGGGAGCGCGGTTTCGTTCATCCGCCTGCCCCATCTTCCCGCACGGCGGGCAGGGTCGAGCTGGGCGGACGCGAACGCCACCAGCGATAGACGCCAAGACCGACCGCTGCGAGCGCGACAAGGCCAGCGAGCGTGACAAGCAACGGGAGCAGGCTCGTCTGGTAAAAGGATTTTTTCGGCATCGGGATCGCGCGCGAACGTTCCATCATCACGCTGATGCTGTCCGGGTTCAGGCCCGCGACACTGTTCTGCACCAGCGTCTTGATCTGCCCGGTCTTGGTCGAAAGATCATAGCCGGGCCGGTATTTGACGAACACCGACGCGGAAGCGGGCTGCGGTTCTTCGCCCAATGTTTCCTTTTCGGGCAGGTTCAGGTGAACGCGCGCCTCGACCACCCCGTCAATCTGGCTGATCGTGTTGGTCAGCTCCTGTTCGCGAGCAAAGATGACGCGCATATGCTCTTCGGTCTGCGAACTGTTGTAGGTGCCTTTCTGGAACACGGTGCCCAGCGTGGCATAATCTTCACGCGGCAGGCCATTGGCCTTGAGCACATCGACCGCGCGGGCGAAATCGGCGTTGTTGACAGAAACGGTGAACTTTTCCTTTTCGCCGGCGGTTTTCTCGGCATCGATCCCGGCATTCTGGAGCACCGCCACCATATCGTTCGCCTGGCTTTCGGCGAGCCCGCCATGAAGCTCCTGCTTGCTGCATGCCGCAAGGAGCATCATGGCGAGAAGAAGGAGGATGAGCCGGACATACCATTTGAGGCGCGTTACGCTCCCGGTCTCCTGCGCCGCCGCAAAGTAACCCCGGCGAGGGGAAATGGCATCAACCAGCATCAATATTCAATCCACATCGTTAAAATCGTCCCCCAGCCGGATCGGTATCCGGCCGGGACATCATCGTTGTGCACCGCCGCTACAGCGGCATCCGGCCGGCATCAGCCCTGTTGCTTGAACAGCTGCTGCACCCCATCCGAACTACGGTTCGCGATGTTGGAGGTCAGCTGGCACTGGAACATGAACTCCTGACATTTCATCGTCAGTTGCACAATTTCCCCGGGCGTCAGCTGGCCGCCGCTGGCTTCGGCCTGGATCGCATAGTCAGACACCGAACGGGCCTGGCCGTTGATGCCGTCGAGCGCGCGAAACAGCCCTTTGACCGCCGGGGGCATATTCTGCATCTGCACCGCGCCGGTAGCGTTTTGCACCCGTTCCAGCGACGAATGAAACCTGGCGTTCTGCAAGGGCTCGACCGGCTGCGACGGGCCGAGTTCCATGACGCGGCCAGCGGGCAAGCCGCCGCCGTCCTTGCCGAGCGTCGCCGCAGCCTTGGCGGTAATCGCTTCGATTGCCATGACGGATTATCCTTTCCGCGCCATCGTCTCCAGCGCCTTCGACACGCTGTCGAGCGATGTGTGCGAGCTGTTCGCCATGAACGAGAGGCGCATCGATTCAGCGGTCAGCTTGGTGATCTCGGACGGCATATCCATGCCATTCTCGCCGCTGATCATGTTCGACTGGGTTTCGATCTTGGTCGCCTGATTGTCGAGCGCTTCGCCCCATGCAGCGGCAAAGGCTTCGAACCAGTTGGAGGAACGCGAGCGGCTGTTATAGCCGGGCGTCGCGGCGAGGCTGGAAAGGCCTGCCATATTGACTGAGTTGGACATCTTCACTCCTTCCTTCACGTAAATTCGTTGATCTGTTGCCGGATCACATCACCAGCGTTTCCATGCGTCCTTCCCGTTCCAGGATAAGCGCCTTGGGTTCGATCCGGACGATCTTGTGCCCGGTGGGCAAGTCGGCGCCGGGAAACCAGCGCGTCCCATCGGCCGTCACGATGTAACTCGGATCGCCGCTGACGAAGCTGGCCGCGCCATATTGCGTGTTGTTGAAGAAATATTGGAGATCATTGGGGCCGCGGCCCGGCTCCATTGCGAACTGCACCTGCTTGAGCCGCGGCAGTTCCGTCTTCAGCATCGCGGTCATTGCATTTTGCTTGTCGACGGGCAGATATTCGCTCGACACGGCAATCACGCCGCGCCGCACCGTCCTGGCATCCGCATCGATATTCTGACCCTTCAGAAGGTCGGCGGCGGCGAGCGCGAGGGCATCGGTCGTCTCGACCTCCAGTACCGCACCGGGGAACCGCTGGTCGACCAGCCGTTGCAAACCGGCGACCTCGCTATCATTCTTGAGTAGTCCGCTGATGACGATGTTGTCGCCTGCCGGGTCAGGCTTGACGGTCATTCCGCCAAATCCTGCCGCGGCCATCACGCGCTCGACATTTGCAGGATTGTTCACCTGCTGCTCGTGATAATAGCTGACCCCGAACAGCGCCGCGACGAGGAGCACCACCGCGCCGCCAACACCCATCAGCACACCCGCCGAGGGCATGAGCGGGAGACGCGAGCGCACCGGGTCAAAGCGGGTGGCAACACGTTCGGAAAGTTCCGCGCGCGGCAGGGGCTCGTCGAGCAACTGCCGTTGTCCAAGCGCTGTCGCGATCGATTCCGCCTCACGCCAGCGTTGCTCATCGCTCGCTCCCACCGCAAAAGCGAATTCGCCGAGCTTGACCGGCAGATAGGAGGGCAGCGGCATTTCCTCGCCCGCGACTAGCTGGCGGCCCAGGACCTCGATCGAGCCGGTCAGCATCTTGAGCACGGTAACGTCCGGATTGACGTGCAGTTCGAGTGCGAGTCCCGCCGTATCCTTGCCGCGCAGGACAACATCATTTTCAAAGCTGTGGCCGACGCGGATATTCTTGCCGGCGTGGAGGCGATGTTCCGCCCCCGCGAGCCGGTTGTTGAGCACGCGCAGCCGGGTCGCCAACGCAGGAACGGAGGCCGTTTCTGTCATGGTTGCCGTCTCGCTCACCCCCGGCCCCGCCGATTTTTCCGGGTCGAGACCGGTTCCGTCACCGGTTGCGCCTGCGGCATGGCAGGCGGCATCGCTCGGGCCGGTACCGGCATTCCGCCGGGCGCGCGCACGCGTGGAATGATCATCACCGCGCGTTCCATCGTGCCGATGCCCTTGCGCCGCTTCTTGAACGCATTGCCGAAGATGGGAATATCCCCAAGCAAGGGCGTCTTCGACTTCTTGTCATATTCGAAATTGATCGTGCGGCCGGCGAGGATCACCGCCTGGCCATGCGGCACCACGTTAGACTGGGTGAAGCTCGGACCCTTGATCGACGGAATGCCATCCACCGTCTGGTTGGTCAGCGTGGTATCCTTGAAGTTGATGTCCATGCGCACCCGGAGCTGATCCCGCTCGTTGACGATCGCAGGCTTGATTCGCACCGACAGACCATAGCTCAGCGTCCGGAGGTCGGTATTATATTCGCCCTGAAGCTTGGCATATTGCTGGCCGCCTTCATTATATTCGGTCGGCTCGTTATTGGTAGCCGAAATGAACTGGCGATCGGTGACGCGGAGCGTTCCCTGCTCCTGCAGTGCCTTGATCTGGGCACTGATGACGTCGCCATTCCCCCATACATAGCTGCCCGATATATCCGAAGGGCCGCGATCGCGTCCGCCGAACAGCAGTTTCAGGCCGCCAAAACCGAGGCTCCAGTCCACACCCAGGTCGGTCATGTCGTCACGGTTATAGACGATCGAGACGACCTCCATCTCGATCACCGGCTGCTCACGGTCCAGTTGGGCGATCAGCGCGGTGTAATTGTTCATTTCATTCGGCAGATCCTTGACGATCACCGTGTTGTTGGCGACGTCGGCCATGACTGAGGGGCCCGAAAGCTCGCGGCGGCTCGGCTCGCGCCGGTCTTCATAGGGTCCTTCATCATAATAACGGTCCCGCGGATCACGGCGCGAATAATAATAATCATCCTCGCGATTATACTGGTTGGCGCTGTTGGTGCTGATCCCGCTGTTGATCCCCATATGCTCCATCAGCAGGCTGGCAACGCCCGGGATGCGCATAATACGTCCCTGCATGTCGATCTGCTTGTCGGCGGCGTCGCGATAGCGCAGCTGATAGACGCGCGTTTCATAGCGCCGGCCCGGTCCGGCCCGGAGCTGGGTCTGATAGGAAACATCGCTCGGGTTGAACTTGTAGAAGTCTGAACCGGAAAACATCGGCGAGGCAATCGCCGGCGGCCGCACGGGTGGCACGATAGGCGTCGGCGTTGCGATCATGCCGGAATCCGCGTTCCCCTTGGGTGCCTTCGCGGCCGAAGGCAACGGCCGCATGCGCCCGGCAAGCCGGTCGACCTGCGTCAGGAAATCCGGAACGCCGGTCGCAAGTACCGCGCTGCCGCTTGCGCTGACCTTGTTGTTATTGTCCGCGAGCCCGAGCTTGCGCGCTTCCCTGACAACCTCCTGCGGGGCGTCGGTCTGGATCGTCCGGGTCGAAATCTCGTTGGCCGAATTCACCCGCACCACGGCGCCATCATAATAGGCAACGAGATTATAGGCGCGCGAGATATTGGCCCAGATTTCCTGTGGCGTACCAACAAACATGCCTTGCGCCTGCCCGGCAACGGCGCTGCTCACCTTCACGCGCAGGCCAGCCTGGCTGAACACGTCGGTAATCACGTCGGAAATCTTCTGCCCGCGCGCGTTAATGCTGATGACCTTGTTCGGGAATGGCGGCTGGGCGGCACCGGCCGGTTGCGCAATCGCCAGGCAAAGCAGCGACGATAAAATGAAGGTGGAGGGATTCTTCAGAAACATTATTCGGCTGCCTCGGCTAAGTCGGGTTGCTGGCCGAGCAGTTCAGGTGCCCGGTTCACTTCGCCCACCACATCCAGAGGAATGGCAGGGTTCAACTCATTGAAGGAGATAACGGGCACGTCGAACAGGTCGGCGGCCGTTACCAGACGAAGGGGACGGCGCAGATCCTGGGCCGTCAGTATCGCACGCGCGCCCGTTGCCTCCACCTGCTCCGTCAGGAGCAGAATCAAGGCGCGCATTTGATAGGGATCGATCGCCAGACGGGCCTGTCCGTCGATCATGGTCACGGTGTTGCGGATCGCTTCCTCAACGGCATTGCCCACCATGAGGACGGGCAGGCGGCCATTGACGCACAGCGGCGCTATGATGTTGCGGCGGAGCGCGACACGGACGCGTTCGGCGATGATGCGCGGATCGCGCTCCATCTGTCCCGCATCGGCAATCGCTTCGACGGCATCACGCAGATTGCGCAGCGGTACCTGCTCTTCCGCAAGCAGCCGCAGGATTTCCGCGATGGTCGAGGTCGGTACCGCGCGCACCGCTTCCTTGACCACTTCGGGATAATCCTCGCCGAGCCAGTTGAGCAGGTCGGTCACCTCCTGAAGCCCGAGGAACATCGGCAGGTTGCGGCGGAGCAGTTCCCCGGCGATCAACGGCAGCTGTGCAACAAACAGGTGCGGCTCCATTTCGCCGGCGCCGAGCGGCGCGTCATAGGCATAGAGCGCCCAGCCATTGGCAGCGATATCGGCATCGAACAGGACGCGGACCTTGGGCAGGCCAACACCGCTCTTGTCCTGAAGCGCCTGAGTACGCTGCTGCACGGCACGAGTCAGTTCGGCCAGTTCGTCGGCCGAGAAGGCTCCTTCCGCCAGACGCAGTTGCAGCGGATCGACCGATTGCAGCGCGGAGGTCTCCAGCATGATGTCCTTGGGCGCCTCAACCGCCTGACCGCGCATCACGCTGAACCGCTGACGGATCGCCGCGCCCCATTCCGGATGCGTGATGACACCGCCGCCCAGCAGCATCAGCGCCAGGCCAAAGAACACCATCATCGGGAAACCGGGAATGAGTCCCATCAGCACGGCCATACCGCCCGCAATCATCATGACGTGCGGTTTGCCGGCAAGCTGACGCGCAATCGCCGGCGCCAGTTCGCGCTCATTTTCCTCGTCCGTGGTACGGGTAACGAGCAGGCCCGCGGCCATCGCACAGAACAGCGCCGGGATTTGCGCGACGAGGCCATCGCCGATCGAAAGGATCGAATAGGTTTCCATCGCCTCGCTGGCGGTCATGTTGTGGCTCATCATGCCGATGGCGAAACCGCCAAGCAGGTTGATGATGACGATAACGATCGACGCGATGGCATCGCCTTTCACAAACTTCATAGCCCCGTCGAGGCTGCCGTAGAGGCGGCTTTCCATTTCGACCTGGCGGCGCTTGAGCTTGGCATCATCCTTGGTGATGAGTCCGGAACGCAGGTCGCTGTCGATCGAGAGCTGCTTGCCCGGCATGGCGTCAAGGCTGAAGCGCGCGGCGACTTCCGCGACGCGCTCTGCGCCCTTGGCGATGACGATGAACTGCACGACGGTGATGATGAGGAACATCACGAGGCCGACGACAAGCTGTCCGCCCGCCACCATTTCGCCGAACTGCTGGATGATTTCACCGCCGTTGGCCTCACCCAGGATCATGCGCGTCGTCGCGATGCTGATTGCCAGCCGGAACAGCGTGGTGATCAGCAGGACACTCGGAAAGGTCGAGAAATCGAGCGGCTTCTCAATATAGAGCACGCTGAGCAGGAGCAGGATACCGACGGTCATGTTGACCGCGATCAGCACGTCGAGCACGATCGTCGGAAGCGGCAGTATGATCAGCCCGATGACGGACACCACCACGCCGACCAGCGCGACGAACGAGAACTGGATATTCCTTGGCAGGAAACGCGAGAGCGACGCGATCATGTCAGAATCCCGTCGGTGTCATCCCGTTTTCAGTGGCCAGCTTCTTGTAGTGGCCCTGCACCTTGACGACATAATCGCGGGTTTCGCGGTAGGGCGGAACCTTGTTGCCATATTTGGCAACCGCCCCCGGCCCCGCATTATAGGCGGCAAGCACAAGATCAAAGCGGCCATCGAACTTGGTCCACAGCTGGCGCAGCAGCTTTGCCCCCGCATCGATGTTGGTATGCGGGTCGAACAGGTGGCCGCTGTTGCGCACACCAAGGGCATTACCGGTACCGGGCATGATCTGCATCAGGCCGCGCGCACCGGCATGGCTTTGCGCATTCTGCTTGTAGCGCGATTCCTGGAAGATGACCGCATGCAGCATGAGCGGGTCGACGCCATGACGGCGCGCCGCCTGCTCGATCATGTCATCATAGCGGCTGGCATAACTGCGGGGACGCAACGCGAGAATCATGTCCTCGCTCGGTTGGGCGCCTGCAGAGGCGGCGGCTGGCACGCCCTGCGCGGCGGCGACAGCGCCCGATGATGCGATCGTCATGCCGCTACCGCCAGCGGCCGGTGCTGTGACCGGGAGCGGCGCATAGATAAGTGCGTTGGGGACTCCATAAGGCGTCGCGCCATAATAGCTTTCTGCGGGCTGCTCGGGCGGAATGATCCGGGTGTAGCGGACGCCCGCCTGCTCGGCCTGCTCCATCACGACGGGGTGCATATCCTTTTTGCCGCCAGCCACCGCATATTCGCCGCGATTGCGCGAGGCATCATAGGCGCCGCCCGCATCCGCCACCAGACCCCCGTCATCGTCCGAACTGATGGTGACCGAACCCTGAAATGGAGCACTATCGGGCGTGGCCGGAGCCTCGACGACCTGGCCCGCACATTGGGTCAGCGTCGAAAACCGTTTGGTGATCTCCGAACTCGCCACCAGAATCGCGCTATCGACCGGACAGGGCGCCAGTTCCGGCTGCTTGTTCCGATCACGCGCCACCGCGGCAACCGGAATGGACGCTACAATGAAAGCTGACAGCAGACCTAATGAGTTGACGGTCCGCGAGAGGTATAATCCACGCATCTCTCACCCCTTTTTGGCGCCGAGGCGGCCATAAGAACGAAGCTGGTGGATCCCACAGCAAGAGGCCCGTACCAGCCCCCGCTTGTAAAAACGGATTTACCGAGTCGTCCCCATTTGTTCAACCCGGAAAATCGGTCACGCAGTGTGATTTTACGCCGCGATTTGGATTAATACATTTCAATGACAAATTGACGTTAAATATCGGAAATTGTATCATTTACGGCGACTATTATATTCGCTGCCTACGCGCTGTTTTTTCATTGAACTCGCGTATTCCGATAGTCGTTGTAAAGATCATCAGCCCGTTAAAAATGTACCTCTTATTACAACTAAAGTCTTAGCTGCGGCACAGATATGTTTCGATTACGTACCCGAGGCTAGTAAACGGCATTGACACCATTGGCCTGTCTGTGGAGTTATGCGCCGTCGGCTGAAGAGTCGGCCCGCCGGATCCCTGGGCCAAGTCGAAAGCCGGAAAACTTTGTGACGAGCGGGACGTGCCATCCAGCCGTCGCAGACAATATATCTGGGCTGCCGCCCGGCCGGCAATTGCTGGAACAGGGAAGATATATTGGTTTGAGGCCGGTTGCGCGGAGGGGGCTCCGTCGCGGACCGGTTTTTTGACGCTTCAAAGGTTCGCACAAGGCAGCACCGCGCATGGCACAAAAAAATGATGGCGGCGACAAGACAGAATTACCGACTCCGAAGCGGCTTCAGGATGCGCGCAAGAAGGGCGATGTCGCCAAATCCAAGGATGTCAGCGCCGCCGGGGTCACCTTGTTGTGGCTTCTCCTGTTTGCGCTTGCCGGCGGCTATGGTGCAAAACTGATTGCTGACCTCGCCGAACAGACGCTGACCGCCGCGACCACGATGCCGTTCCAGCAGGCGCTGAGCCAGATCGGCGGCGGGACGTTGCGCGTGCTCCTGATACTCGCCGCTATGACGCTGATTCCGGTCGCGGTGGTCGGCACCTTGATCGAGGGTCTCCAGATCGGCCCGATCGCGACCACCGAAAAACTCAAACCCAGTCTCGACAAGATGAATCCTATCGAGGGGCTGAAACGCATGTTTGGCAAGGACGGGCTGGTCGAAATGGTGAAGACGCTGGCCAAGGCCGCAATCGTCATCTTCATCACCTATCTGATGATCCGGACTGTCCTCCCCGAACTGGGCGGCATGCTGGTGATGTCGGACTGGACCCCGGACAGCGGCGCCGGTGCGATCGTCGCGCAGCAGGCGCTCGGGCTCACCTATAGCCTGACGCTCAAGATCCTCGGCTGGACCGTGCTCGCCTTTATCGGGGTCGCGATCCTCGACCGGGTCTGGACCAAACACAGCTTCATCAAGAAGATGATGATGAGCATGCGCGACATCAAGCAGGAACATAAGAACGACGAGGGCGATCCGCACATCAAGCAGCACCGGCGCCAGATGCACCAGGAATGGGCAAACAGCAGCGCGGTCGGCTCGGCGGGTGGCGCTGCGGCGCTTCTCGTCAATCCGACCCACCTCGCCATCGCGATCGACTATGACAAGGAAAGCTGCCCGGTTCCGGTCATCGCGGCGAAGGGCGAAGGCAATCTCGCCGCCGCGATGCGAGCGGCGGCCGAAGACAACAAGGTGCCGATCATCCGGCATGTCGCCACGGCACGCAAATTATGGGCGCGCGGCGAGATCGGGGAAATCGTTCCCGAAGACATGTTTGATGCCGTCGCCGAAGTGATCCTTTGGGCCAAGCGTGCGCGCGAAGGACAGGCGCCGATGACGGTCGAACTGGGCGATGAGGCGCAACGGTCCGCCACCACCACAGCGGATGAGCCGGCGTCGTGACAGAAACCGGTGGCGGGTCCATACTATTGAAAAACAACCACAGACAAATGGGGTTTGAATGGGAATAGGCACTTTATTCTCGTCGCTTCTGGCGATTGTCCTGTCGATGATACTGGTTATCGGCCTGGCCTGGGGTACTATCTGGGTGCTGCGCAAATGGCAGGACCGCACCATGGGGGTCGATCCCGACAACAGTTCGGGCGACCGTTCGCTGCGTTTCATCCGCGCGCTCCCGCTCGGCCAGCGCGAACGTGTGGTACTGATCGAAGTCGGCGATGAAACCATGCTGCTCGGCGTAGGAACGGGCGCAATCACCTTGCTGTCGCGCTGGGATCGTGACAGAAAAGCGCTTCCCGTCCCGCCGCAGCCCTCCGTCCCCGAAACACTCGGCAATTCGCCAGCAGGAGTGCGGCCGTGGCCCTGATCGACCCCGAAGCGATCGCGGTCACTCCTCAGCCCCTGCCCCTGCGCGTGCTGGACGAAGACCGCCAGCGCCTGCTCGGCCAGTTGCTGCCCGCGCTCGATGGAACGACGCTCGAACTGGCGACAGGCGAGCAACTGACAGTCAAGGCGCGCGCCATTCCCGCGTCCGATGCCGCGGCCGGCGCATGGCTGACAGGTCCCGCGCCGCAACCGGCGCTCCGTTTCCTGCAATGGGACGGGGAACCGGTCATCCTTCACCCGGAACGGATTGCAGACATCGCCGCCATGCTGACCCGCGCGGACCCGCTGCTGTCGGCGCTGGAATTGCAGCTCGGCTGTCCGGTTGAGCCTGACCAGATGGGCGGTCAGGCACCGGGGAGCCATGAAATCGTCGCGGTGGATTTCCACGGCAGCCACGGCCTTCGTCACCAGTTTCTGCTCGGTTTTCCGCCGGATTTTCGCTTGCCCGTTACCATGTCCGGCAACGATTTCAACATGACGACCGCGCCGGTTGCCACCTCTCTCGAATGCGTAATCGCCTCGCTCGATGTCGACGATGCTTCAACGATCGCACCCGGCGACCTGCTGGTCGCGCGCGGCGGCAGCTGGCCCGCGACCCTGATGACGCCGTTTGGCGGCGTCCCCGGCCAGCTCGATCCGCAGGCCAATCGCTTTTCGATCGGCAATGGCGACCCCCTTCAAGGACAGAATATGATGAATGACGAACAGGAAGGCGACGGCGGCTTTGGCGCGCTGAAAGTGCCGGTTTCGATCCAGTTGCCCGATCAGGCGCTGACGATCGAGGAACTGGGGCGCCTGCGTGCCGGGCTGGCGGTTCCCGTGGGACCGATAGCGGCAGGCCTCACTGTCGAGATGAAAGTTGCCGGCCGCACCATCGCGATCGGCGAGTTGGTCCGGCTGGGAGAACAATTTGCCGTCCATATTGACCGCCTGCCGCAAGAGGCTGCGCCGCAGTCGCCCGTCTCGCACGGCATCGCCATGCCGGATGAGAGTGACGGCAATGCCGGCGAGCAGTATCGCTACGATGGCGAATAGGAAGGCTTAACATGGATCTTTCAACCTTCACGCCCGGCAGTGCGCTTGTTACCGTCATCCTGCTGGCGCTTGCCCCCTTTGTCGCGGTGATGGTCACATCCTTCACCAAAATCGTTGTCGTGCTGAGCCTGCTGCGCAATGCGCTCGGCCTGCAGCAGGTTCCGCCCAATGTCGTGCTCAACGGCATGGCGCTGATCCTGACGGCCTATGTGATGTATCCGACGCTCCAGCAAATGTCAGAGGCGGCCGGCTATTCAAAACCGGTGGCGACCATGCCGGGCGACGAAACCATCAACGACAGTCCGCTCGAGGATAGCGAAGCGATTTTCTCCACCGCCGATCGCGCCAAGGAACCGCTGCGCCAGTTCCTGGTCAAGCATAGCGACCCGCGCGAGCGCCAGTTCTTCCTCGCGACGCAGAAGAAGATCAGCGGCCCGCAACGCGGCGCCACCGTGACCGACAAGGACTTCATCGTCCTCATCCCCGCCTTTGTCGTCAAGGAACTCACCGTCGCCTTCCAGATCGGTTTTCTCATATTCCTGCCATTTCTGGTGATCGACATGGTGATATCCAATATCCTGATGGCGATGGGGATGATGATGCTGTCCCCGGTGACCATCTCCCTGCCCTTCAAGATATTGCTGTTCGTACTGATCGACGGGTGGGTGCAATTATCGCACTCACTGGTGACAAGTTATGTCTAGCGAAGCTGCGAGCGGAGGGACCGCGCGGTGAGCGGGGATATGGTCGGGATCACGATGCAGGCGCTCTGGCTGGTGCTGCTGCTTTCGGCGCCGCCGATCATCGCAGCCTCGCTGGTCGGGCTGATCGTGGCGGTCATTCAGGCAGCGACCCAGTTGCAGGAACAGACGCTCCAATATGCGCTCAAATTCTTCGCCATCGTCCTGACGATCTTCCTCACCGCGTCGCTGGTGGGCGGCAGCCTATATGCGTTCGGCAAGACCATCTTTACCGAGTTTCCGAGGATGGTGGGATGAGCATCGCGGCGGAAGCGACGGTCGGGCAGGCCCTGATCGATATTGCCCCCTGGACCGAACAGGCGCTCCTGATCGGCGTCTCTTCCGCGCGTTTTGCCTTTGCCTTCATGCTGGTGCCGATCTTTTCGCCCTCGATCATCCCGGCGACGGTGCGCAACAGCCTGATCGTGGCATTCGGCCTCATCGCGCTCAACATGGATCCCGGGGTCGAGCCCAATCAGCTGTCTGCGGGAGGGTGGCTCTGGCTCTATGCCAAGGAGGCGATCGCCGGATCGGTGATCGGCTTTTTCTTCGGAACGATCTTGTGGGCGATGGGAGCCGCGGGCGAAATCATCGATACCAAGGTTGGGGCGACCATCGGTCAACTGGTCGACCCGATGACCGGCCTCCAGCAATCGCTGACCGCCATTCTCCTCAGCCGGTTCGCGCATGTGGTGTTTGTCAGCGCGGGCGGACTGACGCTCCTGATCGGCACGATCATGACCAGCTATCTGATCTGGCCGCTCGGCAGCGGCGGGGTCCGGTTCGACGGTGCGGCGGTGATCCTGTTCGAACAGGAGTTTGGACGTTTTTTCGCAACTGCTTTCATATTTGCCGCGCCCGTTCTGACGATACTGTACGTCGTCGATATGGGCCTCGGCCTTCTCAACCGGTTCGCGCAGCAGTTCAACGTCTTTGCGCTGGCCATGCCCTTGAAGGCCGCTGCGTCGATCTTTGTCATCATAGTCATCCTTCCCTTTATCGCGCAGCAATTGCTCAACGACCTGTCGTCCCGCGCGGCCACCTCATCGGCCGTGCTGGAAAGGGTCGGCGATGCCGAAAGACCCCCTGTTCCACGTCCGCCGTTGAAACCGGCGGCACAATCTGACACTGTTCGAGAACTGCCATGACCGACAATCGCCGTCCCTCCCCGCCTCTTCCGGGCTATGCTGGTCAGATGCACGGCGGCATCGCCAGCCAGACGAGCGCCAGCCGTACGCGCGCCGCTCCGCGCAAGGGCGAGGGCGTTACTGATCCCGAGGAACTGAAGAAGCTGATCGCGCTGCTCCAGCAGGCCGAGGCCGCCAATCAGTCGGCAGTGCAGGACATCCAGATTGGCGAATTCCTGGTCGAAGGCGCACGGGTGCCCCTGACGTTCGTGGAAGGGCTCCAGTCGCTCACCCGCACCGAGGCCGCCGTGCTGCGCTTTCTCGGCTGGGGGCGTTCCAATTCGGACATTTCGGTGCTGCTCAACGTCAACGACAACACCGTGCGCACGCATATGAACAACGCCGTCCGCAAGCTGGGAGTCGATGGCATGCGCGAACTGAATTCGATCGCCGGGCTGCTGTTCCACCCGGTCGAATAGCCTTCAGTTTTCTGATGCGATCAGCACCAATGCCCGGTCGATGATCGCCGTCATCGACTTGTCGCCCGGCACGTCATTGGCAAAGGCGGAAAATACCAGCCTTTGCCCGCGCGCACTGGTCATGTAGCCCGACAGCGCGTTGGCCTGATTGAGCGTACCGGTCTTGGCGTTGACCTTGCCATCGAGAATCGTTCCCGAAAAGCGGCGGCGCAAAGTCCCGTCCACGCCGCCAACCGGCAGCGTCTCCTGCCATGTCGCGCCCCAGGGTTGCGCGCTGATCCAGCGCAGCAGACGCACCGTCGCGCGCGGCGATACGCGGTTATAGGTGGACATGCCCGATCCATCGGAGAAGTCATAGGCGGTGCGCGGCACGCCCGCGGCAACGAGCATGGCTTCGACCGCCTTGTGCCCGCCCGCAACCGTCGCTTCGCCGCGCGCCGCGCCAAGGCGGCGGAGCAGCAGGTCAGTGTGTAGATTCTGGCTCACCTTGTTGATCGTGCGGATGTCATCCGCCAGCGGCCCGGGTTCGAGGGTCGCAAGTGGCGTCACCGTATAAGCGGAGGGCTGCTGATCGGCGGGACGGTAGCGCGAGCTGATCGTCCCTTTGACCCGCACCTTGCGCTGCTTCAGCATCTCGCCCAGCTGCCAGGCGGTATAATGCGCCGGATCGTCGATGCCGAGCCGCAGGCGTGAAGGTTCCTTTCCGGCAACCAGCGTGCCGGTCAGCCGCACGGTCCGGCTATTGGGCAGGCGCCAATAATTGATGCCGGTTTCGCCCGCCGTCACCGTCTGCAGCCGGTTTTCGATCGAGAAATAGGGAAGAGCATCCACCTTAACCGGTTCGCCCGCCCTGGCGCCGGGCGTGATCGTCAACACCAGCTCATTATCGTCCAGCGTCAGGGCGGAAATGGCGGTACCGTACCAGCCGGGAATATTGTTCCACGCCATTCCGGCGCTCCAGCGTTCATCGGCGAACCAGCTGCCATCACCGATGATGTTGCCGACCGTCCGATATGAGCGGGCAATGGCGTCGGCGAGGGTCGACAGGCAATTGACCGTGCAATCAGGAGCGCTCGACATGCGTGCGTCGCCATAGCCGGCGACGATGATATCGGGCCGCCTTTTCCTGCCTTCGGCAAGCACCGCGTTGCCGCGCGGCAGGGCGCCACCGGTCAGCTCGGGCAGCACCGTATAGGCCGCCGCCGTGGTAAACAGCTTGGTGTTCGAGGCGGGGACAAAACGCTCATCGGGCCGGATCGCAACGATCTCGCGCCCGTCGGCCGTGGTCACGACGAGCCCAATGCGCGTGCCCGCAGGCGCTTCGGACAACAGGACTGCCACCCGCTCCTGAAGCGTGGACGCAGCCGGTCTCGCGGCAGCCGGGCGAACGTCCAGTTTCCCGCTCTGTCCCGCCGCGGGCACTGCAAGGCCGAGCATGGCAACCCCAACGGCCACGACTGGACTGATGTTTCGCACGAAATTCATCACGCGACCGTAGCGGGAAAAGTGGCAATGAAAAAGGCGGTCCGCACAGGCCGGACCGTCTTGATACAAAAATCAGTAATGGCCTCAGAGAAACAGGCCGAAATCGAATTCCGGATTGTCCCGCTCCACGCGCACCGTGTTGAAGTCGGATATGCCGAGCAAGGTTACCTGGCCGCCCAAAAGGTGGAGGACGGTGTCAATCTGCCCATCATGGTTGACGTCGCGATACTGGACGCGGTTGATCTGCGCGCCATATTCGAGCACCAGCACATCTTCGGCCGCGTCGAAATCGGTCACGACATCGTTGCCGCCAAGGTAAGAGAACGCAAAGCGGTCAGCGCCAGCGCCGCCGGTGAGCGTGTCATGGCCCTGGCCGCCATTGAGATAATCCCGCCCTGCACCGCCCAGCAGCGTATCGCTACCGAGCCCGCCGAACAGGAAGTCGTTGCCTGTACCGCCATCTAGCAGATCGTTGCCGATTCCGCCGTAGAGCCTGTCATGCCCTTCACGGCCGAAAAGGCTGTCATTGCCCACAAGGCCGTAAAGCGTATCTTCGCCTGCGGTGCCCTGCAGAGAGTCAGCGCGGAAACTACCCCATTTGCTGATACCGTCATCAATACCCGTCACGGTGACGCTCGCCGTCGCGGTGCTGGTCAGCCCCTGTGCGTCAACGATGGTGTAGGTGAAGTGATCGACATAGGTCTCCCCGGGGGCCAGCGCATCGAACGCATCATGGTCGGCGACATAGCGCAGCGTGCGGGTTTCTGCATCGAAGATGACCGTTCCCAGCGTTGCGCTGCTGTCCACCGCGCTGATGCTGATCTGGTCTCCGGCATCAGGATCATGATCGTTGGCGATGAGGCTGTTCCACAGATTATCGGTCGTGGCGTCCTCGTCCACCGCGACATGGTCATTGACGGCCACCGGCGCCTCGTTGACATCGCCGATGGTGATGGTGAAGCTCTGCTCGGTGTAGAGCCCGCCCTGATCAGTGACGCGCGCAAGCAGCATATGGCTCGCCGCCGCTTCATGGTCAAAGCTCCGCGTCGCAGTGATGACACCGGTTGCAGCATCAACCGCAAAGGCTCCATCCGCATCATTGACGAGGCTGTAACGCAGGACGTTGCCGGGCGTGTCGGTCGCCGACAGCGTACCCACCACGGCTCCGGGCGCGTTGTTTTCGTCGATGTCTCCGCCGTCCAGCACAAGATCGCGCGGCGCCAGCGGCATGTAGAAGCTTGCGACGATCGGGTCATGGTCGGTCGCACGCGCCGCCGTATCGGGCTGTTCCGCATTGCGATGGACAACGTCGGCCATCGCGCCCGCGTAGAGCCCGCCGGTCACCAGCAGATTGTCGAGATTCTGGGCGTTGCCTTCGAAGATATAAGTATAGCGTTCTTCCTCGGGCAGCAGGCGGAGCACATTGCTGAGTACGCCATCCTGTTCCAGCATGGTCAGCGAATGCTCGAAATAGAAGGCGTTGAAATCGCCCATCACCGCGATGTTGCGGCCCGGATCACCGGCCAGCAGGTCGAACACATAGGCGGAAATGGCGGCGGACTGCGCATCGCGCGAACCTTCACCGGCGTTGAGCGGCGGCTGGTTCGCGCCAAACAGCGGATCGCTGCCCCCGCGCGACGTGGAGTGCACCGAAATCGCGGTCACGATCTGGCTGTTGAACTCGAACGAAGCCACCAGCGGATTGCGGCTGCCGTTGAACGCGCTGCCTGTAATCAGCTCGGCGCTGCCTTCGACATAGCCGACGCGATCCATATTGTAGAGGAAGCCGTTGCGGATATTCCCATTGGGTTCGCCGCCGGTCGAGTTCGCCACGGTCGGGGTGATCTCGATATACATATAGTTGGGACCGCCGATCGCACTGATCGCGTCGATGAGCCCCTGCGCGGTGACATAGCCCGAAAGATCGGCGCCCTTGCCCGCGCCGTCGCCATCCTGGATTTCCTGAAGACCGATGATGTCAGGCGCGCCAAGGCCGTAAACGATATCGTCCGCCAATATGTCGAACTTGTTGTCGCCCGGATCGAGATTTTCGACATTATAGGTTGCGATGGTCAGTGTATCGGGGCCGTTGGTGAGGCTGGTTTCCTCCCGGCTGAGCGGCCCCGCATCCTGCACGATGCTCACCGCTTCCGTGACTGAAAGCTGGTAGCTCTGAAAATCATAGGTCATGATGCCGGTCACGCTCGACAATATGTCACCCTGCGTGAACGCCGGCTGGTAGCCGGCAAACAGCCCGAGATCATCGTCCAGCTGGATGCGTTCCGGGTTCATGTCCGGGTAAAGACCGTCATTGTCGCTGTCGGAAATGGTAATCCCGCCCCGGCTATTGACGCCGGTCGCATGAGTGCCGCCCGATGCGACCACCCAGGTTTCATTATAATTGTTGGTCGGGCTGACAACGAGCGGCGCATCGACCGTGACGCGCATGCCTTCGAGCGATTCATAGAAATCGGCCGCGTCATTCTCCGGGTCATAGATGGTAAAGCCATCATCATCGAAAATATGCGTTGGCGGATTGATACCGCCGGTTCCGATGATCGTGCTGGGGAGCGCATGCCCGCCCGACAGGATGCTGACCGACGACTGGTTGAGCGTGGTGATGCTGAGATTGTCGGCATTGCCGCCGGGCAGCACTTCGTTGACCACGCCGGTCACGCGCGCAAGGTCGCCGATTGCGACGGCGGGCGCGGTACCTGTCAGCACGAAGATCGCGTCCGAGGTGCGCACGTTGCCGTCCCCGGCCGCATCCTGGATATAATAGCCGTTGCTGTCGATCGCGGTCACAATGCCTTCGGTGGTGACGATCTGGGTGCGATAGTCGGAGATATGCCCTTCACCCTGAATCTCGTAGATATGAAGGTTGATGGGATCATCGTTGCGGATGGTTACGGTCGCGCTGCCATCGGCGATCGTCGCGCCCGACGCATTGCCGAGCTGGACCGAAAGCGTTTCGTTGCGTTCGGCGACGGTGTCCCCGGCAATGGCGAAAGTGATGCTCTGCTGCGTCACGCCGGGCGCAAAGACGACCGTTCCCGTCATCGTGACACCGACCCCGAGATCAGAGGCGTCGGCCGTCCCATCGAGCACCAGCGCATAATCCACGCTCGCGTTGAGAGCAGTGCCGCCCGCACGCCGGACGGTAACCGTCACCAGCGTTTCACCGCTGTCGCCTTCGGTGACCGTCGTATCGGATACGCGCAGCTCACCGGGAAGGTTGGGCGAAAGGAAATCCTGTCCCGCATTGACCGAACCGAAATTATCCGCCGCCGCGCTACGCCAGCTGAAATCTTCATAGCTTGACCCGCTGCCAACGAGTTGCAGCGAATAGCCTGCCCCCGGTGCGGGATCTTCGGCGACGCCTATGTCCGTGCTCATCATGCCGGCCGCCGGACCGTTGGTTGCGACAAACGCGCCTTCATAGGAGAGGAACTGGACGACGCCCGAGGGGCTGACCAGCGCCACGCCATCCGGCGCGCCATTCTGGATGCCTGCGGCGGGACCTGCAAAGCTGAGCGTGCCGAACCCGTCATCCTGATCGCCGATCACACCCGAGAGCGCCACCGTGGCATAGCTTTGCCCGTTGCCGCCATTGTAGAAAACAAGGCTCCAGCCGGCGAGATTGGTGCCGGCCGCACCGGCGATCTCGACGGCTTCGCCGACATCCGTACCGCTATTGTCATAGTGAATTTCGTTGATGAACACGACCGGCGGGGGGCTGTCATCATTGACGATCGTGCCCGTCGCCACGGCATTGGTGATCGTCGCGCCGCCCGTGGGATTGCTCAGCGTGATCGTGACAGTTTCATTCGTTTCGATCGCGGTATCGCCCGTGACCTCAAGGGTTATGGTCGCGCTGGTCTGGCCGGCGGCGAACTGGACCGTTCCGTTGAGTTGCGTGCCGGCGGCAAAATCGCTGGCGGACGCGCTGCCGAAACCGATGATGTAATCGGCAGAGACAGCGCCCGCGCTGCCATTGGCGCGCGTTACGGTGAAGGTCATCGCGGTTGTGCCGCTGTTGCCTTCCAGCACTGTCACATCGTTGATCGCCAACGTGCCCGGCTGCGCCGTTGCGGCGAAGCTCTGGCCACTATTGACTGCGCCAAACGTCGCGCCATTGCCCGCCGCCCAGATGAAATCACTGTATTGCGAGCCCGTTCCGGTCAATTGCAGCGAGAGGCCAGCTGCCGGAACCGGATTATCTTCCATCACGCCGATATTGGTGCTGGTCATGCCTGCCGCCGGACCGTTGGTCGCGGTAAAAACCCCTTCATAGGACAGGAACTGGACGACGTTTCCGGCCGGATCGATCAGCGCGAAACCGTCGGGTTCGGTTCCTCCCGCATTTCCATTTTGCAACCAGTTGGTCGCGCCGGAAAAGGCCAACGTACCGAACCCATTGCCCTGGTCGGGAATGATGCCGGTCAGATAGACCGTGGCATAGGAGGAACCGCCATTGCCATTATAGAGGACGATCCTCCAGCCCGTGAGATCGGTCCCGGCGGTTCCGGCAAGTTCGATCGCCTCGCTGACATCGGTGCCGACATTGTCATAGTGAATTTCATTGAAAAAAACGGCCATGCCAGCCTCCCCGTAAATGACCTCAACGCCGTAACTGGACGAGTCCGGCTAACGATCGGTGATACCAGAAAAAATCCATGCGGCTACCACATGTGGGACGCATGGTTTCATGACCACCTACTTGTCATTTATGACGGATTAGAGAATGCTGGCAGATGGGGGCGCTTCATATATTCGCGCCAGCCAGGAGCGCGCAAAAATCACCCGGCCTCAGGCGCCGTCGAGCGCATATCCGGCCGAACGCACGGTTCGCACCAGATCTTCCATGCCGGGCAGATTGATCGCCTTGCGCAACCGGCGAATGTGCACGTCGACGGTACGCAGTTCGATATCGCTGTCATGCCCCCATACCGCATCGAGCAATTGCCCGCGCGAGAAGACCCGGCCCGGATTTTCCATGAAATGGCGCAGCAGGCGGAATTCGGTCGGGCCGAGGTTGATGACCTCGCCCGCACGCGTCACCCGGTGTGAACCCGCATCCAGCGTTAGGTCCTGCACCGTCAGCACTTCCCCGGCCAAGGCAGGGCGGACGCGCCGCAGGATCGAATCGACCCGTGCCATCAGTTCCCGGGTCGAGAAGGGCTTGGAGACATAATCATCCGCGCCGGTTTCAAGCCCGCGCACCCGGTCATCTTCAGTATCGCGCGCCGTCAGCATGATGATCGGCACATTGGCGGTCTGCTTGTCGCGGCGCAGGCGGCGGCACACCTCGATCCCCGAAGTGCCCTCGACCATCCAGTCAAGGATCACAAGGTCGGGGCATTGCTCCGTCGCCAGCAACAGCGCCTCGTCGCCATTGGGCGTCGAGCGCACCGTATAGCCTTCATTGCGGAAGCGGTATTCGAGCAGCTCGGCAAGAGCAGCATCATCTTCCACCAGCAAAAGCGCGGGCCTGTACATGGTTTAACCTGCCTTTATACCTGTTCGTTACGGTCCGGGAGATATTCGCCTGTCGCAACAAAATAGACCTGTTCAGCGATATTGGTCGCATGATCGCCGATCCGTTCAAGATTGCGCGCGACGAACAGCAGATGCGCGGCCGCGCTGATCGTCGAGGGATTTTCCATCATGTAGCTGACCAGATTGCGGAACAGGCTGTTGTAGAGATTGTCGACCTTGGCATCGCGCGCGATGATGTCCTCGGCAGCCGCCGCATCATGGGCAGCGTGGGCCGTCAGCACATCATGGACCATCGATGAGGCAAGTTCGGACATCGCGGGAAGCAGTACGAGCGGCTCAAAGCGGCTGGTGTCCTTGATGTCCTTGACTCGCTTGGCGATGTTCTTGGCATAATCCCCGATCCGCTCAAGGATCCCGGCCACCTTGAGGTCGGCAATCACTTCGCGCAGGTCGTCGGCCATCGGCGCCCGGAGCGCAAGGATGCGCACGGCAAGCTTGTCGACTGCATGCTCGAGCGCATCGAGCTTGGCATCGTCGGCGATCACCTGTTCGGCGAGCGCCGGATCGTGCCGCACCAACGCGTCCATCGCGCGCGTGATCGCATATTCGGCGAGGCCGCCCATTTCGGCAATTAGCCCGCGTAGCCGGGTGATGTCCTCGTCGAATGCCTTGACTGTATGTTCATTCATCGTCCCGCACTCCTTAACCGTAACGTCCGGTGATATAATCCTTGGTCCGCTCCTCGCGCGGATTGGTGAAGATATCCGACGTTTTACCATATTCCACCATTTTGCCGAGGTGGAAGAAGGCGGTGCGCTGGGACACGCGCGCCGCCTGTTGCATCGAGTGGGTCACGATGACGATCGCGTAGCGGCCGCGCAGTTCGTGAATGAGTTCCTCGATCCGGGCCGTGGCAATCGGATCGAGCGCGGAGCAGGGCTCGTCCATCAGGATGACCTCAGGGTCGACCGCGATCGCCCGGGCGATGCAGAGACGTTGCTGCTGACCGCCCGAAAGTGCGGTGCCGCTGTCGGTAAGGCGGTCCTTGACCTCGTCCCACAGCCCGGCCTTGCTCAGCGCGGCCTCGACAATCTGTTCGAGGTCGCCCTTGTTCTGGGCCAGCCCGTGAATCTTGGGGCCATAGGCGACATTCTCAAAGATCGATTTGGGGAAAGGATTGGGCTTCTGGAAGACCATGCCGACGCGCGCGCGCAATTGCACGACGTCCATGCCGCTCTTGTAGATATCCTCGCCGTCAAGCTTGATCTCGCCCTCGACACGGGCGGACGCCACGGTGTCGTTCATGCGGTTGAGCGCACGCAGGAAGGTCGACTTGCCGCAACCCGACGGACCGATGAAGGCCGTCACATATTCCTGCGGAATATCGATCGATACCTCGTCGATCGCCTTCTTGGGGCCATAATAGACCGACACATCGCGCGCGGTCATTTTGGGATTGGGCGTAATAAGATCGGTCATGATGGCCTACCAGCGTTGTTCGAACTTGTTGCGGAGATAGATGGCGAGGCCATTCATCACGAGAAGGAAAGCGAGCAGCACGATGATTGCGGCGGAGGTGCGCTCGACAAAGCCGCGGCTGACCTCGTCCGACCACAGGTAAATCTGCACCGGCAGCACGCTCGAGGGTGCGGTCAGGCTCGACGGCGGTGAGGCGACGAAGGCGCGCATTCCGATCATCAGCAGCGGCGCGGTTTCGCCCAGCGCACGCGCCATGCCGATAATCGTTCCGGTGAGAATCCCCGGCAGGGCGAGCGGCAGGACGTGATGGAACACCACTTGCACCGGGCTCGCGCCCATCGCCAGTGCAGCATCGCGGATCGAGGGCGGCACCGCCTTGACCGCGTTGCGGCCCGAAATCACGATCACCGGCATGGTCATCAGCGCGAGCGTCATCCCGCCGACCAGTGGCGCGGATCGCGGCATGCCCATGAAGGCCAGGAATACCGCAAGTCCCAGAAGACCGAAGATGATCGAAGGTACCGCCGCAAGATTGTTGATCGACACCTCGATGAGGTCGGTCCACTTGTTGCGAGGCGCATATTCCTCAAGATAGATCGCCGCGAGAACGCCGACCGGAAAAGCCAGAGCCAGCGTCACCAGCATCGTCAGGATGGAGCCCTTGAGCGCTCCCCAGATGCCGACCTGTCCCGGATCGGTCGCATCCGACCGGGTAAGGAAACCGCTGTCGAAACTCGACGACAACATGCCCTTGTCCTGGAGGTCCTTCGCCAGCGCCCGCATTTCCGGCTTGCCTTCGCCGCGCACACCGGCGGCGAGATCACCCGAGATCGGCAGCTCAAACTCCTGTTTGGCGGAGAGGAGCAGCGGATCGGCCACGATCGCATCGCGCACTTCGGTCCAGGCCGACGGCGCGATCTGGGCCGCGGCGGCTGGCCCAAGGGCCTGCATCGCGGCAAGGTTGATGCCTTCCTCAATGCCGCCGGTCGCCAGCCGCTGCGCAGCATCGGGCCCGCGCAACTGATCCGCCGTCACGGTCAGGCCAAGCGCGGGAAAATCGACCGGGACCTGGAGCGTGTCGCGCTTGAAGCCGCCAAGGCCATTGGCTGTCATGGTGAACAGGAGAAAAGCGAGGAACAACGCCGAGACGAGGATCGAAACCAGCCCGAGCAGCTTGAAACGCCGCTCCGCGCTGTGGCGCTTCCTGAGGCGCTGGGCGAGCGCGGGCGAGTTCCAGTCGGTCGGAATGCGTCCCTGCGGCGTGTGGAGGGTCGTATCAGTCATAAGCTTCCCGGAACTTCTTGACGACGCGCAGCGCGATGATGTTGAGGATCAGCGTCACGATGAACAGCACCATGCCGAGCGCGAACGCGCTGAGCGTCGCGGGATGGTCGAAACTCCCCTCACCCGTCAGCATCTGCACGATCTGGACCGTTACGGTCGTCATGCTGGCAAACGGGTTGGCCGAAAGGTTGGCTGCCGTACTCGCCGCCATCACCACGATCATGGTCTCGCCGATCGCGCGGCTGATCGCCAGCATGACGCCGGCAACGATTCCCGGCAACGCGGCCGGAATGAGCACACGGCGGATGGTTTCGGAGGTCGTCGCGCCCATCGCGAGCGATCCGTCACGCATTGACTGAGGAACCGCCGCGATGCTGTCATCGGCCATCGACGAAACGAACGGAATGATCATGATACCCATGACGAGACCAGCAGCGAGCGCGCTTTCGGTCGACGGGTTGTTGATCCCGATCGCTACGGCAAAATCGCGAATTTTGGGCGCGACGGTCAATGCCGCGAAATAGCCGTAAACCACGGTGGGGATACCGGCGAGGATTTCAAGCAGCGGCTTCATCCACTTGCGCACCTGCGGCGCGGCATATTGGGTCAGGTAGATCGCGCTCATCAGGCCCAGCGGGATCGCCACCAGCATGGCGATGATCGCACCAATGAAGATGGTCCCCCAGAACAGCGGAACAGCGCCGTAATTCTTGTTTGCGGCCGGTGTGTGCGTGCTCATCGAGTCCGGCCCCCAATGGGTTCCGAACAGGAAATCAATCGGTGATACCATGCCGAAGAAGCGGGCGGTCTCGAACGCAAGCGAGGCAAAGATGCCGATCGTCGTGAGGATGGCCACCAGCGACGCAAGTAACAGCAGTACCATGATGGCACGCTCGACGCGTGTACGCGCCTTGAAGTCCGGCTTCAGGCGCAGATAGGCAAAAGCCCCTCCCGCAAAGCCGATGAGCAGCGTCACTGCTGCCCCGATCATGCCATAGAATCGCATCGCCGCGCGGAAGGGTTCGGCCAGTTGCTGCGCGAGCGGATTGAATGCACCTGCGCCCGATTGCGCAACGTTACGCGCCTCGGCAAGGATCGCATTGCGCTCCATATCCATCTGCGGCAGGTTTTGCGCAGCCGGATCGGCGAGCACCTGCTGCAGGACGAGGCCGCCCGACAGATTCGACCACAGGAGCGCAAAAAGCACTGCGGGCACCAGCGCCCACAGCGCAACGTACCAGCCATGATAATTGGGAAGTGAGTGAAGTCCGCCGCGGACGCCGTCCGCAGCCGAGCGGCGGCCGAACATCTGCGCGCGGGCGCGTCCGGCAATCCAGCCGATCAGCGCCAGCGCTGCAACCATCAACAAGAGAATAGCGGGTGACACGTTCAAACTGCCCCAATTTGACGATGGTTGAAAGAGGAGGCACCCAGCGCGCCTCCCCCCGTTAACTTGCCCGATTATTTAAGGTCAGCGCCGTCCATGACCTTCATCGTCGAAACGATTTCGGCATTCTTTGCCAGCACATCAGCCGGGGCGACAACCATGCCCTGCTTCTTGAGATAACCATCCGGCCCCCAAGACTTGGCATATTCGCCGGCAAACTCCTTGAGACCCTTGATCGCATTGAGGTGCGCTGCCTTCACATAGATGTAAAGCGGACGCGCACCCGGATATTTGAAACCGGCAACATTGTCATAGGTCGGCTGCACTCCATCAAGCGGCACGCCCTTGATCTTGTCGCTATTGGCCTCGAGGAAAGAGAAGCCAAACACGCCGATCGCCTTGGGATTGGCGGCGATCTTCTGCACGATCAGATTGTCGTTTTCGCCCGAGTCCACATAGGCGCCATCGTTGCGCACTTCGGTGCAGACCGCCTTGTGCTTGTCCTTGTCGCTGTCCTTGAGCGCCTTGGTCGCGGCGTCCGTGTCGCAGCCCTTGGTGAGGATGAGTTCAGCAAGCGCGTCGCGCGTGCCCGAGGTCGAGGGCGGGCCATACACGAGGATCGGTTCGGCCGGGAGCGACGGATTGACGTCCTTCCAGGTCTTGGCCGCGTTCGGCTTGCCGAACGGATTGGCCGCCAGCGCCTTGTAGATGTCGGTCACCGAAAGCTGCATATTGGGTCCGCCATTGGCTTCGGCGAAGGCAATGCCGTCAAGGCCAACCTGGACTTCGACAATATCCTTGACGCCATTCTTCTGGCAGTCTTCGAATTCCGACTTCTTCATGCGGCGCGACGCGTTCACGATGTCGGGATGGGCAACGCCGACGCCCGCGCAGAATAATTTCATGCCGGCACCGGTGCCGTTCGATTCGATGATCGCCGACTTGATCGACGGGTCAGCCTTGGTCAGCGCTTCAGCAACAGCCTTGGAAAAGGGATATACGGTCGAGGAGCCGACCGCACGAATCTGGTCTCGCGATGCAGCCGAGCCGCCACCACCGCTGTTGCATGCAGCCAGCGAAACAGACGCGACGAGCGCAATCGAAAGAGGCTTGGCAAAACGAATCATTTTCTTAGCTCCTGTTGGTCGCAAGCTGCGATAAGGGCGCCATGATCGGTTTTTATGACAGTTGTGTGACACCATTGTCATAATTTGTTTCGGTCACCAACTCTGCGGCCTTTGGGAAGCGAACGGAAACCGTCGTCCCCTCTCCGACGATGCTCGCAATATCGAGTGATGCCCGGTGCCGTTCCACGATATGCTTGACGATAGCCAAGCCAAGACCGGTGCCGCCGGCCGCCTGGCTGCGTCCCGGATCGGTGCGGTAGAAACGACGGGTCAGATGCGGCAGGTGGTCGGGGTCGATTCCGGGTCCGCGATCGCGCACCTCGAACAGGATGCCCCGCGCATCCGATCCGATCGAGATCGTGACCGGCTGGTCATCGCTGCCATATTTCAGCGCATTGTCGACAAGGTTGCGGATCAGCTGGTCGATCTGCGCATGATCGCCAAGAATCATTGCATGCGCGTCCGCCATCTCGCAGCGGATGCGGTCAGCGCCGTGGATGGCAGCGACATCCTTGGCGATCGCCTGTGCCACCGGTACAAGGTCGATCCGCTCCGCAGGCCGCTGATGCTTTTCCGCCTCGATCCGAGACAGCGACATCAGGTCCTCGATGAGCGCGCGCATGCGGTTGGCCTCGCGCAGGACAATATCGAGGAAACGTTTGCGCGTCGCGCTATCCATGCTGCCATCATCGTCACTCAGCGTTTCAATATAACCGATGATCGAGGCGAGCGGGGTACGCAGTTCATGGCTCGCATTGGCCACGAAATCAGTATGCGCGCGCGAGACGTCGCCTTCACGCGACCGGTCATTGAGCTGCACCAGCTGGTAGCGGTCATTCACGCGATGGAGTTGCACTTCAAACAGACTGCGCGGGCTGGTCAGTCCCTCTACCATGGTGCTTTTTTCCGCGGTTTCGCCGTTTCCGCTGATAAGACCGATGGCGGCAGGATGACGCAGCGCAACGCGCACATCCTGCCCGACGATATGCGCGCCGAGTTCCGATCGTGCGACCCGGTTGGCCGAGACGATGCGACCGGAATCGATCAGCAGCAAGGGCGTATCGACGGGTTCGAGAAATGCCGCCAGTACCTTGTCCTGGTCGGGCGCTACCTGGCTTGCGCTGGCCTCCTCTTCCTCCTTTGGCCGCAGGAGAAACAGGCTTGCACACCATAAGCCGAAAATGGCCAGCGAAAGCCAGACATCCGCTCCGGCAAGAAGCATGCCGACCGTTGCCGCCACTGCAATGAAAAAGGGGCCCTTGGCCATGCATCCATCCCCTGTCCGCCGGAATCACTAGCGCAATCGCGCTTCACTGTCATTGGATTATGACGTTCTTGTTACAGCGCGAACCAAGGCCAAATTTATCAATCCATCCCTATTGACCGGGTTGCCTTTTCCCGCAGGAGGGATGACATAAGCGACGTACATAAGAAGGGCGCGGAACATGGGCCGCAGGATGGGACGGGCATGACCTATTATCTCGGCGTCGACGCTGGCGGCACATCAAGCAAATCACGGCTGACTGACGAAAAGGGTACATTGCTCGGCGCCGGCAAGGGCAGGCCCGCCAACACCAACATCGGCGTCGACGAACTGCACGCCCGGCTGCTCGACGTGTGCTTGCAGGCAACGCGGAGTGCGGGCCTGCCCGATGACGACCTCAGCCGCGTGCGCTGCGGCATGGGTATTGCGGGCATTACCCGCATGGGCATGCGCAGCCGCCTCCAGCAACTCGAATTCCCCTTCGCCCATGTCCAATATACCAGCGATGCGATGATCGCCAATCTTGGCGCGCATATGGGCGGCGACGGCGCGGTTCTCATCATCGGCACCGGCAGCATCGGCCTCATCAAGCGCGGTGAAGACAGCTACAGCATCGGTGGATATGGCTTTCCCATTTCCGACGAGGGCAGCGGCGCGGCACTGGGGTTGAGCGCACTACGCCATGCGTTGCGCGCAATGGACGGGCGCACCAAGCCTACCCCGTTCAGCCAGGCGATCACGCGGCAGTTCGATCATGCAATCCCGCAATTCATCGCATGGATGGATGAGGCCGCGCCGGGCGATTATGCCGCCTTCGCACCGCTGGTGATGGATTATGCCGACAATGGCGACGAAATCGCGCTGTCGATCGTCCGCGATGCGGCACTGCATATCGAGCGCTTCATCGAAACCATCATCAGCAAGGGCGCGTCGCGCTGTGTGCTGATGGGCGGGCTTGCCGAGCGAATCAGGCCGTGGCTGCGCGCCCGCACCGTGGCGCTGTTGCAGGAACCGCTCGGCGATGCGCTTGATGGCGCGCTGATCCTCGCCGGCCGGCCGGTGCCGCTGCCCGGCTAATAGCGTTCCCCGCCGACCCACACAGCGGCGGCATTGCCGTGGGCATCGAGATGGACAAGGTCGGCACGATAGCCCGGCGCGATCCGGCCATGACCTTGCAGCCCAAGAAAGCGCGCGGGCGTGCTGCTCGCCATTTCAAGCGCGGATTTCCAGTCAACGCCCATCATCGTCACGGCATTGCGGACTGCGCTCGCCATATCGAGGACGGAGCCCGCCAGCGTGCCATCCCGTGCCTTGAGCGCACCATCTTCAACCCGGATGTCCTGATCACCCAGCCGGAAGCTGGCAAGATCGCCGCCTACCGGTGGCATCGCATCGGTGACCAGCATCAAGCGTTCAGTTCCGCACACCGCATACGCTGCGCGCAACGCCGCCGGATGGACGTGATGCCCGTCGACAATGAGGCCCGAGGTCAGCGGATGATCAAATGCCGCGCCGACCACACCCGGCGCGCGGCTTTCCAGCTGCGTCATCGCGTTGAACAAATGGGTGACGCCGCTCAGGCCCGCGGCCACTGCAAGCCCCATCTCCTCATAGGTCGCAAGGCTATGCCCTGCGGCCACGATGACGCCCGCGCCCGAGAGCGTGCGGATCAACCCGGCATCGGTCCGCTCCGGCGCCAGCGTGACCAGCGTCTTGCCGCGACGTAGCGAGGTGAGCAACGCGACGCTTTCCGTATCGAGCAACCGGATGCGGCCGGCATCATGGATGCCGTGCTTGCCCGGATTGAGGAACGGTCCTTCGAGATGAATGCCCAATATACCGGGAACACCCTGCGCTATTGCTTCCTCCACCGCGGCGATCCCCTGTTTCATCACGACAAGATCATCGCTGATCAGCGTCGGCATCAGCCCGGTTGTACCGAACCGGCGATGCGCCGCTGCGATCTCGCGAAGTCCCTCGACCGTCGGCACATCGTTGAACAGCACATCGCCGCCGCCATTGACCTGGGTATCGATGAAACCGGGAACGATCATGCCCCCCGCCACCCTCACCGTCGCAAAGTCCGGCGGAATCGCGCTGGCCGGAACGATGGCGGAGATATGCGCTCCTTCGATCAGAACCGCATGATCGTCCAGCCAGTCACCGGCGAGGATCGGTGCTCCGAGGATAGCCGTCCTGCTCATCGGGTTTCGGTGACCTTGCGCAACGATGGCGGATGGTCGGGATCAAAACCGCGCGCGACCGAGAGCGCGTTGACCAGACGGTAAAAGCCCTGAATCATGGCAATGGGCGCCAGGACCGGGTTGAGCGAACCGCAATTTTCTCCCCCGTCGATGATCACCGCACCGCGCGGCGCAAAGCCCTCCAGCGCCATTTCGAGATTCGCTGCCGCTTCATCCCGCGGCGGAAACACCAGTAACGGAAACCCCGGCTTTACCAGCGCCATGGGGCCATGCGCCACTTCCGCCATGCTGAAGGCTTCGGCATGGATGCCACAGGTTTCCTTGAACTTGAGCGCCGCTTCCTGCGCGACACCAAGCGTCAGGCCGCGCCCCAGCACGAACAGGCTCCGGGCCTTTTCCAGAAGCGGCATGGCAGGCGTCCAGTCGGCCGCAAACACCCGTTCGAGCACAGGCGGCAAGGTGGCGCAATCATCCTCCAGCGCCTTGTCATCCCGCCAGCGCGCCACCAGCGCAGCGATGGCAAAGAGCGACGCGATATAGCTTTTGGTGGCCGCGACGCTGCGTTCGGGTCCGGCATGGAGTGGCACCGCGATATCGGCAAGACCGGCCAGCGGCGAATGCATGTCATTGACCAGCGCGACGACGAGGGCACCGCCCTGGCGCGCGGCTTCCGCCGACATCAGCAGGTCGGGGCTCTTGCCGGACTGGGAGATGAGCAGGAACAACTGTCCCTCCATATTGAGCAAATGGCGGCCATAGACCGAAACGATCGAGGGCGCGTGCGAGAGGGTCGGAATGCCAAGCTGGGTTTCAAACAGATATTTGGCATAGGTCGCGGCGTGGTCCGAACTGCCGCGCCCGCACGTGAAGATCAGCTTTGGCCGGAGCGATTTCAACCGCGCGGCCAGTTCGTCGCGCGCCGCCACATTGGCCTGCCACTGGCGGGCAATCGCCGCAGGGGCTTCGGCCGCCTCGCGGTACATCAGCGTCTGGTCAGCCCGCATCGCCCTTGCCTGCAACGGCGATCGACTCGCCCAGATTGTCGCCATGAGCCGCCAGCAACGCTGCCGCCCCATCGAAAGGGTGCCCCATCGCGATCAGCACCGCCTGCTTGATATTGTCGTCCGACGCCGCAAGCGCGCGGATCGCTGTTGCCTCATCGCAACCGGTGATGGTCTGGACGATACCTTGCGCGCGGCCCCTGAGCTTGGCGTTGGAAATCACCATGTCGACCATCAGCCCACGATAAACCTTGCCCAGCCGCAGCATGATCCCGGTCGAGATGGTGTTGAGAATGACCTTTTGCGCCGTGCCCGCCTTCATCCGCGTCGAACCCGCAATCAGTTCGCTGCCAGTATCCGCGAGGATCGGAAATTCGGCCGCACTCAACAACGGCGTTCCCGGATTATTGGCGATGCCGATGGTCAGCGCGCCCTTCCCGCGGGCCGTTTCGATGACGGCAAGGGTGAAAGGCGTCCGCCCGCTCGCGGCAACGCCGATCACGACGTCCGCCGCATTGACACTATGTGTCTTGACCAGTTGCAGGGCCGCATCCGCATCATCCTCGGCGCCCTCGATGCTGCGCACCAGCGCGGGCTCACCGCCCGCGACCAGGTAGAGCAGCCGTTCGTCCGGCCAGCTATAGGTCGGGCGCAATTCCACCCCATCCTGCACCGCCAGCCGCCCCGATGCGCCCGCGCCTGCATAGATGAGCCGCCCGTCGGCCTGTTCCAACCGGGCCGCGGCGGCATCGATGGCAGCTGTAATCGCATCTCGAGCGTGACTGAGCAGCGCAACAGCGGAAGCCTGCTCCGCCAGCATCGCGGTAACCGCCTTGCCGGTCGGCCAACGATCGATATCGGCAAAACGTAACTCGGACTGCTCGGTCCCGGCCGCAACCAGTTTCTTCTCGATCATGGTCTGGTGCCGTTCCTCGTCTGCTTGCGAAACGAGATGACTAGACCGGCGAACGCCCGATCACAAGCCGCAGCGGAAGTTAACGGTGGTTGCGCGGACAGGTGTTGACACCCAGCAGCGAATAGGCCGGACAGGTCCGCATCACGCCGGTCAGAAACGGAACGATACCGATATAGCCCCACACCCCGATCCTTCCCGAAGCGGCAAGACCCATCAGCACGATTCCGACAATGATACGAAGGATACGATCAGCGCTTCCCACATTGGTCTTGAACATTGCCGTCACTCTCCTTTCAGGAAACAGGTGGACAGTAAAATTGGTAGCGAAGTTCACAGATCATTACACGAAAAAAGCGCGACCCGCATTCGGGCGTCAGAGCTTCCTGCAAACGCGCGCGCCTTTGCACTACAAGTCTGGCGCACATGATATCATTTCAGAAGCTGTAATCCAAAAACGAAACGGGAATCGTAGCCCCGCCTTGCTGGGTGCAATCAAGTTCATGTTAACAACCGGCCTGCCGTTTCTGATATATTCCGCAGTATTCTGGCCCAACTCCGACCAGCTGAACGGACGGGACTTGCAGATCATGCATAACTGGGCTGCGGATAATGGTGGAGCCTAGGGGAGTCGAACCCCTGACCTCTACACTGCCAGTGTAGCGCTCTACCAGCTGAGCTAAGGCCCCGATATTGGCTGCGTCTGGTGGTTCGCATGCCGGAAGGCGACGCCTTTAGGTCAGCACGGACCTGGCTGCAAGCGCTATTTTGCTTTTTACCCGTCATCGGGCGAAATCGGGTTGCGAGGGGACTTGTGTTGGCCCATCCCGCTTGCCGGCGTTTGCACGGAAATGAAAAAGGAGAGGCCATCATGCCGTTTACGGTTCAGCAATTGTCCGATCTTGAAGACATCAAGCTGCTCAAGCATCGCTATTTCCGCGCGATCGACACCGGCAATGAAGCGCTGCTGACAACATTGTTTACCGACGATGTGTCGATCGACTATCGCGGTGCGGGCTATCGCGCGCAGCTCAAGGGCAAGACGGCGATGATCGATTTTATCGGCACCGCGTTCAACAGCGACATCATCGCGCAGCATCAGGGCCACATGCCCGAGATCGAGTTTACCGGCCCCGACGAGGCCAGCGGCCTCTGGTATCTGGAAGACCGGTTCATCGATCCGGCGCGGCAGACCGACACCATTGGCACCGCCATCTATCGCGACCGCTATGTTCGTACCAGCGATGGCTGGAAAATCGCGCGCAGCGAATATGACCGCGTCTATGAAACCGTTGTGCCGATCAATCAGGCAGCAATTGTCGGCACGCCCATGCTGGCGACGACCGGCCGCAAGCCGGAGCAGCGCGTCGATATCAGCCGCTATCTCACCTGGTACGACTGACCCCGGCAGCGGCGCCGGGGACGGGCCGGCAACTCAGCTTTCGTCGTCCTCGTCGCCGCCGGCATCAACGCCGAGATCATCATCGCCGCCAAGGTCGACATCATTGTCGGGCGAGATTTCGCCGTCATCGACATCGACGTCGATATCCAGATCCGTATCGAGATCGCTGTCCTCCTGCTTTTCAGGAGCCTGCTTCTGCACTTCCTCGAACGGCAGCGGCTGCTTCGACTTGAGCACGGCTTCGGGCACCCACTGGTTGTTGCAGTTGATGCACACGACCGGGTCATCCTTGCCGAGATCGTAGAAACGGGTTCCGCATTTCGGGCAGCTGCGCTTTGTGCCCCATTCCGGCTTCACCATAGTGCGCCTCTTGTCCTTATATAATCTTTTCGAAAAGCATGCCTCATGGGCATAATCGGCGTGCGCCTTGCCAGAACAATGCGGCGCTGTCAAAAGCCGCGTCACAGATTCTTCAAAAAAGCCCGAGAGCCAACTCTTTCCATGTCCCACGGACCTGCCCGCCCTGCCATTTTCCACGCGTCCGGCCCGCTCGGCGGCACCGCGACGATCCCCGGTGACAAGTCGATTTCGCACCGCGCGCTGATGCTCTCGGCGCTCGCGGTCGGTGAAAGCCGGATCGAGGGGCTGCTCGAAGGCGAGGACGTGCTCGCGACCGCCGCCGCTATGCGCGCCATGGGGGCGACGATCGAACGCGCCGCGGACGGGGTGTGGAGCGTCCACGGCGTCGGCGCAGGCGGCCTGCTCCAGCCGGAGACCGCCCTCGATATGGGCAATAGCGGCACGTCGACCCGGCTGCTCATGGGTCTCGTCGCAAGCCATCCCGTTACCGCCACCTTCACCGGCGATGCCAGCCTCTCCAAACGGCCGATGGGCCGGGTGATCGACCCGCTCTCCGCGATGGGCGCGGAGATCAGCGCCTCGCCCGGCGGGACGCTGCCGCTGATGGTGCGCGGCCTGTGTCCGGCGGTGCCCCTGACCTACCGGCTGCCGGTCGCTTCGGCGCAGGTCAAGTCTGCGGTGCTGCTCGCAGGGCTCAACACGCCGGGCATCACCACCGTGATCGAACCCGAAGCAACGCGCGACCATAGCGAGCGGATGCTGCGGGGGTTCGGCGCCGAACTGTGGGTCGAAGAGGTCGACGGCGTGCGCCACATCCACCTGCGCGGCGAGGCCGAACTCAGACCGCGGCAGATCATGGTTCCCGGCGACCCTTCCTCCGCAGCCTTTCCGGTCGTGGCCGCGCTGCTGGTGCCGGGATCGGACGTCACCATCCGCAATGTCGGGATCAACCCGACCCGCGACGGGCTGTTCAAGGTGCTGCGCGCGATGGGCGGCCATGTCGATTATATCAATGTCCGCGAGGTCGGCGGCGAACCGGTGGCCGATCTTCATGTCAGGGCAAGCGCGCTCAAGGGCATCGAAGTCCCGGCGGACATCGCGCCTTCGATGATCGACGAATTTCCCATCCTGTTCGTCGCCGCCGCGCTGGCCGAAGGGCGCACGGTGACGCGGGGCCTCGAGGAACTGCGCGTCAAGGAATCGGATCGCCTCACAACGATGGCGGAAGGGCTGCGGGCGATCGGCGCCAGGGTCGAGGAACGCGAAGACGGGCTCATCATCGAAGGCAGCGGCGGCGAGCTCCTTGCTGGCGGCGGGCCGATCGCGGCGAAACTCGACCACCGCATCGCGATGAGCTTCGCCATTGCCGGCCTTGTCAGCCGCAACGGCGTGGAGATCGACGACATGAGCCCGGTGCAGACGAGCTTTCCCGGGTTCGAGACTCTGCTCGCCGGATTGGGCGCGTAGCACGGGCGCACAGCAATAGCGTGGCTGGCGGAATGGCGGGTGATCCTGTTGCAGCGGGAACGCAGGCATGGGGAATGAAGCCGGTATTCAATCCTTTATTGTGGATGGACTCGGGCGAATTCCGGCCCTTGGCAGCCCGGCCCCGGCGGGCTCAGGGTGTAAGGCTGCGAGGGCGATCGCCGCCACCATATCTTGTGGCTCGCACACGGCAGGAGGAAATTGGCGCATTTCTGCCAAAAACACCCGCTTAGGGTGATGAAGGTGAGATGTTAGACGCTCTTCGGGCGCTCCTTGCGCACCACAAGCGGTTGGGGGTGCGCTATCCTCTTGCCGCTGCGGCTGGAGCGGGGCACTACAACTGCCGGGCAGGCGAACAGGGTGATCGGCCACCCCCAACACCGCCACTACCGCCGCGCGGGCTTCGACCTGTGCCTCGCGGCGGGCAAGCGCGGCCTCGCGCGCTTCGAGCGCGGCGCGGCGCCGCTCGAGCGCCGACGCCTGTTCGCGTTCGCGGGCGCGGCTGGTGATCACGCTTGCCAGCACCCGGTCGCGATAGATACGGCGCGTGCCGACCTGCTTGCCGCGCCGGAACAGCAGCACCACCTCGCCATCGACATAGCGGTCGGCGAGCCGTGCGCGGCTGCGCGCTATGCCGAGTTGCGCCGCGCGCGCCCAGGCCGCGGCAAAGCTTTCCGTCCCTTCGCGATCGCGCAAGCGGTAGGCCGACTGCACCGACCGCCCGCACCCGCGCGCCGCCGCCGCAACCGATCCATGCCGCGCCAGTTCGCTGATGAACAATCGCTGGAAGTAGGAGGACCAGCCATCCGCCCGCCGCCTGCGCGGCACATAAGGCATGAAAGCCGGCGCGGGCCCGGCCGGAATGGCAGCTGAAAACCCGCCGCCGGGCGCGGCCCCTTCAAGCGGACCCACGGCTTGCGCGACATAGGACATGGACAATACTCCTGCTGTTCAGCCAGCAAGGATGGCGGCGGGAAACCGTGTAGGACAGGGGAAAAACCGGGATGGTTCGGGGATTGGGAGGCTACGGCCCGGGCATGACAATGCAGGCGGGGCGGACCAGGAACAAGGAGGGTGAAAGAAGGTGGACATTGCACTTCCTCCTCATATCGATCATGGCACATCATGCGCGCCGCAGATTGTTTCTCCGCGAGAATGGCAGGCGAAGCTTGGGCACGAGAAAGGCGAAGCAGATCCGGAATGACGCAAATTGGATTGCCCGCATGATCATCGCCGTTGATGGGCCTGCGGCATCGGGCAAGGGGACGATTGCCAAGGCGCTTGCCGCGCATTTCGCCCTGCCGTTTCTCGACACCGGCCTTCTTTACCGCGCGGTCGGGGTGAGCGTGCTGCGTACGGGCGGCGATCCGTCCGATCCTGCCGATGCGCTCGCGGCCTGCGGGTTTGACGAGGCACTGCTCGCCGATCCTGCCCTGCGCACAGCGGAGGCGGGCGATGCGGCGTCCAAGGCTTCGGTGCATCCGGCGGTGCGCGCGGCGCTGCTCAAGCGGCAACAGGATTTTGCGCAGCAACCCGGCGGCGCGGTGCTCGACGGGCGCGATATCGGCACGGTGATCGCGCCGCAAGCCGACGCCAAGCTGTTCGTCATTGCCTCGGCGCGGGTGCGGGCCGAACGGCGGCTCAAGGAACTGGGGCGGCCGCTCGATGCGGACAGCATCGCCGCCTACACCTGCGAGATCGAAGCGCGGGATGCGCGCGACATGGGGCGCGCCGATGCGCCGATGCGGGCCGCGGACGATGCGCTCTTGCTTGATACGAGCGATTTGACTATAGACGCCGCCGTCCAGCAGGCCATCCGGCTTGTCGAGACCCGGATAAACCGTCAGCACTGAAGCTGTCGGGCGCGAAGGGCTTACGCCATCGCGCCCTTTTTGCTTTGTCCGGACTCGGCCAGAAGGAAGGTCGCGCGGGATGCTGTGCGGGCATGGGGTCCGTATGGCAGTTCGGCCAAAAGACCAGCGGACCCAACCGCTTGGCCGGAAAATGTAAACAAGGAAACTCTAACCATGGCCTCTACGGCGAACCCGACCCGCGACGATTTCGCGGCAATGCTCAATGAATCTCTCGGCGGTGAAGATGGCGGCTTTGAAGGCCGCGTTGTCAAGGGCACCGTCACCGCAATCGAAAACGACATGGCTGTGATCGATGTCGGCCTCAAGTCCGAAGGCCGCGTCGCGCTGCGCGAATTTGCCGCGCCCGGCCAGAAGGCTGACTTGAAGATCGGCGACGAAGTCGAAGTCTATGTCGACCGCGTCGAAAACGCCAATGGCGAAGCGATGCTGTCGCGCGACCGCGCGCGCCGCGAAGCCGCATGGGACAAGCTCGAAGCCGAATTCACCGAAAATGCCCGCGTCGACGGCGTGATCTTCGGCCGCGTCAAGGGCGGCTTCACCGTCGATCTCGGCGGCGCCGTGGCGTTCCTCCCCGGCAGCCAGGTCGACATCCGCCCCGTCCGCGACGTCACCCCGCTGATGGACATCGCCCAGCCCTTCCAGATCCTCAAGATGGACCGCCGCCGCGGTAACATCGTTGTGTCGCGCCGCGCGATCCTTGAAGAAACCCGCGCCGAACAGCGCTCGGGCCTGATCCAGAATCTCGCCGAGGGCCAGATCATCGAAGGCGTGGTCAAGAACATCACCGATTATGGTGCGTTCGTCGATCTTGGCGGCATCGATGGCCTGCTTCACGTCACCGACCTGTCGTACAAGCGCATCAACCACCCGTCGGAAATGATCAACATCGGCGACACGGTGAAGGTGCAGATCATCCGCATCAACAAGGATACGCAGCGCATCAGCCTCGGCATGAAGCAGCTCGAATCGGATCCGTGGGAAGGTCTGGAAGCCAAGTACCCGGTCGGCGCCAAGCTCAAGGGCAACATCACCAACATCACCGAATATGGTGCGTTTGTTGAACTCGAACCCGGCATCGAAGGTCTTGTCCACGTTTCCGAAATGTCGTGGACCAAGAAGAATGTCCACCCGGGCAAGATCGTTTCAACCAGCCAGGAAGTCGAAGTCGTGGTGCTCGAGGTCGATGCCGACAAGCGCCGCATTTCGCTCGGCCTCAAGCAGGCGCAGGACAATCCCTGGGAAGCCTTCGCGGCCAAGCATCCGATCGGCTCGATGGTCGAAGGTGAAGTCAAGAACGCAACCGAATTCGGCCTGTTCGTCGGTCTCGACGGCGATGTCGACGGCATGGTCCACATGTCGGATATCGCCTGGGGCATTTCGGGCGAAGACGCGCTCAACCTCCACCGCAAGGGCGAGGTGGTGAAGGCGATCGTGCTCGACATCGACCCGGACAAGGAGCGCATCTCGCTCGGCATGAAGCAGCTTGAAAAGGGTGCTCCGGCCGCTGGCGGCGCTTCGGCTTCGTCGAACCTCAACAAGAACCAGGTCGTCACTGTCACGGTGCTCGAAGTCCGCGACGGTGGCCTGGAAGTCCAGGCGGGCGACGACGGCGCAACTGGTTTCATCAAGCGCGCCGACCTCGGCCGCGACCGCGACGAACAGCGCCCCGACCGTTTCCAGGTCGGTCAGAAGATCGACGCCATGGTGATCGGTTTCGACCGTTCGAAGAAGCCCAACTTCTCCGTGAAGGCGATGCAGATCGCCGAGGAAAAGCAGGCCGTCGCGCAATATGGTTCGTCGGATTCGGGCGCATCGCGCGGCGACATCCTTGGCGAAGCGCTGAAGGCCAAGAAGGACTAAGCATCCGGGCCATTTCCGGCCGGATACCGGACGTATTATTAAATAGCCCGTGCAGGGGAACCTGCGCGGGCTATTTACGTTGAACAATGATTGGCCGCTTTCAGGTTGTTGACTTCAATTACCATATCCCGATGTAAAATTTGATTTTCACGCGGAGATGCGGCAGGAAATGTAAAATATTGATCGCAGGAATGGCTGCAGCCTGCCCGCGGTTTCGTGGATAAATAGTAGCTGTTTGAACTTTCTATCAAAAATAGACCAGTGTTCGTCAGCATGAGGATGCTTACATGATTCGATCTGAACTGGTGCAGAAACTCGCCGATGCCAACCCCGACCTGAAGCTTGCCGAGGTCGAACATATTGTCGATATCTTCCTCGAAGAAATGATTGGCCAGCTTGCAGCGGGCGGCCGGGTGGAACTGCGTGGCTTCGGAGCCTTTTCAACGCGCGCCCGCGACGCGCGCGTCGGGCGCAATCCGCGCACCGGCGAGGCGGTTCAGGTGGAAGCCAAACGCGTTCCCTATTTCAAGCCCGGCAAGGAAATGCGAGAGCGGCTAAACGTCAGCTGACGCCCCGTCCGGCTTTCATCCAAAATCTCGGCGCGAGGGGGCGGATGTGCTTTTTCTGCACTTGCGCCGCCCGATCGCCTTTGCCATGCAGCGCGCGACCGGCAGCCCGGCAATGCGGACGTGGCGAAATGGTAGACGCAGCAGACTTAAAATCTGTTTTCCATCTGGAAGTGCGGGTTCAAGTCCCGCCGTCCGCACCAGCATCCTGAACATAACCCCGTGCTATCCCTTTTTGCGAAGCGCGTCCCGCTCCGGCTCATCTTATCGGTTGGCGCTGGGCTGGAGCGCCGCTACATCGGACCCATGCCGCTTCGTCGACATCTCCGCCCCTGTCTGCTGACCCTGGCTGCCGCTAGCCTGCTTGGAAGCTGCAATTATCTGGCCGAGAAAGGGCCGCTCCAGGCGGTCGTGATCGGGCCAGCTCTCAAGATGACCGATCCGGACACAGGCCATCCGGATACAGCCTCCCAATCCCTGCTCTCCGCCACCGCACAAGGGCTGGTTTCCTTCGACGGCGACGGCCAGATCGAACCCGGCCTCGCCGAGCGCTGGGTCGTCACCAATGACGCGCTGAGCTATATTTTCCGTATTCGCGACGCCGCCTGGACGAACGGCGAACCGGTCACCACCGCCCAGGTCGCCGCACTGCTGCGTTCACATATCGCCGCCACCAGCCGCAACCGTTACGCGCGCGAGATCCCGGGTGTGGAATCGATAAGGCCGATGACGGCGCAGGTTGTCGAGATCCGCCTCAAGCAACCGCTCCCGCACTTGCTGGAAGTGCTCGCCCAGCCGGAAATGGCGCTGCTGCGCAAGGGACGCGGCTGGGGACCGATGACCGCGAAACAGGATGGCGAAGCCCTGTTGTTGCAGGCACGCAAGCTCGGCGGTGCGGAAGGCGAAACGGCGATCGTCCCCGACATGATCGAACCCGTGAGGATCACCGCACGGCCTGCCGCACAGGCGCTCGCGCGCTATGTCAATGGACAGGCGGACGTGGTTCTCGGCGGGCGCTTCACGGACTATCCGCTCGCACGCGCAGCTGCGATCGACAATAACCGCCTGTTCGTTGATCCGGCCGAGGGGATGTTCGGCCTCGTTTTTGCGCATGACGATGGCATCGCCGCGGATGCCGGCGTGCGCCGCGCCATCAGCATGGCGATCAGGCGCCAGCGCCTTACTTCCAGCCTGGGCGAAACACGCTGGACCCCGCTGCTGTCGCTGCGGCCCCCGCTCGAAAAGCAGGAGCGCGCCTATGCGCCTGCGCAGCCAGCCTATGCTGCGCTGGACGCAAATGCGCGGCTTCTGGAGGCCCGGACCATCATTGCTGAGGCGACCGCCGGGCTGGAGCAAAAACCGGTATTGCGCATCGCCCTCCCGCAAGGGCCGGGCGCTGACCTGCTATTTGCCAGTCTCCGCGCCGATCTTAGGCAGGCCGGGCTCGACGCCGCCCGGGTCGGAGAACGTGATGCGGCCGATTTGAGACTGGTCGATGAACTGGCCCCGTCGCGCGATCCCTTCTGGTACCTGCGCGCCCTTTCCTGCGCCAGGGTTCCGGTTTGCAGCAGCGTAGCGGATCAGACGCTGGCCCAAGCGGCGGTGAGCGCGGATCCGGCAACGAAGGCTGCGCTGTTTCGCGAAGCGGAGGCACTTCTGCTCGAAACGGCCGGTTACATACCGCTTGCCGAACCGCTACGCTGGTCGGTGACCTCGCCGCGCAGCAATGCGCTGCGGCCCAACCCGCGTGCGCGCCATCCATTGAATCGGCTGGTTGCGATCCCTAGCTAATCTTTCGCGCCCATTCCGGTCATGGAGTCCGGGAAACCGCGCATGGAGGGACATCGAAGTCATGGCTATCTCGCCGGAAAAATATGACCGCGTGGCCGAAGCATTCCAACTTCAGGCGCGCGACCCGGTCTCGATCCGCCGCCGCATCGAAGCGCTGGAAATGCTGCTCGAACGCAGCTTCACCGTTCCGGGCACCAGCCAGCGATTTGGCCTTGATTCGGTGGTTGGGCTCATCCCGGTCATCGGCGATTTCATTACCGCCGCGATGGGCGCCTATATCATCTGGGAAGCCAAGAATCTGGGCATACCCAAATGGCAGCGCTGGCGCATGGCGGGCAATATCGCGTTCGACACCGCGCTCGGCGCCATCCCGGCAGTGGGCGATGCGTTCGACTTTTTCTACAAGTCGAACACGAAGAATGTACGGATCATCAAGAAATATCTCGACAAGCACCATCCCCATACTGCGACCATCGACCAGCCAGTCAGCGCCGGCATGCGCACGGTCGAACCGATCAACCGCCGCATCGATCACCGGCTTTAAGGGCTTATCAAGCGCTCGCGCCCCTGGCTTCAATCGGCCAGATAGCTTCCAGCCGGTCGCCGCGCATGACATGGATGTGATTGTAGAGATTGACCGTCGGGTCGCAGTGCGGCGGGATCATGCTGATGCGTTCGCCCAGCGCACCTGCACCCTCGAACCCGGCCAGCGCGCCATGTTCGTCCCCCATGAAATAATAGGCGGCGGTTTCATAGCCGGGCGTCACCACCCGGGGCGTGCCGCCATCGGTCGAGAGCGCCTTGAAGCCTGCATCCACGGTAACCATGCCGGGGCTGTTGTTGTGGATGATGCTGGTATCGACGAACAATGATGGCTTCAGCTGTTCGCTCGGCGCGGGCAGCCCATCGACTGCGCAAACCTCATATTGGTGGTCGAGGAAAATATAGGAGCCGATCTGAAATTCGGTGAAGAAATCTTCTGCAAGGTCAATCTGGTGCGTGCCGGTGCCGGAACCGGTGATGACCGGCGGGACGAATCCATGGGCGCTGAGTGCCTCGACGATCGCGCGGGCATAGCCGGTACGTTCCCGGATGGCTTCGGTGCGCGCTTCGACTTCCTCCATATGCTGGTGGGCGCCGCAGTAGAATTGCACGCCGCCATAGACCAGCTTACCGCCCGTCGCGGCGATGGCATCGGCGACGGCCAGTGCCTCTTCGGCATCGGCAACACCGGTGCGGCGAATGCCGGGGTCGATATCGATGAATAGGGTTAGCGGCCGCTCTCCGGCCTCAGCGGCGATGGCCGCGACATTGACCGGATTATCGGCGACGGCCTTGAGCGCCGGCATCCGTTCGTTAAGCGCGACCAGCCGTTTGATCGCGGTCGGCGTCACGACCGGCGAGGTGATCAGGATATCCCCTATTCCGCCAGCCGCGAAAATTTCCGCCTCGCCCAGTTTGGCGCAGCAGATTCCAGCCGCGCCGGCTTCGATCTGCTTATTGGCGATGGCGAGACAGCGATGGGTCTTGGCGTGCGGGCGCAGTGCCTTGCCGCTGCCCGTGACGCGCTGCGCCATCAACCGGATATTATGCTCGAACGCATCGGCATCGAGCATGAGCGCGGGCGTATCGATCAAATGACGGACATTGTCCCTGCCCACCAGATCGTCGTGACGTGCTGCCAAACTCCGGCCCCTTTTTCAGCTAAACTGGATCACGCCGTCGTTAACCGCTCCTAGCCGGATGTGCAAAAGATCGCGCACATAATCTTGATGGATACGCTATGACTGGCGCTTCAGGCGTTGACGGACAGCGGCTTGCCGATCGGCATTCCGTTTGCCGCCCGACCCGGCAAGGATGCCACACTGATTGCTTTGGCTTTCGAACTGGAGGAGGCTCAGCTCTGCGTGGCCGGCATCCGCCGCAATGGGCTTTTGACATGAATGAGGGGTAGGCGATGATGTGGGCGAACTGGTCGAACAGCGTTACGGCAGATGCACATGTCGTTGCGCCCGGTTCACTCGATGAACTTGCAAGAGTGATATCCAGCGCCAGGCGGGTTCGCCCGGTGGGGGCGGGCCACAGCTTCATGCCGCTGTGCGAAAGCGATGACCATATCCTCGACCTCGGCCGCCTCGAAGGCGACATTCGAATCGCACCCGGCCGCGAGCGCGCATGGGTTCCGGCAGGATGGTCGATCGCGAAACTGACCGAAGCGTTGTGGACGGAGGATCTGTCCCTCGCCAATCAGGGCGACATCAACGCCCAGTCGCTCGCGGGCGCGACGGCGACCGGGACGCACGGCACCGGCGCAGGTCTGGGCTGCCTGTCCACCTTTGTGCGCGGTGCGAGGGTCATGCTCGCGGACGGGAGCCACATCACCTGCAACGATAACGAGAATCCTGACCTGTTTCAGGCCGTCCGCCTGTCCCTCGGCCTGGTGGGTGTGATTACCGAACTGCTGATCGATGTCGTTCCCGCCTATGGGCTCGCGGAGAAGGTGGATGTGGTTCCCGCCGGGAAACTGTTTTCGGAATTCGACGCGATGACCGAAGGCGAACGCCATGGTGAGTTTTTCATCTTTCCCTATGCCGACAGCGGCTATTTCAAAACGCTCACCCAGGTCGGCAAACCCGAAGACTCCGGACCCAGTTCCGATTTTGGCGAAGCTTTTTTTGCCCGGGCGGTAAAACTTGGTGCGCGCTTCAACATGCTGGTTGCCCCTTCGCAGCGGCTGATGATGCGCCTGTCCAGACCTTCGCACCGGCAAGGACCCGCCTTTCGTATCTATCCGTCCGACCGCAGCGTCCGGTTTGAAGAAATGGAGTATCACTTCCCCTTGGGCGCAGGCCTCACCGCGTTGAGGGCGGCGCGTGACTATATTCGCAAACAGGGGCTGCCCGTGACCTTCCCCTTCGAATATCGCCGGGTCAAGGGAGACGATATCTGGCTCAGTCCGTTTCGCGCCCCGGTCAACGAATCAGTGGCCTTTCACCAATTTGCGGGCATGCCCTGGCGCGATCTTTTCTCGGAGGTCGAGGCGGTTTTCCGCGATCACGCCGGACGCCCCCACTGGGCGAAGCGCCACACACTGAACCGCAGCGACGTCGACGCCCTCTATCCGCAAGCCGGATCATTCCGCCTCGTGCGGCGCAAGGCCGACCCCGAGGGCAAATTCCTCAACGCCCATCTTGCGACCCTGTTCGCGTAGCTGGAAAGCTGTTCTGAATGACATGAAGGTGTGCAGGGCTTGAATCGAACCGGAAAAATAACGCTTTGATATCAATCCTGTTCTTGGAACAAAGGCCGACCCTCCCCCACACTCTCCCCCACATTTTCGTTCATTTAACGGTGGTTCGGTTCAGCGTGTTGGCCGCAAGACTGAACAGCAATGGTCGTTTTGGAGCACACTGAAACGAATGCCTAGTGCGTTTGAATCAGGGCAATGGCCATCCTGAGCGCGCGTCCTTTGGTGCCGAGAACTAGGTCACAAAACTAGATCGCGTCCGGTTGGCAATCGCGACCAGTGACAGCATTACCGGCACTTCAACCAGCACGCCGACAACCGTTGCTAGGGCGGCCCCACTACCCAACCCGAAGAGGCCGATGGCAACCGCCACGGCGAGTTCGAAAAAGTTGGACGTTCCGATGAGGGCGCAGGGCGCGGCGACCGCGTGCGGCACTTTCCACGCTTTTGCCCAGCCATAGGCGATGAGGAAGATACCATAGCTCTGGACGATGATCGGCGCGGCGATCAGCGCGATTAGCAGGGGTCGCGCGACGATGGTTTCAGCCTGGAAGCCGAACAGCAGCAGCACCGTCAGCAACAGGCCGATGATCGAGAGCGGCTTCAGGCGTCCGGTGAACTCGGACACCGCCGCTTCATCGCCGCCATGCGTCGCGAGCAGCCGGTGACGCACGAAAGCACCTGCAACGAGCGGGACGACCACGTAGAGCGCGACCGAGAGGAGTAACGTCTCCCACGGCACCGAAATGTCGGTCACGCCCAGCAGCAGCGCGACGATGGGAGCGAAGGCAACGATCATGATGAGATCGTTCGCTGCAACCTGCACCAGTGTGTAGGCCGGATCGCCCTTGGTGAGCTGCGACCATACGAACACCATCGCTGTGCATGGGGCCGCACCCAGCAGGATCAGTCCGGCGATGAACTGCTGTGCGTCGGCGGGCGCGATCAGGTCGGCAAAGACGACCTCGAAGAATAGCACGCCCAGCGCCGCCATCGTGAACGGCTTGATCAGCCAGTTGACCACCAGCGTGATGATAAGGCCCTTCGGCTTGTCGCCGACGCGGCGCACCGCGCCAAAATCGACCGCAACCATCATCGGGAATATCATCGCCCAGATCAGGACCGCGACGACGAGATTGACCGAGGCGTATTCGATGGCCGCTAGCGAGGAGAACAATTCCGGCGCGGCGTTGCCAAGCGCAATACCGATGAGAATTGCTCCGCCGACCCAGACCGAGAGCCATTTCTCGAACTGGCCAAGTCCCGCCGCGCGGGTGTCAATGTCTGCTGTGGTCGCGGTCATTGTTTGTCCGCCTCATGCCCAATGGCTTGCAGCTTTTCACGCAGGGCAATGTGCTCCAGGCTCGCAATCGGCAGTGCAAGCATCAGGTCGATCCGCCGCTTGATCATGCGGAAGGCATCGAGGAAGGCCGCTGCCTTTTCGGCATCGCTACCCTCGACCGCCGCCGGATCGGGAATGCCCCAATGCGCCGAGGTCGGGCGACCAGGCCAGACTGGACAGGATTCAGCCGCTGCGCTGTCGCAGACGGTAAAGATGAGATCGAACTCCGGTCCATCGACAAACTCGCTCCAGCTCTTGGAGGAATAGCCCTCTGCCGGATAGCCCAAGGTCTCGAGAGTATGGATTGCCCAAGGGTTTACCTTGCCGGTCGGATTGCTTCCCGCGCTGTAGGCTTTGAAGCGGCCTTGACCGTCATGGTTGAGGATGGCCTCGCCCAGGATCGAGCGAGCGGAATTGCCCGTGCACAGGAACAGCACGTTCAACGGTTGGTCTGACATGGATAGCCTCAGCAGCAGGACGTCTTGGCCGGAGCCAGTTGTGGCACGCAGCAGGCGCTCGATGCAGCGTTGGCGGAGGCGAGCTGATCGAGATCGGGATTGCCGCCGTAGGTCGTGCTTTCGCCTTCGGCCAGGAAGGCTTCCCAGACGACGCCGTCAGGATCGGCGATCCAGCTCTTTTCCGATTGCGCATAGCAACAGGTCGTCGCGCCTTCTTCCAGCACCGGACGGTCAGCAGCCTTGAGACGGCCATAGACCTCTTCGAGTTCGGCCTTGTTTTCGACCTGCAAGCCCACATGCTCGATGCCCTTGGCCGCATCCTCGCGCATCGAGATCGCGAAATTGATGCGCGGATCATCAAGCATCCACTTGGCGTAGTCGGCCTTCACCACGGAAGGCTCGGCACCGAACAGGCTCGAATAAAAGGCAACGGACTTGTCGATGTCGGCAACGCCGACATGCAAATGGAAGCGTTTCATCAGGCGCTCTTTCGTTGAGGAGAAGGAAGGCAGGTGGTGTCCTCGGAACAGGACATACCGCCGCAGCAGTTCTCGGTGAGGTAGCCCATCAGGCCATTCATCGCGGCATAGTACGCCGAGTAGATGATCGAGCGGCTTTCGCGTCGCTGGGTCACCAGCCCCGCATTGGCGAGTTGGGCAAGGTGAAAGCTCATTGAAGACGGAGGGACGTCGAGCTTTTCGGCCAGCACCCCGGCGGCAACGCCTTGCTCGCCTGCCTGCACGAGCAGGCGGAACGCGGCGAGGCGGTGCTCCTGTGCCAGGGCAGACAAGGCGCGGATCACGCGGTCGGCTTCCATCGCTTACTCCAATGATTCGATAACTATCGAAATATGGAATGAAGCGGGCTTGGTCAAGCCACCTGCTTGCATTCGACTAAGGAGGGATCAGCGAAATTGCGGACTGGCTCAGCTATCGACGCGCTGGCGGTCAACCAGGTCGTGCAAGCTGGCGGTGGTAATGCGTGTTGCCTTGCCAATCTTGACCCTTTCGAGTTCGCCGGTCGCGATCAGCTCGTAGAGCTTGGTGCGTCCGATGCCGATCATGCGGGCAGCGTCATTGACCCTGACGCAGATCGGCTCGACAGGCTGCTGTCCGCTCATTCCGTCGGTTCCTCTTCACGGTAGTGAGCGGGATCGGCAATCCAGCGATTGATGGCAGACTCGTGCCAGCCCGCGCCGTGGATGCTGATCTTGACCTGCGACGGGAACGTGCCCTCAGCGATCTTGCGATAAATGGTGGAGCGGGAAAGGCCGGTGCGGTCGAGCACGGTCTTGAGGCGGATAATGCGTTCGGTATTCGACATGGGGCATTCTCAATTTGATACTGGCGGCCCCTCGCCAGAACATAATGAGAACTCTTCTGAAAGGCGCAAGGGCTAGGCTCAGCTGCAATTCGGGCAATTCTCCAACGATTTTTACGATTTGAGCCAACTATGGACGGTTGGAGACATTGGCGGTCAAACTGCTCCGTTGCCCTTGGTTCTGAGAATTTTTTCGCTCGACGCGATTTTGCGACTTACAGGCGCGAATTTGCGACGGCGACGACGGATTTTCGCGCCAGCGCTGACGAAATTCGCGCACGAATCGCCCCATACAAGCTCAGTTTGCCGGTTTGCCTTTCGGGCAAAACGCCAAGCCTGCCTTAGTGTTTCGGTGAGTTTGCAAACCTGAAGCGAATAAGTTCGCCCTGACCTCTTGGGCAAGTTCTAGAATCGCGCCCGCAGCCCTAATGTCCAGCGCCGCGGAGCGCCAGGACCGTAGGCACGGGGATCGGATGCACCCGGCGCTTCGCCTAGCTCAATTTCATCGACTTCGCTGAACGTCCCAAAGGTCGCATACTTCCGGTCGAACACATTGCGTAGTTCGCCGAAGAGCGAGACGCCCTCAACGAGTTCAACGCTGCCCCGCAAATTGAACATGACATAGCCGGGAACCTGGCGATTGAGGTTAGCCTCATCGCCAACAAGGAACTGACTGGACCGCGCGACGATGTCGCCGCCGATGGTGAAGCCGCGTGTGCCGAAGCTACCTGAATAGTCGGCGCTGAATGTCGCGCTGTGGCGTGGAAGGCCCGGCAATCGGTTTCCCTGCACCGCTGCGATCAGGCCGTCTTCGTCCGCCTCCGGGTTGGCAGGACTACTGAGTGTGATCGGGGTGCGATAGGTGGCATCAATGAATGCGTAGCTTGCCGAGAGCTGCAACCCGCCGCTGCGCGCCTTCACGGTCGCTTCAACGCCTTGCCTGCGTGTCTCGCCGATATTCCGGAAAAAGGCGCGGCCCCTTATGTCGGAGGCAACATACTGGATGTCGTTGGAATTGGTCGTGCGATAGCCCGACAACAACCAGTCGAACGTCCACGAGCCGCGTTGTTGGCTGCCCGATGCTCCCAGTTCGAAGCTCTTTGCCACCACTTGTTCCAGCGGCGGATCGGCGATGAAAAAGTTGGTCAGGCTGCACGGCGCATTCTCGTCCGCGCAGGACAGCTCCGCCGCCGTGGGCACGCGGTTGGATTCCGAATAACCGGCACGCAAGGTGACATCGGGTGTTACCGCCCAATCCAGCTCGATGCCGGGATTGACACGGTTGAAGCTGTGATCGCCATTGAGTGCGGTGCCAAGCTGGTCGATCAGTCGTACCCGCGCATGGTTGTAGCGTAGACCGATTTCCGCCGTCAGCGTTTCGCCGAGCGGCAGGGTATCGCTCAGGAAGGCGCTCCAGAAACGTGTGCGGGCTTCCAGTCCCACCGGCGCAATCGCGTCATCGGCCTGGTCGATGAACAGGCCCAGCCCTTCCACGCTGCGTTCGTCGGTCAGTTCGCCGAGTTCAGTCGAAGTTGAGAAGTCGCTCTCGCTTGCATCGTAGCTGAAGCCCACGGTGAGCCGGTTGGTGCGGCCGCCAAGATCGTGTTCGCTGACGACTTGCGCGAGAATGCCTTCGGAGCGGGTGCTGATATTGCCGCGATTGAATACGCCATACTCGCCGCCGTCGAGAACATCGGCGATGGGATTTCCGCCAGCATCGGTCAGGACAGCCTGCTCCTCGTCGTCATCATTAGCGCCGACCGTTTCTAGGCACAGCAGCCCTTCCAGATCGTCATCTTCGCATTCCTCGATATCGGCGGCATCGCCGTTCAGCGTGGAGGCCTTGCGCCGCTGGCGATAGAGCGTGGCCTCGAAGCGCAGACCATCAGCGATGGCGAACCACGGGTGCAGGCTGAGCCTGCCATATTGGTTGCGGGTATTGTCGGGCCAGGTGAACACCGATTTCCGCCGTGCTGCCAGCAGTTCGACCGGCGCAACGCCGTTGCCGGTCAGATCGGTATTCGCACCGATGAACTTGATATGTGCGCCTGCCCGCTCGCCATCAAAGCCCAGATCGAAATAGCCGTTGACCAGATCAGACGGGCTGAAATCGCGCCAACCGTTTTCCTCGCGATACTGGACCGCGCCGAAATAGCTGAAGCGCCCGATGGCATCGCCAGCCGAAAGGCTGAAATCTCGCTCGCCGTAGGAGCCTATGCCCGCCGCGCCTTCGATCCCCGGCACGCTGCGACCCGTGGCGGTTTCGATCACCAGCGCGCCGCCCAGCGCATTGAGGCCATAGACCGGGCTGGCATCGCGCAGGGTGACGCCTGCAATCGCGGCATCCGGGATCAGGTCGAAATTGACCGTATCGCCAAACGGCTGATTGAAGCGCGCGCCATCGACATAGACCGCCAGTCCTTGCGCCTGCCCCTGCAAGGGCGAGGCGACATAGCCGCGATAGACCAGATTGGGCTGCCACGGATTGTTCTGCGCATCCTGCAAGGTGACGCCAGCGAAGTTGCGGGTGAGCGCGCCCAGCAGGTCAGGCGTTCCGGCAATCTGGATATCCTGTCGATCAAGCCCGAGCGCGTCGTCCAGGTCGAAAGCGCCACCGGGGGCGGTCACGATAATGGCGGACGGAGTATCGCCGTCGCTGGCAGGAGTGGCATCTTGCCCGAAAGCTGGAGCAGCGAGTGAGACGCTTGACAACAGAAACCCAATCATTTGGCGCATAATTGTTTTATCTCTTTCCCTGATTGCTACGTCTATCACTCCACGCCGCATTGCTAACTTGGACCTTCGGCCAAGGGAAATTGCCGACAGAGTTTTACTCACTTTCAGCCTCAAACGCCCGCTTCCCCTTGCGGCGGAACAGCACCAGCGCCTGCGCGCCGTCAGGCCCGTGCAGCTTGGCAGCGACGGTAAGAAACGCACCGTAAAGTGCAGCCCGATCATCGTCGGTCAGCTCAACCAGATCGGCCTTGGCGACCAGGCCGCCCAACTCGATCAGCTGCTTCGTCCGCTCGCGTCGTTTGACCTGCCATTCGCGCATGTCGGTTCGTGCCTTAACTGCCTCAAGCCGATGCCGCGCCGCCGTCGAACGGGAGAGTGCCTTCCGGCTGCTGGCGAGGTCCGCTCGCAGTGTCCCGTGGCTTGCCCTGAAAGAAGGCCGCGCCGCGCCTGCGCCAGCCGTCCCCGATTGCCTTGTCGGTGTTGGCCGCAGCGTCGAGCAAAGCGCCCGCCAGGACTTCGGCATCGAGCGCGTCAGCACCCGTTGCCGTGACCAGCGCACCGAGGTCGCGCACGCGACGTTCCTTTAGCTGCTTTGCCTTGTCGGCAAGTGCCTTCAGTTCCGAATCAAAATCGCGGGGTTTGCGCATGTGTTGTCTCCATCGTTGGTGTGATGGAGCCATGATAATCGTGCCTGTAATCCAATGCAGTAAGGTCGCCGGGACAGTGTGATACCGCCTAGTCCCGATCAGGATTTTATCATGAGAGGGCGCGCTTATACGTCGTGCCGACGCAGGCTTTGCGGTGTAACTGGATTGCCGTCATGGCAATCTTTCACTTCAGCGCAAAGGTCATCGGAAGGTCGAGCGGACGCAGTGCCGTGGCGGCGGCGGCCTATCGTGCTGGCGAGCGGCTGCACGATGAGCGGATCGACAGAACCCATGATTTCACCAACAAGGCGGGAGTCCTTCACTCCGAAGTGATGCTGCCCAAGGGCGCGCCCGAAGCCTTCACCGACCGGGCGACTTTGTGGAACGCAGTCGAGGCCGCCGAGAAGCGCAAGGATGCCCAGCTCGCCCGCGAGGTCGAATTCGCGCTGCCCCGCGAGCTGTCCAAGAAGGACAACGTGAAGTTGGCGCGCGAGTTCGTGAAGGCCGAATTTGTCGAGAAGGGCATGATCGCCGATCTCAATGTCCATTGGGATGTCGGCGAAGACGGCAAGGCCAAACCCCATGCGCATGTCATGCTCACAATGCGGGAAATTGGGCGCGAGGTCACAAAGGACGGCTTCGGCGCAAAAGTCCGCGACTGGAACAAGACCGCGCTGATCGAGCAATGGCGCGAACGCTGGGCCGATCATGTGAACCGCGCCTTGGCGGAACACGACATCGATGCGCGGATCGATCATCGCAGCCTGGAAGCGCAAGGTATTGCGCTAGAACCGCAGGACAAGATCGGCCCCGCCGCATCGCGCATTGGCGGACGCGGGTTGGAAGCCGAGCGGATCGAAGAACACCGCGCCATTGCCCAGCGCAATGGCGAGCGGATCATCGCCTATCCGGAGCTGGCGCTCGATGCGATTACGCACCAGCAGGCGACCTTCACCAAGCGCGATCTTGCCGCATTTGTTCACCGCCACAGCGATGGCAAGGAACAGTTTGACGCTGCCTACAATTCGGTGCGGACGTCGCCCGATTTGATTGCCCTTGGCAAGGATGGACGCGGGCAGGATCGGTTTACATCGCGCGCGATGATAGAGACCGAACAGCGTCTGAATCGTGCCGCCGACACGATGGCACAGCGCACGAAACACGGCGTCAGTGATGTCCAGCGAAACGCCGCATTCGCCAGCGCAGCTAAATGCGGCCTCGTGCTATCGGGCGAGCAGAAAGCTGCCTTCGAACACGTGACCAAGAAGGGCGGTCTTGCCGTTGTCGTCGGCTATGCCGGGACCGGCAAGAGTGCGATGCTCGGCGTGGCGCGCGAGGCTTGGGAAAGCGCAGGCCTCACCGTGCGCGGCGCTGCCCTGTCCGGCATCGCCGCCGAGGGGTTGGAAAACGGCTCCGGCATCGCTTCGCGCACCATCGCCAGCCTTGAGCATCAATGGGGCAAGGGACGCGAGCAACTCACTTCGCGTGATGTACTCGTGATTGACGAAGCAGGCATGGTCGGCACGCGGCAGATGGAGCGCGTGCTGTCCCATGCTGCCAACGCCGGTGCAAAGGTGGTCCTGGTCGGCGACCAGCAGCAGCTTCAGGCCATAGAGGCGGGCGCGGCGTTCCGGGCGATCCACGAACGCCACGGCGGCGTTGAGATCAGCGAAGTCCGCCGCCAGCCTTCGGCATGGCAGCAAGACGCGACAAGGCACCTCGCAACGGGTCGCACCGGCGAAGCGATCAACTCCTATGAGGAACGCGGCATGGTCCATGCCGCCCAGACCCGCGAGGTCGCGCGGACAGAACTGATCGAACGCTGGGATCAGGAACGTCAGGGCAGCCCCGGCGACAGTAGGATCATCCTTACCCACACCAATGATGAGGTCCGCGAGCTGAACACAATGGCGCGCGAGAAGATGCGCGCGGCTGGCGCACTGGGGGCCGATGCCACGATCAAGGCGACACGCGGCGAACGCCAGTTTGCATCGGGCGACCGCATCATCTTCCTGCGCAACGAGCGCGGGTTTGGCGTCAAGAACGGCACCCTAGGCGCGGTCGCGTTGGCCAGCGCCCAGAGCATGGTGGTGTGCACCGACGATGGCCGCGAGGTCGCGTTCGATACCAAGGACTACGCCCACATCGATCACGGTTACGCTGCCACGATCCACAAGGCGCAGGGCATGACTGTGGATCGTGCGCATGTACTCGCCACGCCGGGTATGGACAGCCATTCCGCCTATGTCGCCATGTCACGCCACCGCGACGAGCTGGCGCTCCACTATGGCCGCGATGACTTTGCCAACCAATCCAAGCTGGTTCGCACTCTCAGCCGCGAGCGCGGGAAGGATATGGCAGGCGACTACAAGCCCGAGCAGGCCTTCGCCGAGCTGCGCGGCATCAGCTTCCGTGAGCGGATCGTGGAGATGGTTCGGCAGGTGCCCGAGAAAGCCCAATCGATCTTCGGGAACTTCCGACCACAGGCCCGCCAGCTTGAGCCGCTTCCGGCAAAAACGAACACCCAAAACGATCAGCGTCGTGCGGTCGAACGCTTCGCCCGCGCGCTTGGCGATATCGGCACGATGCAGGCCCAGGCCTTGCCCGTTCTCCCGCACCAAAAGGATGCGCTGGAGAAGGCTGGAAAGGCGCTCGACGCGATCCGGCCCCATGCCGCCACCGATCTTGCCAAGGCGCTGGATCGGCGTCCTGAGTTGATTGCAGAGGCCGCTGGTGGGCGCAGCCAGAAGGCCATGCGCGCGATGCAGCACGAAGCCACAGTGCGCACCGATCCGGCTCTGCGATCCGAACGCTTTGTGAAGAACTGGCAGGGACTGAGCACGGCGCGCAAACAGCTTGAGCAGCAGGGTGACCGCGCGGGCGCTGCCCGCGTGTCTGCAAAGCTAGCCAAACTGGCAAAAGGGCTTGAACGCGATCCGCAGCTTGAGGGCTTGCTGCGCGGCAAGACCCGCGAACTTGGCATCGAACTGAAGCCCGAACGCAGCATCGCAAACGAACTCACCGCAACCCTCACTCGCGAGCGCACCCGCGCTTTTGACATGGGCATCTAGGAGAAACGACATGGAAGACGACCACATCGAAGAAGTGCAACTGGACCTCGAAGTGGAGGAGCCACCCGCCCCGCAGCCGGAGTCAGAACCGGAAATTGGTACGGCGGAAGAATCTGATCCGGCAACGGAAGCCTTCGCCCGCCTCGAAGGGGAAATGGCGATGGTGCGCCATACGGTCCAGAACATGGCCAGGGAGCGAGCCGACATCGTGATCCCGGACTACACGGCAACGCTCGGCCAGATGTCCCATCAGCTGGCGGAGGTCTCCAAGACGTTGGGTACAATTGGCAACAAGCCTGCCATCGAGCTGACGCCCGAAGACATCGCGGTTCAGATCAAGCGCGCCTCGCTCGACATGCTGCGCGACAGCAGCGACTTATTCCGGCAGGGCCGCAAAGATCTTGACCTTGCAACTGGGCGGCTCGCCGCAATTGTCGGGCGTGTCCGCACCGAGGACGAGCAGAAACGACAGACCTGGCGCTTTGCAGGCGCTGGCCTGCTCGCCGGTATCTTGCTCTGGTCGACCCTGCCCGGAACCATCGCCCGCGCCATGCCGGAAAGCTGGCATTGGCCTGAGCGAATGGCCCGAAAGGCCGTGGGCGAACCGACAATAATCGAAGCAGGAGTCCGGTTGATCCGGTCCCAAAATCCCGCAGCGTGGGAGGAATTGGCAGCGGCGCAGCACATCCTGACCGCAAACCGCGAAGCGTTGGATCGTTGCAAGGAACGGGCGGAAAAGGCGAAAGCGTCGGTAAGCTGCTCAATTCAGATCAGGCTTTAAAAGAGAGGTGCCTTCTCCGACCGGTTCTTAAATTGCCATAAGTCAGAACTGGCCAATTTCGCAGGCTCTCACTCGCCGACCGTCACTTCATCTCGAACGTCAGATGTTACCGGGCGTTCCACGGCCCTCTCAGCATCCTGCAAAAGTTCAGGCGTCAGATCAGTCGTCCTCGCGGGGAGTGGTGTTCCGTCGCCCATCTCACCGTTCTTCTCGATATCCTCGAGCAGCAGCTTCATCTCGGCGATTTCCTTGACCTGAGCCTCGATGATGGAATCGGCGAGCTTGCGCACGCGCGGGTCGGTGATCTCGGCGCGGCTGCTCGTGAGGACGGCGATGGAGTGGTGAGGGATCATCGCCGACATGTACTCTTCGTCATCAACGGTCGCCTGGCTGCGAACCAGCCATAGAGCGACCGCGAAAACCAGCGCGCCAATGCCGAGGACGATGAAGTTCTTCGTCTTGTCCTTGTACATGCCCCACATGAAAAGCAGCATGACAATCATCATCATGCCGCCCATGACGAAGGTCATCCAGAAACGCGTCTCACTCCAGAACACGTGATCGAGCTCGTAGGTGTGCAAATACATGAGGCCGAACATGATTGCGGTCGAGGTCGCCACCATGGCCATGAAACGCCAGTAGTTGCCGCCTCCGTGTTGCTCCTGTTCATTTGATTGATGTGTTCCGGCCATGCCGATCCTCCTGTTTATTCATTTGTGTCCAGTTCGCTCAAGTAACCCATTGCGAGCCTGCAGGTTTCCATGATGCCCTACGTGTTGCCCAGCGTCGGAAGCTTTAGCCCGCGCAACCGCAAGGCGTTGGCAATGACGGACACTGACGACAGGCTCATCGCCGCGGCGGCGATCATCGGGTTGAGAAGGAGGCCAAAGGCGGGAAACAGCACGCCCGCTGCCACCGGGATGCCGAGCGTGTTATATCCGAAGGCGAACACGAGATTCTGGCGGATGTTCCGCATAGTTGCGCGCGACAGGACGATGGCCTGGAGCGCACCGGTTAGGTCGCCGCGAACCAAGGTGACGCCGGCGCTCTCAATCGCCACGTCGGTGCCAGTGCCCATCGCAATGCCTACGTCCGCAGCCGCCAGAGCTGGCGCGTCGTTGATGCCGTCCCCCGCCATCGCAACACGCTTGCCTGAGGCCTTGAGCGCCTTGACCTTGCGATGCTTGTCCTCGGGCGAGACGTTTGCCTCGACCTCGTCGATACCGAGCTGGCGGGCTACGGCTTCGGCGGTGGCGCGGCTGTCGCCGGTCAGCATGACCACTTCGATCCCGCGCTCGTGCAGCGCCCGGATGGCCGCCGCGCTGGTCGGCTTGATTGGATCTGCGACCGCGATCAGCCCTGCCGGTGCGCCATCGATGGCCACGAACATCACGGTTTGACCTTGGGAGCGTCCGGCTTCTGCGGACGCGAGCCATTCCGCATCATCGATATCAAGCCGCCGCATCAGCTTCTCGTTGCCGATAGCGACCGTCTGCGGTCCCACGCGCGCCTCGACACCCTCGCCGGTAGTCGACGACAAATCAGACGCTGCCTCGAAGGCCACACCGCGCGACTTGGCGCCTTCAACTATTGCGTGGGCGAGCGGATGCTCGCTCCCTGCTTCGACTGCAGCGACTTTGCCGAGAAAATCCGCTTCATCAATGCCGCCGCGGGGGATCACCGCAACCAGATCGGGCTTGCCCATGGTTAGAGTACCCGTCTTGTCGACCACCAGCGTGTCGATCTTTTCGAGCGTCTCCAGCGCCTCGGCGTTGCGAATGAGGATGCCGTGTTGAGCGCCCTTGCCGGTCCCGGTCATGATCGACATCGGCGTGGCTAGTCCTAGCGCGCAAGGACAGGCGATGATGAGCACCGCAATCGCGTTGACCAGTGCATAGGCCAGCGCCGGAAAAGGCCCCCAGATTGCCCAGACAATGAAAGTAATAACCGCTATGACGACCACTGCAGGCACGAACCAGGCCGCGACCTGGTCGGCCAGGCGCTGGATCGGTGCCCGGCTGCGCTGCGCCTCAGCGACCATCTGGACGATCTTCGACAGCATCGTGTCCTTACCGACTGCGCCCGCGCGCATCACGAAGCCGCCCGTCTGATTGACCGTTCCGCCGATCACCTGGTCGCCGACCCTCTTGGAAACCGGCAAGGGCTCACCACTGATCATGGATTCGTCGATTGTGCTCGCGCCCTCGGTCACCTCGCCATCGACCGGTACCTTATCACCCGGGCGGACGCGGAGCAGGTCACCGCTCGCCAAATGGTCGAGCGACACTTCGCGCTCGTCGCCGGTCCCGAATATCTTGACCGCTGTTGGCGGCGCGAGTTCAAGGAGCGCACGCAGCGCGCTCGATGTCGAGCCGCGCGCCCTGAGTTCAAGCACCTGGCCGAGTAGGACAAGTGTGGTGATGACCGCCGCCGCCTCGTAATAGACGCCGACGTGGCCAGCGTGATCGCGGAAGGCGGGCGGGAATATGTGGGGCAGGAGCGTCGCGACGAGACTGAACAGGAATGCGATCGCCACCCCAAAACCGATCAGCGTGAACATGTTGAGATTGCGGGTTTTGAGCGACTGCCATGCTCGCTCAAAGAAGGGCCAGCCACCCCACAGTACGACGGGCGTCGCAAGGAACAGTTGTGCCCATTGCGCGCGTGCCGGTTCAATCAGCCGGTCGAAGCTGATCCCGGGCACCATGTCGCTCATCGCGTAGACGAACAACGGCAGGGTGAAGAGCGCGCTGACCCAGAACCGGCGGGTCATGTCAACGAGTTCGGGATCAGGTCCATCGTCGAGGCTGACCGTCTCGGGCTCGAGCGCCATTCCGCAGATGGGGCAGCTTCCCGGTCCTACCTGCCGGATCTCGGGATGCATGGGACAGGTATAGATCGTTCCTTCGGGAACGTCATCGACCTGCTTGAGATGCTCGCCCGAAAGATAATGCTCCGAGTCGGTTACGAACTTGTCCATGCACCGCGCCGAACAGAAGTAGTGGGTCGCACCATCGTGCTCGGCGATATGCGCCGCGCCCTCGATCGTCACGCTCATGCCGCAGACGGGATCTAAGGCGGTAGCTTCACCTTGCGCGCGGCGTGCGTGGTGGGTGTCGCAACAGCTCATCGATTGCCTCCTCTGCTTCGCAGGTGCGTATGATTGAGATCAGGGATAGGACGCGAACACCTCGCGGCGACCATTGCCGAAAGCGATGACCTGGTAAGGCTGGACTTTGCCCCCCGCTTCCATGCCCGGCGACCCGAGCGGCATACCGGCCACCGCGAGACCCTGGACCCAGTCGGGCCTTTCTGCGAGCAAGCGCTCGACGTCGGCGGCGGGCACGTGGCCTTCAATGACGTACCCATCCGCGATCATGGTATGACACGAACGAAGGTCATCGGGGACGCCGTTCTTCGTCTTTACCGACGCCATGTCGGGGTGATCCACCGTGGCGACTTCATGTCGGTCGCCCTGCCGCATGTGGGCGGCCCAGGCTCCGCAACATCCGCAGCTGGGATCGCGATACATTGTAAAGCTAGCCGCCTGCGCCGCGCCAGTACAGGCCGCGAGCAATATCGTGCCAAGTATGGGGAGAAGCGGGCGACGACTCGGATTTCTGTTGAAGCTCATCAGTTGTGTCCCATTGCTTTCATGTCTTCGTCGGACATGGTCGACATGTCGTGGCCGGCATGCGGATCAGCGGCGGGCGTTGCGGCGGCCGTCGGCGTGGGGGTTGCGACAGGTGCCGGCGTGGCCTTGCGAGCGGAAGGTGCGGGCGTGCGGGTGGTTGTAGGCTGCGGAACCGACGCGGCGACTGGCGTTTCATTTGTCGGCTCTGCGACCAGTTCGGTGACCGGCTCGGAAGCAACCGGAGCCGGGGTAGCGATAACTGTATCACCTGCCGGAGTTTCCTCTTCCACCGGAGCGGCGGCATCGCCGCAAGCTGCCAGCGGAAGCAAGAGCGCTGACGCGAGCAACGACTTTCCGGCGAATGCGAGAGAATTGAAACGCATGGCAGGCTCCTTCAGAGTTTGAGGTGATTGAGGCCGTGAGCGAGCTCGCCGCCCATGTAGCCCTGAGCGATCAGCAGTGCTGCAATCGGGAAAAGCGTGAGGCGAAGAGCAAGGCGCGATTGCGGATTTCGAAACGCGATCCATGCTGAGATCACACCAAGGGCGGTGATCAGCATCCCGTTCCAGCGGTGAAGTTGCATGACGGTATCGCCGCCGAACCACAGTCCGGTGTGTATCCACCCGAACAGGGCGGCCAAGACACCTCCCGCAGCGCCGCCAAAGATCATGACCCTTACGGCCGCTCCGCCTTCGGGAGTATGGCGGGATATGACGAACAGCTCGGTAAGCGCGGCCATCAGGAACAGCGCTATCGGGAAATGGACGGTTACCGGATGCAGGTTCTTGAGCGTGCCGGCTATGCCTTCGCTCTCGACCTGCTCGGCATCATGGCCTTGCGTGGTTTCGCTGGAAACTGCGGCGCTACCCATCGCTTCCATATCGTGACCGGGCTGAGCATGGACCTTCGCGCTTACAGCAGGACGCGTCGCCTCCTCCTCATGCTTTTCGTCACCGTGTGCGAACGCAACCGTTGCCGAGAGGAGAAGGGCCAGGCTGGCCGAAAGGCGGAGACAGGAATTCACCGCTTGGCCTTCTCGAAAAGGTCGACCAGTTCGCCGAACTTCTGTCTCTGCTCGTCAGCGTCACCGCTGGCGATCGCCTCTGCCACGCAGCACGCGGCATGGCGCTTGAGAATTTCGCTCTCGGCACGGCCAAGTGCAGCTTTGATAGCCTGGACCTGGTTCAGGACGTCAATGCAGTAACGATCGTCCTCGATCATCTGCGCCACGCCGCGGACCTGTCCCTCGATCCTGCGAAGACGATTGACGATGCGGGAACCATCGGTTGCTGACACGTTTAACGCTCCATCTGCCGGAATACCCTGCGGGGTATCTTGCAATACTCCTGGGGGGTATATATGACAAGGGCAGAAGGAGTTGCAAGACCTATGTCTGAATTGCTGGTTTCTCGTCGAGGACTGTTAGGAACAGGGGCGCTTGGCGCAGGTGCACTGGCCCTGCCCGCCTGGGCTCGCGGTGCTGATCTGCACGGCGCCGGATCTATCCGCCACGGTTTCGACGAAGTTTCGGGCCGCGACATCGCCCTGACAATCGGCGAGGGACCTCGCGTCGTTCAGGGACGTCGAGGTCACGCGATTGCTGTCAATGGCAGCGTGCCCGGTCCGCTGGTTCGCCTCAAGGAAGGTCAGCCGGTTCGACTCGCAGTCACGAACACGCTCGATGAAGACAGCTCGATCCATTGGCATGGCCTGCTGCTGCCGTTCCAGTTCGACGGCGTTCCCGGTGTCAGCTTCCCCGGAATCAGGCCGGGCGAAACCTTCGTTTATGACATTCCCGCGCTGCGACAGAGCGGCACGTATTGGTGGCATAGCCACTCGGGACTGCAGGAACAGGCCGGACATTACGGCCCGATCGTGGTCGAACCCTCTGACATGGACTCCGTGCAGGCCGACCGCGATTACGTGCTGCTCCTCAGCGAATTCACCCCGCTTCACCCGCACACGATCATGGACAAGCTGAAGAAGGGCGAAGGCTACTTCAATTACCAGCAGAACACATGGACCGACGATTATCCGCTTTCGGGCCAAGACCGGCGGATGTGGGCGCGCATGCGCATGATGGCGACCGACATCCTCGACGTAACCGGTTCGACCTACACCTACCTCGCCAATGGGCGCGGACCGGAAGAGGGTCTCGAGTTCCTGTTCAACCCTGGCGAGCGGGTGCGGCTGCGCGTCATCAACGGCAGCGCGATGACCTTCTTCAACGTCCGCATTCCCGGAGTGAAGTTCTGGGTGGTCGGCGCCGATGGGCAGAACGTGCGCCCGGTCGAGGTCGAGGAGTTCCAGATCGGCACGGCGGAAACCTACGACATCGTTGTCGAGCCGACCGGCGAGGCGCGGACAATCGTGGCCGAGAGCATGGATCGGTCGGGCATGGCGGTAGCGACCCTAGCTTCCCGTCCCGGTGCGCGTGCCGAAATCCCCGCGCTTCGTAATCCCCCGCTGCTGACGATGGCAGACATGGGTATGAACCACGGGTCGGGCGGGATGGACCATGGTGGCGGCGGCATGGCCGGCATGGATCATTCGGCCATGAGTCATGACATGCCAGCACAAGGTGCGACCTCCGATCCGATGGCCGGTATGGATATGAGCGGCATGAATATGCGCGACACGTCCCTGCTTCCGCCTGACGTGAAGGTCGGCCCCGGCATCGACATGGTGTCGATGAACCCGGTCGATCGCATGGGCGATCCGGGCCTTGGCTTGGACAACGTTCCCCACAAGGTTCTCAACTACAAGGATCTTGTCGCGCTTGAGCCGAACGACGATCTGCGCCGCCCGTCACGGAGCATGGAGATCCACCTGACCGGCAACATGGAACGCTATATGTGGTCGTTCGACGGCAAGAAGTTCACCGCCGTCAGCGACGATCCAATCCGTTTCGCGTATAACGAGCGGGTCCGGGTAAAGCTCGTCAACGATACGATGATGGCCCACCCGATCCATCTGCACGGGCATTTCTTCGAGCTGGTCAACGGCGCGCCTGCTGATCGCCAGCCTCAAAAGCACACGGTTATCGTGCAGCCCGGCGGCAGCGCGACCTTCGACCTCACCGCCGACGAACAGGGCGACTGGGCCTTCCACTGCCATCTGCTCTACCACATGCATTCGGGCATGTTCCAGATTGTGACCGTCGCCAGGCCGCCTTCGGCTCCCGATGTGAAGCGGGTGGGAGAAGACTGATGCGCCTGCTCGTCGCCATGCTCCTCGCGAGCGCCGCCACCCCAGCTTTTGCACAGGACCACTCGGGCCACGCGATGCCTAGCACGCAAACACCTGCCCAGACCGAATGCGAAAAGGAAGCCGCACGCCACCGCGCCATGGGCCATGCCGTTCCCGAAGGGGCCTGCGCGCCGGCGGCGGAACCGGCCGAACTGGCCCAGGATGGTCACGCCAACAGCCATACCGGCATGGACCATTCTCAGATGGACCATTCTCAGATGAACCATTCTCGGATGAACCATTTGCAGATGGACCATGGCCAAATGCAGGGCATGGATCACTCGACCATGGATCATTCCAAGATGGATGGCAGGGACCATTCCACGATGGCTCATGAAGACATGCAGCTGCCCGAACAGGCGCCTATGGACCACGGTGCGATGGACCACGGTGCGATGGACCACGGCGCGATGGACGTGACACCCATCCCGGAAGGGCCGCCTCCGGCTGCGGCGGGATCCGGACCGCCCCGCGCCGCCGATGCGATCTGGGGCGCCGAAGCAATGCGCGCCTCGCGCGATGCTCTGCGCGCCGAGAACGGCGGGATGAACGTGTTCTGGTTCCAGGGCGACCGCTTCGAATATCGCGCGCGGGAAGGCGGGGATGGCTACCTGTGGGACTTGCAGGGCTACTACGGCGGAGACCTCGACAAGTTCTGGTTCAAGAGCGAAGGCGAAGGCACATTCGGAGAAAGCCCCGAGTCCGCCGAAATCCAAGGCCTTTGGAGCCATGCGATCGGCCCTTTGTGGGACCTGCAAGCTGGTGTCCGGCAGGACCTGACCGGTCCCGAACGCACCCACGCCGTCATCGGCGTACAGGGTTTGGCACCCTATACTTTTGAAGTCGATGCAGCAGCCTTTCTGTCGAACAAGGGCGACCTGACTGCAAGTATCGAGGCCGAGCTTGACCAGCGCATTACCCAGCGCCTGATCCTTCAACCGCGCACCGAAGTGAACCTGTCCGCGCAAGACATTCCCGAACTCGGTGTCGGCGCAGGTCTCAATTCGGTCGAGTTGGGTATTCGGCTACGCTACGAATTCGCCCGTGAATTCGCGCCGTATGTCGGCGTTGAACAGGAATGGAAGGTGGGCCAAAGCGCCGATTACGCTCGTCTCGCGGGCGAAGATCCGAGCGTGAGCAACTACGTCGTCGGTGTCCGGTTCTGGTTTTAGACTAATCGAAATTTTCCTCGCCTCAGCAAGTCGCTTCATCACAGCTCAAGGGCCGGACTCAAGTGGTGTTGCCGCAGCAATAATCTCCCCACGCTTCCATCAGCTTCACCCGAGCGCCGGGATTGTCCGGTGTGCCGAGATAGGTCGTGCGGCGATATGCCGCCTGCACCGCGTCAGGCGTCTTGTGCGCTAGCGCCGCCTCGACAACCGCATTGGGGAAGCCTTCGTTCGCTGCCCAGTCTGTAAAGCTGGAGCGAAATCCGTGAACGTGGAAAGGCTCCTGCATGTCGCGCATGACCTTGAGCAGGGTCATGTTGGACATCGCCTTGCCGGTCATGCCGGGGAAAACCACTTCGGCTCCCTCCATCTGCATTGCTTCCGCCTTCACAAGGACCGCCATCGCCGCTTCTGAAAGCGGCACGATGTGCGCCCTGCTGCGCTTCATATGCTCGGCTGGGATTGTCCAGAGGCGCTGATCCAGATCGAATTCATCCCACTTCGCGAGCCGTACTTCCTGCGAGCGGACACCCGTCAGAATGAGCAAGTCGAGCGCAAGACGCGAGTAGGATGGTTTGCGCCGCAAGGCGGTCAGGAATGGAGGAACGGCAACGTATGGCATCGCCTTGCGGTTTGCCGGTTTCTTGATCTGCCTAGGCAGCCCTCGCCCCGCTTTCAGGCTGCTATTGCCCGATGGAGCCTCCGTTGAGCGCCAGCCTTTGGCGTGGGAGTAGTCGAGCACCGCGCAAATCCGATTGCGAACCTGACGGGCGGTTTCGGGAATTTCCTGCCAGATCGGCGTCAGAACCGTGATGATGTCGGCAGCGGTGATTCCGCCAGTCGTCATGTCGCCCAATTTCGGGAAGGCGTAGTTCTCCAAACTGGCCAGCCACTGGCGACCATAGACATCACTCTTCCAGCCAGCCTCGTTCTCGGTGTGATATTGGGTAGCGGCTTCGCGGAAGGTGACCTTGGCTGCTTCCTCGTCCTTCCGCTCGGTCAGCACGTCGCGCTTTTCAACCTTCACGGCTTTGCGGAGTTCGGCGGCTTTTGTGCGGGCCTCGGCCAGCGTCACCAGCTTTGCGCTACCCACTCCGATGTCGCGTCGCTTGCCATCCTGCTGGAGTCGCAAATTCCAATAAGCACCCCCGCGTTTGTCCACTTTCAGGAATAATCCGTCACCGTCTTGATAGGTGCCCGGATTCGCCAAGGCAGCCTTGACCGCTACCGCCGTGAGTTTGCCCATTGCTCTACCCCCACATTTTTCGGGACCGAGTTGCGAAACCAAAGTGTGGGGGTAAGCCACTTTACCCCCACATTACCCCCACACTTGGCTCCGGTTGCAGGCAAATTGCAGCGGTCAAATGCGGACGGTAAGGGCGATAATGCCCTTGGTTTTCTGCGATTTCTAGGGCTTTTCGGGGATGTTCTGAGAAAGGGCGGTGGTGGACAGGGCTGGATTCGAACCAGCGTACGGAAACCCGGGCAGATTTACAGTCTGCTGCCTTTAACCACTCGGCCACCTGTCCATGGCGCCGAAAGCCGCGCTGACGCGGCGGGCGAAGGCGGCTCAATGGCGAATGGATGCTTGCCTGTCAAGGCAAGCGCGTCCAAAAGGCACGCAATTTTTCAGCTTTTCAACCGAAAGACCGCCCGATGGCCAAAGGACGCCGCCCCCAGCGCAGCAAGAGCAGCAATCCCGGCGGTTTGCCGCGTTTCTGGGGCCGCCATGCGGTGATGGCAGCGCTGGACAACCCGGATCGCCGCGTCCGCAAGATCTGGGCCACCCGCGAGGCCGCGGCGCAGCTTGATATTCCATCGGACATCCCGGTGAATTTCTGCGACGGCGGCGACCTTGGCCGCATGGTGCCGGGCGACGCGCCGCATCAGGGGGTGGTCGCCGAAGTCGATCCGCTCGAACATATGTTGCTCGGCGAGCTACTCGATCAGCATGCGGACAACCAGCGCCCGCTGCTCGTGCTCGATCAGGTCACCGACCCGCACAATATCGGCGCCATCCTGCGCTCGGCCGCAGCCTTCAACGCCATCGGCGTGGTCACGCAGGACCGCCATAGCCCGGCCGAATCCGGCACGATCGCACGGGCTGCAGCTGGTGCGCTCGAAATCGTGCCGTGGGTGCGGGTGGTCAATCTTGCCCGCGCGCTCGAGGAGATTGCCGAAGCCGGATTCTGGCGCATCGGCCTTGACGGCGAAGCAGAACAGACGCTGGCCGGGGCAATCGGCAACGCACGCGTCTGCCTTGTGCTCGGCGCCGAGGGCGAAGGCATGCGCCGCAACACGATCGAACATTGCGACATCATTGCGAAGCTGCAGATCAGCGAGGCGATGGAAAGCCTCAATGTTTCCAATGCCGCCGCGATCGCGCTCTACGCCGTTGCAACCGCGGGATAATCTGCCACAATTCGATCCGAATCGCATGAGGGGGAAATGATGTCTCATCCGTCTATGGCAAAATGCGCAGTTGCAGCACTTTTACCTTTGCTGCTGGCGGCCTGTTTCTTCATTCCGGGCAAGTTCGTGTCCAATTTCGACGTTCGCAAAAACGGACAATTTTCCTTTACCTACAAGGGTGAGATAATCGCCTTCAGCAGCAACAAGATGCTGAACGATATCGACAAGGGCGCTTCCAAGCAGGAGGAAAGTTTCACACCCTCTTGCCGGGACGAGGATAGCGGCGAAGAACGCAAATGCAGTGCCGCCGAAACCGCCGAACAAAAGAAGGAGTGGGATGCTGCCGCCCCGGAGCGCGCAAAAGCGAGAGCCGAAAAGGAGAAAGAGCAGGCCGAGATGATGGCGGTCATGATCGGCTTCAATCCTGACGACCCCAAGAGTGTCGAGGCTTTCATCAACAGGCTCTCCAAGCAGAAGGGCTGGAACAGCGTGGCGCACAAGGGCGCGGGCGTGTTCGAGGTGGATTATGCGATCAGTGGCACGCTCGACCGGGACTTCAGCTTCCCCAATATTCCCGACATCGCCATGGCCAATCCGATGGTGGTCGCGCGCGCGCGCAAGGACGGAAGCATCGAGATCGAAGCCCCCGGCTTTGGCGAAAATGGCGATACGCGTGGCGGCAATCTCATGGCTGCAATCGCGCAGAAGGAATATGGCGGGAAGGACGAGCCCAATCCGCTGACCGTCCAGACCGATGGCCAATTCACCATTACGACCGACGCCGAGCTATTGACCAACAACACCGACGACGGCCCCACTGCCGTTGCACAGGGCAAGCGCCTGCACTGGACGGTCAACGCCCAAAGCAAGAAACGCCCCGCAGCGCTCCTGAAACTCGGTTCCTAGAAAGAAGCAAGGAGAGCGCAGGGTGCCCGATAAAGCGGCTCCCTGCCCGCTCGTCCTTCCTGCTCAGTCTTCCTCGGCCACGGTAACCTTGAGGCCGTCGAGCGCGTCGGTCATCTCGATCTGGCAGGAAAGCCGTGAAGTGGCGTCCCGGTGATCGGACGAATCGAGCAGGTCATTCTCATCCTCGCTCACCGTCCCGGTCCGGTCCATCCAAGAGGCATCGACATGAACATGGCACGTCGCGCAGGAACAGCAGCCACCGCACAGCGCGAGCACCTCGTCAAAGCCATTGTCACGGATATTTTCCATGACACTCATGCCCGATTTGGCTTCGACTTCATGTTCGGTTCCATCACGCGTCACGACGATCAACTTGGGCATTGGCTGTTCCTTCCTGAATGCGCCGACCATCGAAGACCGGCCCCCGCAGATTTGCGTGCGATATGTGGCGGACGGCGCGTGAAATCAAGTCTATAAGGCGCGGGTTATGGGTTTGACCGCAGAGCAACTACGCCACGGAATGAACGCGCTTGCAACCGCCGAGCCGGCCTTTGCCCGCGCTCTGGACATTGCCGGCTATCCCGAGCCGCGAATGCGTGAGCGCGGCTACGCCACCCTGCTGCGCACCATTGTCGGCCAGCAGGTCAGCGTCAATGCCGCGGCCGCGGTATGGCGGCGGCTGGAGGAGGCGCTGGGCCCAGGCTGCGTGCCCGGCGGTCTCCTCGCCAGCGATTTCGATACGCTGCGTGCCTGCGGCCTTTCCCGGCAGAAACAGGATTATGCACGCAGCCTCGCCACATTGGTGCTGGCGGGCGAACTCGATCTCGACGCGCTTCCCGCGGACGATGAAGACGCCATCGCGCTGCTCACCCGGATCAAGGGCATTGGACGCTGGTCTGCCGAAATCTACCTGCTGTTCGCCGAGGGCCGCGCCGACATCTGGCCCGCAGGCGACCTTGCGGTGCAGGAAGCGGTCAAACGCATCCTCGGCCTCCCCCAGCGCCCGGGCGAAAAGGAAACCCGAATCCTCGCCGAAACCTGGAAACCCCACCGCGGAACCGCCGCGATCTTCGCCTGGCACAGTTATAATATGGACGCGCTGGGTTAACTGTTCCGGATAGAGCCGGGAAGATCGGCAAAAGTCATCGGGTCATGGCGAACAGTGATGGTCACGGGCAATTGCGCAATCACATCACCGTCGGCTTGAACGGGGACGTGGTCATCAGCGTCCGCCCTTAGCGTCTTGCAGGTGAATCGCACCAGATTTTTTTGCTGTTCGATCCTATTGAACAACAACGCCAGCAGAAACTTCAGATAATTTCGGCGATTGGCAACGGGCAGCGCTACAACATATAAATAGGGTTCACGGACACTGGCCTTAGGCGCAAAACTCCACGGGCCTGCATAATATTTACCCTTTGCAACATAAAAGGCCTCACACACCGTTTCACCGCATTCCCATTCCAACCGGATCTTCTTTCTCGGCCATCGAAAGCATTGCTTTATGAATGACAGGACATAAGCATATTTTCCAAGCCGCTGTTTCGATTGTTGCGAAACATTGCCTACTGCGCGGCTGTCTGGTCCGGCGCTCGCACATGTCAGAAAAACAAGATTTTCGATCTGAGCCAAATAATGAATGTGAATGTTTTTAGAATTCGTCAGTCCAAAAAGTTTGCTGTCGCTGCCTTCCTCTATTTCTCGAGCAAGAAGGTTGACGGTTCCGGCAGGAAAAACGGAAATGGGAAGCGCGCGCCCACAGCCTGAAACAGCGGTGACGACGTGGCGGGTAGTTCCATCTCCTCCAAAAGAGCAAACAGCTGTTGCTTCTTCAGCAATGAACAGTTCATGCTCCGGTCCGCTCCACGAAACAATGGCGCGGGCGCCCCGCTTTTCGAGAGCCGCAACAAAACCATGGAGTTTTCGTCGCCGGAAGCCGCCCGCCGCCGGATTGGCAAAAATCTGTATAACGTCTGACGACAACGCGCGAGAATCAGGAAACATTGGCCGGAAGTGGAACTGAACCCGAAAAACTTTCCGGAACATTATCCGCCGTCTCCCTGAGCAGCTGGTGGGCGAGCCAATAACAGGCCCAAGCAAGGCCTAACCCCACTGGAATATCAATCAGATAGTGCCAACGCGATGAAACCGCAGCGATAAGAATAAAAAACAGGATGAAAGAATAAAACGGAACAAGCGGGCGCCCATATTTCCAAGCGAACAGGAAAAAAAGGAAAGTTCCAGCGCTGTGAAGGGAGGGCATTGCTGCCAAGCCCGCGGTAAAGTTTTCGCTACCATATTGCGCGAGCCAACCACGTCCATTTTTGACCGTTTGCCAATAATATTCGGCCATGCCATGCTGCCCGGCGCTAATAACAGGATTATCTCCAGTTTCGTAGATAAACGGTCCAATCGCGGGGGCTAGAAGATAGGCGAATGAACCTAGTGCCTGTAACAGCAGAACGGCCACGACAAGTTTTCGGAACATTGCCGGTGTCTTGATAGCATGATAAAGAAAGCTACCATAAAAAAGCGCCATAAATCCCGTCATATAAAAATTTGTATTTGCTGGAAGTATTATAGTCAGATATTCACGAATTGAAAAACATGCCTCAACCAGAGGGCGAAACCATTTATCTATTTTCCAGTAAAATGCGTCGTGCAAAGTCGGGTTTATAAACGGTATCCATAATTTTATATTGAAATGAGCGAAAAGAACTGCAGCATAACAGGGTATGGAAAGCATGAACTTAAGGGCGACCTCCCTTTTCACGGTAATGAAAGTCGCCATGCCGAGCAACGCGACACCCGCAAGAGGATAAATATAATGTATGCCGACAAATGCGGCGCTGGGACCGGACGGATAGATGATAGGCAACCTGAACCCGGCCGAAAGTAAGAGCATAATCGCAATCATGCTCGTGGCGATTACGACCTCAATCGGTATAGATTTAAACATTGCCCGCATTAACGGCCACCTACCTAGCCTCTAAAATTACTGGGCGTGCTTACCGTGTTAGGGTTAATGAACAGATAAATTCCGAAGCCACATCATAGCGCCGATTTTACAACCGAAGGATTAAGCCCTTTCACCTCGTCCAGAAAGCTGCGCGGTTTCTTGAAGAACCTGCTGTTGCGGTTAACCTTGAGGCCCAGGGCAGCTGCAGCCTCCATGACGAAATGGACGCAATTGCGGCGGTTGAGATTATAGGCCTTGGACGGGTTGTACGACGCCCATTGCTGGATGAACGCGGTCAGCCGGTGATATTCATCGTCATTGATCGTGAGCGTAAAACGGCGCTGGCTGCTGTTCAGATATTTGGCGTCGACCTTGTCCATCCGGCCGGCCACCGAACCCATAAGGATCGCCGGGGTCACCGATTTGGCTGTAAAGCCAAAATTGTCATCGACCGGCTCACCGGTTGCATCGATGGTACCCTTGACCGTGAAAAAGGCGTGCGGGAAACTGCTGCCCAGTTCGTGACTGTAGAAAGTGACGACCACTTCTGCCCAGGCGGCCTGAGGGGCGGCCAGAAACATTATCATCGCCGCCAGCCGCAGCAATGCTGCCTTCACAACCATCAGGATCAGCCCTTCCCGCAAATTATCTCGACGCCTGTCATTTCCTTGGTCATAGACGAAGGGCATAAGGCCGGACAACAACAGGGAGGGGATTAAAGCGATGAGCGCACAGCGCAAGGCGATTTTCATTACCGGCGGCGGTTCGGGGATCGGCCGTGCGGTCGCCATCCACTTTGCCAGCAAGGGCTGGTTCGCGGGGCTCGCCGATATCAACCGGGCCGGCCTCGATGAAACGGCCGCGCTGCTGCCGGCCGGGCAAAGTTCGACCCATGTGATGGACGTGACCGACCGGGCGCAGTGGCGCGGCGCGCTCGATGCCTTTGCCGCGGCGTCAGGGGGACGGCTCGATGTCCTCTTCAACAATGCCGGCGTCGGCTATGGCGGGCATTTTCCGGACCTCGCCCCCGAACGCGCCGACCGCATGATCGCGATCAATTTCAACGGCGTGATGAACGGCATCTATGAAGCGCTGCCGCTGCTGAAGGCAACCCCGGACAGTGCGATCGTCAATACGTGCTCGGCAGCGGGGATATACGGCGCGGCGGGCCTCAGCGTCTATTCCGCCACCAAGTTCGCGGTGCGCGGCCTCACCGAAGCGCTCGACATCGAGTTCGCCGATTATGGCATCAAGGTGCGCTCGATCATGCCGAGCTTCATCGACACCCCTCTCCTCAACGAGAACGTGCCCGGTTCGAACGAAACCTCGCGCGAGCGCGTCAGGGCGGCGGGGCTCGAATTCACCCCGGTCGAGACCGTGGCCGAGGCGGTGTGGAACGCGGTCCACGGCAAAAAGGTGCATCAGGTCGTCGGCAAGACCGCACGAAAGCTCGCCTTTGCCGCCAAGTGGATGCCCGGGCAAATCCGCAAGATGCGCAGCAAGATGGAATCGAGCAGCCGCAGCTAGATCAGCCGCTCGATCGCCTTCGCCATCTTGATGTCGCGTTCCGAAAGGCCGTCCGCGTCATGCGTGGTCAGCAGGATCTCGACCTTGTTGTAGACGTTCGACCATTCGGGGTGATGGTCCATCTTTTCCGCGATCAGCGCGACCGCGCTCATGAAGGAAAAGGCCTGGACGAAATCGTCAAATTCAAGGCCGAGCACGATCGCGTCGCGTTCCTCGTCATATTCCCAGTCATTATGTTGTCCAAGAAAAGCCATGCGTTCGGCTTCCGACAATTTCTTGACCATGATGCTTCGTCCTTCACTGGCGTTTACGCGTGGCCCAGCCTATGGGACAGCGATGGAGCCGGGTCAATCCAACGCCTTGCTGGAAATTGAAAACGCCGCGTTGCTGCGCGGCGGCCGCCTGCTTTTCCGCGGGCTTTCGCTCGCCGTTGCACCGGGCGATGCGGTAGTGCTGACAGGGCGCAACGGGGCCGGGAAGTCCAGCCTGCTGCGGCTGTGCGCGGGCTTGCTGAAACCCTTTGCAGGAAGCGTGACGCGCCATGCGCCGCTCGCGCTCGCCGATGAAAATCTTGCGCTCGACAGCGAAGCGGCACTGCGCGACGCATTGCTGTTCTGGACACGCATCGACGGCCATCACGGCAGCGAACGGGCGGATGCGGCCATCGCCGCGATGGCGCTTGAGCCGCTGGCCCGCGTGCCGGTGCGGATGCTCTCGACCGGGCAGCGCAAGCGCGCGGTGCTGGCCCGCACGCTCGCAAGCGGCGCGGCGCTGTGGCTGCTCGACGAACCCGCCAACGGCCTCGACCAGGACAGCCGGACGCGCCTTGAGGCCGCGATCGCGGTGCACCGGGCGGAAGGAGGCGGCGTGCTGATCGCCTCACACCTGCCGGTCGCGCTCGATGCAGCCCGCGTGATCGCGATGGAAGCGCTTGCCCCGGAGCAGACCGCATGAACGGCTTTGCCGCGCTCGTCCGCCGCGATCTCGTGCGCACCGCACGCAGCGGGAGCCTGTGGCTGCCGGTGATCTTCTTCCTCCTCGTCGCAACGCTCTACCCCTTCGCGGTCGGCCCCGATCCCAGAACGCTCGCGGCAACCGGCGGCGGAATGCTATGGGTGGCGGCCCTGCTTTCGGCGCTGCTCCCGATCGACCGCCTGTTCCTCGCCGACAAGGAAGCGGGCGTGCTCGACCAGCTCGCCGCGCGCGGGGTGAGCGACGAAGCGGTGGTGCTCGCCAAGCTCGCCGCGCACTGGATCGGCTTTGCCGTGCCGCTCCTCATCGCCGCCTTCCCCGCTGCCGCGCTGCTCAACCTGTCGGGCGAGACGTTGCGCACCCTGCTCACCGGGCTTGCGATCGGGTCCCCCGCCCTCGCCGCACTCGCCATACTGGTGGCGGCGCTGACCACGGGCCTGCGCGGAGCGGGCGCGATCGGCGGGCTGCTGCTGCTGCCGCTCGCCGTCCCGATCCTGATCTTCGGCGCCGGCATGCTGGGGAGCGAAAGCGGTGCGGCGATCAAGTTCCTCGCCGCATCGTCGCTGTTTCTTACCGCCATCTGCCCGTTCGCCGCCGGTGCGGCGTTGCGGGCGGGACGCGTTTAAAAGTTACAAAAGACACAGGGTGTAGCATTTTTTGTTCATGCAATGCTGTAACCTTTGCCGCTCCGGCAAAGACGGCACCGTCCGCGCGAAGCGGCCGCCGATTGCGCCCACCCGCAGTCCCTCGCGCTGTCCTTTCCGACAGCCCCGCGCGTTAGAGTGACGAAAGTGATCCCGTAATCCAACTTGTGCACCCCTGAAATCCAATATCGTGACTCAGTTGGACCCTTACCCCGGCCTCCAACACCGAATCGAGGCACCCAAGCACCGGCGGCGCGTGTAGGACAGGGAAAAGAGAAGTATTTTCAGGTCATTGCGAGCGCCGTCAGGCGCGCGGCAATCCGGGGCGGTTGTTGCGACCCTGGGTTGCCGCGCCGCTTCGGGGCTCGCAACGACGATTCTTTTTTCCTTAGCGCGACCACCTTGCGAAAATCGCGGTGGGGAGCAGCAGCCCCCTCGCCTCCTCGCGCACCGTCAGTTCGCCGCATTCGACCGTGCCGCCAAGGTCCGCAAAATGCTGGCGCAGCAGTTCGCCGATGGCGAGCGCCGACATCCGCACCGCATAGACGGTGAGGAACAGGAAGCGGCTGTCGGCGTCGAGCAGCTGGCGGCAATCGGCGATGAGGCGCGGCAGGTCTTCCTCAAGCCGCCACACCTCGCCATCGGGCCCGCGGCCATATTTGGGCGGATCGAGCAGGATGCCGTCATAGCGCCGTCCGCGCCGGACCTCGCGCGCGACGAACTTGGAGGCATCATCGACGATCCAGCGGATGGGGTTGGCGTCCATGCCCGAAAGCGCGGCATTCTCGCGCGCCGCCGCGACCGATTTCTTCGACGCATCGACATGCACCATTTCGGCTCCGGTCGCGCTCATCGCCAGCGTTCCGACGCCGGTATAGCCGAACAGGTTCATGACGGCGGGCCTGTCCATGCCCGCCACCTGCTCGCGCATCCAGCTCCACACCGGCGCCATGTCGGGGAAGAAGCCGAGGTGGCGAAACGGCGTACAGCTTGCCTGGAAGGTCACCTCGTTCCAGCGCAGCGGCCAGCCTTCCTTCGGCACCGGCCGGTCATAGGTCCAGCGCCCGCCGCCATCCTCGTCGGAGGCGGGCATGAACTCGCCGTCGGGATCCCAGCCTGCTTGCGCGGGCGCCCACATCGCCTGCGGTTCGGGGCGGATGAAGCGATAGCGGCCATAGCGTTCGAGCTTGAGCCCGTGGCCCGAATCGATCAGGCCATAATCCTCCCACGGCTCACCGGTCATGGAGATGAGCGGGAGGGTCATGGAAAGAGGCCGCCGGACAACCCGGTCCCGTGTGCCCCGGGCTTGCCGAAGGGCCGGGTTAAACCGCTCACCGCGCTGCCCCGCGCCCCGGGGTGGCGTGCGCCGTCACATAATCGCGCACCGCCTCATAGCTGCCAGCGAGCTGTTCATAGCGTTCCTCGCGCTCGAACAGGCTGCCGATGCGCGAGGGGAGCGCGGGGCGCTGGCCGGTCGCGCGTTCGACCGCATCGCGGAACTTGGCCGGATGCGCGGTCGCGAGCGTGACCACCGGCACTTCGGCGGCAAGCGAAATGCTGCGTGCCGCCGACAGGCCGACGGCAGTATGCGGGTCGATCATCTCGCCCGCCGCATCGAACGCCCAGCGGATCGCCTGCATCATCGCATCGCTGTCGGCACGCGCGCTGGTGAATAAACGCGCCGCGCCTTCGCGCTGGGCGTTGGTGAGTTGCATCGCCTTCGCCGCTTCAAAGCCGCGCATCTGATCGGCGAGCGCCATGCCATCGCGGCCGCCGCAATCGAACAGCAGCCGCTCGAAATTGGAGCTCACCTGAATGTCCATGCTCGGCGTCGCGGTCGGGGTCACGGTGCTGGTCGAATAATCGCCGGTCGACAGCGCGCGGTGCAGGATATCGTTGACGTTGGTTGCAACAATCAGCTTCGACACGGGGAGGCCCATCTGCGCCGCGACATAGCCGGCGAACACGTCGCCGAAATTGCCCGTCGGGACCGAGAAGGCGATCTCGCGCTGCGGCGCGCCAAGCCGGACGGCGGCGTAGAAATAATAGACCACCTGCGCCATCAGCCGCGCCCAGTTGATCGAGTTGACCGCCGAGATGGTGAAGCGGCTCGTCACATCGGTGTCGGCGAACATGCGCTTCACCATCGCCTGCGCATCGTCGAAACTGCCGTCGATCGCGATATTGTGGACGTTGGGCGCAATCACGGTGGTCATCTGCCGCCGCTGCACGTCCGACACCCGGCCATTGGGGTGGAGCATGAAAATGTCGATCTTGGCGCGCCCCGCCACCGCATCGATTGCGGCGGAACCGGTATCGCCCGAGGTCGCGCCGACGATGGTGAGATGGTCATCGCGGTTCGACAGGAAACGTTCGAACAGCAGGCCGAGCAGTTGCAGCGCGACATCCTTGAACGCGAGCGTCGGCCCATGGAACAGTTCGAGCAGCCAATGCTGGTGGTCGAGCTGTTTCAGCGGCGTCACGGCGGCGTGGTCGAAACGCGCATAGGCTTGAGTGCAGAGATCGCGCAGTTCCGCCTCGGTGAGGCTCCCTGCGACGAACGGCGCCATCACCCGGACCGCGGTTTCGACATAGGAGAGCCCGGCGAGCCCTGCGATGTCGCCCTCGCTCAGGCGCGGCCATTGGCGCGGCAGATAGAGCCCGCCATCGCTCGCCAGCCCTGCCAGCGTGACGTCTTCAAACCCGAGCGCCGGTGCGCTCCCCCTCGTGCTGATATAGTCCATGGCGAAACCGCCTATCGTCCCGGGCGGCGGGCGGCAAGGGCTTTGGCGGTTACGGTTGCAACCGCTCAGCCGCGTTCGCGCCGCTTCAGCGCCAGCGCATAGATGATCGCGGCGATCGCGGCGAAGAAAAACCACTGCACCGCATAGGCCATGTGGTTGTTCGGCACATCGTCGAGGTTGGGCGCTTCATTGGCCTTGAGACCCGCAACCGGCGGATCGGCAACGATGCGCAGGCCGGTCACGGTGTCGGGCATGATGGTACCGCTGAGCATCCCGCCCGGCCACGGCGCGGCGGCTATGTCTTCCGACCAGCCGAGCACCGCGCGATAGGTCAGGCGGTAATCATGCGGGTTCATCGTCGTACCGGGCGAAAAGCTGTTGCAGGTGACGACATGCGCGATCCCGGATTCGCGCGCGGCATTGCGTCCCGCTACGGTCAGCGCGTCATGGGGACGGTAGCAGCGTATTTCGGTCTTGCGGAAGAAATAGCGTTCCGCGGCCTTGCTGCGTTCGAGCGGGAAATCGACCGCGCCCTGATGCGCGGCCGCGGCATAATCGCGCAGCAGCCCTTCCTTCCACTGCGCGCGCTGCAACTGCCAGATGCCGAGCCCGATCATGGTGGCGATCGCCAGCGCGACGATCAGCGTCGGCAGAAAGGGCCAGCGGCGAGGCATCAGTAACGGGGCATCAGCAATGGAACATCAGGGCTGCGCGGGCGGCGGCGAGCGGTCGATCCGGCCTTCCGCGGCCTGCTTGCGATGCTCCTGGATGAGCAGCATCGCCTTGGCGATCCGCAGCGTCCCGATCACCAATATGGTCGTCAGCGGGATCCACAGCAGCATATGGACCCAGAAGGGCGGATAGACCAGCACCTCGAGCGTCAGGGCAAGCGCGGTCACCAGCCCGCCGACGATCAGCGTCAGAAAGGCGGCCGGGCCATCGCCGACATTATATTGTTCGAAATCGAGCCCGCAGGCGCGGCAGGCCCTGGCGAAGCGCGTCGGGCCGGTAAACAGCGTCTGCGCGCCGCACCGGGGGCACAAACCGCGAAGGGCAGCCTCCAGGAGAGGAGGCTGCCCTTGCTGTTCGAATTGTCCGTCAGGCTGCGGCATTATCCGTGCGTCGGCGCACCCCAGCCGCCCCAGACATAGACGACGATGAAGAGGAACAGCCACACCACGTCGACGAAGTGCCAGTACCAGGCCGCCGCCTCGAAGCCGAAATGCTGCTTCGGGGTGAAGTGGCCCTTATAGGTGCGCACGAGGCAGACGATCAGGAAGATCGTCCCGATGAGAACGTGGAAACCGTGGAAACCGGTCGCCATCATGAAAGCCGAACCATAGTTGGTGCCGGTGAAGTTGAACGGCGCATGGGCATATTCATAGGCCTGGATCGCCGAGAAGATGACGCCGAGGATAATGGTCAGCCACAGGCCGCGCTTCAGGCCCTCGCGGTCATTCTGGAGCAGGGCATGATGCGCCCAGGTCAGCGTGGTGCCCGAGCACAGCAGGATCAGCGTGTTGAGGAGCGGCAGGCTCCACGGGTTGATCACGGTGATGCCCTTGGGCGGCCATTGCAGCAGCGAGGCCGCCGCTTCCTGGCCGATCATGTTGGTGGCAGCGCCGTCGGCGATCTCGATCGGCGACGGGAACAGCGAAAAGTCGAACCACGCCCAGAACCAGCCGACGAAGAACATGACTTCGGACGCGATGAACAGGATCATGCCATAGCGCAGGTGGAGCGATACCACCGGCGTGTGGTCTCCCGCATGGGCTTCCTTGACCACGTCCGCCCACCACATATAGGCAACGGCGATCACACCGGCGAGCCCGAGGAAGAAGACCCACGGGCCCATCGCCGCGTCGTGCATCCACATGATGCCGCCAACGGCAAGCACCAGCAGCGCCATGGAGGCCGCGAACGGCCACGGGCTGGGCGGGAGAATATGATAATCGTGGTTCTTGGCACCAGCCATGTTGCTCTTCCCCATGTCCTTGGGCGTCGTCCGGGGTTCCCTGTCCCCCTTTTTCGCCCGGATGAATCCTCTAGATTTGCCTTGCCCTTACTGACCCGTCCGGCCTTCGTCCACTATTTTGCAGCCGCGGCTGCACCGGGATCGTTGGCGCTCGGATAGAAAGTATAGCTCAGCGTGATCTCTTCTATATCCTTCGTGTCGGGATCGTCCAATATTTTCGGGTCGACGTAGAATAATACCGGCATCCGGATTTCCTGCCCCGGCTCGAGCCTTTGCTCGTTGAAACAGAAACACTGGATCTTGCTGAAATATTGCCCGGCCTGTGTCGGCGTCACATTATAGGTCGCCATGCCGGTGATCGGCCGGTCAGACACATTCTTGGCGAGGAAAATCGCCATATCGCGCGCGCCAATGGTGACGGTTTCGGTCGGCCTTTCCGGGCGGAACTGCCACGGCAGCTCCGGCGACACATTGGAATCAAAGCGGATCGACATGGTCTTGCCCGCAACCGGCTTCATGGTCGCGGCCGCCGTTTCGTCGATGCGCTGCGTGGTTCCGCCAAAGCCGGTGACCTGGCAGAAGAGCCGATAAAGCGGGACCGACGCATAGCCGACACCGACCATCGCGACCGCCATCAATGCGGCGATCAACCCCGTGCGCTGCTTGCTGTCGAGTTGCGCGATCATGCCATGCCGCTCCTGATCTTTTCCATGGTGATGAAGAAGAAGAGCAGTGCCAAGGCGCCCAGGATGACGGCCATCACCAGCGCGCGGCTCTTCTGACGGCGGCGATATTCCTTCTCGTCAAAGGGCGGTTCGAGATCAGACATAGACGACTCCGGGTGCGAGCAGCCAGCGGTCGACAATGACCGCGCCGAACAGCACGAAAAGATAGAGGACGGAAAAAGCGAACAACCGCTTTTCGGCTCGCATTTCAGCGGGGTCCGTTGCCTTGCCGATCCCGACCCGGAAGGCCAGCAGGGCGAACACCAGGCTCATCAGCGTGGCCGTCCAGCCATAGATCGCGCCGGTCAGCCC
>JAEXAY010000021.1 GCA_023457895.1 Pseudomonadota bacterium
GCAACAGCGGCCCGATCACTTCCCACTCTTCGTCTGTCACGCCAATCCGCTCGCCCAAGGCTGCCTCCAAAAGCCAGCCTTGAATCAAGGTCCGAGTCCCCAGTCAAGCTTTGTCCACGAAACCTAGGCGGCGGAACCGCCGCATGGCCGCACAGGGTTGGCGGTAAGTGTGATGCGCTTGCGGTATGGTTCCGGCTCGGCAAGCGGTTCGGTCTCGCGCAAGCTGGCAAGCGTTTCGCGCGTCAGATGCTGATAATCCCCGTCACCATCGTTGCGCCAGGTCACCTCATCGGCTGACAAGGCGCGCAAGATTCGTGCAGGAGTGCCGATCAGCAGGCTTCGCTCCGGGACTTCCATTCCATGTGGCACCAGCGATAGCGCACCTACCAGACATTCCCGGCCAAGCACTGCCGCATCCAGGACCACCGAATTGATGCCTATCAGGCAATTCTCACCGATCTCGCAGCCATGGATAACCGCGCCATGAGCGATCGTGGCACCGCGCCGGATTATAGTGTCACGCTGGGTGGAAACATGGATAGTGGCACAATCCTGCACGCTGCAGTCGCTTTCGACAATGATCCTGCCGAAATCAGCCCGCAGGCTGGCGCCCGGGCCGATGTAGCAACCCGAACTGACGATAACGTCGCCAATCAGCGAAGCTTGCGGGTGAACGAAGCTGCCGGGATCAACCACTGGCCTGAGACCTTGGAACTCGTAACAAGGCATAACCGACACTCCCTCTCCAGCCGTGGCGGCGAGGCCAGACGAACCTTCAGCCCATCTCGATAGGGCGTTCGCCCATGATCGACAAACCATAGCCTTCAAGCGCCACCAGCGAGCGGCTGTTGTTGGTCAGCAGCACCATGTCCCTTACACCAAGTTCAGCAAGGATCTGGGCGCCGTTGCCATAATCGCGCTGCTCCGGGCTCTCCCCCGATGCCGGGCGTTCGGCCTTCTCGGCCCCGGCAATGCGCATGGCGCGGCTGACGAAATCGGGCACCGGGCGGTTGATCAGCACCAGCACACCGCTGCCTTCTCTCGCGATGGTCTCCATGGACCGCTGCACCAGCGATTCACGCTCCCCGATCTCGGCAAACACATCGGGAAAGATCGACAGCAGTTGCATGCGCACCAGCGTCGGTTTGGCGGGATCGATCTCCCCCTTCACCAGCGCCAGCGTTTCTTCCCTGATTGCCTTGTTGTAAAAGCAGATGGCACGCCAATCGTCGCCCCAGCGGCTGGAAAACTGCCGCTCGGATCGCCGCTCGATCAGGTGGTCGTGCTCGCGGCGATAGGCGATAAGGTCGCGTATCGTGCCGACCTTCAGATCATGCTTGCGGGCAAAGCTGATCAGGTCGTCCATCCGGCTCATCGTGCCATCTTCGTTCATGATCTCGCAGATCACTGCAGAGGCGTTCAAGCCGGCGAGCCGGGAAATGTCGACCGAAGCCTCCGTATGTCCGGCTCGTACCAGCACACCCCCATCGCGAGCGACCAGCGGGAAGACGTGCCCCGGGGTAACAATGTCGTCCGCGCCTTTGCCGCCATCAATCGCCACAGCAATAGTGCGGGCGCGGTCGGCAGCCGAAATGCCGGTGGTCACGCCATCGCGCGCTTCGATGGAAATGGTGAAAGCCGTTTCGTGTCGCGTCCGGTTCTGGCTGCTCATCAGGTCGATGCCCAGTTGCTCGACCCGCTGCCTGGCCAGTGCGAGGCAGATCAAACCGCGACCGTGCGTTGCCATGAAGTTGATAGCTGCAGGAGTGGCCATCTGTGCGGGAATGATGAGATCACCCTCATTCTCGCGATCTTCGTCGTCCACGAGGATGAACATCCGCCCGTTGCGGGCTTCCTCCACAATTTCACTGACGCTAGAAATCATCGTGCCGCCTCCCGCTGCAGCGCCTTATTGGCCTGGCCGCGGGGCGATGAAACGATTGGTTCCTCTCGCCCACACCCAAACGCTTTTCAGTTCATTTTCCGTTCGTCGAGGCCAAGCCCGCGACCGATGATTTCCAACATGATTTCGCTGGTACCGGCAAAGATACGGCTGATACGCGCATCGGTAAACATGCGGCTGATCCGGTATTCTTCCATATAGCCCGCACCGCCGTGCAACTGCACACATTCATCCATCACGCGGCCTTCCAGCTCGCTCGTCAGAAGTTTGGCAGCCGAGGCATCCTCTGCCGTCAGCGTCTTGTCGTTCAGCAGCAGCACGCACTGGTCGACATAGGTCTGCGCCATATCCAGCTCAGCGCGCATCTGCGCCATCTTGAACCGGGTGTTCTGGAACGCGCCGATGGGTTTTCCGAAAGCGCGGCGTTCCTTCACGTATTCAAGCGTGAGGTCGAAGGCCGTCTGGGCCGTGGCCATGAAGCCAATGGCGGCAATCAGTCGCTCCTGCGCCAGCATCTGGGCAAGATACTTGAAGCCCTGGCCGGCTTCGCCAATCAGGTTTTTCTGCGGCACCTTCACATCGTTGAAGAACAGTTCCGCCGTGTCCTGCGACTTGAGGCCCATCTTCTCCAGCTTGCGGCCGCGTTCGAAGCCTTCCATCCCGCGTTCCACAAGGAACAGGCTGATGCCGTGCGGGCGATCCGGATCGGTGCGCGCGGCAACCACGATCAGGTCGCCCAGGATACCGTTGGAGATATAGGTCTTGGCGCCGTTGAGCACCCAGTGATCGCCATTCTCCACCGCGCGGGTCTTCATGCCCGCGAGATCGCTGCCGGTCGAAGGTTCGGTCATCGCCACGGCCAGAATCGTCTCGCCCGAGACAATGCCCGGCATGAACCGGTCCTTCTGCTCCTGATTGCAGAGCTTGTGGATGTAGGGCGCGACCAGATCATTGTGCAGGTTGATGTAAAAACCGATATCGCCGTAACGCATGTTTTCTTCGACGATGATCTGATCGAAGCGCAGATCATCGATAGCCGCACCTCCATACTTCTCCTCAGCGAAGACGCACAGCAAACCCTGTCCACCAGCCTTCAGATAAACCTCGCGGTCGACCATCCCGGCTTCGCGCCAGCGATCGGCATGAGGGCCAACCTCAGCCTGCATGAACTTGCGAACGCTGTCGCGAAACTGTTCGTGTTCGGGTTCAAAAATTGTGCGCTGCATAGCCACTTAGCCTGCCTTGATCGGGGGATAGAACGTTGTCTCGGCAGCTGCGCGTTGCTGCAACCAGGACGAAGGGGCAAAGCGCGAGCCATAGCTTTCGGCAAGCCTGCTTGCCTCGCTCACGAATTCCGCGATACCCACTGTATCGATGTAGCTCAAGGTGCCGCCGGTCCAGACGGGGAAACCCCAGCCCAGAATGGCACCAAGATCGGCATCCTGCGCGGTTTCCAGCACCCCTTCTTCCAGGCACTGGGCGGTTTCGTTCGCCTGCGCATAGAGGAAACGCTTCTTCAGCTCGTCCTGATCGGGTTGCTCTTCCGAGGTCGGAAATTCTTCCGCCAGACCCGTCCACAACCGCTTGCTGCCGTCTTCTGCGTATTCGTAGAAGCCACCGCCTGCCTTTCGGCTACCGCGGCCAAGCTCCAGCATGCGGTCCAGCACCTTGCCGCCGCGCTCGATGGTGTAAAGATTACCTTGCTTGCCTTCGGCATCCTTCAGGATCTTTGCCGGCAGATCGATGGTCACCTCATCCAGCAGGGCCAGCGGACCGATCGGGAAGCCGGCGGCCTTGGCTGCATTCTCGATGCGTGCCGGTTCCACGCCATCTTCCAGCATGGCCGCGCCTTCAAAGATGAACATGCGGAACACGCGGCTGGTGTAGAAGCCTTGCGCATCGTTCACCACAATCGGCGTCTTGCGGATCTGGGCGATGAAATCGAGCGACTTGGCCAGCGTCTTGTCAGAGGTCTGCGCACCCATGATGACTTCCACCAGTCCCATCCGGTCCACCGGTGAGAAGAAGTGCAGACCGATATATTGTTCGGGCCGTTTGGATGCCTTGGCCAGTTCCGAAATCGGCAGGGTGGATGTGTTGGTGGCGAAAGTGGCGCTTTCGGGCAGCACGGCTTCTGCCTTCTGCGTGGTTTCGGCCTTGATACCCATGTCCTCGAACACGGCTTCCACCACCAGGTCGCAACCGTCCAGCAGCGCGAAATCGTCGGTTGGGGTGATGCGGGCAAGCGTGGCATCGGCCTTGTCCTGCGTCATCTTGCCGCGCTGTACCTCTTTGCCGAACACCTTTTCGCTGTAGCACTTGCCTTTTCCTGCCGTGGCCGTGTCGCGGTCTATCAGCACCACGTCGATACCGGCCTTGGCAGCGACCAGCGCAATGCCTGCACCCATCATCCCTGCCCCCAGCACGCCCAGCTTCTTCACTTCGGACTTGGTGATACCGGCAGGACGGCGCGCGCCCTTCTCCGCCGCCTGCTTGGAAATGAAAGTGGTGCGAATGATGTTGCGGGCCACAGGATCGGTCAGCAGCTTGGCGAAGTACTTGCTCTCCACCGAAAGCGCCTTGTCCATCGGCAGTTGCAGCCCTTCGAACACGCAGGAAAGGATCGCCGCCGGGGCAGGATAATTGTATCCATGCTTACCCGCCACCTTGGCCACGTTGATCGAATAATCCATGGCGATTTCGGGCACGATCATGCCGCGCATTTCGGGAATGGCATAGCCCTTAACGTCCCAGATCCGTTCGGCTGCCGGATTGGTCGCCAGCCACTGCCGCGCCCGTTCCACCAGCTGATCGACTTCGGCGATTTCGTCCACAATGCCAAGGTCCAGCGCCTCCTTCGGGGCAACGGAACGACCGGACAGCAGCAGGTCGAGGCCTTTCTTGCGCCCGACCAGACGCGGCAGGCGCTGCGTTCCGCCAGATCCCGGCAGCAAGCCAAGGTTTACTTCCGGCAAGCCCACAACCGCGCGCGGATCGTCTGCCAGAACGCGGTAATGGCAAGCCAGTGCCAGCTCGAATCCGCCGCCCAGCGCCAGCCCGTTCATGGCGCAGGCCACTGGCTTGCCCATCGTTTCCAGCGCACGGTGCATGGCCGTGGCCTTCTGGCTGAACCCATAGGCATCCTGGCGCGACAGGGTCTCGTACCCTTCGACCATCAGCTTGAGATCGGCGCCAGCCATGAAGGCCTTCTTGCCCGAAGCGATGATCACGCCGCTTACGGATTCGTCATCCCGCAAATCGGCGATGGCCGCATTCATGTCGTCCAGCCATTCTGCGGAAACGACATTCATGCTCTCATCGGCATTGTCGAGGGTGAGAATGGCGACGCCATCAGCGCCCTTTTCTAGCTTGATGTGTCGCATTGTTTCGCTCTTTGCGCTTTCGCTCATCGGGTCAGACCCGTTCGATGATGGTTGCGGTGCCGAGGCCGTTACCGGCGCACAGCAAGGTCATGGCGGTGTTGAGATCGCGGCGTTCCAGCTCGTCCAGCACGGTGCCCAGGATCATGGCGCCTGTGGCCCCCAGCGGATGGCCCAGCGCAATCGCGCCGCCGGCCACATTGGTCTTGTCATGGCCCACATCCATGTGATCCATGAACCGCAGCACCACGCTGGCGAAGGCCTCGTTCAGTTCGTAAAGGTCGATATCATCCTTCGACATGCCGACATTCTTCAGCGCCTTGCGCGCCACCGCGGCAGGCGCGGTCAGCATGATCGTGGGCTCCGATCCGATCGAAGCCCAGCCTTTGATGCGCGCGCGCGGCTTCAGTCCGGCTGCCTTGCCGAACTCGGCATCGCCGAGCATCACGATGCCCGATCCATCCACAATCCCGCTGGAATTGCCGCCGGTATGGACGTGGTTGATCTCTTCGATCTGCGGATAGCGTTCCTTCACCACGCGCGAGAAACCCATGTCGGCAAAGCCGGGAAAGGCCGCGCGCAGACCGGAAAGCGATTCGAGCGTCGTCGCCGGACGACGATATTCGTCGTGATCCAGGATAACCTCGCCCATTACGTCCTTCACAGGAACGATGGAACGTTCGAAAGCGCCTGCATCCCATGATGCCGCCGCACGGCGCTGGCTTTCCACCGCATAGCGATCAACATCCTCGCGCGAATAACCCTCCAGCGTGGCGATGATATCGGCACCAATGCCCTGCGGGGTGTAGTAGTTTTCCAACGCCACGGCCGGGTCTGCCACCCAGGCTCCGCTGTCGTAGCCCATCAGGACCCGGCTCATGCTTTCCACGCCGCCGCCGATGCCCGCGCTGGCCATCCCGGTGCCGATCTGCGCGGCCACGTTGTTGACCGCTTCCAGGCCCGACGCACAGAAGCGGTGCAATTGCTGGGCCGCAACGGATTGGGCGTACTTCGCGTTGATCACCGCGCCGCGCGCCAGCACGCCGCCCTGTTCGCCAACGGGCTGCGCACAACCGATTACCACGTCATCCAGCAGCGCCGTGTCCAGGCCGTTGCGATCACGGATCGATTCGAGCAACTGGGTGACAAGCTCAATCGCGGGAATTTCATGCAAGGAACCATCCGGCCGCCCGCGGCCACGCGGCGTCCGGACATGGTCGTAGATAAACACTTCACGCATTGGAGTGATTCTCCCAAGGTCGACGCTGAACGGACCGATGTCCGCCCTTTTGAATTTGCCATCCAGACGAGTGGCGCCCTCAACACCTACCCTGCGATAGGAGGTCCGCCGTCAGGACCCTGTCTTTTGGCAAGCCATGACACAGCCAAAGCCCGCCCTGAACAAAAGGGTCATCCTTGTCTCGCGCCCCGTGGGCATTGCGCAAGCCAACGATTTCGCGATCGAGGAGGCCGCCCTGCCTCCGTTGCAAGATGGCGAGGTGTGCGTGGCCAATCAGCTTCTTTCGGTCGATCCGGCCATGCGGGGCTGGATTGCCGATAGCGGAAATTATTCGGACCCGGTTCCCATCGGCGGCGTGATGCGATCACTAGCGGTTGGTAAGATCGTCGAAAGCCGCAGCCCGGACTGGCACGCAGGCCAGATCGTGCTTGGCTGGTTCGGCTGGCAGCAATTCGCAACGCTAAAGCCGGACGCAATTGTGCGCGAAGTAACGCAGACCGACCTGCCCGCCTCTTTGGCGCTGGGTGTCCTGGGAATCAACGGTGTGACCGCCTTACTTGCCCTCACGCTGGTTGGAGAGCCGAAACCCGGCGATACGCTGGTCGTCTCGACGGCGGCTGGCTCTGTCGGCTCTGCCGTGGGGCAGATCGGCCGTTTGCTGGGTTGCCGCACGGTGGGCATTGCCGGAGGTGCCAACAAGGTGCAGCAATGCCTGAAGGAATTCGGCTACGATGCGGCCATTGATTACAAAGCCGGAACGCTGGATGCGGCGATTGCCGAAGCATGTCCCGATGGCGTGGATATCTACTTCGACAACACGTCCGGCCCGGTAAGCGATGCGGTGCTACCCCAACTGGCGCTGGGGGCAAGAGTTGTGAACTGCGGCACAGCGGCTATCGACCGCTGGTCCCCGTGGCCAATCGGCCCCCGGGTGGAACGTCACCTGCTGGTGAAGCGCGCGCGCATGCAGGGCTTTGTTGTCTTCGACCATATGGACAGATGGGAAGAAGCGGTCGAAAGCCTGGCGCAGTGGGTGCACGATGGAAAGCTTCGCTATTCCGAAGAAGTCCTCGACGGGCTGGAGGCCTGCCCGGATGCGCTCGCCGGAGTCTATCGCGGCGAGAATACCGGCAAGCGGGTGATCAGGATCTAGCCCAGGCCTTCAGCACATCATCCACCACAGTGACTTTGCCCTCGCTCACCTTTCCCGGCGTGACCGAAAAGCGCGGAGCCGGCGCGGCCTGCATCACGCCGTTATGCTGCAGAAACACACCACGCTCGTCATTCACGGGGTGGCGCGTTGCCTCGGCCAGCGACAAGACGGGCGAAACGCAAGCGTCGGTCCCGGCGAATTGTTTTTCCCACTCATCACGTGATTGCGACGCGAAAATCCGCTCAAATTCAGCCTGCATGGCAGGCCACTGGTCACGCTCATGCTGCCGATAGCGATCCTGCGGCACTTGCAGCCCATCAAGCAGCAAGGCGAAGAATTGCGGCTCCAGCGCGCCGACCGCAACCGAGCCACCGCAACTGCAAAGATAGCAGCGATAAAACGGTGCCGCGCCGTCGAACAGGTTCGATTCGGGCTGGTCCTCCCACATGCCATTGGCAACGAAGGCATGATAAAGGCCAAGCAGGTTCGCGACGCCATCGACCATGGCGGCATCGACCACCTGCCCCTTGCCGGTGCCCCGCGCTGAAAGAATAGCCGAGACCATGCCCAGCGCCAGAAACATAGTGCCACCGGCATAGTCTCCCACCAGATTGAGCGGAACGGTGGGCGGTTCGCCGCGCTTGCCGATGGCGTGCAAGGCGCCCGTCATGGCGATATAATTGATGTCGTGCCCGGCCACCTTGCTGAGGCTGCCTTCCTGCCCCCATCCGGTCATCCGGCCAAAAACAAACGCAGGGTTGCGGTCAAAGCATTGTTCCGGCCCCAGCCCCAGCCGTTCCATCACCCCGGGACGCGCACCTTCTATAAGGCCGTCAGCAAGCGCCACCAGATCAAGCACCCATTGCTTGCCGTTATCGGATTTGAGATCGATTTCCACCTGGGTCCGGCCGCGCAGGACAACAGCATCACCGATATCGCCCCATGCCGAATGCCCGCCCGGCCGCGTGATGCGAACAATCTCCGCTCCCAGACCTGACAGTATCATTCCGCACAAGGGCACTGGCCCGATCGCATCCATTTCGACTATTCGGATACCAGCAAGCGGTCCATTCGACATTTTTCGTTCTCTTTCTCGGAAAGCCATGGGTTGCAATGGCAACTGTTTGAACGCCCAAAATCGCCCTGTGACTAAATTGCTACAGATGGGAACCCTAAGTTGAGACCCAATCGTACCCCCTACCTTCCGATAGGAACAGTCACCTGACAAAGCGATCATTTACCGCTCGCGGACCGGGATAATTCAGGCGGGACAGGATTAGGCCATACTACTGGCCTAAAATGGGAAGGGATGAGGATATGAACTTACTTCGGATTAAGGCCGGGCTTTCTGCTTCGGCTGCGTTGTTGGCAATGACAGCCAGCCCCGCTTACGCCCAGCAAGAGGGCGCCGAATCGGATGTGCAGGCGCAAGCACAGCAAAGCGATAATACTATTGTCGTCACCGCCCGCCGAACGGATGAAGACCTGCAAGACGTCCCTTTGTCGGTAGCTGCCTTCTCCTCTGAGGCGCTTGATCGCAGCACAGTGCAGGAGCTTTCAGACGTTCGAGTTATCGCGCCCGGGCTAAACTTCAATTCCGAGGGCGGTAAGAACACGATCAATGTTAGTTTGCGCGGATTGGGTCAGCTGCCCGTTGGATTGGCGACACCCGGCGTCGTAACCTATGTTAACAATGTCGCCATACCCAGCCTGGGTTCCAGCATTCCAACTTTCGACCTCTCCGATATTCAAGTCCTCAAGGGGCCGCAGGGAACACTTTTCGGCAAGACGACGCTCGGCGGCGCTATCCTTATCAACACGGCGCCCGCAGTCGATAATTTCGAAGGATATGTACAAGCCACGTATGGCCGTTACGACTATCTCGCCCTCGAGGGCGCGCTGAATATCCCTCTGGTCGATGACACAGTCGCGTTACGAGTCGCAGGGCAGATTCGTCGGCAGGACCCGCGCACGCCGGCAATTGATAATCTGCTGGCCGACGCAGGCGCTTACCCAGGGTTCGCGAATGTTGATGGAGTCCGAGCTGAATATCCTGGTTTTGATGATATCGACCAGAACTCCGCCCGCATTACGCTGTCACTCACTCCGGGCAGCCGCTTAACTAACACGACAATTTTCGAATATTTCGAAGCAGATGAACTTGCGTCATCTCTCTATGCCTTCGGCCAAGGGCCAGGCTTTGCAATTCTGGGGTTCAGCCCCTCCGCCGTAGCAAATTTCACGCCGCTCTTTGGCGGGCCGGCTGGTTTCAACCAGTTCCTCGCCAACGGCGTGACGGCACAAGGCGTTTCCGAAGCAAACCCCCGCGGAGCCTTCGATGGAGGCATCAATGGCGGTCGTGCGTATCGTGAGACAATCGGGGTGGTCAACAGGTTCGAATACGAGTTGACCGACAATCTCACTTTTCGGAATATCTTTGGTTACAGGGCCACGACCAACGAACAGCTGATCAACACGTCAGGCCTTCCACTGTTGGACAACGGCGGTGTCGATCTCGATCCCCGGCCTTCTCCGAATGACCTGATTACGCAGCCGCTTATCGTCTATTATGCCGCGCAGCAGTACCGGCGGGATTATCTTGACATCGAAACCCAGATGCTCTGGGAATCGGACGGCCTCAACGCCATTGTCGGGCTTTATTACAGCGAAGACGGCCCTTCAGGTGAGTCTGGCAGTGCGTTTACCCAGTTCTCGCCGTTCGGCTTGAACAATTACACCACCGAGCACGTCAAGAACCGGAATATTTCCGTATTCGGCCAGGCAAGTATCGATTTGACCGAAGCGCTTACCTTCACGCTGGGCGCACGCTACGGGTGGGACAAGCAGGAATTCTGCTATCTACCTGCCAGCCCCGCCGGGCCTCTGGATTACGATGGATGTCTCGCCGACGTTGAAGCATCCAACATGCTCCCCACGGCCAATGTCGATGCAAAGAGTGTCGGCAGCACAAAGGACTCCGCGCTAGCCTGGACAATCGGCCTTGATTATCAGGTCAATCCCGATCTCCTGGTCTATGTGACCAGTCGGCGCGGTTATCGGCCAAGTATCCTGAACTACCCGACATACGAATCTCCGCAGGCAACTGGCGATCCGACAGCTTGCGGTGGCTTCCAGTGCGCCGACCTTCGCGGATTTCAGACGGTTGACCAGGAACGCGTAACCGATATCGAGATCGGCGAAAAGCTGGTGTTCGAGTCAGGGAACGTACGCGGTCGATTCAACGTGGCGCTCTTTTATTCTTGGTACGACAACGCCATCCAGTTCATTTCGAACAGCAGCATCCCCGCTTTGAACTTTGCGCCTGACAGATCAGCTGCGGCGTTCATTGCAAATGCTGCAGATTTGAACATTTACGGTGTCGAAGTCGATTTCAGCATCTCGCCGACCCGGAACCTGACGCTTTCGCTCAATGGTGCATACACCGAAACCGACGTCGCTGAATTGTTGCCTATCGACACCAGCGTTCTGCCGGGCTTCGGATCGTTCACCGAAGATAGCGTGAACCGCCTTACGCCAAGGTATTCCGGAACGGCCAGCTTCTCCTGGACTCTGCCGGTTCGCCCGCTGGACGGCGATGTGGTTCTGAATGGCGACTTGTACGTGACCGACGATTATGGTGGCCAACAGGGGTTCCAGCTCAAAGGATATGAACTCGCCAATGCGCGGATCGATTGGAACGCCATTGGTGGAACCGGTCTCGACCTCGGTTTCTACGTAAAGAATGTTTTCAATGCGACCTATCAATCGGGTGTTTCCGTCCTGCTTCCCAACCAGCCGTTCAATTCTCTCTACATCGGACCGCCGCGGACCTGGGGTGTCGAAGCCCGATATCGCTTTTAATCGCCGAGCGATTTAGCCAAATGAAACGAGGAAGGCCGGGCAGCAATGCCCGGCCTTTTCCATCTGCTAGAGGTCGTTGCGACAAACTGATCCAAGCGCCTTGCTTATGCCGAGAGGTTTACCGCTTGTCCTTTGGCCGCGCGCCGGCCCGGTGCAGATGGCTGGCCCAAAAAGAGAGGGCCGGACAACAGCGGTCCGGCCCTCAACTTTGTTAGCATTATTTGCTGTATCAGAGCGCCATCGCCGCTCTGCGCCCGTCCTTGATCGCCTCGTCGGTGGCAAACACGCTCCACCGCGCTTCGCGGGCGTCACCGATGATCTGCACCTCCAGCCCGCTGCCCTGCAAGGCGTGGAAGAGAGCCTCTTCCGGGGGCTTCGAGGTAATCATGATCGTATTATCGATAGCTTCCAGGAACGTTTCCTCGCCCGTGGCGGTGTGCACCACCTTGACGTTGGCGGGATCGATCCGGTCGATCCGGGTTAGCGGATGGAACGATACCTTGGGCAGCACGCGCTTCGCCAGCACCTTGTGGAGGCCCAGCTCACTAACCGACATGGCGATGCCGCTATCGATGGTAACGAGGAAAACCTCCTTGCCCTGATCGGCCAGCAGCTCTGCAATGCCGGGGCCCACTTCGTAGGCGGTGTTGTCATACACGACTACGCGCTGGCCCGTTCGCACGTTATCGAGCAGCACGTCTTCCGGCGTCAGCACATGTTCCAGCTCTGCTCCGGCGACACCTTCCAGCTGGTTCTTGCTGACCCCGCTGGCAGTATAGCGGGCACCGGTCGCCACGATTACCGCTTGCGCGCCCAATTCTGCCACAAGTTCCGGCGTCGCCTGCGTATTGAGCCGCACATCAACGCCCAGCTTCCCGATTTGCAGGGTGAGCCAGCGGATGATGTCGCTGCGATCTTCCAGACCAGGCAGCAGTGCCTGCAAGGTAACGTGGCCGCCAAGCCTGTCTGACTTTTCCAGCAGCGTGACATGGTGGCCGCGCCGCGCCGCATCGTAGGCGGCCTGCAAGCCTGCCGGGCCGCCGCCCGCGATAACCACGCGCTTCGGCTCTGCCACGGCGACCGGCTGCGGCAGGTGCTCACTGCCAACTTCGGGGTTGACTGTGCAGCCCACCGGATGGCCAATGCAAGACCGCAGGAAGCATCCTTCCAGATCGCCGATGCAGGCGCGGATTTCATCCCTCTGCCCGGTCCGCGACTTGTTCGCCCATTCCGCATCGGCGATCACCGAACGCGCCACGAAAACCATGTCGAGCTTGCCTTCCTCGATCAACTGGTCGCCGTAAGCGGCATCGAGGATGCGCCCACCGCTTACTACGGGGATATTCACCACTTCCTTCACCTTCGCGGCTGCATAGACGTGGGTGCCCTGCTCACCGAGGTAGGAGGACGGGTAATGATAATGCGTCATCTGCGGCTTCTGGCCACGGGCGGTGATGCGCAGCCAGTCAACCTTGCCACTGTCCGACAGCAATTTGCAGATCGCAAGGCCTTCGCTCAAGCCATCGCCGCCCAGAGTCGTGTCGTCCGCATTCACCGCGATACCGATTACGAAATCAGGCCTGCAGCGGGCGCGGATGCCATCGACGATCTCCATAACCACGCGCATCCGGTTTTCGAGGCTGCCGCCGTATTCGTCGCTGCGCTTATTATAGAGCGGCGACGTAAAGCTCTGCATCCCGGCACCGCCACCAATAGGAAATTCGAACCCGTCCGCTCCGGCTTCTTCTGCGTGCTGAGCCGCAACGATGTGCGCTTCGGCGAGAGCTCTGATTTCCTGCACTGTCATGGAGCGCGGCTGGGTATCACTCAAGACTGTATGCGGCGCCGCGCCGGAACCCTGCCCGGTGCGAGGATCCGGCAGCATGGAAGGCGGAGACAGCTTGCCTGTCAGGCGCCTTGAAGCCGATCGTCACACCATTTCCGGGCAAGGCACCTTCGCCGTCTATCGGTCGCAGGACCAGGAATTCCGCCGCCCGATCGCCATAGGCCAGTCCTTGATCGAGGAAGTCCCCCAGCCGCCTGATGCCGAGCGGCGCGAGGCAGGCATCGTAAAACTCACCCGATCTCTCGACATCATTGGTGCCGACGCAATTGTGCGTGAAGATGCCCATCAGGTGGCTCGCGCGCTGCCCGTTATCCGCACCAGCAGGATGGCAATGATCGAGATCGCGGAGCCGATCGAGATGATCAGCGAAACCGTGGCCACATCAAGGCCGCGAGCGAACAGGATTCCAGCCAGCGCAGGCCCCATGGCTGCCCCTGCCCGGCCAAAGCCGATGCCGAACCCCGTGCCGGTGGCGCGCACATGCGGCGGAAATGCCATGGCCAGCAAGGCATAGAACCCGACCGCCGCCGCATTGGAGAAGAAGGCCGTAACCCCGGCGATCCAGCCGAGCATGGCCACATCCTCGGGAGCGCGCCCAAACACGTTGAGCATAACGAAGGCACCGGCAAGCGCGATGACCGTGGCCTTCTTGATCCCGATCTTCAGCGCAATCACACCCAGCAATCCGCCGCCTATCGCGCCGCCCAGCATCGCCTTGGTCAGCACATCACCGCCTGCGGCAGGGTCAAACCCCATGTCGACCACAAGCTTGGGTATCCATTTCACGAAGTAGTAGTAAGCCGTGACGTGCGTGAGGTAGGCGATCGTCAGAAGCACCGTGCGCGAAAGAAGCGGCGGCTTGAAGATATCGCAAAGCGATCCTCGCTGCTCTTGGCTAACCGCTTCAGGCAGGGCTTCGGCCTGTGACAGACCGAACCTGTGTAGAGTCTTGTTGATCCGTTGCAGGGCGCCGGGTGGACGCCGGTCGGCCAGCCAGTCGGGCGTTTCCGGGATTAGCCAGTAGGCCAGCGGGATGGCCGCAATGGTCAGACCCGCGCCCAGATAGAAAACTCCGCGCCAATCGCCCGCATCCAGCACGCTTGCAGCCATCATCCCGCCGAAGAATGCACCCAGCGGATAGCCTGTCACCATCAGCGGCAGCACGAGGCTGCGATAGCGCGCGTTCGAGAATTCGGCGACGGTGGCATTCAGCGCGGCCAGCATGCCGCCGATGCCAAGCCCTGTCAGCAGTCGCCATGCGGAAAGCTGTTCAACTCCCGTGGCGCTTGGCACCATCAGCATGCCGATGCCCATTACCGAAAGACAACCAAGGATGGTGGGGCGCCGGCCAAACCTGTCGGCCATGCCGCCCAACAGGATCGAGCCGACGGCCATGCCGATCAGTTCCATCGAAAGCACCCAGCCCAGCACATCCTGCGGAACCTGCCATTCCTCGGCAATGCCCGGAGCGGCAAAACTGATCGACATTACATCGAAACCATCCAGCGCATTGAGCAGGATCGTCATGCCAAGCGCGGCGATCTGCCATCCGCCCAGCTTGCCTTCATCGATGATTTCGCGCGGCGTGCTCGCCATTGTTCTGTTTCTCCGCCCGTTCCGACAACCTTGCCCATGCACGCCGCAAGGGCGGCTGCGGTTTCCCAACCCGGAACCCCGGCATTGCGGTTATCGCATTGCTGGATTCAGGGCCAGACCGTTTTGGCAGGATCACGGCAGGAGAAGCCTGTCTTTGGTCAGACCCGGAGCAACCTCAGGCGCTGTCAGGCATCCCAAACCAGCGGCAGGCTGAGCGGCTGGATCATACCGAGGTGGAATTCCATTTCCGCCCCCGGCGCCAGCCGGAACTGTGGCACCTCGGCCAGGAAGCGCTGGATTGCAAAATTCATCTCTCGCCGCGCCAGGTGCAGGCCAAGACACAGGTGCGGGCCGGTGGCAAAGCTGACGTGCTGCGGCTTGCGGTTCAGCCGCACTTCTTCCGGGTGTTCCCATGCGGCTGGGTCACGCCCGGCCAATGTGGTGGACATGATCACCTTGTCGCCCGGCATCATCGTGACGCCGTTCACTTCAACCGGGTTCGCAACCGTCCTGAAGGTGCTGACAGCTGCATAGGCGCGCAGCATTTCCTCGATGGCATCGGGGATCAGCGAAGGGTCGGCGCGCAGCCTGGCCTGGTCATCCGGATGGGTCGCCAGGTGCCAGAACTGCAAGCCAAGATTGCTCGAAACCGTATCCAGCCCGCCAATGAACAGGTTGAAGGCAAAGCCTAGAACCTCGTCGTCGGTCATCTTGCAGCCATCCACCTCGGCATTGACGCCGAAGGTCAACAGGTCCTCGCGCGGATTGCGCTTCCGGTCGTCGATCTCGGCGCGCAGATATTTGATCACCTCCCGTGTGGCAGCCGCAATCGTTTCAAGGTCGTGGCCGTGCAGCAGGTCTGTCTCCCAGGCCATGAACTGATCGGTCATCTCCTGCGGCAGGCCGATAAGATCGAGGATAACCTTGATCGGGAATTCGAAGGCAAATTCGCTCATGAATTCGCACTGGCCGCGATCCTTGAACCGGTCGATGTAATGGTTCGCATAATTCGCCACCTTGTCTTCCAGCGAACGCACCGCCTTGGGCGTGAACAGCGGGAAGATCATCGCCCGATAGCGACCATGCTGCGGCGGATCGAGTTCGGCGGGCACAAGGTTCCAGTTGCCTCCGCTGAGCATGGCGAAAGGCGCAAACCCCTTGTTGAGGAAGTTCACATTGTCCTTGTAGATCGCCGAAAGGTAATCGAAGCGCCGCACGATCCATGCCGGCTGTCCGCCGGGATAGGCATCGCGGGTATAAAAGACCTCCGGCGTTTCCCGCAGCAGCGCATCGACCAGGTCAACATAGGGATTGCCCTTGTAGGTTGTGCCAAACTGGAAGGGCCAGTCTGTGATAAGGTCTTCGGGCACGTGGGCCGGAATGGTCCGGTCGATATCGATCACAAGAGACATGAGTCTTCTCTTCCAATCAGCAGTCTGAGTTAAAGGAAGATCGCGAAGTTGGGCATGCCCAGCACGACCTGATCGACCAGGATGGACCGGCGCGCCAGCTGGAAGCCATTGGCCGTCAGGGACATCGGATCTTTCCTCTCGTTGTTTGGTGGTGGGGCGCGCTTCAGGCCGATGCGGTCATCAGCTTGTGGTAGGCCAGCCACCATTCCCATTGCGCATCGTCCTTGCCGAACCCTTCGTAGACCTTGGCCTTGTCTGGCCAGTCTGCCGGACGGTTCTCACCCAGGATGGCCTGGTACTTGAGCGTTTCGGTACGCCCGATCACGCCGCGTGCGGATTCCGTCATGTGCGGCCAGGTGTCGCTGTCATCCTGTTCGATAATGCCCGAGGTGCCCGTGCCGTGCGTGGCGGCGGCGCGCATCATTTCCTTCACTTTGTCGGGCGTGCCGCGCTCGGCAAAGTAGTAGGTCGTCCATTCGAAATGGTGCGGCCCCTTGGGCATGATCGTGTGCAGCACCAGTGCCGCGCCCAGCGTTCCGTCACGCAGCGGGCTGTAGATGAAATGGATGTTCATGTTGGGGAACATCCCGCCAACCACGGGCGGTGCCTTGGCCAGCACATGCAGTTGCTCTGCCGACATGTTCTTCTTCAGCTCGGGCAACAGTTCCGGCGTAATGCCCGGCGGGGGGAACGCCTCCAGCCGCTGCTCCGGGGTGAGGTCGCCCTTGCCGTGTGCCAGCGACCAGCTGGTATCGGCAGGGATACACCGCAATGAGTGGCCATTACCCGACAGGTTGATGCCGTACATGGCGGGCGCGCTTTCGTGCTCCGTATCGCTTTCGCCGCCCATCGCGCCGATATCGATCACCGATCCATGCAGAGTCAGGGTGTGGAAACCGTCGCAGGCCGATTGTTCGCCTGCCGTCTTCCAGTTGGCGTCGATCGTCAGCCGCTGCGGCGGACCAAGGACTTCAAGGCCATTGTCGGTCCGGTCGAACAGCATATCGAAATAGAACTTCATGTCGCCCAGCCATTCCTCAAGGTCGGGGCCGTCATGGTTCCAGGTGGCGAAAATCAGTCCGCCGTATACCTGCACTCGCGCTTTCTTCAGGCCAAGTTGCTCCTTGGTCTTGATATTGCCGTGCATCTGTTCGCGTTCCACCGGCGCTCCGATGAAGCTGCCATCGGGGCGGAAGGCCCAGCCGTGATAGATGCACTTGTGCACCCGCGCGTTGCCGGAATCGGCCAGGCAGACGTGCATGGCGCGGTGCGGGCAGACATTGAGCGAGACGTGCACCTGACCATCGGCGGCGCGCGCCACAATCACCTGGTCTTCGCCCATCAGGCGCACGACATAATCGCCCGTGTTGGGTATTTCGCTGTCGTGGCCGATCATCAGCCAGGCCATGGCGAAGATATGCTCCAGCTCCAGCTCGTAAAGCTGTTCGTCATGCAGGGCGGCAACCGAAGCCTCGCGGTTCTCGACATCGATGAACTGCGACATGGCCTGCTTCAGATAGGCATCGCGGGCTTCCATCTTCATGGGTCAAATCCTCTTTGGTGATCTGTGGTTCTTGATCGGGGGTCAGATAAAATCGGGAAGCGAGATGTTCGGCTCGATGCCGAGCAGCGACTTGCCGAGAATTTCGTATCCAACGTAAGGCAGGTTCGCGAGTTGGCGCATGGCGAAGGATGCATCGCGGTAGTTGCGCTGGATCGGATTGGAATCCGCAAATGCGCTGGAACCGGCCAGGAACATCAGCTCCTCGATGGCTTCGTTGAGAAGCGAGACCGCGAGCGAGCCTTCACCCTTGCTGAGCGCCCGCTGCTGCGGAGTCAGGTGTTCACGCGCCAGCCCGGCATTGTCGATCATGTCGCAGTTCTTGAAAGTCAGTGCCTCGGCCGCGGAAATCTTGGCCGCAGCCTTGCCCAACTCGCCCTGCATCATCACGCTGTCTGATTGGCGCTTGTAGGACGTGTAGACGATGGGTCGCTTGTGCGATGCCTCCATCACCCGATCCATGATGCCCGCGGCAGCTCCTGCCACCACCGCATGGGCCGTGGCACGCAGGAACGGCATGAACGGCCAGTAGTCGGATGGCTCGCCCACGTGGCGCTTGCCCTCCTCGTGTCCGCCGATGCCCAGCTCTGCCACGTTGTAGAACTGTTCGCGCGGGATGAAGGCATCCTTGGCCACGATAGTGTTGGACCCGGTGCCTTTCATGCCCAGCATGTGCCAGGTATTCTCGATGGTATATTGCTCGCGCCGCAGATATGCGAAGCCGCCACCGGGGCTGCCATCGGGCTTGGTATAGCCAACGCCAAGCTGCGCCCAGCCGGCATGCGCCGAACCGGAGGCATAGGGCCAGCGGCCATTGACCACATACCCGCCATCGACCTCTTCCATCGTGCCGGGAGGGTTGGCGATGCCGCAGATCACCGGGTGCCCGGTGCCAGAGCCGAAGATGGCTTCCTGCAGTGCATCGGGGCCGAGGCTGGCGACCCAGGTGGTACCGTGCAGCACGGTGTAGACCCATCCGACCGAGGGATCTGCCTTGGCCAGTTCGTAGCCGACCAAAGACATCGCCCGCGCGCTCGTGCCCAGCCCGCCCCAGCGGCGCGGTGCAGCCATGGCCCAGAAACCGGCATCGGTCAGCGCATCGAACACGTCGGGATGCAGAACGCCGTGCTCATCGCCATAGGATGCGTGCTGCAACAGCAGCGGCTGCAACTCACGCGCGCGGCCGACCATCTCTTTCTCGGCCGCGATATTGTAGCCTCCGAAATCCGGCGCAGGCGCAGTTTTCAATTGGGTTGCCATCACTTTGATCCCTCTCCATCCCGCTTGCACGGATGAATTAATCGAACAACATATGTTCAATCTGTCTATTTCGATTCGAGAGAGACGGAATTGATCGCGATCAAACTCAATAGCGCGCCGACAAACTTTTCACGCGACGGAGCATGTCTTTGCGACGGGACCAAAGAAGCAGCACAGCATGGCGCACAGTTCATGGGAGAATGGTTGTAAAAGCAGGATGCTGACGCCGGTTGTGCGCGCGGTCCTTGCAAGTGTCAGGTCGGTTGCGACTCGCCAGCTAGGTGCAACACCGGCTCGATCTTTGCGAGGGCGATATGATCGGCCGGGGCGTTCGGTCCGGCGATAATCAGGCAATCTCGCAAAAGCTTGCGGTGCAGGATACGAACCAGCGCGGCATCCTCTTGCGGGCCAGCCTTTGCGATAAAGCCCTGCAACGACTGGTCTGCATCGGCCACGCCGCTGCATGCTTGCCCGGTCAGTTTGGCAACATCGGCCAGATAGCTGTCGTCGCGCCAGCGTCTGAAGTGGCCGATATTGGCCAGCATCTGCGGCAGGGAGCCAAGCACCTTGCGCTGCCACGCTTGCATCTGACCATGCTCCGGCAGACGAGCGATTTCTGCGGAAAGACGCGCCAACGCCAAGTCTTCAAGAGGCGTCTGCTCCGGTTCGGGAAGCACGATCTCGTCCAGCGCGATGCCTTCCAGTTCGGCCAGAGCCTCCAGCGCGCGGCGACCGATGATGGCCACCTGCACAAAGCTTTCGACCCAGTCCCCGCCCGGCCCTTCGTCGTGCAAGCCGATCAGTGGGCCGAAATAGGCCTCTGTCAGGAAGGCGACAGTGTGGAAGGCCATGCCGTTCCAGTCGATCGGGGTGCCTGATGCCTTGGCGTAGCGTTCGAACAAGGCGGGCAGGTCGCCCATGTTCTCGATCGGGTGACGCCCGCGATAGCAGGACAGGTCACGCATCGGGTCTCCGATATGGCCGATCTCGAAATCCATCAGACAGGTCACGTGCGGGCCATCGGAAAGGAACTGCCCGCAATCGCCGGTCAGGAACGCCGAACCAGCCCTATTCTGCGGACATTTGCGCCGCAGCCAACCGCCCATGAAGGCCAGGAACGGATCGGAAATACCGGCATCGCTGCCCATCGTATCGAACCGTTCGAAATTGGCCAGCATCAGGTCTGCATTGTCGCTTGGAAGCTCTGCACCGGCGGCCACGAAGCGTTCCACCGGGATGGCATGCACCTCGGCCAGTCGATCCATGTAAGTCAGGCTGGCCTGCCAGCGATCCGGGGTCATCTGCGAACCGCTTTCAATGGCCTGCTGGATCAGGCCCGCATCTCGCCCGCCTTCAACCCATTCCATTACGATTTTTGCAGGGTCGGGTATCCAGGCAACGATTTCGGGCACACGAATACCGCTTTGCGACAGCACGCGCTGCACATCACATTCGTATTTCAGCGGATAGGGATGCGTCGGCCAGGTCCGCTCGCCCTTCAGGAAATAGCGTTTACGCTTGCCGTCGCGGACAGCTTCGGCCTCGTAGATGGGGCGCCAGCGATGCATCCGCCGGATGCTGACTTCGCTACAGCCAAGCTCCTTCTCCAGCCAGGCGGCAATGGCGGCCTCTTGCGCCGCTGGATCGCGAAGCAAGGCGGCTTCGGCTTGCTTGGTCATCATTCTCTCCCGAATTGGCCTCCTGGGCCGGTATCGCCGCCGCTAGCTTTCCTTTTTCTCGTCAACGGGCGTTAATTTGCTCATGAACGCATAGAAATCCGGCCCCAGTTCGGGCAGGTCCATGCCCAGCCGTTCTGCCAGGTAAAGCGTCATGAAATTGGCGTTGAGGGAGAGGTTTTCAGGCGGGATATTGCCGATCGCCACTTGCCGGTCAAAGGCGCCAACAGCCACCAGCGCCATGCGCAGGGCAACCACGATATCGTAATAGTCGAGATGCTGGGCCTTGCGGCCCGTGGCCGCTTCCCAGATCGCCACTGTCTCGTCTCGCGTGGGCAAGCCTTCGAGCCGCTCGACACCGAAGCGGCGGCTGAACAGGTCATCGAAATACAGCCACCACGCAAGGTCAAGCTCTGCCGGTCCTAGCGCCGCCAGTTCCCAGTCAATCAGCGCGTTCACGCTGCCATCGGGGGCAAACATCACGTTGGAAGGCGTGCTGTCACCCCACAGCACATTGACCGAAGTATCCTGCGGCTGATGCGTACGGATATAGTCGATGGCGGTGTCGACATAGGGCATATCGCGGTCCTTGCGGCACCCTTGATACCACGCCTCGATATAGCCCAGGTACTGGTCAAGCCCCGGCTCACCCCAGTCAGGACGCGCCATGAAGTCGAAACCTTCGTTCTGCCAGTCTATGCTGGCCATCCCGGCATAGGCTTCTACGGCATTGCGCCAGGTGGATGCACGCTGGGCGGGCGTCATGTCTGCCAGCCAGCCGGCCTTGTTGTAATTGGGGTTCTGCGTAGCCGCGTGGCCATCCACCCGGCCCATCACGATGAAGGGCATTTCCAACACCGAGGGATCGAGCTCCATCCCGATCCACTCCGGCACGGGTATCGAACCCAGCGCATCAAGCGCCGCGATCATTTGGCCCTGCAACTTCAGGCTGGAGCCGAACACGACCTCGTGATCCTGCGGCTGGCGGCGCACCACCAGCGTCTTGGCCTGCGCGCCATTGGCATCGTCGTATTGCACATCAACGAAGAATATCTCCGCCGAAAAGCCCGATCCGGTGGTGACTTCCAGCGGCTGGATCTGCACGTCGCGCCACTCTTCGACATTGGCTTCAAGCCAGTCGCGCAGGCGCTGCTGACCTTGCGACGGAGTCATCAGCCAGCCTTCTGCGCCAGCGCGCGCTTCAGTTCCTGGGCCAGCGGCCCCATGTCCTTGGGCGCGGCCCCGTGCAGGAGGATTTCATCCGCCCCTGCATCCAGATAGTCCATAAGCTGATCTGCGCAGCGCGCGGCAGAGCCAACGGCTGCCCCTTCGTCGATCCATTGCTGCGGCAACAGCTGCCCCACGTCGACCAGTTCCTGGCGCGTATAGGCCTGGTCTGCAGGTTTTCCGCCAAGGGAAGCAATCTTGGGATGGGCGCGGACCTTGTCCAGCACGGCCTTGTCCCACTCGTTGATCTCCACGATCAGGTCGCCGAAGCCGGGCAGTTCGAAATAGGTGATCGCGCGCCCGCGCACCACGGCGTCCTCCTCGTCTTTCGGCAGGTCAGGCGCCACGATGATATTATGGTAGATGCGCACCGACATCGGATCGCGCCCTGCCTTTTCGGCCGCGTCGCGCACGATCTTGGTGCTGTTCGCCACGCCTGTGGGCGATACGAACGGATGCAACAGCACGCCGTCGCAATGCTCGCCAGCGAAGGCCAGGCTCTTCGGGCCGATGGCGGTAAAGATCACCGGCGGGCGTGGCCCATCGTGGAAATCGGTCAGCTTGAGCGTGGGAAACTTGCCCAGCACGCCTTCGTAGGACACCGTCTCACCATCCCAAAGGCGGCGATAGATCGAAATGTAGTCGGCCAGCCGTTCCATGGTGATTGCCGGCGCACCCATCATCTTCATGTAGGCCGGCACGGCCCGTGCGAACATGATGCCAAAGCGATTACCGCTCATCGCCTGCATCATGTTGGCGATGCTGGCCGTGACCAGCGGATGACGCATGGTGGCATAAAAAGTGCCGTTGATGCGGATCTTGCTGGTCGCTTCGGCAACCGCGCCTGCCAGCACCGCAGGCTCTTTCAGGGCGAAGCGCTCGGAAATCCACACTGCGCCAAGACCAATGCGTTCGGCCTCCTGCGCCTCTTCAATGCCACGACGCGGATCATCGGCCCGGCCGGGAAGAATATAGGTGCCGAACTTGTCGAACAGCGCTTGTGCACCGGGCTGCGTCATTTTGAACTCTCCATTGATCTTGTGTCCCTAGGTCAACCCGGGAAACCGGTCCGCAACCTTCCCAATGGCAGGCAAATCAATTCTTCTGCACTGCCAGCTTTCCCATTCCTGGAGGTAATCATGAATTCCACAACACATGGCCTTGCCGATCTGCTGGCAAAGGAAGCGATCAAGGACGTAAAGGCGCGCTATTGCCGCTTCCTCGATACAAAGGACTGGGCTGGATTTGGCAATCTCTTCACCGCTGACGCCACGATGGACGTGCGCGAAGACACCGGCATGGATCCGGTTACGGGCGTGGAGGCAATCGTCGCACAGGTTCGCTTCGCCGTGGATCACGCTTCCAGCAGTCACCAGGTCCACACGCCCGAAGTCGAACTCACCGGCCCGGACACTGCCCAGGCGGTATGGGCCATGCAGGATCGGGTCGTATGGCAGCCGGGCAAATCCCCTGTAGAAGGCGTTGGCTCGATCACAGGATATGGGCAGTATCACGAGACTTACCGGCGCGTGGATGGCGAATGGAAGATTGCTTCGCTTCGCCTGTCGCGTTTCCACGTCGATATGCATCCGGCCTGACCGGCCGCCGAACAGGCAGCAAGGCAATCAGCCAAGACCCCGTCCGGCACAGCCCGCTAGACGTCCCAGGCCAGTTCAAGCTTGGGCACATGGGTAATGTTGCCTACGTGGTACTGGATCTCGAAGCCATCGGCGACGCGGAAGGGCGGGACCAGCTTCAGCCAGTGTTCCAGCGCAGTCTGCAGTTCCATGCGCGCCAGGTGCATGCCCAGGCACTTGTGGATGCCAAAGCCCAGCGAGATATGCGGAGCCTTGCGATCGAAGCGCACTTCCTGCGGGTCTTGGTAGTAGTCTGGATCATAGCCGGCGATTGGCGTTGAAATGCCCACATAGTCGCCCGGCAGGATCTTCTGGCCGTGGATCTCGATTTCCTTGGCAGCGATGCGGAACACGCTGACCGGCGCAAAGGCGCGCAGGAATTCTTCCACCGCCAGCACGACCTTCTTGGGATCGTCGCGCAGCTCCTGTTGTTTGTCAGGATTTTTCGCAAGGTAGGTAAAGATATTGCCCAACAGCGATGTCACCGTATCAAGACCGCCGATGAACAGGTTGAAACAGTGGCCGAACACTTCCTTGTCGTTCCACTTGCGACCGTCGATCTCGTAATCGAAGATGCCGCTGATGTAGTCGTCGCCAGGGTTGGCGCGGCGCTCTGCGATCACCTCCTTCAGATAATCCACCACCTTGCGAACCGACTGTGTACGAAGTTCGAAATCGTTGGTGTGGAAGATGTTCTTCTCCCATTCAAGGAATTCCGGCATCCGTTCCTGCGGCAGGCCCAGCAGGTCCAGCACGATGAAAATCGGGAATTTCGCAGAGAATGCGTCCACGAATTCGCAGTGGCCATCGTCTTTGAAGGTATCAATCAGGCGGATGGCGCGTTCATGCAGTTCATCGCGCATCCGGGCGATCTTTTGCGGCGCGAAGAAAGGGTTCAGCGCCTTGCGATATTCGCCATGCTCGGGCGGATCGGTTTCTGTGGGAATCACCAGCCAGTCTTCACCGATAGACTGGGCGAACTTGCCCATCCCGTTCTTGGTGTAGTTGTCCGGATCGCGCAGCACTGTGTGCATGTCTTCGACCTTGGTCAGCAGCCAGCCACCCTGGTCGCCAGGGAAGATGTTGGTGCACCAGGTCAGTGGCGGAAGCGTGCGGTGTATTTCGGGCAGCATCACTTCCTGCGGGCACACATCGGTGTTCTCGCGTTTGAAAAAGTCGAGCGTCACCACCTTATCGGCGGGAACATGGGCCGGAATGTCTTTTGCCGGGGCGGAAGCCATTATCACTCTCCGTTATAAATTTCCGTTATAAATTCTGGCGCTTACCAGATGATCCGCATCTGCGCGGCAAGCCGACGGTCGCGCAACGCCTCGCTGCGCTGTTCGGGGCTTACACGCCGTGTCGATTCCGGCAGATGCGACAGAATATCGGCGGTCTTGACCTTTCTTAAGGTAGGCATCGGCTTTTCGCTGGCCTCAAACCAGCGGCCCTGGATCGCGCCACTGCGATAGCCCGATGTGTCGAGCCAGTTGTGCACACCGGGGTCGCGCGTAGAGATGACCGTGCGGAACACCCCGTCGGGATCGACGACCCCTTGCTTGTCGTTCAGGCTCGCCTGGTTATTGTACCAGTCGGTTGTTTCATAGATGTCGTTGGTAAGGATGATCGACCAGTAGCGATAGCTTTCGGGCACGCGCACTTCGCTGATCAGGGCTTCGTCATCATCCAGTTCGTATGCCCCTTCATAGTAGAACTGCCCCTGCAGGCCGGACATTTTCGAAACGTCGAATATCTTCAATTCATTGAGATACCCTTCGTTGCGCAGCTCCTCTACGTGGGTGGGGAAGGCCAAGGCGCATACGCCGGAAATAAAAGGCATTTCATCGAAGGCGGCGTGCAGTTCCGCGACCGAAAGCCGCCCTTTCGCCTCATCAACGTCCAGCCGGGTGATGCCAAAGCGCGGCTCTCGCTCCACCCCCCAGTCGCAGGAAACGATGCGCACCATCAGCTTCTCGCACTGCGGATCCAGTGCAAACCAATCGCCTTCATAGCCTGCAGGCCGTTGCGCCGAGATGACCAGCTCGAAGGCTCCGTTCTCGCCTAGCGTGAGATCATCGAAGTCGATCTGCCCCAGGAGCGGGTGATGCTGCCCCGTGCGCAAGGTATCCGGCCCCATCTGGGCCAGGATGATCATGCGCACAGTGCCGCGATCGCCGCGCAGCAGGTAACTGCCACCCTTCTCGATGATGGCGGACTTGTAGATTGTGTCGGCATTAGGCTGGAAAATGTTCTGGGCGATATTCAGTTCGGGCACGAACATGGGGTGCTGCCGATTGCCAACCATCGCATCCGAACTTGCGCGCGCCAGGCCTGCCAGCAGCAAGCGCATCGATTCCGCCATGATCTGCGGATCGCCCCGCAGCCTTTCCGGCATGCGTTCGCGCATGGCATCGCCAATCGGGCGCAAACCATCGATCAGCTTTTCCCAGGCCAGGCCGTCTTCGCTCATTCCCAACAGCTCCTCATCCAGTCCAAGCCTGCTTTCACCAGGCGCCTGACGCATCAACCTTTCTCCCGGCAGGTGAATGCCGCATGTGCTGGCCCAAGCCATAAGCTTCAACAAGGAGCGACGGGCAATGAAATCAGCCGAAATGATGGTGGACGTTACCGCTGCGGCGGGGATCGGCGAGACGGTAGAGATCGCCGCCACCCTGCACACGCCGGACAATTGGGAAGAGCATGGCGAGCACCTTGTTTTCGCCATTCATGGCGGCGGCTACTCGCGCCTCTACTGGCATCCTACCTTTGCCGATGAAAGCTACAGCTTTGCCCGCTGGTTCTGCGATCATGGCAAGGCCGTGCTGGCCATCGACATGCTTGGCATGGGTGAAAGCACCCGGCCCGAACCGGAAAGCAAGCTGAGCCGCGCGATAATCGCCCGCGCACACGCAGCGGCGCTGGCGCAGGTTAAGGAAGGGCTTGGCCGCAAGATCAGCGTGACCGGCATTGGCCATTCGATGGGCGGCATGATGATCATCTCGCAGGCCGCCGCCCATCCGGTGTTCGATCGGGTGGCCGTTCTTGGCTGGGCGAACGAACCCATGGTGCTTGGCGATACCGACGTTGAAACGCTGCAGGCAGGCCTCATACCCAGCGGCTATCTCGCCACGCCGCGAGAACCGATGCGCAAGCTGTTCTACTGGCCCGATGTGCCGCCCTCGCTGATCGAGGCCGATGAAGCCCACGCCTCCACAACGCCCGCCACCCTGGGCATTGCAGCGCTTAGTCCCGGAATTGTTCACGAGGATTCTGCCTCCATCGCGGTGCCGGTGCTGGTCGTGCAAAGCACGGTGGACACCAGCCCCAAACCCGATCTTGAGCCGGGCTATTTCAAGGCGGCGGCTTCCACCGAGTTGCAGATTGTGAACGAGGCGGCGCATTGTCAGAACTTTGCCGGCACACGCATCAGCCACTGGCAGGCGCTTGACGGCTGGATAGATCGCACCTGAGGAGATACGCGCCCGCCCATCGGCGTTACTTCAGGTGCCGCAGGACCCGGTCTGCCGCGATCCGGCCCGCAATGCCCGATACGCCGCCGCCCGGATGGCTGCCCGCCCCGCCCAGGTACAACCCGGGCACCGCCGGCTTGGGTCCGCCAAACCCTGTGGCCGGGCGATGCTGGCCTGCCCGCAAGGCACCGAAATCCACATGGGTTACGCAGCCGTTGGTCACGTTCAGCCGTGTCTCGCGCTCTCGCGGGGTTTCCACGAAGCGGCCAACCTCGTGCTGGAAGCCGTCATAGTATTCGGAAATTTGGGCGATGATCGATGCCATGGTCCGGTCTTTCAACTCCTGCGACCACCCCTCGCGCGCGTCCACCGCCATTGCGGGGAGGTAGAGGTATGCAAGCGAGCACCCATCCGGTGCCTGCGAAGGGTCGCTGTTGGACAGCGGGGTCAGCGAGACTGCATGACGATCTGGAATATCGCCGCGCCGAGCGGCGGCAAAGCTGTTGCGCACATCGTCGGCCAGCCCGATCAGGCCCACCGCCTTGTTCAAATCGGCATCGTCGTGCCGCAGATCCTGGTGTCGCTTCAGTCGCAAGGGAGCCTTCATCGCCACGTTGGCAAGGAAAGGCGCCGCGTTGGAACGATTTGAGCGGACATGCTCGATCCGTTTCATCAGCTGCCGGTCAACTTCTCCCGGCGTCGTCATGGCAAAGGTCGTGCGGGGATCGCTGGTGGCGATCACCACCTTCGATCGCAGCACCCGGCCATCGGCCAGGCGCACGCCCTGCGCCGCGCCATCATCAATCAGGATTTCCGCGACCGGCGCATTGAGCATGATCTCCGCGCCAGATTCGGTAATGCTGCTGGCCATGGCATCGGCAAAGGCCTGCAGGCTGCCGATGGGCTTGCCTGTGCCCAGACGGTGGGTGACGGCAAAGATCATGTAGGCAGCAGCGTTGCCATCATCGTCGACCGGCCCCGCACCAGCGGCAATGCCGTTCAGCAGCGCAATAGTGGCAGGGTGTTCGAACCATTCGCAGGCCACCTGGTCTGCCGTAGCCTTGGAGATCGCCAGCAGCTGATCCTTCAGGCGCACATTGCGCACCGCGCTCTTGATCATCTTGCCCAGGTTGCGCAGATCGGGCCGCCCCGGTTCCGCCATCATGATCGGGAAACCGATATCCATCATGGCGTCCATCACTTCCATGAACTTCAGATATTGCTTGCCATCGGCGGGATGGATGCGGGCGATATCATCCGCCGTGCGCCGGTAATCGCGAAACAGCGCGATCGAACTGCCATCAGGATGGAGATAGGCGTAGCTGGGATCAGGATCGACGGCGCGCAGGCCGTGGCGAGCAAGCTCCAGGTCCTCTATTATGCCCGAACCGCGCGCGAACAGGAGCTCGACCGCGCAGGGGGTGACCAGATAGTCGGGCGCTTCGGGGATCATATATCCCGCACTCGTCATCCCGCCGACCTTTGCCATCCGCTCGACAACCACGACGCTCTTCCCGGCACGGCTCAGATATCCAGCGGCCGCCATCCCGTTGTGGCCTGCACCTACAACCACCACATCATGAATTGCGTTCATGTTTCACGCTCCCCAACTGCTCTGATTCGCCCATATCTGCCATTGGCGCTGAACAGCACTGGACATGTGAGACGAATGAACCCGCTTCTAAAAGGCTCGCCCACGCAAGGCGGCAACTGCTCCCCCATCGACGCGAAAGTCGCAGCCTGTGATATAGCTCGCTGCGTCCGAAAGCAGAAATTCAGCAGCCTTCGCCACATCCATGGCATTGCCCCATCGAGCGGCCGGAGTACTGTTGATGAGCGCTTGCGCTCTATCGCCCCGCTTTGCTTCAAGGCGCCCCATGGCGGTCGATAGCACGCCTGGTGATATCGAGATAATCCGGGCACCCTTCTTGCCCCAATTCAGCGATTGGCACTCGCACAATCGGATGACTGCTCTCTTTGACAGCGAGTAAGCATGCCCTTCGCGAGTACCTCCATGGATTGCCGTCAACTTCTTCAAGAGTGGCTCCAGCGCGCCAAGCAAATCAGTCCTGTGAGGATTATCGAGCAGCGCATCAATTTCCGTATCTACAGGACCGAGATGTCCAGCGACCGATGCGATCATCACGCATGCAGATCCCGGTGTCAGAAGTGGTTCCATAGTACTTACCAAATGCGAGGCTGCAACCGTATTTACCTTGACGATTGTTTGCCAATCCGCTTGCGCTGGAGAAAGACCAGCAGCGTTCACGATTGATCTCAAAACCCCGGTTTTTTGGCAATGCTCCGCAAGAATTCCATGCAGTCCGGGATCAGTAAGATCTCCCGGAACTGCAGTTGCCCTGTATCCCTCTCGGTTCAGTGAAGAAGTGAATTGTTCAAGTTTTTTGGGATTTCCGTCTGTAAGAACAAGGACGTGCGTGTGGCCGAGCAGGCGAGCAACAGTAGAACCCAAGCCGCCGGCCGCCCCGGTTATCAATGCAACTCGCTCTTGCATGCGATCTTTTGGACTTTCAAGACTCACCGCCACCACCTTGACCTTGTGAACTAAATTTCACCTTCGATATCGCGAATTTCGCCGCCGATCGATCTTGCAGCCAGCAAATAGCATACGATCGCAATAATAAGGAACATGCCTAGGATAAGCAGCCCCTGTTGGAGGCCAGTTCCCGCTGCCTCAACACACTCAGGCGTTTGCACTCCTGCAGCTCGGTCAACACAAGAGCGCAAATAATCTTCCCCATAGCGATTTCTTGCAAGATTGTCGCTCAGCCATCCTAGAAAGGCTGAGCCTAGTCCGAGCCCAAAGGCGGTTTGCCCGAAAGCATGCGTCGCGGCAGCGGTAGCGCGCAGCCACAGCAGCAGCGCCAGGCCGATGCCGGGTGCCCCTGCCGCCACGAACGCCCAACGCCAGCCATACGTTTGTGCGATCCAGCCGCCGGCCAGCACACCGATGGCACCGCCCACGGAAACGCCAACAGCGATCATGGAGAAAACCGTGGCACGCCGTTCGGGAGGGAAACGATCCGCAATCAGGGAGACGACCGGAGGCGTAAATCCGGCCTCACCCACACCCACGCCCATGCGCGCCAGCAGCAAGTGGATATAACTGGTCGCCGCACCGGAAAGAATGGTCATAACGGACCATAACGCGGTGGCGGTTGCCACGATGCCGATCCGGTTGACCCGCTCTGCCAGCCGCGCAAGCGGTATGCCGATGCCGCCGTAAAACAGCGCAAAGGCCGCTCCGCCCATGATGCCAAGCTGGAAATCGCTCAGTCCGAATTCTTGCCTGATCGGCTCCCCGACCACGGCGATGATCATGCGGTCGATGAAATTGAACGCGTAGATCGTGCCTAGCAGGCCGATGAACCACCAGTCGCGGCCTGAAAATCGGCTCACAATGGGCTTTCCTGCCGCAACTGCGCCATCTGGGCGACCACATGGATGGCAATCAGACACATCGCCATCGTGGCAGCGCCGGCCAGCCAGGTCATGACTGGCGACCAGGCCGAATTCAGTGCCAGCGATACAGGTGCGGTGGTCGATCCCAGCGTTGCCGCGTAGGTGAAGCTCGGCAGGATCAGCAGCCACAGCAGCTTGCTACCCGAGAGGTAGGGCATGAGTTTGGCAAGCGCCGCGCCCAACACGAAGCCGCCGGTGGCATCGCAGAAGGAAAACCACACGGGAGAGCCAAACAGATGGAAAGGCTGGTTGCCGTAGAAGGCGCTGAGGTCCAACCATTCACAAATCGATACCGCCAACCAGTCAACCGCTGCAGTGGCAAAGAACAGCTGCCAGATGCGCGCAGCCGATGCGCCGCGTTCTATCACCCGCCAGACCAGATAGGCTGAGCCGCCGAAGAACCAGGCATAGCCAAGCGGCACATACCAAGGGATGGTCCGCTCATATCCGCGGAAGAAGGCCAGCGGGTTTTCTGCCGGATACCAATAGAGCAGCGTGTTGTCGTAGATCGGCTCGATCATCACCGCGGAAAGTGCAGTGCCAGCGAAAACCAGCGGCAAGACCCAGCCGCGCATGCGCCTTTCACGCCCCAGCGCCCACCACGCCAGGAGGCCCGCCATGATTATGCAGGTTCCGACCAGAAAAATAGTTCCGGCAGGCTCCGGCGCCGGCATTACCGGCATCGGCACGATCGTTGATTCCAACACATCCTCCCCAACATTTATGAATGTCAGGTGGAGGCCTGTGAAATGCACGCAACCTGCCCTGCGACAGGTTGTGAGCCCAGCCCATTGCAATCTACTGCTTCACATGAGGAGACCCCAATGACCGGACGGCTGGAAGGCAGAGTTGCAATTGTCACAGGCGCTGCAGGCGGTATCGGCGCGGCATCCGCGCGGCGACTGGCTGCGGAAGGCGCCCGTGTGGTGCTGGGCGATATCGATGCCGATGCAGCTGCTGCCGCTGCGCAGGATATCGAAGGCGCACTGGCGCTGCCGCTTGACCTGACGGACGAGAGTTCCGTGCGCGAACTCGCCCGGCAGGTGGTCACAGATCTTGGCCGGATCGACATCCTTCACAACAATGCCGCGATCCAGAACGAGGCACAGCGTCAGGCAGATCTTGATGTCATGAACCTGGATGTGGCAACGTGGGACAGGGCGATGGCGGTCAACGTGCGCGGGGCCATGCTGATGAGCAAATATGCCCTGCCCCACATGATCGATGGCGGGCGTGGATCGATCATCCACAGCGCATCCGGCTTCGGCGTGCAGGGCGAATCCACGCTCACTGCCTATGGCTCTTCCAAGGCTGCGCTAATCCAGCTCAACCGCATGATCGCCACCCAGTATGGCAAGCTGGGCGTGCGTTCGAACTGCATGGTGATCGGCTTCGTGCTGACGCCGCTGGCAACGCAGTCGACCCCGCCGGTGGTGAAAGATATTCTCCTGTCGCACCATTTGACGCCGCGGCTTGGCGAGCCGGAAGATATTGCCAATCTCGTCGCTTTCCTTGCCAGCGACGAGAGTGCATTCATTACCGGTGCGGCAATCCCGATCGATGGCGGTGTGACTGCGCACCAGCCAAGCTATGCCGATTTCCAGAAGATGTTCGCCGAAATGGGGAGCGGCAAACTGTAGGCCAATCGCCTGTCAGGCGAGCTCGGCCAGCCGATCCATGCCGCGCACGGGATCGGTCTTGCCGTCCCATGTAGCATGAGCCTTTTCCATGAGTGACAGGCTGCCCTGCATGGCTTCGGAAAGCTCCATCAGCTCTGTGTAATAGCCGTGCGCGGCGAAGGTATCGAACAGGCAGAACCGCTCGCCCGAAGGCATCATGCCGCTGTAGGCGATCTTGAAACCTGCGTCTGAAAGGCGTGCGTGTGCCGCATCGAAATCGGCGCGCGGCATGATGTGGTGCAGCCCTTCGCCCCTTGCCTGCAGGAAATCCGTAAATGGCGATGCACCGTCGTTGGTCTGCTGCAACAGTTCGATCAGAACGCCGCCAGAAAAGCCGAACCCTACCCGCATCGAAACTGCGGTCGGCTCTCCGTAGTATAGCTGGCCGGGCAGCACAGGAACGTCGAACACGAAGAATGGACCTGCACCCAGATCACGCGTCCAGTGCGCCAACGCCTTGTCCAGGTCTTCCACCACATGACAAAGCTCAACGATCGAACCTTCAGGTTGCATCGCTCCATCCTCCCTCGCTGGTGCGCTGCGCAAAGGCCTGCGCACGTGTGGCAATCTGGCGGCGGCGACCGGTCAGGTGGGTGGTCGGTATACCTTCCGGCAATTCATTGATCGTCGTCAGGCGCACCTCGCGGATCATACTGGCAAGGTCCGCATCGGCCGGCACACCTTGCCACCGGGTCAGCATCCAGCCTTCGTGCAGGCCGCAGGTATCGATCCAGTTGGCAACGCCCGGATCGGCCAGCGCCAGCACATATGTCACCGTGCCATCGGCGTTGGGCACCACCTGCCCCTTGTTCAGGCTGGCCAGGCGCAGCATGGGATCGGGCGCGATGGTCCATGGATCGGTGATCTGGAAACCGGTGTAATAGCTGCCCGTCGGATCAAGCATGACCAGCAGCGCCTCATCATCGCCAAACGCGAAGCGTCCCCCGGCCAGATAACCCCAGTTCCCGTCTCGCCCGTTTGGCCCGACAAGCCGATTGGGTTCGGGAAAGCCAAGGAAATCGTCCTTGAAGCCGCGCCAGAAGCGGACCCAGGCGGGCATGTCGGCGATAATGGTCGCGGCGATCTCGTCTTCGCTGCGGGCTTGCCAGGCCGCCGGTGGATCAAGGCGCTCAACGCTGACCTCGGCGGGCAACTGGTTCCAGTCACACTGGCTGTCGCGGGTGTAGATCTCGATGCGGCCGGGGCGCGATTGCAAGTGCAGCGGCCCGCCCTCTTCCGGCCCCACCGTAACCGAAACGCGGCCTTCGCTATCGCAATGCGGGCGCAAGTCCTGCAATGTGAGCGCACCGATGTTGTGGCCCAGACCGGCGTGATGTTCCGGCTCCATCTCGATCACCACACTGAACTGCGGCGGATCGGCGGAAAAGCGCAGATCGATGCGATAGTGGCCTTCCCCGTCGATCGGGATTTCGCGGTTGAAATTGTCGGGATTATCCACCGCCACGGCGGCACCGTGATAAACGTGGCCAAACCACCGGCGTGGCGGGTTTGACACGTTCCAGACCACGCGCGGATCGGCGGTATCACCATTCGCCTCGCGCATGGCAAGCGCCAGCACCCATTGATCGAGCGCGCGATCAAGGCCCAGCTTGCCATCCACCGTCGCGGCGGCAGGATCGGCCAGCATTCCGTGGCGCGCCTGTTCGCGCGCAGCCCGCACATCTGCCCGCTCGATCAGGCGCAGCGCCAGCTTCTCGGCCGCTTCCTGATCTGGCGTGTAGAGCGGGTTGGTCATGCCACCGTTCCCACCCTTCCACCTTCCACGAACACGGTGCTGCCGGTCGTATAACTGGAAGCATCGCTCGCCAGCAGGATGGCCGCGCCCACGGCTTCGTCGGCAGCGCCGAACCGCTTGATCGCGTTGCGCTCTGCCAGGCCAAGGCCCTTGTGAATTTCCGCCCCCTGCCCGTCGGGACTCATTGAACCGACGCAAAGCGCATTCACCCGCGTGTGCGGCGCCAGCGCCTTGGCAAGCGAGCGGGTGAGGAAAGCCAGCGCTGCCTTGCTGACGCCGTAGGCAACAGCAGGCGGGATCGGGGTAAAGCCACCGCAGCTTTGCACGGAAATGATCACGCCCTTGCCGTGCGCTTCCATCTCCTGTGCGGTCATCTCGGCCAGACGCCAGGTGGCGAGGACATTCACATCCATCGCCGTCTTCCAAACCTCGTCTGTGTTGGCCCACAACCCGCCATCATGCGCGTAGACCACGCCGGCGGCGGCATTGTTGAAAACAATATGGATCGGCCCGAATGCCTCGCGCGTCTTGGTTACAAGGTTTTCAAGATCGGCGCGCTCTCCCGCGTCGGCGGCGACGGCCAGCGCGCGTCCGCCATCCAGCGCGTTGATCTCTTTCGCGATCCGGTCCAGCCGGTCCTGCGAACGGGCCGAGATGACGACGTTCGCGCCCAGTTCGGCAAAGGCCTTGGCCACGTGCTCTCCCACACCGGGGCCAACGCCGGTGAGAATGGCCGTGCGCCCGTCGAGGCGGAATCGATCCAGCACGCTCATTGTGGTTTGCCCAGAAGGTTGCCGAAGCGGTCGTAATAATCGGCCATCCGCTCGCGCACCTCGGCCACGTCGATGCCGTATTGCTCCGGCGAATGTTTGTGCTTGCCCATCCGTTTGGCAGCCGGATTATCGGCCAGAAAGTGGTCGATACGGCGCGCGTGCTCTTCGGAATAAGTCAGGTCATACTTGTCGTAGATGCGCGGAATCGTCGCCTTGGGGTCGGCCACAACGTCCTTGTGTGCCAGGTCGATGATCCGTTCGTCAATCGCCGGATCGGCGCGCGCGGCCAGCGCGCGGTTCATCGCGGCAATCCATGTCTCCACCACGTCGCGCCCGATTGCCGCCTTGTCCTTGTCGCCGCCAAAGGCCGCCAGGAACCCGGCAATGAAGCTGGAGAGGGAAGAGAAAGTCAGCGCCGGATCGCGGTGCGTCCACACCAGCATGGCGCCGGGATAGGCATCCAGCAGAGCCGGAAGATCAAACAGATGCTGCGGCGATTTCAGCGTCCATCGCCCGCGCGGCCCCTTCCACTGAAAATTCTGCAGCAACCGCTTGTGCGAGACATATTGCCCCGGCGCATCGCTGGCGCGCAGCCAGTCTGCATAGTCCGGCACGCCAAGTTCGGCGGGGAAATTGGTGCTCGCAAAGTGATATTGCATGCCATGGTTGCACTCACCCGGCTGGGTGCAGTCGAACCGCTGGATATCAAGCAGTTGCGGCGCATGCTTGAGCCAGTTGTCATACATGGCAGTGACCTGCGCAATACGCGGATCGCCATCGAAAGTGGCGGCATCGGTTGGCGGCCAGGGAATGTACCATTCCCATTCGCGCGGAGCCCGCGCCACGGGATCAAGGCACAGCAGATCGTAAGTAATGGTGGTGCCGGTGCGCGGCAGGCCGATCACGATCAGCGGATCGCCCACGTCTTGCTGCGCTATGTCGGGATGATTGCGATCATCCTCGACAAAGCGCAGGCGCGTGGCGAGCTGACCGACGATATTCTGCGTCGCCAAGTGCCGCAGCTGGTCGTTCGGTCCCATCGCCTCGACCGCCGCAACCAGTCTTTCAAAACCCTCGCGCCAACCGGTATCCGGGCCGAAATCCGAAAGACCCGTGGCAGCGCACGCTGCTGCCTCCATCCCTGCAACGGTCAGCGGTTCGCTCATCACTGGTGCTGTTCCATCATCGCCAGCAGATCGGCATAGTGCGGCTGGTGCGACAGCCCCCCGCCTGAGATCGATATGTTCTCACCCGTGATATAGCGGCTCTCTGCCGAAGCGAGGAACGCGACCAGCGCCGCGATATCGTCTGGTGTGCCGAACTCAGGCGTCAGGATATGCCGCTGGATCACCTCCTTGAGGCCCGGCACCGTCGCTTCGAGTGCGGCAGTCAATACAACGCCGGGAGATACGGAATTACAGCGAATGTTCTGCTTGCCGTATTGTGTGGCGACATATTTCGACAAGGTGATGATACCGCCCTTGGATGCGCCATAGGCGACCCTGGCAAGGTCTCCTGCAACACCACTGTTCGATGCGGTGTTGATGATGGAGCCACCACCGCGCGCGATCATGTGCGGGATGGCATACTTGCAGCCCAGCAGGTATCCGCGCAGGTTGATATCGATGATTTCGTCCCAGATCTCGATCGGGATATCGACCGGCGTGGTGTCGAGCGGATGCTTGGCCGGATCGGTCATCGCGGCATTGTTGTGCAGGATGTCCAACCCGCCAAAATGATCGACCGTGGCCTGCACCATCGCCTCTATCGAAGCAGGGTCGGCAGCATCGAACTGAACCGCCAGCGCAGCATCGCCCAGCGGATCGGCAGCGGCCTTCGCGCTGTCCTCGAACACATCGGCAATGGCGACCTTGCCGCCTTCTGACACGATGCGGCGCGCGACGGCTGATCCGATACCTCCGCCCCCGCCGGTGACGATGGCAATCTTTCCTTCCAGCCTGCGCATGCGCTTATCCTCCGGTAAATGTCTTGTTGAACTCCACAAAGCCGATCAGGCGAGCCTTGCGATCTGCCTCTACCTGCGGCTGCTTTTCCGCGCCTGGTCCATCGGGGATGATCTGGATCGGCTCCCCCGCCAGCAACCCTGCCAGCGCGTTATGCGTAACGTCAGCAGGATCGAAGGTGTCGGACGTGTCGAAGCCTTCGGGAACCATCCGCAGCAATGTCGGGGTGCGCATGATCGGGGCGGCCACGCCTAGCACGTCGATGCCGCGTTCGTGATATTCGGCCCAGAGAGACTCCGCGAAATTTATCTCGAACGCCTTGGTTGCCGAATACATCGCCAGGTTGGGCTGCCCGCCCAGCCCCGCGCCTGACGCCATCACGATGATGCCGCCGCGCCCCTTTCCATCCTTGCCCCGCACGAGCAACCGCTTGCCAAAGCCATTGGTGGCATCAATCAGGGTGGTGATATTCATCCTCACCAGCCGGTGCGCATTCTCGGTGCTGTCTTCAAAGAAAGCGGCAAATCCGTCTGCACCGGCGTTGGAGATGTAAAGCCCGACTTCGAGGCCTGCAGCGGCGGCGACGATTTTCAAACCAGCATCAGGTTCTGTCAGGTCCTGTGCATAGGCCCGGAATTCAATTCCGTGTTCTTCCGCCAGTTCCTTGCCCAAAGCCTCCAGCGCCTCTTCTCGGCGCGAAACCAGCATCAGGTTGATGCCCATTTCCGCCAGTTGGCGGGCATAACACTCGCCGGTGCCTTCGGAAGCGCCAGCGATCACGGCCCAGGGTCCGTAACGCTCGCGGAAGGCATCGGCATCCAGCGGCAGGCGGGGCAGATCGCGCATGTCGTTTCAGTCCTTCTTCATTTCCGCAAGGCGCGCCTTGGCCGCTTCGATCCCTCGCACCAGCGAGGTGCAGTTACCGGCCCCGGCATAGAACAGCATGAAGTGCGGAATCAGCGCCAGTTCCTCTTCTGTGAACTCGTTGTTGCCAAGCGCGCCCATCATCTGGATCTCGATCAGATCCTGCCGCCCAAGCATGGTCGTGGCACCCAGTACCAGCAACCGCTTTTCACGGATGGTCAGCGCTTCGTCCGCCCAGAGCTTGCCAAACTGGTTCTCGATAATCTCGCGTGAAAAGCGGTTGTTTTCCTGCCCCTTCATCATCGCGGAAAAGCCGTCTCCATAGACAGCATCGAAAACCTCTAGTCCCTTGTCCCAGGCATTTTCACTCATGTGTATCTCCTCGATTTGTATGTACCCATGCTCAATCGAGCGGCTGGCCCTTACGATGTTCCAGGCCAGAGGTGGAATCGGCGTTGTCGCGGATCAGTTCGATCATCGGCAGTCGAACACCGAACTTGGCGGCCTCTTCGATCGCGACTTCCAGATCCTTGATCATCAGCCCCTTGAAATAGTTGCGGACGCCTGTTTCCTGCTCATCGCCTGCAGGATCGGGGCGGATTTCCATGGACAGGGCACCTTCAAGGCCGCCACCTGCGTTCGGATCACCAGCCAGCGCCATGCGCAGCTGGTTCAGGTCTACACCGTAGTTGCGGGCGATTACCGCGCCTTCGTACCCTGCCCGGATACAGCCGAAAAACGTGGCGTTGCGCGCGATCTTGGCCGCCATGCCTGTGCCCGCCCCACCCATGTGGATGACCTGTCCGGCAAAGCCATCGAAAATGGGCTTGGCCTTGGCCATGTCCTCTTCGCTGCCGCCCGCAAGACAGATCAGGCCGTTCTCGCCCGACTTGGGCCCGTTGGTTACCCCGCAATCGATCAGCGTCACACCGGCATCGGCGCAGAGCTTTTGCGATGTTTCCAGATCAGACATGGAGATTGTCGACAGCAAGATCACGGTCTGCCCGGGCTTGCCAGCAGCCAGAACGCCATCGGAGCCGGAAAGCACATCGATGGTCTGCTCGCCATTGAGCACCGCGATCAGAACGCAATCGGATGCCGCCGCGAGATCTCTTGGAGTTGCCGACATTGGCGGCGCACCGGGCACCCGCTCTGCGGCTTCTGCGCGCACATCGAAGATTGCCGAAAGTTGGCCAGACCGCTGCAGGCATTGGGCCACGCCTCCGCCAATGCCGCCAAGGCCGATTACACCGCCAGTTTTCATGATAATTCTCCTCGATCTGTAGGCGAGACGCCTTGCGTTACCAGCAAGCGTCGCAGCTCAATTTGCACGTCCTCGCCAAGACCGGCATCGGCGAGATAGCGCCCGACGGTCTTGTGTTTAGTTTCGATCTGTTCCCAGGCGCAGGCCACGTATTCGCGGCGAACCCCGATCAGCGCATCGACCTGTTCCGGGCTGGGCATGAATCCGAAACTGGAACGAAAGCCTTGCTCCAGCAAACCGCTGCGGCGAAGGTTTTCGCCAAAGATGTCTGATTGGGCATAGTCGTTCAGGATCGCCTCACGTGGGGCTCCCAGCATCTCCAGCAGCACGGCAACGGCAACACCGGTTCGATCCTTGCCGGCAGTGCAGTTGACCATCGCAGGCCTGCCTTCGAGCAGGCACGTGCCAACCGTTTCCCAGTGCGGCGCAAGCGCATCGGGAATCTCGCGATAGGTTTCGCACATGATGTCGATCGCCAGTTGCACATCTTCGCCAAGGCTCAGGCGTTCGCGTCCGTCATGGCCGAACACCCGCAGATCTGCATTCACATCGAGGCCCAGCCAGCGGCAATCCGCATCCTGCCAATCGTGCGGATGGGCTTCGCGCTCGTTCGCGGAACGCAGATCGAAAATGTAACCGATCCCCAGCGATTTCAGCTCCGCCTCATGTGCCGGTGAGAAATTGGCCGGGCCTTCCGCACGGAACAGCGCGCCGGTGCGCACCAGCCCACCCTGTGCCTGCATGCCGCCGAGGTCGCGAAAGTTGAGGAGTGCAAGAGCCATGCTCAATGCCCCGGATAGACGGGTATGGCAGACGCCATCTGCTCGTACATTCCGGCATCGAACCAGACGTGCTCCAGGTAATGGCCGAGGGTCGCGCGCTCATCAGTGTAGGTGTAACGCATCAGGTCTCCCAGCCCACCGCTCCACACAACCGGATGCGCCGCGGGATCGAGCGAGGCCATATATTCCTCGAAATCGCCAAGCTCGCCGTCGACCCGCAGGGCAGCGTGATGGAAGCACATTGCAAAGCTGCCGTCCTGCGGCAGAACTTCGGCGTGCATGGGAGCAAGTCCGGGCAGGGGCTCGATCAGTTCGATTTCCAGCCCGCCGACATTGGCGAGAGCGATCTTCATCCGGTATTCCGGAGAAGATACCAGACCCGGGGTATCATTCTCGAACAAGTAGAATTCGGGAACTCCGTAATCATCCCGCCAGATTGATAGCGCGCGATCGAGATCGTTGGTCACATAGGCGTTCTGGCTATGCCTTGCCTTCGGGCGGGAAAACACGATGGACGCTCCTAGTTGTTGAACATTTTCCCGCCATCGATCACCAGCGTGTCGCCGGTGTGATAGCGCGAAAGATCGCTGGCGAGATAAACCACCGCGCCCCACAGATCGTCGGGCATGCCGGCGCGCCCGATGGGTGCCTTGGCAGCAACGGCATCGGCCAGCATCTGGCCGTACTCCGGATCGGCCATGGTCATTTCGGTAATGATAAAGCCGGGAGCGATGACGTTGCAGCGAATACCATGCGACCCAAGTTCGGCGGCAAGACCCTTTGACAAGGCCGCCAGCGCCCCCTTGGCCGCGCCATAATGCGTCAGCGTGGGCACGCCCTGGAATATGGAACCGCTGCCGCACAGGATCATCGAACCGCCCGGATCGCCTGCCTCGGCGCGGGCAACCATGTGCCGCGCAACTTCACGCAAAGTGAACACCACGCCGTGCTGGTTCACCGCCATCAGCGAGTTGTAGGTGTCGGCATCCATTTCTATGAAAGGCTTGGCGCTGGCGATCCCGGCATTGGCGACCACGGTATCTATGCGCCCCATTGCGGCCAGCGCATCGGCCATGCCGGCAACGATCTGCGCCTCGTCGGTCACATCCACTTCGGCGGAATGAACCTTCACGCCCAGCGCGCGCAGCTTTTCGGCTGCCTGCTCATTCGCTTCCTTGCGCCGCCCCCAAATAACCAGGTCGCTTCCAGCCCGCGCCAGCCCTTCGGCAAAACCGAAGCCCAGACCGGAGTTTGCGCCGGTTACCAGCGCCACCTTACCCGTCAGATCGAACAGCTTGTCTATCATCGCGGCAATATCCTCTCCCCATTCGACCTAACGGCATTTGCCAGTCGCGCAGCATATCTTTCGGTAGGGCAAAGACTACCCGCCTCCGTATCTAGGAGCTATGGGAGACAGGACGTGGTGAGGGAGCAGAAGCGAGTGACGCAAGCCGCCAAGGGCCAGGTGTTCGAGATCAAGGACATGCGCGCGCCCGTGCTGGACGAAGCGCAAAAGGCCGCCCTTGCCGCCGCTTCGCAAGCCAGTTTCGATTTCTCCTCTGCGGCCATCATGGGCGCAGCCAAGGCCCAGACCGGCCTCGATGATTTCGGCGCGATGGACTTTGTCGAGCGGCTGGACCTGTGGTGCGAATGTGTGGACGAGGATGAATTCCTCTCACCCGTTGGCCGCGCTGGCCTGTGGACCATGTTCGTGCGCTATGCCGCCGACCGCCTGCGCGTGGAAGACATCTGCAAGCGCCACCCGGAAATTCTCGACATCGAAATCGATCGCCCGATCATCGTGGCTGGTCCGCCGCGTTCGGGGACCACCCATTTGCTGGGCCTGCTTTCCGCCGACACGCGGCTGCGCTCGCTGCCTTGGTGGGAAGCCATCGCCCCGGTCCCCATGGCAGAGGACGAGCCTACGCCGGACGATCCAAACCCGCGCTGGACCAAGGCGGAGACCCGGTGGCACCAGCAGGAAGCGGTGCTGCCGATGATGAGCTACATGCACGAATTCTCGCCCGACCATATCAGCGAGGATATCGAGCTGCAGGCGCTCGATTTTTCATCCTACCTGCTCGAATGGCTGGCACTGGTGCCAAGGTGGCGCGATTACTACCTCTCGCACGACCAGAGCGGCACCTATGCCTACCTTAAGAAGGGCCTGCAGGTGCTGACCTTCCTCAAAGGACCAAACCGCTGGGTGATCAAGTGCCCGCAGCACATGGAACAGCTGCCGGTTCTCTATAAGACCTTTCCCGATGCGACATTCGTGATCACGCACCGCGACCCGGTTGGCTCGATCCGTTCGACCTTGTCGATGTGGCTCTACGCCTCGCGCGTACTGCGCACGAAGAGCGATCCTGAAGAGCCGAAGGGCTACTGGATCGATCGCTACAAGACCATGCTTTTTCGCTGCGTGAAGGATCGCGACTGCCTGCCGCAAGACCAGACGATCGACGTCTATTTTCACCAGTGGATTAAGGACCCCGACCCGATCCTGCAACGGATCTACGACATGGCGGATATCCCGCTGGACGAGGCCACTCTCAAGACCCTGCACCAGTACCACAAGGATCATGATCCGGCGATGAAAGGCAAGGTGCGTTTCAACCTGGAGGGCGACTTCGGCATTACCGCCGAGGACATCCGCCAGCATTTCCAGTTCTACTTCGATCGTTTCCCGGTCGAAGTCGAAGTCAGATAATTTCTACGGAGCAAGACATGCCTAAAATCAATGTGATCGACCGTTCTGGCAACAGCAAGGAAGTGGAGGCCGAAGCCGGTATGACGCTGATGGAGATCATTCGCGACGACGGTTTCGACGAGCTGCTGGCCCTGTGCGGCGGGTGCTGCTCATGCGCCACCTGCCATGTGCATGTAGACCCGTCATTTGCTGACAAGCTGCCCGAAATGACCGAGGATGAAAGCGACCTTCTGGACAGTTCGGACCATCGCAACGAGACCTCGCGCCTTTCCTGCCAGGTCGAAATGACCGATGCGCTTGACGGACTGACCGTCACGATTGCCCAGGAAGACTGAGCATGGTTGACGCGCAAGCCGAAGTCCTCGCCTTCTTTGAGGAGTGGAAGCCAACTCTGGCGAACATGCTGGCATCGATGGAGAAGCGTTTTACCGACCAGACGGTTTGGGAAAATGTCGGCATTTCCAAGACCACCGGCTTTGCCGAGGCCAAGGCTTTCATGGACGGTTTTGCGCATATGTACCCGATCGAAAGCGGCGAGGTCATCGTTCACCACGTCGCTTCGAACGGCAACGTCGTGCTGACCGAGCGGACCGACAATTTCCACGACAAGGATGGCAAGCTCATCATTTCGCTCAAGCTGATGGGCGTGTTCGAGATGGACGGCGACAAGATCATTTCGTGGCGTGACTATTTCGATACCGCAAAGGGCTTTGGCTGATGTTCGCCGGCAAGAAGGTCTGGACCCAGTTACCCGTTCTTCCGGCCGGGCAACTTGTGCCGCTGGTGCAGGAATGGGAAAAAGCCGGGATCGAAGGGGTTTGGGTACCGCAGATATTCGGCCTTCCGCAGGTCACGCTTGCAGCTGCCGCGGCAGTTACCAGCCGCATCAAGCTGGGCAGCGGGATCACCCTCGCCTTCACCCGCAGCCCACTGGAAACAGCTTGCAGCGTGATCGATCTGGATCACATCAGCGATGGCCGCGCGGTACTGGGCCTTGGTTCCAGCGCGCAGAGCCAGATCGAAGGCAGCTTTGGCATGCCTTATGGCAAGCCTTTGGCGCATATGCGCGAGGTGTTGCAACAGGTACGCGCCGTGATCGCCAAAGGGCACACGGGCGAATTGCAGAAGCTGGAGGGCGAATATGCAACGCTCGATCTCTCGCACTTCCGCCTGACCGGTCCGGCGCGCAGATCCGCCGTTCCCATCTACCTGCCGGCGATTTTCGAAAAGGCGTGCGAGCAGGCAGGCGAAATTGCCGACGGGCTGCTAGGCCATCCGCTTTGGACCACGCAGTGGATCCACGACAAGGTGGGCCCGCACCTTGGCGCAGGGCTGGAAAAGAGCAAACGGGACAGGTCCGACTTCGATCTTAACCTGATGATCTTCACGGTGATCAATGACGACCGCGATGAGGCCATTGCCGATGCCCGCGCCAATGTGGCCTTCTACACCCAGTCGCCCCAGTACCTGCGCTATTTCGAGGCGATCGGCTTCGGCAAGGAAGCCAAGGCGATCCAGGCGGCTTTCGCACAGCAGGATTTCGCGGGGATGGAACAGGCCTGCCCCGATGAAATGGTGAGCGCGATCACCGTGCTTGGCTCTGCCGCGGATGTGAAGGCGCAGGTCATTGAACGTGCATCCTTTGCCGATTCCATCACGCCCGTTGTGCCGCAATTCGGCATGGCGGACGACAAGGCGGCCACATATCGCCAGCGGATCGCTGATCTGTTCTTCTGAAAGGCTGCCTGGCGACCGTAGCGCCGCCGCGCCCGATCAGGCAGAAAACAGCCCAGCCAGCAGGAATTCAGCCATGGCATCTGCGCGGTCTTCGTGGGACTGCCTGCCAGCACTTTTCAGCGGCGCATCGGGCAACAGGCGTTCGTGCATCGGACCAAGCGCGAAGAAAGAGCCCACGCCGTGAACCAGCAGCGCCAGCAGCGCAGACGAGCCCAGCGGGCGCAGACTGGTGCCGGAGGCAACCTGTTCCAGCAGCTTTTGCAGGCGGCGCTGGAACGGCAGGGTGAATCGTTGTGTCAGATAATCGAGACGCCAGCTCGGCTCCCTTCCCTCTTGCTGGCTGATCGCCACGATGTCCGAATTGATGATAGCCCAGTGACAAAAGCGAAACACAAGGTCGCGCAGCTGCTCTTCGGGGGTGCGAGTTGGATCAAAGGCAATCTCCACGTCCCGCGCGGCCTCTTCCAGGCGCCAGTCGACTGCCGCCTTCCAAAGCTGCGATTTCTTGCCGAAGCGAACATTCAGCAGATTGTGGCTTACGCCCAAATCACGCGCCATCGCGCGCATCGTCGCAGCCTCATACCCGTGAGTAGCAAAGGTGGTGAAGGCGGTGCGCAACAGCGCGGCCTCATCCACCGATTCCTTTGCATCCGCACGTGGCCGGCCCCTGCCACGTTCTCGCCGGGCTGGCGGATTTGCGCCCTGTTTCGCAGCACCCGCAGAAGTTTGAGCCATCGTTGCCATGGACAGACATTGACAATTAAATTGTCATGCGTCAATTTAATTGTCACAAGATGCACCTTGGGAGATGCGAGTCGGTTATGAGCGAAGCAATTTGGTGGGCCGTGGCCCGCTCTGAAGAAATCAGCGCGGAAAAGCCCTTCAACGTCGATATTGGCGATCAGCCGATCGTACTCTGGCGCGACACCGATGGCACTGTGCGCGCGCTGGAAGATCGTTGCCCGCATCGCCGCGCGCCGCTTTCGCTTGGTTGCATCCTGGGCAGCGGCGCAATCCAGTGCGGCTATCACGGCTGGACCTTCGACGGTGAGAGCGGCCAGCTGGTCGACATCCCCAATCTGAAGAGCGAGCGGAAATATCCCCCGGCCTACAAGGCCAAACCCTTTGGGGTGCATGAAAGCGCGGGCTTTGTGCGCATCTGCCTTGATGCAAAGGCACCGCCGCCTGCCGATGATGGCTATGCCCTGCCCCTGTCCGGCACGTCTACCGTGGCGCTGGAGCATGGCCAGTATATCGCGGCCCTGTTCGACGATCCCTCGCTGCTGATTTCAATCAAGGGCGTGCGCTTCTCGCCCTACCTGCTGGCAGAGCTTTGCGAACAGGAAGGGCAACTGGTGATGGAACGGTCTTGCCAATGGGCATCGCCGCACTGGCCCGCACCGTTCACCTCCGATTTTCCGATCAGCCTGCGGATCGCCACCGATCCGGTAACCGGCGAAAGCGATCTCACCTTGCGTGATGACGAGTTCAACCTGCTTTTGCAGGCCAAGCTCGCGCCGGTGCCGGGAGCACGCCAGGTCACGCAGGTACGCTGGCGCGCCATGCTTTCGCCCGAACGGCCCGGCCTTGCAGCCAAGGCCATGGGCCTCGGCGCACCGCTGCGCGTGCACGACCATATCGATGGAGCTGCGCTGCGGGTGCTCAAACCCTCGGCATCGATCCACGCAGACGACCTGCGGGAGAAGGCCGTCCGAACCGACCAGCAAGACGAAGTAGCCTGAAGGCAAACTGCACCAGGACAAGGACCCTGCCATGCTTGAAATTTCCGATAATCCGGCAACCTCCGCCAACGACGATCCGATCACCTCAGACCCGCGCCAGTTCTCGGCCAAGGTCAATGCCTGGATGCCGCACGAAATCATGCTGACCGATGCGTGGTTTCCGCTGGCCCACAGCTTTGCCGTGGAGAAGAAGCCGGTGCGCCGCGCTGTCTATTCCCAACCGTTCTATCTGTGGCGCGGTTCTGATGGGCAGGTGATTGCCGCAGAAAACCACCCCAACGATACACTGGCCGGTGCCAAGAGCGAGTACACCGACGAAAGCGGCCACTATCCGGTTCTTGAGAAATACGGCTATGTCTGGGGCTGGCTTGGAAAGCCTGATAATGCCGCGCCCGAGCATGTTCCCAGCATTCCCTACCTGCCGGAAGACGGCGGCCTGCCGCTGCACATGCTGGGTACTGTACGCTTCGACTGCTGCGCCCCGCTGAGCCTGGAAAACCTGATCGACCTGACCCACGCCGATTTTATCCATGCCGACGTTGTGGGTGACGAGAAGATGGATTCCGAGACGGTGGAAGTGTTCCACGACAGCGAAACCATCACCATGGTTCGCACCTGCGTGAACAAGTCGGTGGCACCGATCATGAAGATGTTCGGCGGCGTTCGCGACGATGTGCAGCAAGTGCGCCAGGTAATCCGCATCTACCTGCGCAGCCATGCCGCGATTGCCTATGGCCGGTTCAGCCCAGGGGACAACGTGCAGCTGTTCCACCCCTGTGTGCCGGAAACCCGCGACCGCACCCGGCTGGACTACGCGATGAACACGTCCAACGTTAAGAAGAGCAATCTTTTCCGTTATATAATGCCCAAGGCCAGCTACAAGGTTTCGCGCCAGGACAGTTCGATGACCTCGCCGCAAAGCCCGCGCTACATGAGGCCCGAAAAGCGCAAGGACTTGCACTCCCCACTGGATGAAGCAGGCCAGAAATACCGCGTGCTGATGACGGCACTTGCCGAAAGACAGGCGCGCGGCGACTTCGCCTATCGTGATGATGTCAGCGCAGATTGCAGCGACATCATAGGATACGAAAAAGCATGACAAAACTGACGAACGCAATTGGCGGTGAGCGCAAGTGGTGGGGCGTGATGCCAATCCTGCCCGCACCGGCAATGGGCGGCATTGCAAAGCAGATGGAGCAGGTCGGCTTCGAGGGCGTGTTCTCGCTGCAGATCTATGGTGCGCCATTCGTGCCGATGGCCGCCGTCGCCGCGATGACGGATACGCTCAAGGTCTCCACCGGCATTGCCGTGGCGGGCACCCGCAGCCCGGTTGAAACCGCCTATTGCGCTATCGAGTGTGACACGATCAGCGAAGGGCGGTTCATTCTCGGCCTCGGCACTTCGCTGCATAGCGCGCTGGAAGGCATCTATGGCGAACCGCACCGCAAGCTGCTGACGCACCTGCGCGAAGTTGTGAAGATCGTCCGTTATGTGAACGTCAACGGTCACAAGGAAATGGAGCCGCTGCACGGCGAGTACTACGACCTGGAGTGGACAGAAAAGATGATGACCGCGCCGCCCGTGCGCGAGAACATCCCGATCTGGATCGCCGCGCTCAAGGACAAGCTGACCAGCATGACGCTGGAGATTGCCGACGGGCTGATGGTGCACGCGCTGTGGACAGTCGATTACACGGTGCAGAAGAACGATTTCATTCACTCCGAACTCGCCCGCTTTGGCCGCAAGCGCGAGGACATCGAGATCAACGCCTGGCCCTGGGTCGCCATCAACGACGACAAGCAGCAGGCCATCGAAGACAGCCGCGCCACCGTGGCCGGATACGCTGGTTACAAGGAATACGAGGATTTCTTCGACTCCATCGGCTTTGGCGATCTGGCGCGCGATTGCCAACTTGCCGCGGGCGAGCATGGCGATGTGTCCGGCGTGATCGACAAGGTGAGCGATGAAATGGTGCAGGCCTTCGTCAAATGCGGCCCGGTGGACGAGGTGCTGGAGCAGCTCGAACCCTTCTGGGGCGTGGTGGATTCGCTGTGCCCGATGACCCCCTATCGCAACCTCTCGATGGAACAGCTGACGAAATACAACGAAGGCCTGTTCGCCATGGTCGCGGAGGCGAAACGCCGAGAGGGCTGAGACCAAGAACACGTTTGGGAGAACGAGGAATGGCAACCGCCGTCGAACAACGCAGCGCAACGGACGAATTGCTGTCCTACATGGACACCCCCGACCCATTCCGCAACGCGCCCGACAATCTCGCCGAGCTTCAGCTTGAAGCGGTGCGAGAGCGGTTTGCCGACATGGTCAAACGTGTGCCCGTGCTGGCGCGACGCGCCAGGGAAGTGGGCATCACCCGGATCGAAACGCTGGACGATCTGGTGCCGCTGCTGTTCGCGCACACAAACTACAAGAGCTATCCCGAAGCCTTCATCGACAATGGGCAGTGGAAGCACATGAACATGTGGCTGCAAACCATGAGTTCAGTCAGCACCGCCAACATCGACGTGGAAGGCTGCACGGATGTCGATGACTGGATCGACCGGGCCAAGGCAGCAGGGCATTTCGTATTCTCGTCGAGCGGAACCTCGGGCAAGAATTCCTTCCTCAACGAAGGGGCCGAGGAACGCGAGCGTGCCAAGAACGCCTATCTGCACGGCTTCAACATCGCCACGCCCAATCACAAGCCCGCGCGCGATCGCCACGTGTTCAGCGTGATGGCGCCCAAGGGCGTTCACAAGCTGACCCATGCCTGCAATTTCCTCTACGAAAGCTGGGCCAAGCCCGATGGCGGGCTGCACCGACTGATTGAGGCCCCGATGCTGGCCATGGACACCATGCGCCCGCACCAGCTGCGTCGCCTGCTTGGCGCGGGCAAGATCGGCCCGTCCGAGGTTGAAGCGCACGAGAAGGAGCTGGCCGAGAAGAGCAAGGCCAATGCGCTGCGCTTCGATAACTGGATCGAGCAAATCGTCGCCCACCGGTACGAGCCGATCTACATCGCCTGCATGTGGGCGCAGGCTTGGATGATCGTGGAGAGGCTGCGCGAACGCGGCATCAAGGATGGCGATTTCCATCCGGACACCATCCTGTCGCTTGGCGGCGGCACCAAGGGCGCGAAGATCCCCGCCGACTATCGCGAACAGATCATGGCGTTCTTCGGCGTGGACGAAAGCCGCCTTTCGAACAGCTATGGCATGGTCGAGATTTCCGGCTTCAACGCGTTGATCCAGCCGCGCGGCGTCTATGCCTCGCCCCCGTGGCTGGTACCGCTGGTGCTCGACAAATCGGGAGAGCGGCTACTCAACCCGAAGGACAGTAAGGGCACGGTGGAAGGACGCATGGCCTTCTTCGATCTCAACGCCGAATATCGCTGGGGCGGGATCATTTCGGGCGACAAGGTGACGGTGGAATTCGGCTCTGGCCTGGATGGGGTAAAGACCCCTATCGTCACGTCTATCGCCCGCTACGCCGACTTGGAGGAAGGCGAGGGCAAGTTGACCTGCGCCGGCACGATCGACGGCTATGTCCGCGGGAGCGTGGCAGCATGAACGCGCCCAATGTCATCGATCACAGCATGCGCCTGCTGATCCCGCACGTCATCAAGGGCGAGACGCAGATCGCAGCAGAAGTGGAGCACAACAGCCGCGCGACGCAGGAACTGGTGATGACCCCGCAGCTCAATCTCGATACGCTGATCTGGCGGCGGCAGGAGGCCGGATTCGCCTTCGAGACGCCGATTGCAGATATCGTCGATTTCCTCGCAGCCGTCGGCGAAGCGCTGGATTTCGACAGGAACATCTACCTGCAGGAGGCGATGGAACAGAATGCCCGCATGGGCACACTCAGCGCCCGCATCCTCGAAAACTCCTACCGCGATATCGCTACGTTCTTTACCCGCGAGGCGGTGACGGCGGAAGCGGTGGGATCCTTCGGTTCGTTGGATGCGCTGGACGGATGGCATCGCCGCGATATTCGCGGAGTGCCGACCGATATTCGCGCCTACCCGCCGCGGATGGTGCATATCCTTGCCGGCAATGCGCCGGTAGTGCCGCCCATCACGATCGTGCGCGGCGCGCTGTCCAAAGGCGTGCATCTGCTCAAGATGCCTTCGAACGACATGTTCACGGCCAGCGCACTGCTGCGCACCATGGCCGATGTCGATCCCGATCACCCAACAACGCGATCTTTCTCGGCGGCCTATTGGCGCGGCGGGGATGAAGCCATCGAAGGGCATATCTACCGCTCGCAGTACTACGACAAGCTGGCAGTGTGGGGCGGCGATGCCGCCGTGCGTCACGCGATGAAATATGCAGCCCCCGGGTTCGAGATCATCTCTTTCGATCCGAAGGTCTCTATTTCACTGATCGGGCGTGAGGCACACAAGGACGAGGCAACCTTGGCCGATGTGGCCACCCGCGCTGCGGCCGATGTGCTGGCCTTCAACCAGGATGCCTGCGCCTGCGCTCGTTTTCAATTCGTGGAAGGTACAGACGAGGAAATCGACACTTTCTGCCGCGTGCTGCAACGGGAAATGGGCAAGGACACACGGTACGGAGACGGCCCCAACGGTCCCGTTCCGCCAAAGGAAGCTGTCGATGAACTCGATATGCTCGATATGCTTGCACCGCTCTATCAGGTCTATGGCAAGGCCGATGGCAGCGGCCTTGTAGTCCGTTCTACCGAACCGGTTGGCTTCAGCCCTTCGGGCAAGGTCATTAACGTGGTGCAGGTGGAAAGCCTCACAGATGCCCTGCCGCACGTTACCGTGGCAACGCAGACTTGCGGGGTCTATCCGCTGGAACGTTCAGTTAAATTGCGCGATGCGCTGACAGGAGCGGGCGTTCAGCGCGTGGTTCGCCTGGGCGGGCACCTTGGCGGTGCGTTCGGAGGGCTTCCGCATGACGGCGGCTGGCCGCTTCATCGCATGATGCACTGGGTTTCCTGCGATACGGCGCGCTGAACCCTTGCGCTTGCGTCAACTGACCGGCTGACCCGCCCTGGCCACCAGATCTTCGCTGATGCGCCACAGCCGCGCCGCGCCTTCTTCGCTCTGGGCAGCAGGCGTCAGGTCACCAGGCTTGCGTTTCGCGAAGTATTGACCGGTTGCGTCAGGGGCACCGCCACGCACCAGCCAGAGGATGGTATCGGCACCCTTTTCAGGGGTGAGCGAGAATGGCTTTCCAAAGAAATACATCAGCTTCACAGCCAGATTGCCATTGCTGTCGAAGTTGGTCTGGACGACACCGGGATGCATGCAGTTCACCCGAATTCCGTCTTGCTCGACCCGTTTGGCCATTTCGCGTGTGAACAGGATATTCGCCAGCTTTGACTGGGTGTAAGCATCGTTGGCGCTGAATTTTTCGACCTGCTGGAGGTCGTCCCACTTCATGTCCTTGATGAATTTGTGCGCGACTGATGCAGTGGTGATGACCTGCGCGCCGGGCGCAGCTGCCTTGAGCAGAGGAAGCAGCCGATGGGTCAGCAGGAAGACCGCAAGGTGATTGGCGGCAAAGGTCTGCTCCAACCCGTCTGCCGTTTCAATCCGCTGCGTTGGAGTGGCACCGGCATTGTTCACCAGCAGGTCGATCCGGTCAGTCAGCGCGCCGATCTTCGCGGCGAATTCGTCGACGTTATCCATCACCGCCAGATCGGCCAGCAGCATGTCAACCTGCGCTTGCGGCGCGGCAGCGCGGATTTCCGCCAGCGCGGCCTCGGTACGCGCCGGATTGCGGCCCTGGGCGATCACTCGCCACCCGTCGCGAGCCAGTTCGCGTGCCACGACAAGGCCAATGCCGGAGCTGGCCCCGGTTACGACTGCGGTCTTCACCCCGCCACGCTCCTTCCTGCGATGAACCCGGTCACCAGCGCCGGGCCGACATTGCAGCCATGCGCGGGAGACTTGCCCTGCCAGATCGAATTGGCATCAAGGCCCGCAGCCCACAGTCCGGGGATCGGCTTACCGTCTTCACCCTTAACGCGGCACTGTGCATCGATTTTCACGCCGACTGTGGTCGAACCATCGCCAGGGAAGATCTGGACTGCGAAATAGGGCCCAACGCCCACCGGGCCGAAGCAGGGATTGGGGGTATGGTTAGGATCGCCGATTTCCTGGTCGATCAAGGTATCACCCTTGCCGAATGCGCTGTCCTTGCCAGTTGCGGCATCGGCGTTGACCTTGGCTGCGGTGGCTTCCAGCCCGGCCGCATCCACGCCGATCTGCGCGGCAAGTTCTGCCAGCGTCTTACCGGTTTTCAGATAACCCGATGCCACAAGTTTCTTGGTGTTGCCGCCGCCAGGAAGTGACAGGCCAAGGCCGTATTTCTTGACGTTCTTCGCATTGGAGATGATCCACGCAGGTACATTGCCAGTCAAATGCATGTCTTCCACGAAATGCACGCTGGCCTCGTTGCCGAAGCGCTTGCCGTCTTTGCCCACGGCGATGCAACCCGGTTTCGACATGTCAATGAGGTGGGCATAGCGTTCGACATAGCCATCATCGCGCTTGCGTTTCGAAACCACGGCCCAGACGGCGTTCGCGTGATTGTCGGCCCCCATGACTGCGCCAGAGGCGGTGGCCGCCTTGATGCCATCGCCGGTGTTTTCGTAAGGCAGGATCGAAACGTGCTGCTCGGCAAAGGGAATATAATCCTTGCGCATCTGCTCGTTGGCGGAAAAGCCGCCTGCGGCCAGGATGACGCCTTTGGATGCAAGCACTTGCGTTTCCTTGCCGCCGATCGTGGCCACAACGCCGGTTACCCTGCCGCCTTCCACCAGCAACCGCTCTACCGGCGCATCGGCATACAGATCAGCCCCGGCATCCAGTACCGAACGGTACAGCCTGCCCATAAGGGCGGTGCCCATAGTGAGACGCGAGCCGCGCCCCAGCTTCTTCTTGTCGCGCGCAAACCGGATAGCGATCTTGGCCATGTGCCACAGTGCGCCGGGGCGGGGCAGCCTGGCGATGTAGGGCAGGTCGAAAAGGTCGATCATCATTCCGCCCGGCGCGTTGAATTCCTGGCGCGGTTTGGACAGGCTGTCGAAATGCGGGCCAAGCTGCTTGCCGTCGTATTCGGCGGGTGCGAGCAATCGGCCCTCGTGTATTGCTCCCTCAACGTCCGGATACCAGTCGCTGGATGGCGGAGAGAGCAGGAAATTTACCGAACTGTTGGCCTCCAGCCACTCGACCATTTCCGGCCCTGTTTCGATATAGGCTTCGATCAGCTCACGCTCTGCCCGGTTGCCCACCACCGACAGGCAATAGTCGAGCGCCTTCTGCTTGCTGTCATCCACCCCTGCCGCAACCGCCTGCGGACTTTCGGGAATCCACACGCCGCCACCGGAGATCGCAGTCGTCCCGCCAAAGTGCGGCGCCTTTTCCAGCACGGCCACCTTGCGGCCAGCCTTGGCAGCGACCAGCGCTGCCGTCAGGCCTGCACCGCCAGACCCCATAACCACTACATCATACTGCATCGCCATTCCCCTCAAGCACACATGATCGAACGCATGGCCTGGTCATCAATCCCCAGTTGCCCGGCGCAATCCAGTCCATCCCAATATTCCCGCCACCACACGATCTTGCCCGCATCATCCAGGTCGAACACGCCGACAACATGGGTGGTCGTCTCGCGCCCGTCTTTCAGCTGGCGACAGGTATCGACCCGTTCCGTGAACACGGTGGAGCCGGAAACAGCGAGGCTCAGAATGTTGCAGGCACATTCGTCGTAAAGTTCGTACTGGCGTTCCAGCTCCTCGCAGATGGCATCCGCACCCTGCCTGACTGGCGCGATCGGAACGACTGGCTGATACCGGGCACCGTCTGCCAGCAAGGCCCGCACAGCGGCGACATCCAGCTTGCGGGTATGAAAGAGCGAGAGGAATTCGCGCACCGTGATTTCAGGGTTCATGCTGCATCTCCTTGCGATCCGAAGAAGGCGGCGACTTTACCCGTGTCAAAATACTCGCGCCCGTGCACGATCTGGCCATCCCTGATCATGAACAGGTCATGGTATTCATTGACATAGACCCGCTCGCCGAAATGCATCTCGGAGCGGACCTCTGCGGCAACGGTATCACCTTCGGCCACCATGCCGATGATCTCGACCTTGCGCGGGGAAGCGGTCAGCAACATGCCTTTTACCGCATCTGTATAGGATTCCCGCGAAATTTCGCCGGTTCCGATGATCCACCAGCCACATTCGGGTGCTTGCAAGGCCTCGATCGTATCGATGTCGCCAGCCTCTACCGCGCCCAGGAAACGGCGGACAATTTCCTTGTTCTGTTCTTCCTGCGTCATACCGGTTTCTCTCCGTTATCGCTTCATCACGCGCTGACTCGCCGCCCGCGCCTTTCCTTGGACAGGTTGCGACATGGGCGGCTCTGCAATGCAGGGTGGCGAGAGAGGAATTCGGATGGCTGGCGCGTATATCAGCAAGGAGCAAGGCAACTACCGATGGTATGTGCTTGCTATCCTGACAATTGCGCAGACTTGTCACGGGATCGACAGGGCCATCATTGGCCTGGTGTTGAAGCCCTTGGGCGACGAATTCAGCCTGTCTGGCGAGCAACTCGGCATCCTTGCAGGCCTGGCATACGGTATTCCCTTTGCCATCGCAGCCCTGCCCTTCGGCTACGCCGTTGACCGCTTCAACCGCAAGAACCTGATGACCTTTGCGCTCAGCGCTTGGAGCGGAGCCACCGCATTGTGCGGCGCGGCCACAGGTTTCTGGACGATGCTGATGGGCCGCGCCGCAGTTGGCGTGGCGGAAGCCGGCGGATCTCCCACAGGCATGTCGCTGTTGTCCGACTATTTCGGCACGAACAAGCGCGCCACCGCCATCGGCATCTGGTATCTCAGCTCCGGCATCGGTACGGCGCTGGCATTCTTTCTGGGCGGCTGGATCGTGGAGATCTACGGCTGGCGCTGGGCCTTCCTCGCAGCCGGAATTCCCGGCCTGATGCTGGCCCCCCTGCTGTTCCTGACGATCCGCGAACCAGAGCGCGGGCAGCAGGACGCGCCGTCCGAAGAGGCATCCGGCCCCTTCCACCAGCGCGCGCGGGAATTGCTCGGAAGGCCCGGCATCTTCTTCTGCATTGCTGCCATCACCTGCATCGCCACCGGCATCTATGGGATGAGCACATGGCTCGCCACGTTCCTGATCGACAGCCATGACCTGGCAATCTCCAGTGCCGGCATGGTCGTGGCCATCGCCTATGGCATCCTGGGATCTCTCGGCAATCTGGTTGCGGGATGGGGCACGGACCGGATCAATGCCGCGCGCGGCGGCTTCGATCCGGGCCTGACCGCTTTGCTGGGTGCGATCATCCCGTTCCTGACCGCCATCACCGGGCTGGCCGCCGTGGGGGCAAGCGATACCACGCTGGCGATCGTGCTGGTCTTTGCCGCTGGTATCTTCAGCTCTTCCTACAATGGCCCGATCTACGCTGTGATCGTGACCATCGCAGGGCCGCAACTGCGCGGCCTGGCAGTATCCTTCGTGCAGCTTAGCGCGAACCTGATCGGCGTGGGCCTTGGCGCATGGTTGATCGGCAGGGTCGCCGATGAAGTGGGCGGCCGCGATGGCGTTGCCTGGGGCATCGCAGCGGCAATGATGTTCTGTGTTGTCGGCGGCATCCTGCTGCTGCTGGCCAGCCTTCAAATCAAGAAATCACAAGTCGTCAGGAGTTGACCATGGATCCGCAAGCCCCCGCTCAATACAAGGCCGCAGTCGTTGATCCGAACTGCGTGCCCCGGCCCTACCCGGCCCGCACGGAAAAACTTCCGACCAGTCTGGAACAGGTGGATGCCGCATGGCTGGGCCGGATGATGAGCTACAAGTATCCGGGCGTTGCCGCCAACTCCATGGAGACGGTGGAACTGCTCAACAGCCACACCACGAAATGGCGCGTAAAGGTTGACTGGAACGATGCCGGCAAGGCGGCGGGCCTTCCCGACCATGTGTGCATGAAAGCGAACTGGTCCGGCTCTTTCGACAATGTCGATATTCATGCCCTGGAAGCCCGCTTCTATCATTTCATGGTGCAGGAAATGAAGGTTCCGACGGCGACGTGCTACTACGCCGACTGGGACGACGATGGCAGCGCGCACGGCTTCGTGGTGCTGGAAGACCTGGTCCAGCGCGGCGGGAAATTCGGCCACAGCACCGATGCCAACGGCGTCGACATGATCATGGACAATCTGGAAGGGCTGGCGAAGCTTCATGGCAGCCTGTGGGGCAGCGACAAGATCAACCCCGCTAATGCGCCCTGGCTACAGACCCAGATGGATACCCCGGTTGATAGCGACCAGGTGCGGATCATGTGGCAATGGATCGAAGCCAACCTGAAGGATCCGGCATTCTGCGAAATTGCGCCGCAGCACTACCTGGATGATCCGCGCAAGGTGGAACGCGCGTTCGACCGGCTGGGCGAAATCGAGCGCGCCTATGACGCACCGCACTGCATCGTGCTGGGCGATTGCCACCAGGGTAACACCTACATCCTTCCCGAAGGCGAGCGGCTGTGGCTGGACTGGCAATTGGTGCGGCGCGGACGGCCCTGGCGTGACCTGACCTATTTCGTGATCGGCGCGCTGAGCATCGAGGAACGGCGCAAGCACCACAAGGACATGGTGAAGCAATACCGCGAATACCTGATCGCCACCGGAGCGCAGGGCGTGCCCGATTTTGACGAGGCTTGGGAGCAGAGCCGGCTGTTCGTGATGTACGGCTTGCAGGCCTGGGTCGCCAATCTCGATGCATGGGGCCAGAACGGCGTGCCCATGAACGAGCGCTTTTTCACCGCCGCCGAAGATTACGGCACGTGGCAACTCTTGGGAGAATGACGATGGGTCTGGTCGAAGGAAAAATTGCAATCGTTACCGGTGGCGGCGCCAACATCGGTGAAGCCTGCGCAAAAATGCTGGCAGATCATGGTGCCGCAGTCGCCATCGCGGACATTAACGAAGAAGGGGCGCAGCGCGTTGCCGCAGAGATCGGCGAAGCTGGCGGCAAGGCAATCGGTCTGAAGGTGGACCTGGGTGACGAAGCCAGCGTTTCCGCGATGGCCGCCGCCGTGGCTGCGTGGAACTGGCTGGGACCATCTCCGAACTCGCACGCGCGACTTTGGCGCGCGATTTCTCTCGCATCGATCCGCGCGACACGCGTGTGGTCCTATGCGAGGCGGGCGGCCGTTTGCTGTCGGGTTTCGATCCCGCGCTTTCGACCTATGCGACCGAAGCTCTAACCTCGATGGGGGTGGAGGTGCGGATTGGCACGGCCGTCGAGGCAATCGATCCCACCGGCGTGGTGCTCGGTAGCGAGCGGATAGATACCGGAGCCGTGCTGTGGTGTGCCGGCACTGAGGCCCGTCCGGCTGCTGAATGGCTTGGAATCGATGGGATCCGCAACGGGGCTGTAACGGTCCGGTCCGATTGTTCGGTGCCGGGTCATCCAAACATCTTTGCGATCGGGGACGTCGCAAGTTTCGAAGCAGGCGGCGACGAGCGCTTGCCGGCTCTTGCACCAGTTGCCAAGCAGCAGGGCACATATGTCGGGAAGCTGCTCGCGGCCCGTATCGCCGGTCGGCGCGAGCCCGGCGCCTTCCGCTACCGCGACTATGGTACCATGGCGGTGATCGGGCGCTCGCGTGCGGCGGCGCAATTCGGCAGGCTCCGGCTCACGGGATTTCTCGCCTGGCTGGTCTGGTCACTTATACATTTGATGCTGCTTGTGGACTTTCGCAGCCGCCTGGTCGTCTATGTCAACTGGGCTTGGGCATGGTTTACTTACGGACGCGGGGCGCGGTTGTTGACGGGATCAACCACAAGCGATGCCCGGCAGCCGCCGCTCAGCGACCCAGAAAGCGGGCGGCCCGATGACAAGTAGCGGTCTCAGCCAATATTCAAATAGTTGACCATGATGAAAGCATGCTCCCGCACCGCCATCTAGGACCATTCGAAGGCTCGCCTGGCCTCGCTATCCATCACCTGCAAGTTGTCGCGACCTAGCTTGCACTTGATCGCAGGAAGCGCTCGAAGCCAAACCGCATCTAAGATCAGCGTATCTGTCTTTGGCGTCGATCTACCTCAGTTGACTAGGCCGTGTTGACAAAAGGGATTCCCAAGCCGGTCGGGTTCTGATTCAAGGCTGCTCTTTGGGAAGCAATCATGGGCCGTGGGGACTTGTCGGATGTGGAATGGGAGCTGATCGGGCCGCTTCTGCCATCTGAACGGGGGCGCTGGGCGCGACCTGCCGGCGACAACCGGCGGTTTCTCAACGGCATACTCAGGTGACATCAAGCGAATGGTATGCCCCTGCCGCTCCAGCGCACGGCCCATGTGATGCGCACCGCAGCAGGCCTCCATGGCCACGACGCACGGCGGCAGCGCGACTTTGCGAATGTCACCTGTCGCTGCCAACGTATGCATGGCGCAGGAATGGCGCAGCACGTGCGGCGTGACCCGTTTTCCGAGGATCGAAGGCTGCTTGATTCCGGCAATCTTAACGTGTTCGGCCAGTCGGAATGCGAACCCGTCACGCGTCATGGGCTGCCCGTTCGCGTTGAGAAATATCTCGGAAACCTGCGCTTCGGGGCGGATCGCAAGCCATGCGCGCAATGCGATCTGGGTCTCTTTCCAGAGCGGCAAGACCCGTTCGCGGCGGCCCTTTCCCATGATGTGCATGGTGGACAGCGAACGGTCCGGGAAATCGCGCTGTTGCAGCGATACGAGTTCCGACACCCTGAGCCCGCCAGCATAGGCCAGGTGCAACATAGCGCGGTCACGAGTGCCGAGGCGGGTCCGGGGATCAGGTGCATCAAGCAAAGCCTTGATCTCTGCCCGGTCGAGGTAGTCGATCAGTGCCTTGTCGGTCTTCTTGGTTGGAATCGCACGAATGCGCAGGGCCTGATCGAGACAGGCAGGCACGCGATACTCGATGTACCGGAAGAATGATCGGATCGCTGCCAATCGGCCATTGCGGGTCCTCACGCAGCTGCCGCGTCCGTTCTCAACATGGTCGAGGAAGGCCAGGATGAGGTCCGTGCCGAGATCCTCGACCTCAAGATCGGTTGGCCGACGCTTCAACCGGTCGGCAGCGAACCGGACCAGCAGCACGAAGCAGTTGGCGTAGGTCTTCACCGTGTGCGGGCTGACGGCGCGGTCGCGCGGAAGATGTTCGCGCAGGTACGCCGAGAGATAAGGGGCGAGTGCCGTCATGCCGCTTCTCCCAAGTAAAGGTGTTCGCTGGCGACCGCGATGTCGCGCAGCAACACCGGGGTGGCCTCGAGATACCAGTAGGTGTTGGCGACCGACGCGTGTCCCAGATAGACGCTGAGGCCGGCCATGTGATGTGCCACGGCCTCCCTGTCCGGCGGACAGGACTCCAGCGAGCGCACGGCGAAGGTATGGCGCAAATCGTGCATCCGCATACCCGCTGTTCCGGTCGGTCCGCGGTATCCAAGCTGTCGTGCCAACCGGACGAACACGATGTGGGCGCGAACCTTGTGGGGTGCCCGTCCTCGGATGGTGACGAACAGGTCATTGCCCGTGGCGCCGAGCCTCGCTCGGGTCGCGAGATATGCTTCGAGCGCCTGCCGGGTCGACGGTTGCAACGCGACGAGGCGCTGCTTGCCGAACTTGCCATTGCGAATGATCAACCCGTCTTCGCCCAGATCGTCACACTGTAGCGCGAGGGCTTCGGAAATCCTCAGGCCAGTCGCTGCCAGCAATCCGAACAGGCAATGGTAGGTGTGGGGGCTGATTGTGCCTTTGGGCGGCAGGTCCAGCGCCGCGGCCATGATGGCGCGGATCTGTTCGGGCTCGATGATATACGGCGTCGGGCGTGGACGCTTACCCCGGCCGAAGACGCCAGCAGGAGGCACTTCGTGGGCGGGTTCCTCGGCATGGGCGAAAAGGCTGAAGTTGCGAACGGTGTCGAAGCGGGTCTGTGCCACATATTGCGAGCTCGCCGTGTGGCACCAGTCGTAGATGCGCTGGACCTGGGTGTGTTGGTCACCGAAATGCCCTGCGTAGGCTGCATAGAGGCGGAGCAGCCGATCCTGTTCGTCATACTTCCGGCCAAGACTGCGGTGCAGTGCAACGTAGCGGGAAATGTGCGTGTTCAGCATGACGGTTCTCCTGGCCATGGCTGGGCGATCTTCATGAGCATCGGCAGATCGACCTTGGCGTAGATGGCGGTGGTCTCGGGTGAGCTGTGGCGCAGGATGGTCCCGACGGACTCCAGCCCCGCGCCTGCGCGCAGCAAGTTGGTGGCAAGCGAATGCCGGAAGATGTGCGATCCGGTCGGCACGCCCTGGATCCCGCCGCGTTCACGCGTGCGCGCAAATATGCCGGCAATCTCGGCGGACGAACGGAATGGCCGGAACGGGGCTTGCGCGCGTACGAACAAGTGCGGATCGGCGGCCTTGGGACGGGCCGTGGCAATGTAGTCCAGGATCGCGTCGCCAACATCCTGGGGTAACGGCAGCCGGTCTGGCCGTCTGGTCTTGCCCTTGACCGTCAGATGACCGGACCGCCAGTCGATGTCTTCGAGGTGCATATCCTGAATATCGCCGGCACGCAGGCCGAGCCTGGCGAGCAGAAGAATGATGGCCTTGTCCCGAACTTCCACTGGGCGGCCTGTCGGACAGGCGTCGATGATCTGCTCGACCGTTGCCGGGTCGACGTGGCGGGGCAGCGTCGACAGGCGGTATCGCTGGACCGAAGGGATCGCGTGCAACAGTGCCGGTCGACACTCGCCTTGCCCGATCAAAAAGCGGATGTAGCTCCGCATGATCGTGACGATCAGCGAGACGGATCCCGGCGTCTCCTTGCTTCGTCGTTCAAACGCCCGCCTGAGCGCCGCCGCATCCCATTGCGAAGGCTCGCCCAGCATGGGCATGAGCCGACGAATGTCGGCCCGGTAGCGGCGGATCGTCTCTTCGGTGGCGCCGCGATGTTGCCGAAGCCAGGCAAGGTAAGCCGCCATGTGCGGGTCAGCATCCGCCACCGGTTCGACTGGTGGGATGGCACCCTGCCGCCGCAGAAACTCGACGAAGTGCCGAGCGCACCGCCGTCGACGCTTCGCACCTGATGCAACGAGCTTGCCTCGCTTGCGCCAGACCGGACAGCGACAATCATGCGCGCCGTACTGGTCGATGATCGTGTCGTCGATATCGGCCCACCGCCGCCGCACAATGCGAAGCCAGGCCGCGAAATGCTCGGCCTCGGATCGATAGGACTGGGCCGGTCCTTGCGCGAGTTGCAAGCGATCGATCCCATCGAAATAGTCGGCGAGGTACCGTGGCAGATCGTCCATCCCGTCGTCGACATCGACGTAGCCTTGATCTTCCAGGAAGCGGACGAAGCGCCTGACCCGCGCTGCAATGTCCGCCTTATAAACTGGCTGCTGCGCCGAATACCGGTGGCAACGGCACCGATGCTTCTCGAACCGCCGAACGGTCCGATCGTCGATCGTGCGGATCGCGATCCCGTGCAGTTCCATCCAATGCAGGAAATGACGGGCCGCAGCGCCAAACAGAACCGCACTGCCTGACCTCTCGTCGAGCGACAGAGAGGAGAGGAATGCGGTGAGTAGAGCGTCGTGACTGGGCGGGTCGTCGACCCGGAGCGGGGCCGCTCGAAACGGCAATGATGATCTTGATCGCATGTTGGTTCCTTCGACTTGTTGAGGTCGAGGGAACCGTAATTATCTGGAGTGAAATCATGGAAAACCGAAGGAAACCTGCGCCTCCTGCCGCCACGCTCGACATAAACTGCGACTGCAAAGAATACGTGTAATGTTGAGCTCAACATTAGACATATTCGCGGGGGGAGAGATCGATTTCGAGCGCTTCACGTTCTGCATCGGAGAGATCAGCGAGGCGGCGATTGAGCATGGCTTCGGCGGTCGAGACGAGTTGCACCACAACCGCGTTGCCGTCGGCAAGTGCCGTATCAATCGCAGGCAGCAGGCTCGACAGCTTCATCGATAGAAGGAGCTGCGCGAAGAAGCGCTGCTTGGTGCCTTCAAACACCGATAACGCCGCCGATTTGGCACCTGAATTCAGGGTATTGCCGCTGTCAGTGTCGACGATCCGCGTTGCCTCGAGTGCCTCGCGCAGGTTAGCATGAATGATTGCCCAGGCGTCTGCATAGGCGTCATAAACCGCTACCTGATCGGGGGTCAGGCAATGCTCGAGAATCTCGTACTCAACTCCGGCGAATGAAAGTGCCCTCGCCGCGTACAATCCGAGTGACTTCAGATCACGGGCGACCAGTTCCATTGCGGCGATACCGCCATCGCGGATGTCTGCGACGAAGCCTTCGCGATTGGCAAAAGCCGTCTCGGGACCCCACAGGCCAAGACGGGTGGCATAGGCGAGATTATTGACGTCGGATGCCCCGGTCGCCGAAGCGTAGAGCACGCGAGCGCGCGGCAGCAGATTCTGGATGCGAACACCGGCAATGCCCTGCTCCGATCCTTTGACCTTACCACGTGAGCCCTCCCCGCCAGCGGCGTTGGCCATCGCATGGGCTTCGTCGAAAACGATGACGCCGTCGAAGTCCTCTCCTGCCCATTCGAGAATTTGCTCGAGCCTAGTCGCGTCGCTGCGGCCCGAGCGCAGTGTCGGATAAGTAACGAAAAGTATGCCCTCGCGCATCCCGATCGGGACACCGAGCTTCCACTGGCCGAGCGGCTGAATGTCGATGGGAAGGCCACCGAGCGCGCACCAATCGCGGCGGGCATCTTCGAGCAAAGCTTCGTTTTTGGAAATCCAGATGTGGCGCCGTTCACCCCTCACCCACCGGTCGAGGATGCCCTCGGCTAACAACGCCTTTGCGGCTGTGCGCTTGTCGCGCGCTGCAGCTATTCCTAGGTCTGGGTAAGCGCCGAACGAGAGCAACTTCTCCTTGCCCGCGAAGCGGTACTTCATCCGCCACAACTTTGACCCGTTCGGCTGGACGAACAGGAATAAGCCCTCCCCGTCGGCCAGCTTGTAGGCGCGCTCGCGTGGCTTGGAATTTCGAGCCTGAATCTCCGTGAGAGGCATTGGGGGTATCGCTCCTTTCCGATACTCCGCGAAAATACCCCCAAAATACCCCCACACCAAATCTGGCTGCATGTGGAAGACCATGGGCGCATGCGGACGCGAATCACCCGCAACCCTCTGCTTTTCTTTCAATTTTTGGAAAAATGCGGAAGCTAGTGGAAGCTTCCGGATCAAGGAATGGTAGCGGAGGAGGGACTTGAACCCCCGACACGCGGATTATGATTCCGCTGCTCTAACCGGCTGAGCTACTCCGCCATCCGAGCGGCGGCCTATAATGGCGTCCCCCGATGCGGTCAAGCGGCTTGTTTGGCGGTCCGCCGGCTTGCTTGACTGCGTTGCTGTATTATGTCATTAATCCTCTTATGGCCGACCAGTCCAAACCTGTTTACCAGCGCCTGCGTGATGGCATTGCTGCCGCTATTCTTGATGGAGAATATCGCGATGGCGATATGCTGCCTTCGGTGCGGGCGCTCGCTGCCGAACAGGGTGCAAATCCCCTCACCGTTGCCAAGGCCTACCAGACTTTTCAGGACGATGGGCTGGTCACGGTACGGCGCGGCGTCGGCATGTTCGTCGCGGACGGCGCGACCGAGCGGTTGCGCGCGATGATGAAGCAGGATTTTCTTGACAATGTCTGGCCGCCGGTCGCGGCGCAGATGAAGCGCGTCGGCATTGACGTGCATAGCCTGATCGAGGCTGAAAAAGTCTGACACTGCCGGCTGTTTCGGAGCGTATCATCCAGGTCGTCAGCTGTCTCCTCCCGAATTGCTGATATTCTGATCAGCCCGTGCTCTCGTCAGCTTTCGCCGATAATCCCCGTTATCCGGGGCCAGCGCGACGGCCTTTTCCAGCAGTTCGATACTCGCCCGATGGTGGCCGTCAAGCCGGGACAAGCTCCAGCCGAGATTGGCGGTAATCGCGGCATTGGCCGGCTGGATCGCATAAGCGTGGCGGAAATAGGTGCTGGCCCGTTCCGCATCTCCCGCGGCCAGCCATGCACGCCCCAGTTCGTTCATGAGGAGCGCATCACGATTGCCAGTCCGCGCGCGCACCATTTCCAGCGCCGCAATCGCGCGATCCCAATCACCGCGCTGCAGATAAAGGGACGCGAGTATCCGGGTTGCCGGCACATTTTCCGGATTACGTACGATAAACTGGCCGAGCGTTGCCAGCGCCGCCGCATCGTCTCCGAGCCTGCTCCACGAATCGGCAAGCCGCAACGCGGCGGCTTCACCAAATCGCAAGCCCGCCGCGCGCCGATAAGCCGCGGCCGCCTGCACCGGACGGCGCGCGGCGCGTTCGGTATCGCCCACCAGTATATGGGCATCCGGAACGCCCGGGCTGGCCTGTTGCAGCCTCTGGGCAGCACCGAGCGCGGTCACGGCGCGCCCAGCATCCAGTTCAAGGCGGATATAAGGGATCACCGCGCGCGCGTTGAGCGGATTGCGGGCGGCATCGGCAGCGAGCAGCACCGGATCGGCGGTGGGTGAAATGGCGCCAGCATCGCCTTGACGGAACCGGCTTGCGCGCGTCAGCAGCGCTATTTCCTCCGGGGGCCTCGCCTGATCTGCTGCCGCCGCGGCCGCGAGCATGATCGGCCAGCTGCCTGCATCAGGTCGCGACTGGACAGGCAGCACCGCGCGCCAGGCATCGTCGGCGTCGCCGGCATTGAGCGATGACAAGGCAAGCAGACGGCGGGCCGTAAAATTATCGGGCTGCTGATCGAGCAGGCGGCTGGCGTGACTGGCAGCAAGATTATGGTTACCCAGCTCTTCCTCCACGACCGCGCTGACCAGCAGGAACGCAGGCAGGTCGTGCAGCGGATCGCCGATCCGGAACAGGATGCGCTGGGCAAGATCATAATGTTCCGCGCGCGCGGCGAGGGTCGCCTGAAGCAGCAGGGCGCGCGCGTTTCCCGCATTAAGAGCAAGTACGCGCCGGGTGATCCGCAGCATGTCATGATAGCGCCCCGCATCGCCCAGCGTCGCGGCATATTCTATCAGCGCATCGATATGGTCCGGTTTCGCCTTGATCACGCGTTCATACCAGCCGAGCGACGGGAGCAGTCCATCCTTTTCCCGCACCAGCATCGCCTTGACGAGCACCGCATCCATATTGTCCCGGTTGAGCTGGAGCGCGAGGTCGATCGCACCGGCCGCTCCGCCGATATCGGCGTTGGCATGACGGAAGCGCGCGATGTCGGCCCAGAGCTGGCTATTGTTGCGATCGAGCCGGATCGCCTCGTCAAAGGCATCGCGGGACGGATTGAATTGGCCAAGCTCAAGATGGGCATTGCCCGCGATACGGGCCGCGTAGGCCCGATTGCGATCCGGAATCGGACCGTCGCGCAGTTCTGTCAGCGCGCGCGCCGGTTCGCCTTGCAGCAGAGCGGCATGGGCCATCGCAACACGGGTGGCATCTGCCGAAAGGCCAAGGTCCCGCGCCTGACGCACCTCCGCTTCCGCGCCCAAACCATTGCCGAGAGCGAGCATTATCCGGGCGAGAGCCATACGCGCGTCGGGCCACCCCGGATCCGCCGCAACGGCCCTCGCGAGTTCCGCGCTAGCCGCCTGCAAATTGCCCGCGCGTTCATAGGCAAGGCCATATTTGAGCGCTGCCTGCGCTTCTGCCCGGTCGTTCGCAGCCCATAGCAACGCTGGCGCGAGCAGCAGCACTGCACCAGCGAACCAGTTGAGCGGGCGCTTCATCCCCTGCCGGTGGCTAACATCAAGCCTGCAGATCATATTGTTTGAGGAGATCGTAAAGCGTCGGACGGCTGATGCCCAATAATTTGGCGGCGCCAGAGATGTTGCCCTCAGTGCGTGCCAGTGCACGGCGGATGGCCTTGCGGTCGGCGATCTCGCGCACCGCCTTCAGGTTTAGCGCATCGCCGCCACCCTCCTCATCTTCGCCGAGATCGAGATTTTCGGCCGTCACCAGCCTGCCATCGGCCATGATGACGGCGCGCTTGATCCGGTTTTCCAGTTCACGCACATTACCTGGCCAGGGATAGGCATCGATCACCGCCAACGCGTCGGGCGCGAGACCCTTGACCTGCGGGTTCATCTCGGGCGCGAAACGCTGGATGAAATGCCGCGCCAGCAATCCGGCGTCACCCGGCCGTTCGGCCAGCGTCGGGATTTTGACGACAATCTCGGCAAAGCGGTAATAAAGATCCTCGCGAAACGTACCTTCAGCGATCATCACGTCGAGATCGCGGTGCGTCGCGCACACGACGCGCGTATTGACGGCGATCGGCTTGCGGCCGCCAATCCGTTCGATCACCCGCTCCTGCAGGAAGCGCAGCAGCTTGACCTGGAGCGGCAGCGGAATGTCGCCCACTTCGTCGAGAAACAACGTGCCGCCATGCGCCAGCTCGATCTTGCCCTCGGTGGTCTTGACCGCTCCGGTGAAGGCGCCCTTTTCATGCCCGAACAATTCGCTTTCGAGCAAGTTTTCAGGGATCGCGGCACAGTTGATCGCGACAAAGGCGCCGTCACGGCGATTGCTCGTTTCGTGAAGGCCACGCGCCAGCAACTCCTTGCCGGTTCCGCTCGCGCCAAGCAGCATGACGGAGACATCGGTCGTTGCGACACGTTCGATGGTGCGCGCGACCTTCAGCATTTCGGGCGCTGCGGTAATCATGCGTCCGAGCACCTTGTCCGATCCCGCCGACACGTTGGCAAGACGCGCGTTTTCAATCTCGAGCGCGCGGACATGGAAAGCGCGGCGGACAATCAGGCCAAGCTCATCAATATCGATCGGCTTCTGGTAAAAATCATAAGCGCCGCTCGCGATCGCTCGCAACGCGCTTTCACGCGCGCCATGTCCCGACGCGACCACGACTTTGGTGTCGGGCTTGAGCGCCAGAATTTCCTCCAGCGTACGGAAGCCCTCGCTCACTCCGTCCGGATCGGGCGGAAGGCCAAGGTCGAGGGTGACGACATCGGGCTCCTCGGCGCGTAGCAGATTGATCGCTTCCTCGCGCGTACCCGCGGTGAAGATGCGGTAATCCTCATAGGCCCAGCGCAGCTGCTTCTGGAGCCCCGGATCATCCTCGACGATCAGCAATTTGGGAAGATCGGTACTGGCTTGGCTGGTCATGCGGCGTCCTGCTTATCCATGGAGATTGCAACAGATGGCTCCGACCGCGGCGGAAGATTGGCGAGCGGCAGGATCAGCCGAAACAGGCTGCCCTCCCCTTCGCGACTCTCCACGGCAAGCCGCCCGCCCATAGCCTGGGCCAGCGACCGCGCCTCATAAACGCCGATGCCAAAGCCGCCTTCCTTGGTCGACAAGAAGGGCTTGAACAGTTTGTTGCGAATGAAATCCGGCGACATGCCGGACCCGCGGTCCATGACCTCGATCAAAGCCTCGCCCCCTTCCGTGCGTAATATGATCTGGATGGGTTCGGTCGGCGGACTGGCATCGATCGCATTCTGGACAAGATGAATCAGGATTTGCTCGACCCGGTTGGGATCGGCCAGCGCGATGACATTCGCGTCGGCCCCGACAATGATCGGATGGCTGGCCCTTTTCGTCCGGCTCACCTCGTCGATGATGTCCTTGAGCGCCACCGGGTGCGGATCTTCAAGGCGGCCCTTGTTATGTTGCGACAGCCGCGCGAGCAGATCGTTCATGCGCCCGACGGAAAATTGCAGCGTCTCGATCATGTCGGCGCGAAATTCGGGATTGTCGGCATGGCGTTCGGCGTTGCGCGCTACAAGGCTGAGCTGGCTCACCAGATTTTTGACGTCGTGGATGATGAAGGCGAAACGGCGGTTGAATTCTTCAAAACGCCGCGCCTCGGACAGTGCTTCCTGTCCCTGCGCCTCGGCTAGATAGCTCGCGACCTGCCGCCCGACGATCCGCAACAGGTCCAGATCCTCCCAGTCGAGGGTGCGGTCGATCGGCGGCCGTTCCAGCAGCACAAGCCCTGCGAGGCGGTCAAAATGAAGCAGCGGGACACCGACCCACACACGTGGATCTTCCATCATCCATTGCGGCATCAGCGCATGTTCGGAATCTCCCTCCCCTTGCTTGCGCAGGCCATCAAAGTCGATGATCCGTGCCGTATCCTGCAAATAGAGATAAGTTCTGAGGCCGGCGGCGATCGGTGGGACATCGATGCCTTGCGCGTTCCACCGGCTTTCGACCACCAGCGACCCGCTGTCATCGGGGAGCAGCAACAGGCCACCCGGAGATTCCGTGATATCCGCCACCGCCTTGATTACGCGCGCGTGAAACGGATCGGAATCAAGGCCGGGCTTGCCTATCGTCTGGGTAAACCGCATCCACTCGTTGCGGTAGTCATAGCGGTGCTGGAAGAAATGCTTGTTGACCTGCACCCGCATCAGCGAGCGGAACCGTGCTGACGGCAGCAACACCAATGCCGCCCCAAAAGCAATTGCCAGAAAAGCCTTTTGCGCGATATCGCCATAATTGCCACCCGCAATGCGCAGCGCGGCCGCAATCAGGACCATCGTAATCAGATAGGCGCCGATCGCCATAAGCGACAAGGTCTGGAAGGTGACGGTGCGCGACAGACGGATGCGTCCCTGCCCCCGCTTCAGCAGCGATGTGGCAAACACCGGGATCAGCAACATACTGAGCAGTGGGCGCAATTCTATCAGCGCTCGCGCAGGTTCTCCTGCGAGATAGGTGATGGTGTAGAGGTTGAGATCATAGCCCCACATCGCCGCCAGCGCCGCCATATAGGGGGCGATGAAGGAGCGGGAATCGGGCGCCGCGACCGTGTAAAGATTGTGCACCAGCACAAGAGAACCAATGACCATGATCATCTGGAGGATCAGTCGGCTGGCGCCGACCAGGTCTGGCCGGGCAATGACGATCAGTTGATGCTGGACTGAAAAATCGAGGATGGCAGTCAGCAGCGCAACTAGTCCGACCGTTGCATAAATGAGCAGCAGGCCATGCGAGCGGTCATGCGTTCCCGCCTGACGCAGCAACACATACATGAAGCCGAGCCACACGGCATTGCGGATATTTTCCAGCATCACCGCTTCATTGCTGCTCGCGCCGAACAGGGCCGACAGGCCGAGCCACACCGATGTGACGAACAAGGCGAGCGCAAGCACCTGACGATGCGACGTAGCGGCGCGCAGCGGCTGCAACACCCAGACCGCCAGCGCGAAAAAGCCCCCGCCGGAGAGCATGGCGCCCCAGCGGGCAACCTCATCGAGCGCGCTGTTATAACCGGCACCCATCAGCGCGCCCCGTCGGGCCACAGCAGAACGCGCAGCGTCTGCATCAGGATCAGCAGATCGAGAAAAAGCGTGTAATTTTTGGCGTAGTAAAGATCATATTCGAGCTTCTGCCGGGCATCGTCGATCGAAGCGCCATAAGGGTAATTGATCTGCGCCCATCCGGTCAGGCCAGGCTTCACCATATGCCGTTCGGCATAATAGGGAATCTGCTGTTCCAGTTCGGCAACGAATTCAGGCCGTTCAGGACGCGGGCCAACAAAGCTCATCTCTCCTTTGAGGACACACCATAGCTGTGGCAATTCATCGATCCGGAGTTTGCGAATGAGTTGCCCGACCCGGGTCACGCGCGGATCGCCTTTCGATGCCCAGATCGCCTTTCCGCCCGCTTCCGCATCCTGCCGCATCGAGCGGATCTTGATGATATTATAGGGCTGGCGATAGAGTCCAACGCGCTGCTGCCGGTAGAATGCCGGCCCGGGGCTGTCGAGTTTGACGATGATCGCAAAGAGGATAATCAGCGGAAAGGTGAGCAGCAGCACCGCAAGGCTCGCCGCGATATCGAACATGCGTTTCGCCGCCGTCGAAAGCCGCCGCCCGGCGGTGAAACCATCGGAAAAAATAAACCAGCTGGGATTGACGGTATCGAGATCGACCCGCCCTGTCTCGCGTTCGAGAAAGCTCGAAATATCGTTGACATGGACACCCGTTGTCTTGATCCGCAAAAGGTCGGCGAGCGGCAGCGAGCCCCGCCGCTCCTCGAGCGCCAGCACGACCTCCGTCGCACCCAGCTTCACCACATGATCCGCGAGGCTTTCGATATTGGTACGGCGGATCGCTTCGGGCACCACCGGGGGAGCTTCACTCATCGCAATGAAGCCGACGGCCGAAAAACCGCTGGTCTTGCGATTTGACAGCTCAAGGATACGGTTTGCCCGCTTGCCTGCTCCGAGGACAACGATCCGGCGGCGGAAGGCTTCGCCGCCAAGCAACCGGCCGAGCAGAACACGCACCGCCAGCAGCGCAATGATGGCGAAGGCCATCGCGTAAAGCGAATTGGAGCGCCACAAGGTCGAGCCCGGCAAGATGAAGTTCATCACTGAAAGGAAGATCACGCCCAAGGAAACGGCGGTCAGCAACCGGGCCGTGGCAAAGCGTATCGATTGCAACGCCTCGACACCGTAAACGCCGACTGAAATCATCGCGAGTTGGAGCGCCAGCGCGAAACTCAATAACGGCGCCATACGTCCGGTCACCGGTCCAACGTCCATACCGATCTGCTTGGCGCGCACATTCCACGCCAGTTCTCCGGCACCAAGCAGGGCCAGAAAATCCAGTATCATCATCAGCAGCACGGCGTGCGGAATATAATGTTTGAACAACCGGATCATGAAATGCCCGCCCGACTCCCGTTGGCGTAAAATCGATTCTTTGCGCAATCCTTAGCGTAAAGATATCCGACAGTGGTGAAGTGTCGGTTAATTTTACAACGAGTTCAAGAGCGCTCGTATAAATCGGCGGAGAAATCGGTCAGGTCATAAAAAAAAGGGGCGGTGTCATGCACCACCCCTATGCGCCGGGAAAGCCGATTAGACTTATATTTGGCGTTTTCTATTTGGTGTTTTCCTTGACCTCGTTTGCGACATCTGCCGCCGCATTGCTAACATTGGTCGCCGCGTTATCGACCGATTGCGAGACGTTTCTCGCCGCGTCGCTGACTGCCTCGGTGCGGACGGTTTCCTGCTCGTTCATGTTCATCAGGTAAAACAGGCCAAGGCCCAGAGCAGCCAGTATGAGAAGGCCAATGAGGATACCTGCACCGCCGCTGCCGCTCGAGCGCGTTTCGACGGTCCGTTCGGTGTTTACCCCGTCGCTGCGGACGGTCACTTTTTCGTCAACCATTGTTCCAAACCCCTGTGTTACAAGTTGCTGGTTAGCCTAACAACCGCCGCCCTTTCGAAATGTTCCGGGTGAATTAGCCAGCGCAATCTCAGTCGGATGCAAAATGAAACGCATTGATGGTGCGTTCGCGCTCGTTGAAAAGCAACGGCCGCCCGGCCGGAGGCGCTGAGCGCTGACTGCAATTGGTCCGCGTGCAAGCCACGCATCCCAGCCCGATCGGTACCGCTTCCTGCACGCCGCGCGCGCGCAGCCCGGTCGCCAGCCGCTCCTCGACACCGATTGAAACCGCAAAGCGCGCGGGATGCTGGACACCATAGGTCGCGCCGTCCACGGTCCGCGACAGCGTCACCCAGCGTGAGCCGTCTTCCAGTTCGACAAGATCGTGGAGCAGTTCGCCCGGGCGCGCAAAACTGCCGTGAATATTCCACAGCGGACAGCGGTTAGGCGATGAAACCAGCGGCGAGCTCGATGCGCCCGCATAGCGCTTGGAGGCCTGCCCTGCCCGGTCGATCCGCAGCATGAAAAAGGGCAGCCCGCGCGCGCCAACCCGCTGCAACGTCGTCAACCGGTGCGCGACCTGCTCAAACCCGGCATCGAAACGCCGTTGCAGCAAGATCATATCATAGCCCGTCGCTTCGCAGGCCCGCAGGAAGCGGCCATAGGGCATCATCAGCGCGGCCGCGAAATAGCTGAACAAGTGGCGGCGGAAAAAGCGTTCCGCGGCCCGATCGGCGAAGGAAGCACCGGCAGCGAGTGCATCAATCTCCGCCTTGGCTTCCAGCTGCGCCAACTGGGTCGCCGCCTGAAAGGTGCGCGAGGATGGTTCGAGGATTTCGGAAAGCTGTAACTGGCGCGCGTGGAGATCAAGGCGGCGCAGCCGATCGGGCATCACGTCGACCGGCAGGATGCGGATCGCGAGTTGATGCTTACCACGCAACCGTTCGCTGATCGCACCATAGAGATCGCCCGATCCCAGTCGCAGTTCGTCGGCCAAGCCTTCGGCCTGGGCATCGAGATCGGCAAAGTGATTTTTCCAGCGCTCGATTTCCTGCCGGACAAGGAGCACCGCGGCAGGTTCGGTGTCGGCCGTCCTGGGTTCGCCGCCGGCCCGGTCGGCAAGCCTCAGCATCGCCGCGGCAATCGCCGGGGACTGGGCGACGAATTCATCCATCTCTCCCGATGCGATGTCGAGATCGGAAAAGTCGGCATGACCGAGCAGGCGACGGACCGCCGCGCGTTGTTCGGTCTGGTTGTCACCGGAAAAATCGCGCGGATCGACATCGAACCGCTCCGCGATGCGCAGGAGAATGGCCGCGCTGATCGGCCGCTGGTTATGCTCAATCAAATTGAGATAGCTCGCCGAGATATCGAGCAACTCCGCCATCGCGGTTTGCGTCAGCCCCTGATTGCGGCGAACCCGCCGCACCGCCGCCCCGGCAAATATCTTTCGCTCAGCCATGCCCCTCACCTTGTAAAATTTTTTACACAATGACAATAATGTAACAACTTATTCGGCGAAATTCACCTTATATTTTGACAAACGACGTGACGCCGGCCCGTTCGAACTGTCACGCAGATTGCAGAAGCCCGACGGGCAGACTCGAACGGAAAGACGATAACCATGAGCTACACCGACGATATCGCGACCACCGGCCGCCTGATCCAGCAGCAGGGCGCGTCCTGGAATGCCATCAGCGCCGAGAGCGTCACCCGCATGCGGTTGCAGAACCGCTTCAGGACGGGGCTCGATATCGCGCGCTATACCGCGAAGATCATGCGCGAGGACATGGCCGCCTATGACGCCGACCCCGCCAATTACACTCAGTCGCTCGGCTGCTGGCACGGCTTTGTCGCGCAGCAGAAGCTCATCTCGATCAAGAAGCATTTCGGCACCACCAAGGGCCGCTACATTTACCTCTCGGGCTGGATGATTGCAGCGCTACGCAGCGATTTCGGTCCGCTGCCCGACCAGTCGATGCACGAAAAGACCAGCGTTCCAGCGCTGATCGAGGAAATCTACACCTTCCTGAAGCAAGCCGACGCACGCGAACTCGGCGGCCTGTTCCGTGACCTTGATGCAGCCCGCGCGGCCGGCGACGAAGTCACGGCCAAGGCGGTCCAGCACAAGATCGACAATTTCGAAACCCATGTTGTGCCGATCATCGCCGACATCGACGCGGGCTTCGGTAATGCCGAAGCGACCTATCTCCTCGCCAAGAAGATGATCGAGGCTGGCGCCTGCGCGCTCCAGATCGAAAACCAGGTGTCGAACGAAAAGCAGTGCGGTCACCAGGACGGCAAGGTTACCGTGCCGCATGAGGACTTCCTCGCCAAGATCCGCGCACTGCGCTACGCGTTCATGGAAATGGGCGTCGAGGACGGGGTCATCGTCGCCCGCACCGACAGCCTCGGGGCCGGCCTCACCAAGCAGATCGCCTTCACCCGCGAGCCCGGCGACATCGGCGACCAGTATAACAGCTTCCTCGATTGCGAAGCGGTCGACGGCGCCGGCAACCCGGGCGACGTCCTCATCAACCGCGACGGCAAGCTGATGCGCCCGAAGCGCCTACCCTCGAACCTCTACCAGTTCCGCGCCGGAACGGGCGAGGACCGCTGCGTGCTCGATTGCATCACCTCGCTCCAGAACGGCGCAGACCTGCTCTGGATCGAGACCGAGAAGCCGCACATCGAGCAGATCGCCGGCATGGTCGACCGTATCCGCACGGTGATCCCGAACGCCAAGCTTGCCTACAACAACTCGCCATCGTTCAACTGGACTCTGAACTTCCGCCAGCAGGTGTTCGATGCGTGGCAGCAGGAAGGCAAGGATGTTTCGGCGTATGATCGTGCGAGGCTGATGAGCGTCGATTATGACGGCACCGGCCTCGCCACCGAAGCCGACAACCGCATCCGCACCTTCCAGCGCGACGCGGCGAAGCGTGCGGGGATTTTCCACCACCTCATCACGCTGCCGACCTATCACACTGCGGCGCTTTCGACCGACAATCTCGCCCGCGAATATTTCGGCGAGGAAGCGATGCTGGGCTACGTCAAGAATGTGCAGCGCCAGGAAATCCGCCAGGGGATCGCCTGCGTCAAGCACCAGAATATGTCGGGCTCCGACATTGGCGATGACCACAAGGAATATTTCTCGGGCGATGCTGCGCTCAAGGCCGGCGGCGTTCACAATACAATGAACCAGTTTGCGGCATAACTATCGCCCGGCTTTCACAAGACCAAGCACAAAGTAGAAGAAAGGAGTACCAATCATGGCAGAACCCACCCGGTCTCGCGCGGTCCTTTCCACCGCCGACTTCGAATTGTTGCGCGAAGCCGTGCTGCATTATCTCAAGGCGATCGAAAACGACCCCAAGTCGGTCAAGTTCGCCAACCTTTACCATCGCCTCGGCAGCGCTATCGGCAAGCCGGGCGATGGCAAGGAAGCCGCCTGACGATCAGAAGTTCACGATCTTTCCTGGGGAGGAAAGCTGGCCGCCGGAGGAGTAGTCTTCCGGCGGCCATTCCATGGTGGCTGGATGGTTGATCAGCGCGCGATAACAATCGCAAACAGCAAACGGGCGCTGGATGTTACCACCCAGCGCCCACTGCGCCGTCAAAAATAAGCCGGACGTTCCATGCCCTAAAGGTCAATGCGGTCCGTATTTTCTCAGCGTCCCGTCCATCCGTCTCATCCCGGGAGGGTCGGCCGGAAGGGCGTTTTGGCAAACCCCTCGCGGGTATTTGCCGGGTGGTTCCGATGATATGCTGTTGCTTCCTTTTAGCGGGGCGCATCAGCCTCATCACTAACCATGGATGATCCCTGATCATTGCCACCTGTGCCACGGTGTTTGGGCAGCCATTGGCACGCGGACAACTAATTCTTCATCCCGATGGATATATCCGGTATCGCGGCCATGCTCTTTAATCGCGTCTGCCGATCCGGTCTTGGCCTGAAGCCATCACCGGTCTCGTGACGAATGAAAGGAATGCACGCTTTGGCAACCATCCACCATGCCGGAAGCTATTATCCCAAGCCTGATCAGCCCAGTGAAATCTTGCGGCGGCGTCAAGACGTCGCCCGGATCGCACTGAAATGGAGGCTGGCAAGGACTGCTCGCTTCCGACCCTTGCAAGTTGAACCGGAGGGCCGAGTCGCGCAAAATGAAATTATTAGATTTATCCACAATCCTGTCGAAAATTTGTGGATAATAACGCTGTGCGTAATATAATTTCAGGAGCCCGATAGTTGCCACGAGGGCTTCGGCAAGTGAGCACCGATGTCTCATTGGCGACTTGTTGACAACGCCTTACCCCGGTGCGTTAGCTCCTCGCGGAGAGGAAACAGGATGGCCATGAGTCGCCGTTCAATCGCGAAAATCGCCGCCGTCGCGTTCACCGGGACGGTGGCCGGAACGGCGGGCGCGGAGGCCCTTCCCGTATCGACCTGGCGCACGATCTCGCGGCTCTCCGTCCATTGCACGATCGATAACGCCGGCAAGGCGGTGAGCGACGCGCTCTGCCGCCGGGTGGTTCGCGCCGCGGCCGTGAACGCGCCGCGGGCGCTGGCGATCGAAGCCGACGGCCAACCGGATGCGGCGACGGTCCAGCTGCTGCTGAACGGCCGGATCGAAGGCGCCGACGCCGCATCGACATTCCGCGGCACGCTGCAAGTGGTGCGACCGGCGCCACGCAGCGAGAATAGCGATCGTTCGCCGCTTTTGCCGGTGCGCATTACACTTTCCGAAACAGGGCCCCGCGCCGACCGGGCCATCCATGCGGCCCTGGTCGAATTGCTGCCCTGGCGGCAGATGCGCCGCGCCACCCGCCATCCACCGCGGCAATATTGAAGCGCCCTGACAAAACGGTCCGTTCGAGACCGTGACCCGTAAATATAAACAGGTAGAGGAGAGTGACAAATGGCAGAACTCATCAACGGCGGCAGGCCGCTGATCGATCATGAGGGCCGGTCGGGCGATCATCCGCGTTTCGACCGCGGCGAATTTGTAAGCGCCGCGTCGATCGACCCGCTGGCCGGCGGGACCTACAACGACAAGCCGATCTGGTCGTCGGACGAGGCGGCCGCCTATCTCAATCGCACCGGCTATGACTGGTACACCAACAGCGGCGGCGTGCTCGACGACGGTGTTCTCAATTTCGCCTTCTTCAACAGCCAAAGTGACTTTTTCGAAACCGGGTATATCAACGATAGTTTCACGGTCGCCTTTTCGGAATATTTCAGCTTTTCGGCCTTCACCCCGGCGCAGCGCGACGCCGCCCGCCAGTCGCTCACGCTGTGGGACGATCTGGTCAACATCAGCATCGTCGAAACCAATGACATTGGTAACACCGACCTGCGTTTCGGCAACACCGACACCGGCGGGGCCCAGGCCTATGCCTATCTGCCGTTTGGCGATATCCACGACGATCCCGCCAGCGGCTGGTCGAATATCCACGACCTCGCGGGCGATGTGTGGGTGGATATGAACCTGCCCAACAATTTTTCGCCACTGGGTTCAAGCTATTATGGCAACTTCACGCTGGTGCACGAAATCGGCCACGCGCTGGGGCTCAGCCATCCGGGCAACTACAACGCCACTGACGACAATGACGGCGATGGCGTGCCCGATCCGATCACTTACGCCAATGATGCGCAATACGCCCAGGACAGTCAGCAATATACGGTCATGAGCTATTTCGACGCCTATGAAACCGGCGCTCAATATATCGACTGGACGCTGATGAACTTTGCGTATGCGGCGACGCCGATGGTTCATGATATCGCAGCGATCCAGCACATCTACGGCGCGGATCCAACCACCCGGGCGGGCGATACCGTCTATGGCTTCAACAGCACTGCGGACCGCAGCGTGTTCGACTTCACCGTCAACACCCGCCCGATCCTCACCATTTATGATGCCGGCGGCAACGACACGATCGATTTTTCGGGCTGGAGCACAGATTCGGTCATCGATCTCAACGAAGGTGCCTACAGTTCCGGCGGCGGCACCGAGCAATTCCTGTCGCTCGCCGAAATCAATGCCAATCGCGCCGCGCTGGGCTTTGCGCCGCGCAGTCAGGCGACCTACGATATCTATCTTTCGCAATTCCGCGACGGACTTGGCCTCACCAACGGCCTGTTCAAGGACAATATCGCGATCGCCTATGGCACCACGATCGAAAATGCCGTGGGCGGCGCGGGCGACGACATGATCATCGCCAACCATGCGGCCAATCGGATCGACGGCGGCGCGGGCTCGGACACGGTCAGCTACCAGACCGCGACCACCGGCGTCATCATCTATATGGGTCTTAGCTTCACCGCGTTCGGCGGGGCGGCGGGTGATCGCCTCATCTCCATTGAAAATATCGTCGGCTCGGCCCATGACGACATCATCGTCGGCGACTTCCGCGACAATGTCATCGACGGCGGCACCGGCGGCGGCGACTGGCTGATCGGCGGCGGCGGCAGCGATACCATCAGCTACGCAAAGGCGGCTGGCGGGGTTGGCGTCAACCTCGAATGGGGAACCACCAGCCAGGCAGCCAGTGACGATTTCATTTTCGGTTTCGACCATATCATCGGATCGGCGTTCGATGATAATCTGAAGGGCGACCGGGGTGGCAACCGCATCTATGGCGGCGATGGCGACGATCGCATCGACGGCGGCTGGGGAGACGATATCCTTGGCGGCGGAGGCGGCGCGGACCGGCTCACCGGCGGGCGCGGCCGGGATACCTTCCTGTTCGACACGGTCGAGACCGCGCGCGACATCATCACCGATTTCAACGCGCGGGACGATACCATCGACCTGTCCGGCATGGATGCGGTAAAGGGGACGTTCGACGACGATGCGTTCACCTTCATTGGCAACGCGGCCTTTTCCAGCGTCGCCGGCCAGCTGCGCTTCGCCAACGGACTGATCGAAGGCGATGTGGATGGCGATGGTCTGGCGGATTTCACCATCCAGCTGCTCGGGCGGACATCGGTCACGGTTGACGATTTCATCCTTTGAACAGCGAAGACAAAAAAGGCGTCGGGAATATCTTCCGGCGCCTTTTTTTGTTCCTGCCGACAGAGCCAGATCAATCGCCCATCGGACGGCCGGTACCGGGTTCTTCCGTTCCGATGCGATCGCCGCTGCCTTCCTTCACGGCCGTTTTGGTAATCGGGCCGACATCGCCCTGCCCGACCGTGTTCGACGCCATCTCTAGCATCTTGTCGAGGCTCTTTTTTGCGGCAAGGCGCAGTTCCTCGTCAATCTCGATGCGCGGCTGGAGGTCGCGCAGCGCCAGATAGAGCTTCTCCATCGTGTTGAGCGCCATATAGGGGCAGACATTGCAGTTGCAGTTGCCGTCCGCGCCGGGCGCGCCGATGAAGGTCTTTTCCGGTACCGCCTTTTCCATCTGGTGGATGATATGCGGCTCGGTCGCGACGATCAGCGTATCGCCCTCCATCGTCTTGGCGAAATTGAGGATGCCGCTGGTCGAACCGACATAATCGGCATGTTCGACAATATAGCCCGGACATTCGGGATGCGCGGCGACCGGCGCCCCGGGATGCTGCGCCTTCAGTTTCAGCAACTCGGTCTCGCTGAACGCTTCATGGACGATGCACACGCCCGGCCACAGCAGCATTTCGCGGCCGAGCTTGCGCGACAGATAGCCGCCGAGATGCTTGTCGGGGCCGAAGATGATCTTCTGCTTGGGCGGGATCTGCGACAGGATTTTTTCGGCCGACGAGGAAGTGACAATGACGTCCGAGAGCGCCTTCACCTCGGTCGAGCAGTTGATGTAGGTCAGCGCGATATGATCCGGATGCGCCTCGCGGAAAGCCTTGAACTGCGCGGGCGGGCAGCTGTCTTCCAGGCTGCACCCGGCATCGAGATCGGGCAGCACCACAATCTTTTCGGGGGAGAGGATTTTCGCCGTGTCGGCCATGAATTTGACCCCGCAAAAGGCGATCACCTCGGCATCGGTTTCCGCCGCCTTGCGTGACAGTTCGAGGCTGTCGCCAACGAAATCGGCAATATCCTGGATTTCCGGCTTCTGATAATAATGGGCGAGGATCACCGCGTTGCGTTCCTTCCGGAGACGCTGGATCTCGGCCATGATATCGACGCCGGCAAGATTTTCGCGGGGCTGCATGTTCATCGAAACACTCCTCGTTATTCGCCGGCGAAGCGGACAGTCACGCCCGCATCTATTCCGGCGGCCTTCAGTGGCATAGCAAAATTTTGTGTCACGGCAGTCCGCGCCGCGTTGCGCGCAAGCCGCATCGGAGTATCGGCCTGTGCCTGCTTGAGCAAATCGGCGCGCACCGCCTTGCGGTTGGCATTGTCGAGCTGCGCCTCGGCATCGGTCAGCGCCATAAGCACGGTGCCCTCCTGATATTCGGTGATCGATTGCATGTCGATTTCGGGTCCCGCGATGCGCAATTTAGGAAGCGTCACCTCCAGCTGCTTGGTGGTCGCATTCCAGTCAAGGTCGGATGCCCGCAGCTTGCCGAGGTCAACCTCGTAGCGCACCGTTCCAGGCGTAATCAGCGTTTTTTTTGCGGCCAGCGTGCCGCCAAAGCGCGACTGCGAGGAGGTCACTACCGAAACATAGCGCGCGGTGAAAGGGACGAGTATATTCTGCTCCTGCATCGCCTGCAGGCTCGAATTGATGATCGTCTGCGGATTATCCTGCCGCATCCAGCCGCGATAAGCGTTCCACGCCCCGACGAGTGCGATTGCGGCCAGCGCGACCAGTGCCCAGCCCCACAGGCCCCGGCTCACTATGGGGGGCGGATTCATGCTGCGTGTCTCCATTGTCCGTCGCTCCCCTGTTCAACACGGCCGCGTATCCTGAGGTCCATGAGATGCGCCAAGACCGACTGCCCGGCCGCACCATGGAGACGCGCATCCAGCCCCTTGTACATTTCAGCCACGAAATCGGGGATGGCTTGCGGTCCGCGGTCGAGCATTCGCAAAATCTGGCCTTCGCGCTGCTTGCGATGCCCCATCATCCCGCGTGCGAGCCGGTGCGGCCGTTCGACGGCCGGCCCGTGGGCCGGATAGTAAATCCGGTCCTGAGGGCGATCGATCAGCTTTTGCAAGCTGTCCATATAAGCCGCCATGTCGCCATCGGGCGGCGAGATCACGCTGGTCGACCATCCCATGATATGGTCACCGGTAAACAGCGCGCCGCTTTCATCGAGATGATAGCAAAGGTGGTTCGAGGTATGGCCAGGCGTCGCCACGACGCCAAGCGACCAGCCTTCGCCGCCAATCGTGTCACCTTCCGCCAGTACATCGTCCGCATGATAGCTGCGGTCAAACGCGGCGTCCGCGCGCGGGCCGCTGTCATCGAGCACCAGCGGCGCGCATCCGATCACCGGCGCGCCCAATTCGCGCTTGAGGATGGCCGCCGCCGGGCTGTGGTCGCGGTGGGTGTGGGTGCACGCCAGCGCAATCACCTTGCGGCCAGCGAGTGTCGCGATGAGCGCTGCGACATGATCCGGATCATCGGGACCCGGGTCGATCACCGCCACCTCCCGCCCCCCGACGATATAGGTCTGGGTTCCCGTATAGGTATAGGGCGACGGATTGCCAGCAAGCAAGCGCTGCACCAGCGGTTCAAGCTGTTCTGTCTGTCCGACGGGACCGGGAGGCGGAATGTCCATGCTCTGCATGTGGCAGGTCGAACCCTGTTTTTGAAGACCCGTTCATACGGGCTTCATCGTAAGAGCGAAGAAATTGTCGGAAAAAATTACAACTGTTTGCAGCGTTAACCTTTTGGTTACCATCATACCCTAGAGAATTGCGTGGCTGGCGCGAACTGGCACAGCCACTGCATGGTTATGCATGTTCCTGAGTGTTTCGCTCCAGAGCGGCGGCTTGGAAAGGACTGGTCCCCGATCCAGGCCGCCCTCACCCGGGATATCTTTCCTTCCATAAGATCAATCTGACGACACCGTTGCGCTCGTGAGGCGCGCTTTATCAAACGCAATCGAAGCCCAAGCGCGTGCGAGCGATGATGTGACGGAATTTTTGACAACCCCCCGCTGTGTTAAGATTTTGCTTACCAATGTGTTGCGCAGAAATTCGGAACTGGCACGATCTGGCACATGTTCTGCATGATGATCTGCGTTCCTGAGTGTTTCGCTCTAGAGCGGCGGCCTGGAACGGATTGGTCCCCAATCCAGGCCGCCCTCACCCGGGATTGTTCACTGATAACTGTGTACTGAGTTCACTGTCATGACAGCATGACGTCAGGCTTGCGCCGGACATGTCAAGGCAGGCCCGGACCTTGTCCTGACGCCTGCCTCATCAATTGGTGCAATCAAACGCTTGATCAGCCAGCCGCGCTCGCAACGCCCTCATCAGCCATGAGCTGCTGCAATTCGCCCGCTTCGTACATTTCCATCATGATGTCCGATCCGCCTACAAATTCGCCCTTGACGTATAGCTGCGGGATCGTCGGCCAGTCCGAATATTCCTTGATGTCCTGACGGATTTCCATGTCCTGCAGCACATCGACGGTTTCATATTTGACGCCGAGATGATCGAGGATGGCGATCGCGCGGCTGGAAAAGCCGCATTGCGGGAACAGCGGCGAACCCTTCATGAACAGGAGAACATCGTTGTTCTTGACGATGCCGTCGATGCGGGTCTGGGTGGGGTCGGACATGATATTACTCCTCGGCCGGAACGGCAGTGGTCAGTTGAAGCGCGTGCAGCGTCGTGCCCATATGCTCACCAAGCGCGGCATAAACCGCGCGTTGCTGCCTGATCCGCGGAATTCCGCGAAACGTTTCGGACACGACATGGGCGGCATAATGGTCGCCGTCGCCCGCAAGGTCCGTGATCGTGACCGCCGCGTCCGGGATGGCCTCGCGGATCATCGTCTCAATCTGCTCAGCGGTCATCGGCATCGTTGGAAACTCACGCCTCGTCCATCAACTGGCGGCGCGCTTCGACCATCTTCTGGTCAAGCGCCAGGCGCACACCAGCGTCATCAATATCAATTCCAGCCGAAACCAGATCGCCGAGCAATTTGCGGATGACGTCCTCGTCGCCTGCTTCCTCGAAATCAGCCTGCACCACGCTCTTGGCATAGGCGTCGGTTTCAGCGGGCGTCAGACCCATTTTTTCGGCAGCCCATTGCCCGACCAGCTTGTTCCGGCGCGCGACAATCCGGAAATTCATTTCCTCGTCACGGGCAAATTTGGCTTCAAAGGCGCGTTCGCGGTCGTCGAAAGTCGTCATGGAAAATGCCATCCCCTTTTGGATAATTCGTCTCCACCGCAGATAGGAGCCCACAGGCTCCGGCGCAAGGCGGTTGACGCACGGATTGTTTATGCGCAAGTCGCTGCGCATGACCGATATAGCCGCTCCATCCGCGCCACTGATGCTGTTCGACAGCCTGACGCGCAGTCTCAAGCCCTTTGAACCGGTGCATCCCGGCGAGGCGCGCGTCTATAGCTGTGGACCCACGGTCTATAATTTCCCCCATATCGGTAATATGCGCGCCTATGTCTTCGCAGATACGCTGGGGCGGACGCTTTCGTGGAAGGGTTACAAGCTCACCCATGTCATCAACATCACCGACGTGGGACATCTGACCGACGATGCCGATTCGGGCGAAGACAAGCTCGAAAAGGCCGCGGCGGAAAAGGCGCAATCGATCTGGGATATCGCGCGTTTCTACACCGAAGCCTATTGGGCCGACGTCAAGGCGCTCAACATCCGCCAGCCGGCCCATTGGTCGATCGCTACCGATTATGTGCCGCAGATGATCGACTTTGCCAAAGCGATCGCAGACAAGCATTGCTACGAACTGCCGAGCGGACTTTATTTCGATACCGCCACGGTGACGGATTACGGCCGCCTTGCCCGCCACGCCACCGATGAAGGCGAAAGCCGCATCGATCCCGTCGACGGCAAGCGGCACCCGGCCGATTTCGCCATCTGGCGCCGGACACCGCCGGGCGAGAAGCGCCAGATGGAATGGGACAGTCCATGGGGCAAGGGGGCGCCCGGCTGGCACCTGGAATGCTCGGTGATGAGCCACGCCCTCCTCGGCACGCCGTTCGACATCCATACTGGCGGGATCGATCATCGCGAGATCCATCATCCCAACGAGATCGCCCAGAATCAGGCGCATGGCTGCACCGCCGATACTGGCGCGCGCCTGTGGATGCACAATAATTTCCTTGTCGATCGCACCGGCAAGATGTCGAAGTCATCCGGCGAGTTCCTGCGTTTGCAGTTGCTCATCGACAAGGGCTTTCACCCCCTCGCCTATCGCCTGATGTGTTTGCAGGCGCATTATCGCAGCGAACTCGAGTTCAGCTGGGATAATCTCGCGGCAGCGCTGACCCGGCTGAAGCGCATGGTCATAGCGGTCGAACAGTTGCGCGCATCGACCGCAGTTGCATCTGCCGTCGACCATCCCCGGCTCATTGACCTGCGCATGAAATTCGATGCTGCCATGTCCGACGATCTCAACACCCCGGTCGCGTTGACACTGCTCGACGAAACCATCGCGATGAAAAAAATCGATTCTGCCCAGAAACTGGCACTGATCGCGCAGATGGATGGTGTGCTTGGCCTCGATCTGATGGCCCTCACCCGTACCAGCATGCGCCTTCGGCCCAGGACTGCCAGCATAGCCGAGGAACAGATTGAGACCGCCATCGCCGCGCGCAAGGCCGCACGTGAGGCAAAGGACTATGCCGCGTCGGATCGCATCCGCGACGAGATGGCAGCATCCGGCGTGGCGTTGATGGACGGCGATCCACTCGGCTGGGAGTGGCGTCTGAACGTTTGACTTCGGCGTAATCGCATACACTCGACATCGCTCTAAACCGCTACAATGCCGTAACGGCATGTAAAGGCTTGTAACGATTTGTTGATGCGTGTTTTATTTTGAATCAAAACTCCTCAATATCCTCGCAAATACGGAATCAGCGTCAGAAATCGGGCGTCATGCTTTTTCCGGCCAAACAGAAATTGGGGATAAGAAAATGCGGATCGCGATCGCTGACGACGACAATACCATGTCTGATTATATTTCGGGCATCGCCGAGGATCACGGCTACACCACGCAGGTGTTCGGTAATGGGGATCAACTGGTAACTGCGTTGCGGCGGGACACGTATGACCTCGTCATGCTCGACTGGAACATGCCGGGCAAGAATGGGATCGAAACCCTTGAAGTCATTCGCGACACGATGGAAACGCCCCCCCCGGTGATCATGCTGACCAGCCGCGCTGACAAGCGCGACATCGCCACCGCGCTCCAGGCCGGTGCTGACGATTATATCATCAAGCCGGAAGTACCCGAAGTGATCGCCGCGCGCATGGCGGCCGTCCTGCGCCGCACGAACAAGGCCGATCCTACTGTAAGGGTCGAGGATATCGGGCCCTACACGTTCGATTATATCAATCGCACGATCAAGGTGCGCGGCGAGGAAGTGGTGCTGACCGCCAAGGAATATAGCCTTGCGCTGATGTTCTTCCGCAACCTCAACCGCGCGCTGTCGCGTTCCTACCTGTTGCAAACGTTGTGGAACAGCGTCGCAGACCTCCCCACCCGCACGCTCGACATGCATGTGTCACGCATCCGTTCAAAGCTGGCACTGACAGCGGAAAACGGCTATCGGGTCCAGACTGTATTTGGGTACGGATACCGGCTGGAATGTCTGAACGAAGAAACCACCAACTGATCACGCGCGCCATCGCATTGGCGCTAGCCGGGGGGGTGATGATCGCGGCACCCCACCCGGCCGTCGCACAAATCCGGCCGGCAAAAGCCGCGGTCATTACCGACGATGCGCTCCATTATCGCATGCGGCGCGGCGATAACCTTTATGCACTGGCTCAGAAATACATGGTTTCGCCAGCTGCGGCCTTACAGGTTCAGCGCTATAACCGCATCGCCAATCCGTATACTGTGCCGGTCGGAACGGTTGTGCGCATTCCGCTGCGCCTGCTCAAATATCAGCCGGAAACGGTTCGGCTCGCTGCCTGGCGGGGGGCGGTGGAAATCGGCGGTGGAACGACGCCGGTCATCGGGATGAACCTGCGGGAAGGCACGATGATTGCCACCGGGCAGGGCGGGTTCGTCACCCTGCAGCTTGCCAATGGCAGCCGCGTATCAATTCCTTCTCAAAGCGCTGTGCGGATTGCCCGGATGCGGCAATATCTTATCAATCAGGCGCTCGATTACGAATTCACCGTCGACAAGGGCCGGCTCCAGACCAAGGCTACGCCGATGAAGAATCCGGACAGCCGCTATCGTGTCCGCACGCCGATTGCGGTCAGTGCAGTGCGCGGCACCGAATTCCGCGTCAAGCTCGAGAACGATAAGGCACCATCGCTCACCGAAGTGCTGGAAGGCACAGTCGCCGTCGGTGCTCCGGATGCGGCCGCTTCAACCGATGTCGCGCAGGGCAATGGCATCGGTGTTACAGGCGATGGCGAAACCCGGACCGAAAAACTCCTCCCGGCACCCGAACTGACAAGCCCAGGCAAGGTGCAAAAGGACAGCGATCTCGCTTTTGCGATCGCGCCGGTGGAGGGCGCCGCGCGATACCGCGCCGTTTTCGCCACAGACGCCTCGATGACCGAGCAATTTGCCGAAGTGCTGAGCGATACGCCGGCCATCATGCATGCGGGCATTCCCAATGGTAAATATTTTGTCCGGGTATCCGCACTGTCGCCCGCCGGTTTTGAAGGTTTTGCCAATAATTACGGCTTTACGCGCCGCCTTTCCTCGGTGTCAGCCGCGTCAGAGCCAGCTGAGGACGGCAGCGTTGCCTTCAAGTGGGCTGCGGACGGTGAAGGAAAAATCCTCCACCGCTTCCAGCTTTATCGCGAAAGCATCGAAACGGCACCGGTCATCGACGAAGCAGGCTTGACAAAAAGCGGGATCAGGCTCGGCCAACTACCTCCCGGCACCTGGTTATGGCGCGTCGGCATATCCGTATTCGGTGAAGGAGCCGTGACCGACAACTGGACGAGTCCTGAAAAGCTGATCATTGCCCGTGAGGAATGAGGCGCGGCCGGCAACGGTAGCCTTCCCCCCGATCCGGCGGCGCCTGTTAGTCGAATGGGTATTGGTGGCTGCTATTACGGCGCTGGTGATCTTTGCCCTGTCGTTCAGTGACGTCACGCGCCGTTTTGACAATATCGTGTATGACCGCGCGCTAGGAATGTTCGCGCCGTCCGTCAGCGACTCTATTCTCATCGTCACAATTGACGATGAAAGCCTGCATGAGTTCGGACGCTGGCCGTGGAGCCGGGACCGGCACGCCGCCTTAATCACGCAGTTGCACCGAAGCGGCGCCAGGGCGATCGCCTATGATGTACTGTTTCCTGACGCGGCCGATCCCGCCGATGATGCAGCGCTGGCAGCGGCGATGAGGCTGGGAACGCCGGTGGTTGTCCCGCAGGCCTATAGCGTTCCCGGTCTCAACGGCGCGCCTTATGATATAGTTGCTCCAATCCCGGAGCTTGCCAAATCGGCGGCATCGGTGGGCCATGTCAGCCTCATCTATGATAGCGACGGCGTGGTCCGGCGTGTCCCGCTGCGCTTTGGAGATGGGACGGACGCCAAGCTTCATCTGATGGAGGAGTTGTATCGCCTCACCAATCAAGGAGCCCCGTCGAAATTATGGACTCGCAGCTGGCGCGCGCATCATCAGGCGCTGATTCCCTATCAGTCCGACGTTGGCGGCTTTTCCACCATCAGTTTTTCGAGCGTGCTGAAAGGCGAAGTGCCACCAGCGCTGATCCGTGGCAAGCTGGTGCTGGTAGGCGCCGCCGCAAGCGGTATGGGGGACATTCACCCGACCCCGACAGGCCGAGGCGGTACTGCTTTCGGGGTCGAGCTTATGGCCAATATTCTCAATGCGATGGAGATGAAGCAGTCGATCCGGGAAGTCCGCCCGCTTATCGTCGCCCTCACCTCACTCATCCCCATAGGGTTCTTGCTGACCAGCTTCTGGTTGTTTCGTCCGCGGACCGTTCTCCTGCTGGCGCTGGCACTGATCGTCATCATTCTTGCCGTGCGTGTCATGCTCCTCGGCATCGACATCTGGGTACCACCCAGTCCGGCGCTCGTCGGGGTCGCGCTGGTCTACCCGCTGTGGGGCTGGCGCCGGTTGCAGGCGATGGATGATTTCGTCGGCCGCCAGCTTTCCCGCATACGCCGCGAGGACAATGTGCTGGCACCGCCGCAACCCATGCCAGTCCGCAGCGACCATATCGGCGCGCGCGCCTATCAGCTCGAGTACGCGATCTCCGAAGTGCGTGCTCTGCGGCGCTTCGTATCCGACATCCTTGAGCAATTGCCCGACCCGATGATGCTGGCGGACGGCAGCGGCAGCGTCCGGCTAGCCAACGAAGATGCAGAGGAACTGTTCGGTCCGGAACTCTACCGCGCCCCGGCCATCGATCTGCTCAAGACCATCGCGATCCCCGAGGACCGTTGCCTGTTCGACGAACTGGATCCTGATGACGAGGAAAAGAGCCGTTGCACCTTCCAGTCGCAAGCAGGGCGCCATTATGAGATCCGCTGCCTGACCGTGCGCGCCGATAGCGGCGAAGCGCGTGGGCTGCTTTACTATCTCGCCGATGTGACCAGCCAGAAGCGCGCCGCCGAGGAGCGTGAGGAACTGTTGCAACTGCTCACCCACGACATGCGTTCGCCCCAAAGCTCGATCCTCGCGCTGCTCGACGGCGTACCGCCGAAACAGCTGACGGCGCCAGATTATGACAGGCTAAGCAGTTTCGCCCGCCGCACGCTGACGCTCGCTGACAACTTCGTCCACCTTGCCCGCCTCAAGGGCACAGACTTCGAGCCTGAATTCATGGATTTCGGCGACATCATCCAGGAAGCCGCGGACGAGCTTTATACGCTCGCCAGCCGGCGCGATATTCATATTCGCGTCACGCGCGAGGACGAGGGGGAATATTGGGTCATGGGTGAGCCCGGAACGTTGCACCGCGCCTTCTGCAACCTGTTCGACAATGCGGTGAAATACAGCCCCGATGCCGGATTGATTTCCGCTACATTATCGCGGCATGGCGATGTGATCCGCTGCGAGCTTATCGACCAGGGTGAAGGCATCGACGCAGAACTCGCGGGCCGGTTGTTCAGCCGTTTTGCAAAGGGCGCCGCACCATCCGCCAAAGCCGAGGATATGGTCGCGGGCACCGGTTTGGGGCTCAATTTCGTCTTGTCGGTCGTGGAACGGCACGGCGGGCGCATATGGGCGGAGAACCGGGAAGGCCAGAAAGGCGCCCATTTCGTCATAGAATTGCCGGTAGCGGACGAACAGGAGTTTGAGGATTTCGAACAGATTGCGGCGCAATAAAGTCCGATTTACCGGGCAGGTCAGTCGGTCCCGCTGCGCTTCTCGATCCAGCTGCCAGTCTGACCGCCAAGTCCCTTGAGCGCCGCGTCGAGCAGGCTGGGCATGACCTCTGCGAGCTTCGCCTTGCAATGATATTCGGCGGCAGTCCCGCGATAGGCAGGCGCAGCATCCGCCACCCGTGTCATTGTTACCGCGACGCTGAGGTCGCGGTCGTTGCAGCTCTGAAACGGTTTGTTGCGCTTGGCCATCACTGGCGCGCGGTCGCCTGTCGTATAGGTCATGTCGGCGGGCCGTTCGGAAATTGAGAGGGCGACCGCATAAAGCGCCGCCTCGGGGTCTTCGATCCGTGTCAGGCCATGCGCTGAAAGCCGGGTTTCAAGCAGGCGCCGCGCTTGTTCTTCAACCGTCCCGGTCTTTCCTTCGGCAGCCGACAGGACATAGGTTGCGCCGCGGGCGGGCGCGGCAGGAAGCGCCGTTTCGATGCGGGTTTCAATCGGACCAGAACAGCCGGTCATCAGCGCGAGCAGCGCCGCCGCTTTGATCATCGCTGCCTGGCGCATCCACCTTTCCTTTCTCTCAGCGCGTCATCAGTGCCGTATTGCCGCCCGACGCCGTGATATCAGTGGACATAGTTTTTTCTTCGGCAAAACGGAACAGATAATGCGGCCCGCCGGCCTTTGGCCCCGTTCCGGAAAGCCCGCGGCCGCCGAACGGCTGGCTCCCAACAATGGCGCCGATCTGGTTGCGGTTGATGTAGATATTGCCGGCACGCGCACGCGACGCGATATGCGCGGCCACCGCGTCGATGCGGCTGTGGATACCCAGCGTCAGGCCATAACCGGTCGCGTTGATCTGGTCGATCACCGTGTCCATTTCGTCGGCCCTGAAGGTCACGACATGGAGCACAGGGCCAAAGATTTCGCGCTTCATATCCGCGATGCGGTCGAGGCGGATCATCGTCGGCGCGATGAAGGTTCCGCCCTCCGGCGCATCACTGGTCCGCTGTGCTTCGGCCAGCACCCGGTTTTCGCGCCGCCTATCCTCGATATAGTCGCGGATGCTGTCGCGCGCCTCTGCGTCAATGATCGGGCCGACGTCGCTGGTCAGCAGCGCCGGATCGCCGACGCGCATCTCGGCCATCGCGCCGCGCACGATCTCGACCATGGTGTCGGCGACATCTTCCTGCACCACAAGCATCCGCAGCGCCGAACAACGCTGGCCCGCGCTCTGGAAGGCCGAGGCGGTGACATCGCGCGCCACCTGTTCGGGAAGCGCGGTCGAATCGACGATCATCGCGTTGAGCCCGCCGGTTTCGGCGATCAGCGTCGGGATCGCGCCGTCGCGGGCAGCCAGGCTGCGGTTGATGATCTGCGCCACCTGCGTCGACCCGGTAAAGCAGACACCATCCACCTGCGGGTGATTGGTGAGCGCAACGCCCACCGTATCGCCATCGCCGGGGAGAAAGGCCAGCACCTCGGGCGGGATCCCCGCCTCATGCAACAGTTTTACCGCCTCAAACGCGATCAGCGGAGTCTGCTCGGCAGGCTTGGCAAGCACAGCATTGCCCGCGACCAGCGCGGCGGAAACCTGACCCAGGAAAATCGCCAGCGGGAAATTCCACGGCGAGATGCAGGCGAACACGCCCTTCCCTTCCAGCACCATCTCATTGCGCTCGCCGGTCGGCCCCGGCAATGGTGCGGCGCGGGCAAAATGCTTGCGCGCCTGCACCGCATAATAGCGCAGGAAGTCAGCCGCCTCGCGCAGTTCGGCGATCGCGTCGTTAAGGGTCTTGCCCGCTTCGTCCATCGCGAGCGCCAGAAAGTTCCCGGTGTTAACTTCGAGCAGGTCCGCCGCGCGCTCCAGTTTTTCCGCCCGCCACTCACCGCCCGCGAGCGACCAGTCCGGCTGCGCCGCGACCGCCAGCGCCACAGCCTGCGCGACCTCCGCTTCGCTGGCATTGACGACATGGCCGACCGTCGCCCCGTTCGCCGGATTGGTGACTGCTACGCGCTCCCCATCGCCTGCCTTGCCGCCGACCAGCGGCACGGCCAGACGGTCTGTGGCGCGCGCCTTATCCATCGCCGCTACCAGTTCCGCCGCAACGCCGGGGTCATTGACATCGTAGCCCCGGCTGTTGCGCCGCTCGGGGTTGAACAGTTCGGCACCCGTCGGAATACCGCCACCTGCGAGCGAGAGCGGCGCCATCTCGCGCGGATCGACGGTGAGTTCCTCCACCGTCACATCGGGGTCGGAAAACTGGTGGACGAAGGAGGAATTCGCGCCGTTTTCAAGCAGGCGCCGCACCAGATAGGCCAGCAGGTCGCGGTGCGTTCCGACCGGCGCATAGATGCGCACCGGCCGCGCCGGATGATCGATCTTCGCCAGCGCATCATGGGCGCCCTCCCCCATGCCGTGGAGACGCTGCAATTCATGATCGCCCGCATTACCGAACAGGCTCGCGACATACGCCACGGTCATCGCGTTATGCGTCGCAAAACAGGGATAAAGATGGTCGGTCATGCCCTTCAGCATCTGGGCGCAGCGCATGTAGCACAGGTCGGTATTGTTCTTCGCGGTAAAGACCGGGAAATGGTCAAGCCCGAGCACCTGCCCGCGCTTTATCTCCGTGTCCCAATAAGCGCCTTTGACCAGCCGCATCGCGAGCTTCACGCCGGCGCGTTTCGCCAGATCGTGGAGCCACCGGACATGCTCCGGAGCGCGCTTCTGATAGGCCTGAATGACGATGCCATAGCCGGTCCAGTTGTTCGCCAGTCCCGCCGCGATCACGCCCTCGCACATATCCATATGCGGCTCGAGCCGGTCGCTTTCCTCGGCATCGACCATGATCGGGATGTTGACCGCCCTTGCCTGTTCGACCAGCGCGATCACCCTGGGCAGAAGTTCGACCCTGATCCGATCGGCCTGAAGATATTCATAGCGCGGATGGAGCGCGGAAAGCTTGATCGAAATGCCGTGATTGGCGTGCGGATCGCCCGGCTTCGCATATTTGCCGATGGTCGCGATCGCGTCACGATAGGCTTCGAAATAGCGATCGGCATCCTCCATGGTGCGCGCCGCTTCGCCCAGCATATCGAACGAGCAAAGCTCGTCGGGGGCGATCTTGGCGGCGCGTTTGATGGCATCCTCGATGGCTTCACCCATGACGAACTGCTGGCCGAGCAGCTTCATCGCAGCGAGCGCGGCCTGCCGAATGACCGGCTCGCCCGACTTGCGGATCATGCGCTTGAGTATGGAGAGCGGCGTCGACTTGCTGCCGATGCTGTCGAGCAGCAGGGTCGCCGACCCCAGCGATAGCCCCCAGGCGGACATATCGACCAGCATTTTGCCCGATTTGGCGTCGCTCTCGATCCAGTCGCGCCCGGCAATCTTGTCGCGGATGAGTGCATTGGCCGTCTCGTCGTCGGGTACGCGCAGCAGGGCTTCGGCAAGGCACATCAGCACCACCCCCTCCTCGGTCGACAGGCGATAGCGGTTCATGAACGCGTCGATCAGCGTTTCCCTGTTCTCGCCCGACTTGGCGATGCCGATAATTTTGCGCCCGAGCGCCTTGACGGCCTCGGGTGATGGCGCATCGACCGCAAGGCTCGACAGGAAGCCGCGAACCGCCTCGCTTTCGTCCATACGCTGCGCAGCGCGCAAAGCGCTCCGGTCATCCGCCAAGATGGTCGCCATATATCCTGTCTCCGTTCGCAGCTTCGGCCGCCTGTCAACGCAATGCAAGCGCCCTAAACGCAAACCGGTTTCATTGGCAACAAGATGGAGGTGACCACATGGTCTTTTCAATTGCTCCAGCGCCGCGTAGCTAGGGTTGCAATGAAAACGATCATCGACCCGCAAAACGCGCTGGCGGACGGCCTCGCCGCCATTCGCCAGCAATTTCAGGTGCCTGGCGATTTTCCGCCCGACGTGCTGGCGGCCGCCGATGCAGCTGCGTCGCGTGTTCCATCGGAGCATCGCGACCGCACGACCTACCCCTTCGTGACCCTCGACCCGGCAGCATCGACCGATCTCGATCAGGCCTTTACCATCGAGCATGCGGGTACAGACCTGCTGCTCCATTATGCAATCGCCGATGTCGCCTGGTTTGTTGATGATGGCGATCCGGTTGATACAGAAGCCTGGCGGCGCGGCGCGACGATCTATCTGCCCGACGGCAAGGCCGGACTTTATCCCCCGATCCTCGCCGAACATGCTGCCAGCCTGTTGCCCGACGGGCCGCGCCCGGCGGTGATCTTCACCATCCGCATCGACCCCGATGGCAATCCCCTTCTCGACGGCGCAGAACGCGCGGTCATCCAGAGCAACGCCAAGCTGGCCTATGACAGCGTGCGGCCTGAACAGTTACCGGAAGGCTTTTCCGAACTTGCGAAACGGATGCAGGATGCGGAGCTGCGACGCGGCGCGGCGCGTGTCGATCCGCCAGAACAGGAAGTTCATCGCAGCGCAGACGGGCATTACAGCCTCCTGTTCCAGCCGCGCCTTGCTTCCGAAGACGATAATGCAGCGCTGTCGCTCGCAACAAACCTCGCGGTCGCGGCCGCATTGCAGGCGCACCATACCGGCCTGTTCCGCGTCATGGAGGGTCCGAACGAGCGTGCGATCAAGCGCCTGCGTCACACCGCCAGCGCGTTCGGGCTCGAATGGCCCGCCCACGTGCCGCTCAAGGATTTCGAGCAGGGCCTTTCTGCCGAGAATGCGCGCGAGGCCGCCTTCATGCTGGCGATCCGCCGCGCGGGCGATGGTGCTGCCTATGTTCCCTATCGCGAAGGCGTGACGCCCTGGCACGCCGCCATGGCCGCGACTTACGCGCATGCGACCGCCCCCTTGCGCCGCCTCGCCGACCGCTATGTCGTCCGTGCCGCGCTGGCGATTACCAATGGCGATCCGGTGCCGCTGGCCGTCAGCGAAGCCTTTACTAAGCTGCCCGAAGTGATGGCGCGCGCCGATGCGCTCGGCGGCCAGGTCGAGCGGAGCGTCATCGACCTGGCCGAAGCTGTGCTGGCAAGTGGTGCAGAAGGCCAAATCTTCGAAGCAGTTATGACCGACATTGACGAACGCGGCGCGCGAATTCAGCTCCGGAGTATGCCCGTGGTGGCCCGCGCTCAAGCTCGTGGCGTTTCTCCGGGCGATATCATTCAGGTCAAGCTGATTGAAGCCGATCCATTGAGAAGATCGGTTACTTTCGAACGTGTAGCCTGACGAAAGCCAAATAGCGGGACATCAAAAAAGATCGGTCCGCGCTCGATAAGCGAATCGCGATGAGCGCGCGGATATAACGTCTGACCTTCATGAAGCGCATCCACGATATATCGGGCGATGAGAATGTCCGGTCATCCTGTTTCGGGACATTATCGTTTGTGTTTTTTTTCACAGAACAATGTTGCAGGTCATCCTGCCGACCGATTTTGATCCAGTTAGAAAATTTATATAATTTATTGATTTAAAATGATATTTACAGAATTCGAGTCATCATCGCCGGATTGATTTTGATTACCTTAGCTACCTTTTTTGACAGATTGAGGCCATCGTCGGCGAATAACCCCGTGACTCAATCAGGATTAACAGGTAGTAAAGGTTCATAAGTTGCAGTGACGAACTGCACGAAAGTCATGGGTCGCAGCCTTTTAACGCTAAGACAGGGGGTTCCCATGATCAGGTATCACGATGAACATGTCCAACTCACCGACCGTGAGTACGAAGTTTTGGAACTGGTGGCGCTCGGCCTATCAGCAAAGGAAGCCGCGCTCGAACTGAATATAGCGCCCTGCACCGTCGAACGGCATGTCGAGAATGTCCGGCTGAAAACCAGAACGCGCAATCGCGCCCACATGATTGCTCATGTTATCCGTGAAGGACTGCTCCCGGCCGAACGGCCGAACATTTCTCACGCATATTGAGCCATCCAAGAACGAGGCATATAATTGCTGTAGAGCCGGGCGGCGACATAAATCCAGTTCGCGGATAATGTCTCCCCGGCTGGCTCGCCTTTCGCACGCGAACCGGCAACCGGGAGCCCGCGTGATGGGCAAAGGCAGGCAGATATTTCAGGGCGTTCGGCGTGCCCAGGACATAATGGCGTCATCCACACAGGTCATGGTGCCGGTGCGGCATCGGGCGTCTCCGAAGGCTATCGTCTCCACCTCTTCTCCGAGTCCGCATTCCACCTGGCTCAGCGGAATGTCGAGGCCGGAGCCCAACGCTTTGACGCAAGCCTCCTTCCGCGTCCAGATCCGCAGGAAAGCAGAGGAAACCGGTAGCCCCGCCATACGAGCGCGCCAGAGCTCCATCTGTTCGCCTCGAGTATAATGGAGTTGCATCAGCTCGCTGGCGTCGGAAATCGGACGAATTACCTCGATATCCACCCCTATCTCATTATCCAAGCCCATACCAATGAGGACATAGGGGCCGCCATAACTGATGTTGAAATGGAGCTTGGGAAAACCGGCAAGGCGCGGTTTGCCGAACGGGTTGAAATCCATACGCAGGTCATTATACCCAACACCCGAACAGTGATGCAGAAGTGTGCGCAGGCTACCATGGGCCGCAACATAACGAGCGCGCAGAGCGCTTGTCCGGAAACGATCGGCCCTTGCGCGTTCCTCATCCGATAACAGGGACCATGCCCGTTCGGGCTGGAAGCGGACTGAGTCCACCAGCCACATTGGAAAAGCTTGCGACGGCGATGACAAGCGCTGGGCATCGACGCCCAGCCTTCGAAGCGCATCATTAGCGCCAAACATCGACATTCTCAAACTCTACCGGCGATGAGGCAGGAAAGAGGCGTGCCGGATAAAATCGAGTAGCAGGCGCGGTGGATCCGGGTCCGGCCCGCGTCGCAGCATCTGCTTCGTTCGAGCCAGCATATGTGCTGCAATCCAGCTGAAGTCGGCAAGAATGCCATAGGCGCGGCCATAATTTTTCACGAAATAGCGCTGGCGGGAGTGAAACCAGTAGGATGGCAGCCGTCTGAGCTTGATTCGCTTGCCGGTCAGCCCCGTACTCTGCCCAGCGATGTGCAGCACGACCGCATTGGGCACATACCAGCATTCCCAACCCATTCGCGTTGCCTGGAGGCAGAAATCGGTTTCCTCGAAGTAAAGGAAATAGCCTTCATCGAAGCGTAAGCCATCGTCGAGCAGTTCGCGCCTGATGATAAAGCTGGCGCCGGATACCCAATCGACCTTTTCGCAACGCTCACCCATCGTCCGCAACGTTGCACTATCGCGCAGCAGCCGAGACAATACGCCCCAACGCGAGCCCCGCTCGATTTCCCCCAGAAGGCTCGGGAAGCGGAAAGCGTAGGGCCATAGCTCACCGTCAGCATCAAGGAGCGCACTGCCAGCAACACCGACCGCCGGATGGGTGTTCATGAATTGCGCGAGCGCGCTGGCCGCACCGGGTATAACACGGGTGTCAGGATTGAGCAGCCATACAAGGTCTGGACGGAACAGCCGCTCCAGAAACCAGGAAATGCCGATGTTGCTGCCGGCGCCAAAACCCCGATTATGCTGCGAACGGATCAGGGTTACCCAACCCCAGTCACGTTTTGATATCATCTTCTCGATGACATCGGCCGACCCATCATCAGAGGCATTGTCGACCACCACAACCGACAGGTTGGCATTGTCCTCGCGTTCTCCCTCCAGGCTTTCGAGGCATTCCACGACCAGGCTGCCGGTGCAGTAATTGACGATGACGACGCCGATACGCGGCGAGAGCGGCGTTTCCATGCTCATTCTGCCGCGATGGCGTCGATGCCAGGGGTGCCGGGTTCATCCGGCATGACCCAGACTTGCCTCGCCCGCTCCATTGCGCTGTCTATCGCTTCCTGGAAAAGCGGCGCCAGCGTTCGGACGTGCGGCTCCTGCAGCGCACTGCTATGCCCGCCCGGTACAGAAACGAGCGTGACCTGATCGGCGACGCGTTTGCCCCAGCCAAGCGCTACGTCACTGTAAATCTCCTGATAGGGGGTATCATCAACCTCGCCGTTGCCCCCGCTTGCCTTGAACACAAAGACGTTGCCGCCCGACAACAAGCCCTTCGGCCGGTGCTGGGTATGTGCCACTTCATAAAGTTTGAGAAAGGGTAGAGCTGGTGCGCCAGATGTTTGAACATCCGGATTCTCCGCCCTGTTTGCCCCGCGTATCTGCTGGGCCATGCGGCGATCGCGAGCGGCGTCGAGGCGCGACTGGATTTCCCATTTGAAAGCATTGGCTGCCCGCCGGACCAGCTCCGGCAACAATGTTGACGCGCCCTGTTCCTGCAACAAGGCGCTGACCCGGCGAATGCGTCCCCGTGCGATATGGAATGACCGCTTGGAGGCGGCGACGTCCGCCGCATCGATAACACCAACATAGGCCGCCATCTCTCCCGCCTCCTGCAACTGTTGCGCCATTTCGAACGCAATGACCCCGCCCGCGCAGAGTCCTGCGATAAGATAGGGGCCATGGGACTGAACCGACCGCATGCGTTCGATATAATTGGCGGCCATTTCATCGATACGGGTGTGTGCAAAACCGCCCGTAGTGGTGCGGAGGGGCTCGATGCCATAAACTGGACGGTTCGGATCGAGCCGTGTGACAAGGCCGCGATAAAGAAGCGTTTCGCCAAGGCCGTCATGCACGAAAAAGATAGGCGTCAGACTTCCCCCACCCCTTATCGTGATCACATCACGTCTTTGGGGGGCGTCAGAACCCGCGGCATTGTCGTTCGACGCTTCATCCGTGGATTCGCGCCCCGCCGGGTCAAGTTCGTGCGCAAGAGCCGCAACCGTAGGGCTTTCCAGTAGTGCAGCCAGAGGAAGCGTCTTGCCCGTCTTCTTGCGCAAGCGATTGGTGAACTGCACGGCAAGAAGCGAGTGGCCGCCAAGATCAAAGAAATTATCCTGCCGGCATATCGGATGAATACCGAGCAAATCCGACCACAGCTCCGCGATTGTCTTTTCCATCGCGGTCACCGGCAACTCGGCATCCTCACCGGTCCGCGTGGCAGCGGCATCTCGCGGCACCGGTTTACCGGCCGCGCGAAGATCGGCGAGAACCGCAGTCATATCGGAAGGCGAAATGACAATATGGGGCCGCGCCGGAGCTTCCAAGAGCCGGTCTATCACCGCCAGCCCTTCTTCGGGGAAGATACCTTCAATCGGCCGCACCGGCGCTGACTGCCGCGGGCTGACTGCCGCGACCCGGTCGCGGCCGCGCGTAAGAAGGGCGGAATTCTGGATCCGCATCATCGCAAATTCGGATATTTCAGCTAGAACCCTCCCTTGAGTATCGGCGATAGTCACATCGAAATGGGCCATGAGCTGGCTATGAGCGCCAGTTGGACGGAAACGGATGTGACTGACGATAGAGGGCGGCAGCGGTGCGTGAAGCACGAGGCGCCCATAGGAAAAGGGCGCAAAGAAATCCTGCCCCGGTACATAACCGGGAATGAGCGACTGCGCTCCCGCCGTGGCGAAGTCTAGCAACGCCGGATGCAATAGGATGCGTTCAAAATCCGCGTGAAAAGCGGTGTCCATCGCGAGATGCAGCACTGCCTCCTGGTCCCCGTAAGCGGCGCGCTGCACGTTTGACCAGCGCGGGCCAAATGCCAGAACGGAACTTGAAGTTTCCTTTCCTGCATGGACCGTGGCGCAGCGCGCCTCGACCCGCGCAATGTCGACCATGACAGGCGTTTCGATCCCGGCCGCTGGGAATATTTGGCCAGAGGCATGCTCTGTCCATTCGGCCGTAGAGGAGTCATCCGGTCGGCCGAGGATCGAGAAACGCCAATTTTCTCCGACCCGCCGCTTGAGATGGACACGAAGCGCACGCTCGGCGCCATCCGGCACCGCGAACGGCGTCAGAAACATGACCTCCGACAGGGCGACAGCGCCCGGATTGAGCAACGCGTGCGCGAAGCGTGCCAGTTCCAGAAAGCCCGTACCAGGAATAAGCGTTCCTTCTCCCGTCAGGCGGTGCTCATCCAGCAGCCAGTGTTTTTCCGGCGAGAGCGTAGACGAAACCACCAGTTCGTCCACCGACAGCAAATGCAGCGTTTCCAGAAACGGATGGTCGACGGCCTTGCCCTCGCCAAGATCATCGGCCAAGGGATCAGGATTGCCGTCAAGCCGGGCCGCCATGCCCACTTCGCGCCAAGGGCTCCACCCGACCGAGATCACACGGGGTCCTTCCTGGCCCTTGCGCGACTGGGCATAAGCATCAAGAAAAGCGTTAGCCGCCGCATAATCGGCCTGTCCCGGCAGGCCGGCAAACGCGCTGATGGACGAGAACAGCATCATGAATTGCGGGTGTTGACCCTCAAGCGCCTGTTCGAGCGCCAGCGTACCTGCGATCTTGGGCCGCAAGACCACATCCATCGCGCTCCGCGCCTTGGTTTCGATCAGGCCGTCATCCAGCACACCCGCCGTATGAAACACACCGTAGATCGGCCCAAGCCGCGACGTCGCACGGCGAATTGCGGTGCGCAGCGCAGGGGTATTGCCAATATCCACTGCGATGACCTCGACAGTCGCGCCTGCTGCCTCGAGTGCGACGAGCTTGCGAATTCGCTCTTCCACCATCGGGTCCGCGAAGCCACCAGCGAGGATACCGGCCCACTCATCGCGCGGAGGAAGCGCGGAGCGGCCGGCCAGCAGAATGCGCACACCCTTCCGCTCGGCGGCCAGCCGGGCTGCGATCGTGAGACCGAGGCCGCCCAAGCCACCTGTAATAAGATAGGTCCCTTCAACGACAGGATGAACGGACCGGGCAGATTGATGTCCAGTGGATTCTGGGGGAACCCGGACAAAATCCTGCACCCACCGCTCACCGTCCCGAAAGGCGAGCGCGCGGCCGTCACATTCCCCAGCCATCTCGCGAACCAGTGCGGCTGCAAGCGCGACCATACCCCCGGAGGTTTTTTCCTTCGGAACGACAATATCGATGGAGCGAACCTGGAGACCGGGATATTCGGCAGGCACGACACTGGCGGCACCAAGCGCCGCCGCCTTGACCGGCATGAGATCGCGATCACCCGCAACCCGCTGCGTGCGATCCGTCAGTATGGCAATTTCTACTGCGCCGTCCCCGACATGATAGGCCAGTTCGCGAGCCATGGCGATGAGACTGTGAAACCCGAGTTCCAGCAGCCGGGTTGTATCCGGCTGGCGCCGGGCGCCGCCGGTGATCAGCCAGCCGTGGTAGATTTCCACCGGCAGCCTGCCTTCGGCGCTGAGTATTTCGAACAGACGGCCATAATCAGACTGGCTGGAAGGGTTCACCGAAAACAGCGCTTCGCCCAGTCGCGCAAACCGGTTGCCAGCGCGCAGCATGATCACATCGCGACCAGCGTCCCGAATTTGTGCAGCAATCTCCCGGCCGACGCCGGGCACATCTTCAAGCACCAGCGCTGGACCTGCGACCGGCCGGGCTTCAGCCTGAAATGAACGGGACCATACCGGCTCATATTGCCATTGGGCAATATCGTCACAACGCCTTGAACCCGCCGCGTCATCCTGTCCCAGCGAAATCCGCGTCCCCGGTTCATACCAATGGCGCTGACGCTCAAACTGATAGGTCGGCAGCGGAACCCGCAACCGTTTTTCATCTTGCCAATAGGCGTCCCAATCAACCACGACACCCGCGCTCCAGAGATGGCCCAGTGCGTCGAGCCAGGCGGCGTCATCTTTCACACTCTGACCTGGATGGCGCATCGTGCTGATGACGGGACGATCACGTCCGCAGTCGGGATGCTGGCGAACAAGGCTTGCCATAGAACGGCCCGGACCCACCTCCAGCACGGCGCATTCCTGCTCCGACAGGAGCCGATGCAAGCCATCGGTAAAACGAACGGTTTGGCGCAGATGCCTCACCCAATATTCAGGGTCACGAACCTCAGCAGCCAAAGCCCAGTCTCCGGTCGGGTTGGAAACAAAGGGAATTTGCGGGGCGGCGAATTCGATTGTGTGCAAAAGGTTGCGAAATTCCGGCAGAATCGGTTCCAGCATCGGCGAGTGCGCAGCAACCGCTATCGGCACAAGCTGAGCCTCGATGTCGCACCGGGTCAGTTCGGCACGGAAATGCTCAATAGCTTCGGCGGGGCCGGACACCACGCAAAGTTTGGGCGAGTTGATCGCAGCTATCGAAAGTTCTGCGGGCAGCAGCGGCAAAATCTCTGCCTCGGTGGCCGCAATGCTGAGCATGCCCCCATCGCTGATCGTTTCGAACAGGCGGCCGCGTTCGCGCACAATCCGGAGACTCGATTGAAGGTCGATCACCCCCGCAAGGTGCGCAGCAGCATATTCGCCGGAACTGTGACCGATCATCGCCGATGGCCGGACTCCAATCGACATCCACAGGCGTGCCAAAGCGGTCTGGACGACAAACAATGCTGGCAATGCAATCGAAGGACGCGCCATCTCGAGCATCGCCTGCTCGCGGTCGGCATCGCACGGAAACAGCCAGCGGCGCACGTCGCTCGCGCCCATATCGTCCAATAAAGCGAGCCCCTTGTCGACCTCCTGCACGAAATGGGGTTCGGCATCATAAAGATCGCGCGCCATATCAACATGCTGTGGTCCCGCCCCACAGAAAAGGAACGCCACCGGACGATCGGGCACATTGGCGTGAATGGGGGCGTTCGATGCCGCTTCCCGTAATTGGCGGGCCGCCTCACCGCTCGAATCCGCCACTGCAAAATACCGGTACGGCAGATGCTGACGTCCGACCGCGAGCGTGAAGGCGGTGTCGGGCAAGTTTATATCAGGCTTATGATCCATAAAATCGGCCATGGCGCCCGCATTGGCTTTGGCAGTGACGCTTGTTTTTGCCGAGCAGAGCAGCAGTTGAGACCGGCGGTGAGTTGGGCCACTATCGGGACGGGGTGGCGCTTCTTCGAGAACGACATGCGCGTTGGTGCCACCGACGCCCAGCGAACTTATTCCGGCCCGGCGCGGCGTGCCATTTGGTGTCGTCCATGGCTCAAACTTGTCCTGGACGCGGAACGGACTGCCCTCCAGCGCCAGCGCCGGATTGGGCGCTTCAAAGTTCACCGAGGCGGGCAGTTCGCGATTGTGCAGCGCGAGCGCCACCTTGATAAGGCCAGCAGCACCAGCCGCCGTGTCCGTATGGCCGATATTGGCCTTGACCGACCCGATCGAACAATGTCCCACATTATCGCTTGTCTGCCGGAATGCATGCGTCAGTGCCGCAAGCTCGATCGGATCGCCGACCGGCGTCCCCGTTCCGTGGGCCTCTACATAACTCACTGAGCTGGCATTAAAATCGGCCATTGCCAGCGCCTCGGCAATGACCTTGGCCTGCCCATCGACACTGGGGGCGAGATAACCAACCTTGCCCGCGCCATCATTGTTAATGGCCGATCCGCGCAGCACGGCATAAATATGGTCGCCCGCTTCGATCGCATCCGCCAGGCGCCGCAGCACAACCACCGCCACGCCGCTGCCAAAGACCGTGCCTTGCGATTCAGCGTCGAAAGGGCGGCAATGCCCGTCTGGCGACAGGATCTCTCCCTCTTCGTAGAGATAGCCTTGCCGGTGCGGCAACTCGATCGACGATCCACCCGCTATGGCCATGTCGCATTCGCCGTTCAGCAGGCTTTGCGCTGCCATATGAATCGACACAAGCGATGTCGAACAGGCTGTCTGGACATTGATACTCGGTCCCTTGAGATCAAACAGATAGGAAACCCGCGTGGTCAGGAAATCCTTGTCGTTGCTCGTATGGCGCAGGAGGAACAGGCCGACATCCTGCACCAGCTTGGAGTTGGTCAGAAGATTATAGGGCATATAGGCATTATGCCCGGACCCTGCATAAACGCCGATCACGCCATCGAAACGCTGCGGCGTATGCCCGGCATTTTCCAGCGCCTCCCACGTGCATTCGAGAAAATGCCGGTGTTGGGGATCCATGATGGCGGCATCGCGCGGGCTGAGGCCGAACAATGTGGCGTCAAAACATTCCATGTCGTCAAGCGGTGCGCCGCGCGGCACATAATTCCGGTTGCGCAGCATCGACGGACTGCATCCCGCCGCGATCAGTTCTTCTTCAGAATAGGTCCGGATCGCTTCCCGCCCATTGCTTAGCAGGTCCCAGTATTCATCAATTCCCCGGACTTGCGAAAAGCGGCATGACATTCCCACAACGGCAATGGCTGTGTCGACGACAAGTTCTCCCATGCCGGGATCGAAAGAGGCGTGATTATATTCCATGTCTCAACTCGCAACGAGGGCGCGGGCAAGGCCGCGGCGTTGAAGAGCGGCGCGCCGATTCTGCGCCCGGTCCTGCCCCTGGCGCATCGTTTCAGGCTCTGATCCGGAATCGGTGAGATGGCCGGCGAGCGCGGCAACGGTCGGGAATCGGAACACGTCGGTCAACTGGACCGGCTTGTCTGAGATACCCGTCAGACGCCGGTGAAGCTGTACGGCGAGCAGGGAATGTCCGCCAAGGTCGAAGAAATTGTCACGCAGGCCCACCCGCGGCAATTTGAGCAGGTCACACCAGACTGCCTGAATGCGCGCCTCAAGCGCATTAGCCGCTTCCGGTATTTCATCGCGCGCGGTGGCAACGATGATGCTGTCCGGATCCGGCAAAGCTTTCCGGTCTATCTTGCCATTGGGTGTGCGCGGCAAGGCATTGAGCGGAATGAAAGTGGACGGCACCATGAATTCGGGCAGGCTTTCGCGCAGGTGAGCGCGAATGGTGTCGGCCTGCAATGCGCTGCCGGCGGGTACAAAATAAGCGACCAGCCGGGCATCGGCACCCTCATTGGCCTGATGCGCAACAACAACGGTCTCCATGACGTCCGGATGAGCAGCAAGGCATGCTTCAATTTCGCCAAGTTCTATGCGGTAGCCGCGCACCTTCACCTGATGGTCAAGCCGCCCCAGGAACTCCAGCGTCCCGTCCTGGCGCTGGCGAACGAGGTCTCCGGTACGATAGGCCCGGCCCGACGACCGGACCGGATCGGCGATAAAGCGTTCGGCCGTCAGTTCGGGCCGGTTGAGATAGCCACGGACCACGCCAGCACCTGCAATGATCAGTTCGCCGGGCGTTCCGGGACGGACAGGCTGCATGCGCCGGTCGAGGACATAGACTTGCTGGTTGACGAGGGGGCGGCCGAGCGGAGGAACATCATCCTTCGCGCCCAAGGTATGGACAGCAGACCAGATGGTCGTTTCGGTCGGACCGTACATGTTCATGACTGTGCCATGGACCAGTGCGGTCATATCGCGCGCAAGATGAGGCGGGAAAGCTTCTCCGCCAACCATCAGCCGCTTCAGCGCGGCAATTTGCGGACGCGCCGCCGCGTCACTGGCCAGTACATTGAGGAGTGATGGAGTGCATTGCAGGTGGGTCACGCCATGTTCCGCCATCAGGGCCGGTAGTGTGTTTTCGATCTTCCCGCACGCTGCTTCCGACAGCTGCCGCAGACGGTTAAGCGCTGGCAGGCTTTCCAGCACGGTATCCGTCGCGATACCGAAATCCACCAGACAACCGATCTCGTTGACACCGACAGCGCTCAGCCGGCTGATCAGCGGCAGACAGTCTTCGGGAGTGCCAAACAACCCGCTGGTTTCAAAATAGCGTTCGAATGCATGCTCGAGGAGCGCGTCAATATCCTCGTCGCTCAATCCTGCGAGTTCCAGATCATTGCTGGTGTCGGCGCCCGGAGGACGTTTGAAGGCCGGGAATGACCAGGCATATTGCTTGAGCAGATTGGTCGAGGTGCGCAGATATTCTATCAGCGGCTCCCGTACAACCGCACGCACCTCGTCGGGATTTTCTCCAACAAAACTGTGTAGCATCAGCGTGACATGGCCCTCGCCGCTGTGCCCCGCTTCGCCCCGGGCGTGCCGGTAGGCCGCAATCTTTTCAGCCACTTCCTCGATGCTCTGCCCGAGAAGATGCGTGAGAATATTCGCACCGCTGCGCCCCGCTTCCTCGAAGGTCTGTACATTTCCGGCGGAGGTGATCCACACCGGAAGCTCCGGCTGAACCGGGCGGGGATAGGTCATCAATTCAACCGGGTTGAGTGGCCCGGCAAAAGACCTGGGCGTTCCCCGCCAGAGCGCACGCACCTCTTCCATACAGCGCTTCAGCGCACCGTTCCGGTCCGCAAAATTATCCGGATTGAGAACAAAATCATTAGGCTGCCATCCCGACGCAAAGGCGATGCCGACACGGCCGTTGGAGAGATTATCGACCAGCGCCCATTCCTCGGCGATCCGCACCGGATGGTGGAGCGGTGCAACAACACTGCCTGCGCGAATCCGGATGCGCGAAGTCGTGACCGCCAGCGCAGCCGAGATGACGGCAGGGTTGGGGTAAGATGCGCCGAACGCGTGGAAATGCCTTTCGGGAGTCCACACCGCCTCAAAGCCATTGGCATCGGCAAAACGTGCGCCTTCCATCAGCAGACGATATTGGTCGGCCGCTCCCGTTCCGTCCGAACTTGCAAAATAGAACAGGCTGAAGCCGGGTGCGGTGGCACCTGACCGGATGCTGACGTCTCCGCGCACTTCACGTTCGCTCGCGATCACGACATGATAACCGCGGCTGAGCGGCCAGACGATCTCGAGCACGGAAATATCGAAGCTCAGACTGGTAACAGCCAGCCAGACGCCTTCGGCTTCAAGCTCACGATCCATGCCTGCGCAGAAATTGAGCAGGTTGCGATGCTCGATCATCACTCCTTTGGGCAGGCCGGTCGAACCGGATGTATAGATCACATAAGCCAGATTATCCGGTTGCGCGCCGCCATCGAACGGCTCTTCCGAAAGCGACTCGAGTTCGTCTTGCAGACGATCGATGCAGACCAGGCGCGCCCCGCTTTCGGGAATATCTCGAGCGAGCGACGACTGCGACAGCATGACAGTCATCCCGGAATCGGAAATCATGTGCGCGAGGCGATCGCGTGGATAGGAAGGATCAAGCGGAACATAGGCGCCGCCTGCCTTGTGGATGGCCAGCACGCAGATTGCGGTTTGGACGGAGCGCTCGACATGGAGGCCCACCAGAGTTTCCGGTCCCACGCCGAGTCCGTGAAGATGGCGCGCAAGGCGATTGGACTGGCGGTCGAGTTCGGCATAGGTCAGGCTTTCGCCGAGCGAGCTCACCGCGACACGGTCCGGCGTAAGCTGCGCCTGCCTGGCAATCATGTGGTGAATAGCGGCAACGTCGGAGATTTTCCCCGCTCCGGCATTCCATTCATCGAGGACCCGATGACGCTCTGCGCTGTCGAGCAGCGGCAGATTGCCCAACATCTCGTTCGGCGTTTGCTCCGCGGAAGCGAGCATCGCTTCAAAACCGGCCCAGAGATCGGTAATCGCTTCGCGCCCGATCCTCGCGGGATCGTAAAGGAGGCGACAGGCACCATCGGCAGCAATCGCGAGGTTTAGTACCGACGCGCGCGCTGCGGCTGCCTGGTCGAGCCGGTCCACGATCTGCACCGTGACTGGATGGTCAAAACCGCTGCCACTGCGCAGCTCCGGCATACGGCAGATCATATCGCGCGCGATGGCGACACTTTTGTGCATCACCCCGACTTCATTGGCGAGCCGGTCGCTGAAGACGTCAAGCGATTCCTCCCAGTCCAGCTCTATGTGTAGCGGGAGCTGCTCGGCAAAACACGCCCGGAGATCATCGAGGCGCGACAGATAGACCTGGTCCACATAGCCGATATCGACCGCCTCCCGGTCGGCCACCCGGCCAAGATAGCCCACCCACGCCGCCAGCAGCGATGGCGTCGAAATGCCGCCAGCGATCCGCCGATCTTCATGGGCATAACCCGAAGACCCTCCGCTCTGAGGCTGGAATTGTGGCAGCAGCAGCGGATCGCGTGACATGAGGCGGCGGTGCCACCAGCCTTCATAGCGCGCCGCCGCCTGGTCGAGCTCAGCGAGTCTGGCACGCTGTTCACTGTCGACCAGAGCGAGTACGGAACCGCTGGTCAGGCCGGGCTGTGCCAATGGCCGACCATCGGCATGGGTGATATGATCCAGCCGCAGGTCGCTGCTGCCCGTTGCGATGACCGGTGATTCCCCGCCAGCGACGATGGTACCAGGTTGTGCTCCGCTGCGGCTAGCAAGAACCGTGGCATTATGAACCAGCAGCAATTCCCCACCGCACATGATTTTCGCCACACCCAGCGGGTTGCGGTAATTGCCGAAGTCAAGCGCGCAGATTTGCTGGCAGATGGCTTCTGCCGGCGCCGCCCAATCGATCATCGCCGCCGCTTCGGGACGATCCTCCCTGCCAAAGAAACGCTGCGCAGAAGCATCAAGCGGCTGGCGGTGCGCGATGGTTCCTTCAAGATTGCGGATGAGCGATCCAAAACTGCGAAGCCCCGCCTCGAAACATTTCATATTCAGCGAGAGCGCGGTTTCACCCGGTTCGATCGCAATATCTTCGGAGGCCAGAACATCCCCCTTGTCGACTTCGTCCTCCATCAAGTGCCAGGTAACGCCGTGCTGGCGTTCACCGGCAAGCAGCGCCCACGCGGGCGTGTTCAGACCTGCATACGCTGACAACGGTCCATCATGGAAATTGATCGCAGCACGCGATGCCAACGCAAGGACGGCGGGCGGCAACAAGTTGAGATTGGTGATGCTGAAGATATAATCGACAGGCTGCGTTCCCGCTTCAAGCAAATCTTTCGTCCGCTTATAGCAGGGAATACCCACGCGGCTGGCCCAGTCAGCCGCCGGACCGGTTGGGGCAACGACAGCGACGATTTCATGTTGTTGCTCGATCAGCAGCTTGCCACATTCTCCAAGCAGCGTCTCGCGACCGATCAGAATACTGCGGATTTTAGTTCCCGGCGCAATCTCGCGAATTGCGGATTCCAGAACCAGCCCCGTGTCTTTCATGGCGTTCTCCTTTGAACCCACCGTAAGACGGGATGAGGGGCGCAGCTATTTCGACAACACAGTTAGGCGAAACCAGTAGGAAAAATCAGAACAAGAAAAACCACCCGGATTACTTATACTCAATAAGCCGGTGGCGATGGCGCCAATAGTCGATCTGCCCCTGCATATGCGGCAGCTTGCCCAAAGTGGTGAAACCGGCCTGCAACGATCCGCCCCGTCTATAGATTCTGAGCCACAACAGCGGCCAAAGCGGCCAGAATATCGGGAGCGACCAGAAGATATTGCTCATTACCTGCCGTCCGAGACGGGGATTACCCCTGCCTCTGCGGGCGAAAGCCTCCGCCGTTGCATAACCGCTGCGGCGGCTGCGCTGCCACCATTGGCGGAACCGGGTCATCGCTGCGTCATGAATAGTCATGTCGCAATCGATGCGGCGGATTCGCCAACCGTTAAGGCGGATGCGATGGCAAAGATCGGGTTCTTCGCCCGCAATCAGATCCTCCGAAAACCCTCCGGCCTCAACAAATGGCTCAACCCGGAACAACGCGTCACCGCCGCAGCTTTCGGCGAGGCCAACCGGGGTGTTCCATTCCTGATCGCACAACTGGTTGTAAGGACTCGCGTCGGGCCAGCGCTCGCGCCGGCGGCCGCAGACGGAAGCGAGCTTAGGGTCCGTGTTCATCGTCTCACGCGCCGCGACCAGCCACCCGGCTACGAGTTCACAGTCGCCATCAATAAAATGAAGATAACGCAAAGCGGGTTCCTTCTCCCGCAGCCAGGCCGCTCCGGCGTTACGGGCCCGCGCGGCGGTAAAGGGAGTGTCGGGCGAAAGATCGACGACGTGCAAACCATAGGTGCGCGCAAGATCCGGGCTCCCGTCCGTCGAGCCCGAATCCACATAGACCGCAGGATAACCTCCCTGAAGCACGCTCTTGATACATTTTTCGAGTCGCTCGCCTTCGTTGCGGCCGATGATGACAAAGCCCGTATCACGCAGCACCGATTCTGCCCGAGTGATCGTGGCCGGGATCATGTTCATGGTTCACGCTCCGTACGAATCCACTGCCTTTGACGTTGAAACAGGAAACTCGCGATGATCGGTAGTTTCCAGATGATATAGGCGGGGATCCGTCCGACATGACGCAATGGCAGCATCTCGCGTCCTTCGGTTTTCCAGGCCCGCGCCAAGGCACCGGCCAGTAGCGCAAAGGCAATCGCCAGCAGCAGTACCGGCAATGCTGCTCCAAGCACGGCGGCACCAGCGGCCAGTGCAAGCAGTGATCCGCACAACAGCATGACGGTCGGCGGGATCAGAAGGTCGAGGGCAACAAAAGCAAGCCGCCAGCGGCCAGCAAGGATCCTGCCCAGAAGCGGAGCGAAGTGACCCGCCGCCGCATCAAGCATACCATGCTCCCAGCGGCGGCGTTGTCCGGCGGTACCTGCTTCCGAACTGGCATCACTCAGGATGACGGCCTTGTCCTCAAATATGACACGCTCGCCGCCGATCAGCAGATTCAGTCCCATATCGAGATCTTCGACAAGGGAGGCGCCTCGCCATTCAACCTTGTCAAATATACGGCGCGGGAATGCCATTCCCGATCCCTGCAACAAGGCCGCCCCCGACAATTGGTGCAGCCCCCTCTGTCGAACGAGGTTCTTGATCAGAAAAGCAAAGCAGGAGAGGCGGACATTTGTGAAAGCGGCAGCTTGCGGTGTCATCAGATAGGCGCCCTGAACCACTGCGTCTTGCGACACCGCGCTTGCCGCAAGCCGGGCGAGCGCGTGGGGTTGCACCATACAATCGGCGTCGACGATGATTACAACGTCGCCGGGACTTTCCCGCAGGCGTTCGCGGGCAAATTCCAGAGCATAGCCTTTGCCACGAAGGTCCGGATCACGCCGTTCGAGAACAGTTGCGCCCAGCGAACGGGCAATCACGGCGGTATCATCCATGCAATTGTCGGCGATGACCACCAGTTGGTCGCACGGGCGAAGCTGAGCCAATATGGCGCGCACGGGACGGGCAAGACCGTGCGCCTCATCATGCGCGGGCATCAGCACCAGATAAGCAGGTGGCACACCAATGCCGCGTTCAGAGCGGCGGCGAAAAGTTCCCAGCAGGCATTCCAGCGCCAGAAAAGCGACAAGGGCCGCCGCAAGGATACAGGCCGCCGAGACTAGCCCCGCGATCATTGCGGAGGGTTCCTTGAAAGATCCTTACTCGCGGCCATTGGCATCAGCCTGTTCTGCGGCGCTGCAACGCCGGGGGCAGCCAGTCCGCTTTCAGATGGTGTAGCATGACCCGCCAGTCGCGCTTGTCGGCCGTGCCGGGACGCTGCCGGAAATCGGTGGTGCGTTCGATCTTCTGCTGGTCCGGGCTGGCGGTATAATAATAGGTGGCGATTGAACGCCGGGACCGTTCTTCGGGGCAGGTCAGCGGATCGGGGTGCCCGTGGAACGTATCGCGGGCAGTCGAGAAAATAACGGCGCGGCCAAAGATGGGCATAACCTTTTTCGCCGCAGCCCGCATCTTCTTGTCCCATAGTTCCAGAGCGCCGCCATAATCATCCTGCCAATCCTCGTTCAGATAGATCAGCAGATTGAGGCGGCGGTCGACATGCATATGCTCGTGCCTCGGAAAATCGGCATGAATACTCAGGTGACCGCCACGCTTCGTTTCGTGTAGCCCGGCACCGGCGTGGTAAGGATCGGTAATCAGCCCCTCGATTCCGGTCAGCTCCGACAGGAAGGCAAGAAACGCGCGCGAGTTGAGTTCTGCGAACAGCATCCGCGTCAACGGGCCTTCGCATTCGTCCGGGCGGAACTGAAACTTCAGCCGTTCCTGGTCCCGCAGGAAACAGTCCCGCCCGCTGCTGTCGGGAAACTCCGCCATCACCGCGCGCAGAAAATCTGCATCAAGAAAATCGTCAAGGACGATATGGGGAAAGGGCCGTGTACTCCGATATTCCTCAGCCAGCGCGCTTCCCGCTTCTCTGCACTGATCGATATCGAAACAGCGATAGCCTCCCAGATTGTTCAAGCTGAGCACTTGCATTCCTACCCTGTTTCCGGCGCGCCGACTTGGCCCATATCGCAGGCCGGTGAGGAACCGACGCGCGGTTCGAGATCGCTGCTTATTAAGCGCTCCACGCCGGTCCGCGGCAAGACGTGGAAAACACCTTGGGAGTTTTCATAATCGACACCGCAGCGGCGGATGAAATAAGATTCAGCCTCTATCCCCTGGAGGCGGAAGCAGTGCATATTGCGCTCTATTCACCCAACTGGCCGCCGGAAGGTGCCGCAAATGGAATCGTCAGTTATGTCTCGACGATAAGGGACCACTTCATCGGTAAGGGACACCGTGTCTCGGTCCTGTCGGATGGCCGCTTATACACCAGCGACAACCGCGCGATCCGCTTGCTGCCGCCGATGGAACAACTGGGCGCGCTGGAGCGACTGAAGCGCCGGCTCGCGCGGCGCGCGGACTGTCTGCATGGCGCCCTCCCCGGCATGGGCAGGATGCTCGCAGCTCAATTGCGGGCCGCCCATCGCATCGAGCCGATCGACATCGTGGAAATGGAGGAAAGCTTTGGCTGGTCACAAACCGTGCAGCGCTTGACGCGCATCCCCGTGATAACGCGGCTGCATGGTCCCTTCTTCCTGAAACCGGCAAAGCCGCGCACCCCGCGCGAACACCGCAGTGACCTTCAACGTTGCGCCAGTGAGGGTCGTGCGTTCCGCGCATCGCGCACATTGACGGCACCGACCCACGCCATCATGAACGTGACCTGCGAAAATTATGGGCGCCAACTCGCAGATCGCGACGCCGTCATACCAAATCCCATCTCGCTCGCGCCCGAGTCGGATCGCTGGTCACTGGCGGCCTGCGACCCCAATCATATCCTGATGATCGGCCGCTTCGACTTTTGGAAAGGCGCCGACACCATGCTGCTCGCATTCGATCGGCTGCTGCAAACCCATCCGCAAGCGCGTCTTACGCTGGTCGGTCCGAAGATCGGCATCGAGACGGGACCGGGACAATTGGCCGATTTCGAAGAATTTGCAAGGACACGTCTCTCACCCGCCACCGCCGCACGGGTTGAACTCACCGGAACCTTAACCCCTTTCGAAATCGCCAGACTGCGCCAGCGCGCCTTCGTCACCGTGCTCGCCTCGCGGATGGAAAATTTCCCCTATGCGCTACTCGAAGGCCTTGCCGCGGGGTGCCCGATGCTTTCCACCGGCTGGGCGGGAAGCGACGAGATCATCGGTGACGGAAAGACGGGCTTTATCACCCCTGTCGGCGATCCGGACGCGATGGCGCAACGGCTCGCCTGGTTACTCGACAACCCCGAAATGGCGGCAGAAACCGGCGCAGCCGGATTGCGGCATTGCGCCGAGACTTTCTCCATTGAGAGGGTTGGCGAACAATTGCTGCAATGTCACGAGGCGACTTTGAAAGCCGGCGCGTGAGCGTTGAACAGGCCACGTCGCCGGACGGGGTATTGGCTGTCGCATCCCCCTCACCGATGCAACGGCTGAAGCAACTGGCGGTACGCGACACGAATGTTGTCGTCCTGTCGGTGATCGCCACCAACCTCCTTCGCGCGTTCAGCAGCGTGGTTCTCACGCGCCTCCTTGTACCGGAAGTGTTCGGCATCTCGGGTGTCATTGCCTCGATTGCCTTCGCCTTCGGGATGGTTTCCGATCTTGGCTTCCAAGCCTTCGTCGTCCGCCATCCAAACGGCGACAAACCGCGCTTCCTCAATACGATCTGGACCATGGCCGTGCTGCGCTCGATAGTCCTGACGCTCGCCATGCTGGCGTTGACCCCTGTCATCGCCGGTCTGTTTGGCAAGCCCGATCTGGCACCGATCATCGCGGCGGCTTCCTTTATTTTCCTGATCGAAGGGCTGGCTTCGCTGACACTCCTTACGGCGTTGCGGCACCGGATGGTGCTCCGCCTGTCTTTGCTGGAGTTCACGGTACTGGCCGTGCAGATCCTTCTGTCGTTCGTCTTCGCTTTCCTGTGGCGAAACTATTGGGCAATCCTCGCCAGCATGCTGATCGGTAGCGCGCTCAAGACCATACTGAGCTACCTGATGTTCCCCAATTCGTTACGTCGGCCGGCGTTCGAAAAACAATATATCCGCGATCTCATCGGGTTTGCACGTTTTGTCACCGGATCCAGTATTATCTCGTTGTTGCTGCTGCAAACCGACAAGTTCGTGCTCGGCCGGTTGATGCCACTCGACGAATTCGGATTCTACATCCTCGCTGGAAATCTTGCGAGTGCGCCGCTGGCCTTTGCGACCGCCTATGCGAGCCGCGTTCTCTTCCCTGCCTATTCCGAGGCTTGGCGCGCTGGAGCGGATAATCTGCGCGCACTCTTTTATGCCAAGCGCCGCCTGCCCTCCCTTCTCTATAGTTTCGCAGCGGGCGGGCTGATCGGATGCGCGCCCCTCGTGATCAGCCTGCTTTATGACCCACGCTATGCCGCTGCGGCGCTCTATCTGCAGCTTCTGACTATCACAGCATTCTTTGCGCTTGCGTCGAACAGCGCCAATGAGGCCCTGACCGCTACCGGCCGTATCAACGTGACCTTTCAGGCCAGCATGGTAAAACTGGCCTGGTTCTGTGCCGCCGGACCAGCCGGGTACTGGTTAGGGGGTGTGCTCGGGATCGTCATAGCGGTAGCGCTGACCGAAATCCCCGCCGTCATCTTCAAATGGATCCGGATGTACCATGCGAACTTGCTCGACCTGCGGCAGGAATTGTTGTTCCTGGCAGCCGGCGGTGCCGGGATCGCGGTTGGCGCACTGGGCGACCGCCTGATCCGGCTAATTCAATAGCCAAGCGGTACGCTAACGTGCAGGCGTTGGCGGCAAAACCAATAGCTCGGGCGCAGACTTCACCTGCGGGTCAAGCGGGGCGGCCTCGGGTTTGCGCTGCAATCTCAGGTAAGCGGCAGCAAATCCGAAAAGCGCGAACAGGTAAATCGCGGGGCGCGTACCGAATGAGGTGAAAAACAGCATCTCCATCAGCATCAGCAAGGCTGCAAAGATGAAAACACCCGCTTCCACATCACGTTTTTGGGGGCCGGCAAATCGGCCAGTGCGAAAGATCCTGCCGAGAAAATAGACGAAAGCGCCGGTAAAAATAATCAGCCCGCCAATACCCGCAATCAGCATGATCCAGATATAGGCGTTGACGAAATCGATGATGCCTTCGCCCTGGACCAGATCCCGCAGATGGTATCCCAGTTCTGGTACGGAATAGCCCTGAAGCGGTCGCTTGCTGAACTCCTCCAGACCACGGTCCAGTAGCAACCTGCGGTAATCCGATGATTCGGTCGATGCCCCTGAAAGGCCAAGGGTTTCCGAAAGATAGGGTGAAAACTGCGCTGCCAGAAACAGGCAGGAGGCAATTCCGCCAATGACAAATATCTTCTGGCCGAGTTGGGTATAACGGCGCCGCAAAAGGTCGGCGGCAGCGATGGCAATGGACAATCCAATCCATGCCCCCCGGGACTGGGGCGCGATCAACCCTATGACCATCGCCGCCATGACGAGCGAATAGAGGCCGCGCGTTCGCATGAAATCCCGCGCCAGATACAGGGCGAGGGCACAGACCGCGAGTACCATCGCAACGGATGTCGGCTCGACGAACGGTCCCCCTGCGCGGATCAGGCCCGCACGCAATTTGACCAGCAGAAGGGTCGGCAACTCATAGTGCCGGTACAAGTCATTATAGACCGGCCAGGCCTTCCAAACCTCAAACACCAGAATGGCCCCGACCACTATGCCCCCGGCGGCAAGCCATAGCATCGCGGCCCTGAGATCATCGCTGCTGCGCAAGCCGCGGCTGACGATATAATAGGGAAGTGCGAGATCGAGCGACACTTCGATCAGCGCGCGGATGTGATTAGACACGCTGGTGCCTCGGGCAAGCGCAAGAGCGACGAGCATGACGACCGAAAGTGCCGCGACATCCGGCCCCGCACCGTGCCGGGCCTTGGCGGGACTGAGAAAGATGGCGGCTGCCGCCCCCAGTGCCAGCGCATCATGGACACCGAATTCAAACAGTTTGAGCGGGCCGATAAACAAGATGTCGTCGAGGCCGGGAAGGAGCAGGAGGCTGAAAAGATAAACCGGGACAATCATCCGGAATCGTCCCGCCGCCAGTGGCACCCAGAAACACATGATAAAGAGCAGCAACCCGAGCGACGAAAGCGACCACGCCAGCAGCGGCATCGTCACGGCGACCGCGAGCATCCGCGCCGCAACGCGATCGCGTACACCGGACTTGAGACAAAACAGGAAGAAACAGACAGCCATCGCGCTGACGGTGCCGACAAAAAGGCTCGGCTTGATGGTCAGATATCCGCCCAGTACCAGGCGCAAACCCAATGCCGCGGCGGTCAGAATGATGATCGGGACGGGCATCAGCGTGCTCTCGCCTGAAAATCGCGGATCGCTCTTAGCTTGGGCGTCTCGCTGATAGGTTGCCCGGCATATTCCATCAGCCCCCATGCGCCATAATCCGCGATGGGAGCGCTCGACGCATATAGCATCAGCGCATCACCGCTGCGTTTCTCCCATTCCGACAGATAATTCCGGTAAACCTCGGCCATGCGCGGGTCGCGCTGGATGGCACGGGCCAGCGTTAGATCGGGCGTGACAAGGTGCTGGCCGCCTTCATAGCCAATGAAACGCTTGCCATGACGAAGCGCGATGACGCGGTTCTGGTCGGTGAACGTCATTGTCGCGTCAATCGCGCGCGGCATAGCAGCGAATATGCTGTCCAGCCGAGAGACAGTGTTCCCCTTGAGATCAAGCCAGATATAAGGGGCCGTTGCGAGCGCATCGACCCAATCCGCGGTATCGGCATCCTCCAATATCGTGCGCGCGAGATCGGGCCAGGCGTGCTGGCTGGCGGCAACGCGGACAAGCTTCCCCGGCCGGTCGGCGAATATCTCTGTCCAGATTTTCATTGTCTGCCGCACCTTCTGGGCATAACGGATCATCTGCGCCCGTTTGGGATCGCCCGCCCCCAGTTTCAATTCCATGCCTTCGCGCCGCGCCTGTTGTGCGGCGTCGAACATGTCGTTCCAGACTTCATTACCCAGTTCGACATAGACCGTCCGGTCCCGGTGAACCCGGGCATGGACCAGTTGTGCGAACTGGCGGACATAATCTTCGTCGGCCTGATAGGGCATGAGAAACCAGGGATCAGCGCCAGTCAGGTTGGCAAGATCGGCCATATCCTCGATCGCCGCACCAGCCGGGCCGGTCTGTGTCGCCGACGCCGGGGTGGTACGGCTCGTCCAATCGACGCGCGCATTGTCATTCGTCTTCTGCCAGTCAAGAAAACGGACAAGCTTGAAGCCTTTGACAAATTCAAGAAAGGCCGGATGAAAGCGCTCTGTCCTTGCATAGATGGTTTCTCGGCAATCAATGTCGCGAACCGGATCGCCGGGGTCAGTCTGTCGCAGTTCGATCCAGGCGCCATCTTCGGCCGCATTGACGGGCAACAGCTTGAGCATCAGCGAGCCATCGCCGTGCGACACGAGATGCGCGATGCCGCCAGCGCCGATCTCTCCGCGGCCGCGATAGGTGCAGCGCACGGCCGTTTCGCCAAAAGGTGTGGGCGGCAACACCAGCGGCCTTGGCGCGATCTGGCCGGGTTCGAGATGGCGAACCCAGCCTTGCTTGTCGAGCTGGCTTGCTGGCATCGGCTGCCATTGCTGGCCGTGCGAAGAGAACCACTCGCTCTGGTTAATGAGATTGAGGTAAACCTGTTGCCGGTTGTAATTGGCGAGACCGAACAGGTTGATGCCCAGCGCGGTTGGTGGCGGCGAAGACCGGATAGCCTGCCTGTCTGTTCCGGACTGACCGCCAAAGCTGGCGCCTGCAAACGCCGCACCGGCTATCGCCAGCAAGGATGCGAGGATGACGGCACGGGATTTGCCGCTCCGGCGAGCTGATCGACCCTGTTTCTCCAAATCCACCCGCGCCATCATTCCGTCTCCATCGTCGAACCGGGATAAACTAGCCGGGAACGGCGCCCATCGGCATTGGGCCTTTTCGGGAAGGATAATCGAGAATCCCGGCGGTTGACTTCAATGCCGGCTTTCCCCAGCCGCCACTTGTCCACGCGATCCCGGATGAAATCCGCCAAAAGGCATAACACCCGATGTCAGCCCCTCCCCGCTTCACAGCCGGAGACCACGCTTCACAGCCGGAAACCACGCTTCCAGTCCCGCATGACTTGCAGGATGCCGGGACCATCACAGAGATAGCGCCGCCACATTCTCGCCGGGTCCGATACCAGACGGTAAAACCACTCCATCGCGACAAGCCGCATCAGCATGGGCGCACGCTTCTGTGTTCCGGTGAGAAAATCGAGACTTGCACCGATGCAGAATCCTATACCCCTGCCGCCCCCAGCCTGCTGCACGCGATAAGCGAGTATCTCCTGCTGCGGCGACCCGACGGCGAAGAAATTGTAGCGCGCCTTCGCGCCGACAACGAACTGCACCGCTGTTGCGATCTCCACCGGATCACGGATGAAACCCATCGGCGGATTGTAATGATACACCCGATTGAGCCCGTAACGTTGTACGAGCATCTGCACCTGCTCCGGATTGGCACCGATGATCGTAACAGGATCGGCGGGGTGAATGACTTTTTCGAACAGCAAACGCGTGAGGTCGCTTCCGGGAATAACCGGCAGAACAAGACCTGCCTGCCGGGCGAGGAGGGCAAGAATTCTGCTGTCACACAGGGTCAGCCCGGCGGCACGATAGACAGGCCACAGATCGGAGCGGCTGCGCTGTAGCCGCACCGCATGGTCCACATTGGGTGTCACCACATAGGCGAAGGGTGCATCCGCGGGTCTCTGTGCGAGCATTTGGATCACGGACGTTTCCGGCATCGTCGTAAAGTCGAAGTCAATGAACGCGACCGTGGCGGCATCTTCGTCGGCTGGTGAAAGCATCGGTTGTGCGGACAGTCGCGCCATTGATTGATCTGCTTCCAGGAAGGAGGTGTTAGCAACGCCCGGGAATCAAACTCCGGAAACGCCATTATGGCGAATAAAACTGCGCGCTACTGCCCGGCCAATTGCCACCCCATTTTTCCCAATCCGGATCAGGCCCTGATTGCCGCAGGGGTATCCACGCCGTTATCCGCAGCGCTCGCTTCACCATGCAAATCTACGTCTGAAATCTCCCACCCCCGAAGGCTGGACGGCAATCATCGAATTTCGACGAAGGCCGCACAGGCCTATGGTCGATTTAGCTCGAATTCAGGAGTCAAGACATTGCCTGCCCAATGCCGTTCATCCCGATGCCAACACGCTCCCGGCCGGACTGCGGCCGCTTTGGTGGCGGCTTGCACTGTGGCGTTTTCCCCCGTCGCCGCACAGCAAGCACCAACCCCCGCCACCATTGCGGCCAGCAGCCCGCAGGCACAGTATCGCGTCAATTCGGGCGATGAGCTGGACATATTCGTCTGGGGCGAGGAGCGAATGCAACGCGCGGTCCGGGTGCAGCCTGACGGCACTTTCGCCTTCCCCCTGGCGGGCACCATTCGCGCAGTGGGGCGTGACGTGACAGACATAGCCGCGGAAATCCGGGAACGCATCGCCGTCAATTACCGCGACACGGTTCCGGACGTCACCGTATCGGTGCGCGAGGCCATCGGCACGCGCTTCTATGTGGTGGGCAAGGTCCGCAGTCCGGGCAGTTTCACCAGCGGCACCTCGGTCAATATCCTTCAGGCACTCAGCATGGCTGGCGGCACGGCGGAATTTGCTGATCTCAAGAACAGCGTGATCCTGCGTCAAACACCGGCTGGACAGGTCGTCGAGCCGGTCAAGCTTTCGATGATTTTGAAGGGAGGCCGCGCCCTTGATGCCGGCACCCTATCGACCCCGCTACCCATGCTGTTGAGCGGTGATGTCCTCGTCATCCCATAGGCGGACAACAAGGCAGTGCTCGGTTGCGCTTCAGGTCCTTGCGGTTGCCGCGGTTTCCTGCACGACCACACAGGGGCAGGCAAAACCGGAGGTCACACTGGAAATAGATACGGCCATGCTTTTGTCGGATAATCCTTTTCTGATCCCTGATGAGAATAAGCTGTCCGGAGCGGCCGAAGTCGTCGTGCGGCCCGAGGTAACCTGGAGCATCGACCCCACAACCACTCTGGATTTTACCGCGGAGACAGGCTTTCGCCAATATCATCGCCGCTACAGCAATTTTGTGACGGGGCTGGCCGACCTGCAACTGCGCCATCGCCGCAACGAATATCTTACGATTAGCGGGCGGGCGATCTATCGCCGCGAGCTGCTCGCCGACTCTCTGGCCGACAGCAGCGATTTTGCGATTGATGCCCGCAGTATCAGTGAAAGCTTTGATGTTCGCAGTTCGCTTGCCTGGAGCCCCAATGCGCTCACTACAATCACCGGTGATGGCGGATGGCGAAAGCTGCGTTATCCCGGGTCAACGCTGCTCGAAACGACCAACGCTTATGACGCCGGTGTCAGTGCCACCCGGCGGCTCAGCGAACGGACAACCGCCGGCGTTCGCGCCCACGCGACGACGAGCCGCACATCCGGCGGGGACAAGAGTTCAATCAAATCGCTGAATCTTACCGCGAGCCACCGTTTGGCACAGCATTGGCAGGGAGATATCCAGATCGGCGTCGAGTGGAGCAAACTCGCCGATCCTGTCGCCGGAGGGCGCGAAAGCCGTGCCCGGCTCAACGGCGCCGCCGCGCTTTGCTATGAAGGCGGGCGGCAAACAGCCTGTCTGCGCGGTGCCCTCCGTTCCGAAGTAAGCGGTTTCGGTGGTCTTCAGCGGGAGGTTTCGATCGGCGGCACCTACCGCAGGCAGCTTTCCGAACATGGCGTCGTTGACATCGAGGCAGATTACCGCCGCGCCCGTTTGCCCGGCTATGGCGCGGCCGCGCGCGTGATGCGGGTTTCGGCGAACTACGAACGCCGTGTGGGACGCAATCTCTATTTCACCCCCGGCATCGCCTACCTGCAGCGCGATCGTCTGGCGGGTGAGAAAGCCGATGCCTTCATCATCAAGGTCGGCCTGACGATAAGAGGAGATCAACGATGAGCGCAGAGCAGGACATGGATGGACTGGGCTTCTATCCACGAGAGATCATTACCGCGATCTATCGCCGGCGGCATTGGCTGATCGCCCCCATCATGCTGGGGCTGGCAATCGCTATCGCCGCCATTTTGCTGCAGAAGCCATCCTATAAATCGACCGCCAAGCTTCTCATCGACTCGCAGCAAATCCCGACGACCATCGTCGCCTCGCCTCTGGCCAGCATCGCCAATGAACGCATCGCCAAGATCAGGGAACAGGTGCTCGGTCATGACAGTCTCGTAGAGTTGGTGCGAGACAATAACCTGTTCCCGGAAGCGCGTGAAAATCTGCCGATGGAAGATGTGCTCGAGATGACGCGCGAGGCGATCTCCGTTGATCTTCTCAGCGCCAACGAAGGACAGAATAACGCCGGCGGTGCTACCATCGCATTCACCCTTTCCTTCACCTACTCCGATCCGGAAACCGCACAGGCGGTGACCCGCCAGCTGACAAATATCTTTCTTGTCGAGGACAAGCGGTTCCGGACCCAGCAAGCCACCGGGACAGCCGCTTTCCTCGGCCGCCGCGCCGACGAACTGCGCCGCCAGCTTGCCGAGCTCGAAGACAAGAGGCGCAGCGTGGAAGCGCGCTACACCGGAGCCCTTCCCGGTCAGGTCGCGCTAAGCGCGCAATCCGGCTCTGCGCTCAGGGCCGAAGTGTCGCGCATCGACGCAGAAACCCAGGGCCTGTCGCAGCAGAGTAGCCTGCTCGCTGCGCGCGCCGAGGAAGACGCCCGTACCCCGCCCGGCGTCGAGGCGCTCCGCCGCGCCGAAGAACGCCTCAACCAGCTGACAGCGGTTTATGCCGATTCCTATCCCGAGGTCGCCGCCGCGCGTGCTGCGGTCGAGCGGCAACGCGCTTCGCTCCGGCAGGACGAGGCATCGCGCGGCGATAGCCTCATCCAGCGTGAAATCGCAGCGAGTCATGCGCGTACCCAAATGTTATCGGCACGCCGCGCCGACCTCATACAGGCGATTGCCGACATGGAGCGCCGCACCGCGCTCGCCCCTCAGGCGACCTATGAACTCAACATGATCGAGCGGGAATATGAGAATATCCGTCGTCAATATGAGGCGCTCCGGGAAAAGCAGCTCGATGCACAGGTCGCTGTGACCTTGCAATCGGAAGACAAGGGCGAACGCTTCTCCGTGGTCGACGAGCCGAGCCTGCCCTATCATCATCTCGGCGCGCAGCCGGTCATCATCCTTCTCGCAGGGCTGTTTTCAGGATTGGCTTTCGGGGTTTTCGCCATCCTCATCTATGATCTTGCGACCGGCACCATCCACGGCGCCGATAGCCTGGCTCGCCTGCTCCATGCCCCGCCGCTGGGAATCATACCGATAGCCAGACGACCACACCCGCTGACAAGGGCGACGGCATGGTTCACCCGTAGAAAAGCACATCCATCCACTGCACTCGCAGCCTATTAGCATAGGGGGACGTCATGTACGCAGAAGCCGAAATCGGAAATATTGTGCGGTTCGGACCACCGGCCGAAGGCACACCGCCGGGTTCATCCCATCGCCTTGACCATGACTTGTTACAAAGAAACAATATCGTCGGTTTCGAATCCGCCAGCGAGGACACGCACGCCTTTTCGGTTCTGCGTTCCCAAGTGCTCAAGCACGCACATGCGAGCGGAGAACAGGTCTTCGCGACGACATCGGTGCAACCAGGTAACGGCAAGACTCATGTCGCGGTGAATCTCGCGGCGATATTGAGCCGCATCCATCCGACGATACTCGTGGAACTGGATCTTCGGCGGCCGTCGGTCGGCGCGCGCATCGGCCTCCCTTCCGCACACCCCGGCGTTGAGGATTACCTGTCCGGCCAGGCCCCCTTGCGTGAAACCGCGGTTCGTGTCGAAGGTTTTGACCTTGTCATCCACCGGGCCAGATGCCCGGTTGCAAATCCGGAAAAACTTCTGGCTTCGGCACGGCTGGCCGACATGATCAACATGATCCGCAACGATGACAGCCATCCGATCTGCATCATCGATACGCCTCCGGGCGCCATCCACCATGACGACATCATGCTGATTGCCCCGGTGATCGACGGCATCCTCATGGTGGTCGAAGAAGGCCGGACCTCGAAACATTCGCTGGTCGAAACGATCAGGTCTCTCAGCCCGACACCCGTTATCGGATCCGTGCTGAACCGGTCGATTTCCAGCCCCCGCCAGACCAACGATTATGATTATTATTATGCCTTACCACTCGATTCCGCTGGCAGATCGTGAAGAACGGATCGCGACCACGGCAATGCGGCTCGGCCCTGCACGCGTTGCGCGCCCGTATCCAACCGCGATGGCAGCCCTGAATGCTGCGCGAGCTTATTTTACGGCGGCGACGCTGGCTAAGGGACCTGCCGGCGCGCACTGCACTCAAGCTGTGCAACCAGCGCCACATGCGAGCGATGCTGGGACGCAATTATGACCGCGCATTGGCAACCCATAAACCGGCATTACCCATACTTCACGGGATAGACGCAGAAATCGTCGCTGGCCTGGAAACGGACGGTGTGTGCGTAACCTCGATCGAGGATCTGGAACTTGCAGACGCCGAAGCCTCCTTGATGCAGGCCATGCGGCTTGGCCTTGATTTCGCTGACGAAGCCCATCAGCGCACCGCGAATGGGGAAGGCTTTCTCATCGTTCCGCCGGAGAAAATGATCAAGCATCCGGCAATCTATTTATTCGGCTTGCGGGACCGGTTTCTCAATATAGCGGAAAACTATATAGGGCTGCCTCCGGCCTATGACGGGGTCACGATCAACTATACGGTTGCGGACGGTCGCGAAGTGTCAACGCGTAAATGGCATCGCGACTGGGAAGACCGGCGGATGCTGAAGATCGCCATTTATCTGCACGATGTAGACGAGGCCGGCGGCCCATTCCAGGTCATTCGAAGACAGGACACCCGGCAGAGCGACACCAACGGTTTCAGTTACGAACTGGCCGACGACGCCATGCTGGCAGAGCGGCTAGGCCATTCCTATGCAGACGACATCGTCAGTTGTTCAGGGTCTGCCGGCACCGTCATCTTCACCGATACTGCCCGCTTCTTCCATCGCGGCAAGCCGGCTACCCGGCGGGATCGTATCGCCGTCTTCTACAGCTATTTTTCCAATCGGCCGCGTCATCCGTTCCTTTGCGAGCGTACGGCGACGCGGCGGCGCGACATCGCACGATTGGCAAACACCCTCCCCCCGCGCCAGCAGGACGCGGCGCTTTGGCGCAAGCGGCTGCCGCTCGCCCTGCGGATGATTCCACCAGCGCAGCTTTGAATTTTATCCCGCGGACAAGGGGACCAGCAGTTGCGCAAGCTCCCGGGCGTTGGTGTCGGGGTTGTGCATCAGGCGCACGCGTCTTCGACCTTCCTCGCCCATCGTCCGTAACCGGTCGGGAGATGCTTCAAGCACTGCCGTGATTGCCGCGGCGAGAGCATCGACCGATCCCGACGGCACAAGCCAGCCATTGGCATCATCGACCAACTCGGGAATACCCGCAATCGCCGTTGTTACCGCGGGGCGGCCGAGCGCCATGGCTTCCATCAACACGACGGGCAGGCCTTCGGCAAAACTCGGCAGCACCAAGGCGCGTGAGCTTAGCAAGGCTTTGCGAACGTCCACCGGGGATCGCCATCCCAACAGGCGGACATGCGCTTGCAGGTTCATTGTGCGGATCTGCTCTTCCAGCACGGCACGCCCGTCCCCGTCGCCGATAATGTCGATAACGAAGTCGTGATCAGGCGCGATAAGCGCCGCGGCGGCGAGGAGTAAAGGAAGTCCTTTTTGCGGACTGAGACGGGCAACGCATAGCAACCGGTTGCTCTTGAGCCCTGCCTCGCCGGGTTCGGGTTCATCCAGAAAATCCGGCGCTACCGCACAGCGCACTACCCTGATGCGGTCCCAATGAGCCGGGTCGGACCAACGCATGAGCTGGCTCCGGCCAAAACTCGAAACGCCCACAGCGAAAGCCGAATCAGCAATCTTGCCGGGGAGATCCAGCGCGAGCGGTGCATCAAACTCATCGGGGCCATGCGCTGTAAAACTGTAAGATATTGGCGCGAGACACGCGGCCAGCCGGGCAACGGCCACGGGGTTCGTGCCAAAATGCACATGTACGTGGCGAATTTGCCTTAGCCGCATTTCCCTTGCCAGAACAGCGGCCTCGGCAAAATAGGCGCAGGCTCGAACCAGGTTACGTTCTGATCGCAAGGATCGTCGCAACGCGCGCAACGATGCGACCGGACGATGCAACAGGGATTGCAGTGCCGCAGCCGCCATTCCGCCCAGATTGCCATCAAGCAGCGCGATCGTCCGTTCAGCTTCGCTCCGTTCATCCGCATCAGAAAAGCTTTCGGGGGAGCGCCGGACGGTGAAGCGCGATACGCGCAGCCCCAGCCTTTCCAGCGCAGCAATCTCCGTCCTGATGAAGCTGTGACTTATCTTGGGATAGACATTGACCAGATAGGCCAGGTGACCCGACAATTCGGAACGGACCGGGGCTTCGTCGTCAGGCACGGAGTTTACCGCCGCTCTCCAACCCGGTCCTGGCACGGCCGCTTCGGCATGATCATGTTCCGATAAATACATAAACGCAAACGATCCTGTTCTCCCCCAGTATGAACCAACGGCAGGGGAACGGACATTCGTATTTTTCCTTACCAAATATGTGTTCTGGCTCGTCCTCATGGAAAGCCATGAAGGCAATTCCGTTGGCGAATTTGCACCTGTTTTTTGACGATAGGAATGGCCGCGACATCGGACCAATCTCTGCTTGGAAACTGGAGTCTCGAGATGAAGTCTTGCCCTTGCAGAACCTCACCGCCCTGCCCCACAGGCAGTCCGGACTGATCGGCGTCATGCCCGCCCTGACCTTGCGCGCCCCGCGACGGGTTGTAACGAAGGCTGGCGAGCCGGGCCGGTTGCGGTTCCGCAAGGTCCGCTCGGGAAGGCAAATCCTGTTGCCGGCGCTTGCCGGTCTCGGGCTTGGCTGCAACGCACTTTTTGGGACCCCGGCAAGCAGCGTAGGGAAAGACCTTCAAGGCTACGCAGTAGCGAACGCCCCCTACGTGCTGCCCGGCAAAATTCAGGCGTCTGCGGCAATCCTGCCGCTAGAGACCCTTGAATTGCCGGCCGAAGCCTTGCCCGCTTCCTCCGGCAAGGCGGCAGATCTTGCCCGGGCCATTAACGCAGGTGTGCCTTTTACGCCGCTCAGCGCCATTCCGGCGCGCCCATTCCTCTGGGCCGACGGAGTCATGGATCGCGAACGCGCGACGGATTGCCTCGCAGCGGCCGCCTATTATGAGGCCGGTACCCGGCCTGCCGATCAGCGCGCGGTAATGCAGGTGGTGCTTAACCGGGTTCGGCACAGCGCATTCCCACGGACAGTTTGCGGCGTCGTGTTCCAGGGCTCGGATCGGTCCACCGGCTGCCAGTTCACCTTCACCTGCGATGGCGCGATGCTGCGCCGACAGCCTTCATCGGAAACCTGGACGCGGGCGCGCCTGACCGCGCTCGAAATGCTCACCGGCCGCGTCGAACCCGTCGTCGGCAATGCGACCCACTATCATACAGACTGGGTGCATCCGGTGTGGAGCAGCCGGATGCTGAAAATCGCGGCGGTCGACACCCATTTGTTCTTTCGCTGGCGTGGCCGGGCGGGCGAGCCTCAAGCCTTTGCGAGCCGCTACTCGGGTGTGGAGCCCTCCATTACCAAGATGGCGCTATTGTCATTTTCGCACCGCGATAATGCACTTCCGGCCTCCCCCGCCTCGAATGACAGCCATATTGCGCACCTGACGCGTCCGGATTTCGAGACGTCAGACAGCAATCGGGTGCCAGCCGGGCTGTCAGGCATCGTCCCCCAACCCGTCAGGGTTGGTTCTTCGCTGACCGCGAGGGCGGAACCACTCCCCGACCAGACGCGCACGCCCGATGCCGACGTCTTTCTCGTCGCGCTCGATGGGTCGATGGGGCCGGACAGCTTCCTGCAACATGCCCAACAGCACTGTGCCGGCAAGTCCAGCTGCCGTTTCTTCGGCTGGACCAATGCGGCGCGCAAAGCGACGAAATTCCCCGTTTCCGGCGCCTCAATCGATGCCCTTTCCTTCAGTTTCATTCGTGCTGGTTCGGGCGATGCGGGCAAGGCGCGATGGAATTGTAACGAATTCCCCCGTGACGACCGGGCGCAGTGCCTGCGGCGCGGGGGGTGAATTCCGGATGAAAAGCCCATGAGCAGCAGACCTCTTGCCACCACATCAATGACGATGAACGGCCCGGCCCCAAGCTTTCGCCAGTCAGCCACCGTGCATTACCGCCGCCGGTCGTCAAAGGAACTCGCGCGGCTGTGGCTCGCATTCATCCTTATCCTGCTTGACGTGCTGGTAATCCAGATCGCCTTTCTGGCAATCGATATGCTGTTCGTCGGTACGCCGGTGCAGGTCGGGCTCTCCATCGCCATGGGAACGGTTATCCCGATCTTTCTCATCTGCGCCTTCATGCTGCGTGCCTATTCCGGACCTGCCATCCTTAATGCGGGTCTTTCTGTGGGGCGTGCCCTGCAGGCTCTGGCGACGAGCGCGGCCGTTCTGGGACTCATATTATTTTCTCTTGATGTCGGGCCCGGGATCTCCCGTACTGGCATGGCGCTGACGATCGGGATTTCCGCCCTGTTGATCGCCTGCATTCACTATTTTTACGCGAAATATGTGCGTGGTCAGCTGGGCGATTCTTTCCAGTCGATCGTCGAATTGTGCGATGGCTCGGTGCCGCGCCCGGGCGGGTGCGAAAGCGGCCTCGATACGCGCTTCTTCTTTGACCCCCTCTACCCCAGCCCCGCCAGCTTTGACCGGCTGGCCAATGTCATCAGCGGCGCCGACCGCGTGATCGTTCATTGCGGCAAAGCGCGCCGCGCAGCCTGGGCCGATGTCCTCCAAGGCATGAATGTACATGCCGAGTTCATCGCCGGGGAGTGGGCGGATATCCGCCCGCTCGGCATCGGGGAGCATAAGGGCGAGCGAACCGTCGTTGTCGCACGCGGACCGCTAAACCTGCATGACCGGGTCATAAAGCGCTGTTTCGACATCGCCTTTTCCGCGACCGCGCTGATTGCCCTCGCGCCGCTGCTGGTCGTCGTCGCCATCATCATCCGGCTGGATAGCAAGGGCCCCATATTCTTTGTCCAGCCTCGCATCGGCCGGAACAACAAACTCTTCAACCTGATCAAGTTTCGCAGCATGCGGCAGGATTTATGTGACAGGGACGGTGCGCTGTCGACCTGCCGTCAGGACAGTCGCGTGACCCGGGTGGGGCATTTCATCCGCCGCACCAGCATTGATGAACTGCCACAACTGATCAACATCCTGAAAGGCGATATGAGCGTTGTCGGACCCCGTCCGCATGCGGTCAGTTCCACTGCGGACGACCGCCTCTTCTGGGACATCGACAATCGTTACTGGCATCGCCACGCCTGCCGGCCCGGCCTGACCGGCCTTGCCCAAATTCAGGGGCTGCGCGGCGCAACCGCATGCGCCCGAGACCTCACCGACCGTGTGGCGGCCGACCTCGAATATCTCCAGCGGTGGTCCTTCTGGAGCGACATCAAGATCATTTGCAGGACCTTCAAGGTCATCTGCCATGCAAACTCCTTCTAGGCCACGATGATGGACATGCCCTCTCGCCACCACTCTCCGATCGAAAGTCCAAGCATGTATTTTCGTTCGACCGAAATTGAGGACGTCGTCCTCATCCTGCCCGGCCGGATCATGGATGCGAGGGGATATTTTTCGGAAACGTTTCGGGACGATCTGTTCAAGGAAAACGTCGCGCCTGTTGACTTCGTTCAGGAGAACCAGTCCTTCTCCTCCGAAATCGGAACCGTGCGGGGTCTGCATTATCAGACCGAGCCTCACGCCCAGGGCAAACTGGTTCGATGCCTGTCAGGTGCTATCCTGGACGTCGCGGTCGACCTGCGTAAGGCATCGCCAACCTATGGCCGCCATGTCCGGCGGGAATTATCGGCCGAAAATGGACTACAGCTGTGGATTCCTCCTGGATTTGCGCACGGCTTCTGCACGCTCTCACCATCCACCACCGTCTTCTACAAGGTCACGGATTATTACAGTCCCGATCATGACCGCGGAGTTCAATGGAACGATCCTGCCCTGGCGATCAAGTGGCCGGTTTCTTCAGACGGGGCGATTCTTTCTGACAAGGACAGGAGCCATCCACGTCTCGCGGATGCGGAAATCGATCTGTCCGGTCTCAACCCCAACGAATATTTTGTGGAGTAGTTCATGCGTGTACTGGTCACAGGAGGCGCTGGATTTATCGGATCGGCCGTCATCCGTCATCTTGTCGGGAATAGAGGCTATGATGTTCTCAACGTCGACAAGCTCACCTATGCGGGCAATCTCTCGTCCCTATCCTCCATAACGGGAAACCGCTCCTATCGTTTTCTGAAGGCTGACATCTGCGATCGGGCCGCCATGCAGCAGGCTTTCTACACCTTCCGGCCCGACCGGGTCATGCATCTGGCTGCGGAAAGCCACGTCGACCGCTCGATCAGCGATGCGCAAAACTTCATCGACACGAATGTGGTCGGAACCTTCACGCTGCTCGAATGCGCGCGGCAATATTGGTCGGGCTTATCGGGCACCGAGCGCGGCGAGTTTCGGTTCCTTCACGTTTCCACCGACGAAGTTTATGGGTCCTTGGGAGACGAAGGTCTTTTCTCCGAGCATACGCCCTATGATCCCTCCTCGCCCTATTCCGCTTCCAAAGCCGCATCAGACCATCTCGCGAAATCCTGGGCTCGAACCTATCATATGCCCGTCATCGTATCCAATTGCTCCAACAATTATGGACCCTATCATTTTCCCGAAAAGTTGATCCCGCTCGCCATCCTCAATGCTGCGGAACAAAGAAAGCTCCCCATATATGGCAGCGGAAGCAATGTCCGCGACTGGCTGTACGTCGAAGACCATGCACGCGCGCTGGACATGATCGCAGAGCGCGGCCGGGTTGGCGAAACCTATAATGTTGGTGGCCGGAACGAGCGCCGCAATATCGACGTAGTGAGACGTATCTGCGCGATCATGGATTGGGTCCGTCCCCAGCATGCGCCTCACGATCGCCTCATCACCTATGTCACCGATCGTCCCGGACATGATGCCCGATATGCGATCGACGCCTCAAAGCTGGAAAAGGAACTAGGCTGGAAGGCGGAGGACAATTTCGATTCAGGCATTGAAAAAACAGTCCGTTGGTACCTCGACAATGAATGGTGGTGGGCACCTTTGCGTCAGAGCTACGAGGGCGAACGTCTTGGTCTTGTTGCTGCGGGAGCGCGATAATGACGATTCGCTGTGCAGTGACCGGCATCACTGGACAGGTGGCACGCTCCTTAGCCGAGCGCGCTTCCCATCGTCGGGGGATAGAGGTGATCCTGTTAGGCAGGCCGCGGCTTGATCTTGCCGTAACGCGACATATTGAGCAGGAGCTTACCGCCACAGCGCCGGACGTCATCGTGTCAGCGGCCGCCTATACGGCGGTCGACAAGGCCGAAACAGATCCCGTTAACGCCTTCGCCATCAATGCTTCCGCCCCGGAGAAGGTGGGTAAGATGGCAAAGAAGCTGGGCGTCCCGGTTATCCATTTATCGACCGACTATATATTCGACGGCCAGAAACAGGGCTCCTACCAAGAGAACGACCCGGCCGCACCGATCAATATCTATGGCCGCTCCAAGCTGGAAGGTGAGCAGCGTCTTGCGGAGTCCGGGGCCGAGCATGTCATTCTGCGAACCGCTTGGGTATATAGCCCGTTCGGCACCAATTTTCTCAAGACCATGCTACGACTGGCCGGGGACTGCGAAGAAATCAACGTCGTCGCCGACCAGACTGGCAATCCGACCTCCGCGCTGGATATCGCCGATGCGGTGCTTGAGATTGCGCATCGTCTCTTGATCTCAAGCGATCCCGATTTGCGCGGCATATTTCATATGGCTGCGCAAGGTGACGCCAACTGGGCCGAATTCGCGGCGGCGATTTTTGAAGCTTCGCAAGTTGCAGGCGGACCATTTGCGAATGTGCGCCCGATTGCGGCGCGTGATTATCCAGTCGCAGCCAGACGGCCGCCCAATTCCCGTCTGGATTGTTCGAAGCTTGCGGCAACATATCAGCTTCAGCTTCCCCACTGGCGCAGTTCCGTCAACGCGGTAACCAAGCGGCTTGTCTCCGCCCAGGCACGGACACGGAGAGCGGTGGCATGAAGGGCATCATTCTCGCCGGAGGGAGCGGCACGCGGCTGCATCCCATGACGCTGGTGACATCGAAACAGTTGCTGCCCGTTTATGACAAGCCGATGATTTACTACCCTCTGTCCACTCTGATGCTCGCCGGAATTCGCGACATATTGATTATTTCAACGCCGCATGATCTTCCCAATTTCCAGAAACTTCTGGGCGACGGCTCGGCTTGGGGAATATCGCTGAGCTATGCCGAGCAACCCGATCCAGGCGGATTAGCCCAAGCCTATATCATCGGCGCGGATTTTGTGGGATCGAGCCGGTCATGCCTGATCCTTGGCGACAACATATTTTATGGTCACGGGATCACCGACCTGTTTTATCGCGCTGCAAGCCGAACCACTGGCGCAACCGTGTTCGGCTATCATGTCCACGACCCACAACGCTATGGCGTCGTCGAATTCGACTCTGCCATGAATGCGATCTCGATCGAGGAAAAACCGCAGTCACCCAAATCGAACTGGGCCGTCACGGGTCTATATTTTTACGACGCGGGCGTGATCGATATCGCGGCCAGCCTGAAACCATCGGCGCGGGGTGAACTCGAAATTACCGATATCAATAAATTTTACCTGGAGCGCGGCAACCTCACCGTCGAGTTGATGGGCCGCGGTTATGCCTGGCTCGACACAGGAACGCCCGATAGCCTCCAGGAAGCGGGAGATTTCGTCCGGACGCTACAAAAGCGCCAGGGTATCAAGATAAGCTGCCCGGAAGAAATTGCATGGCGTAAAGGCTTCATCAGCACGGACGAACTGGAACGACTCAGCCAGATGCTCGGAAAGAGCGAGTATGGAACCTATCTCCATGCTCTCACCCAAGAGCTGAAAGCCGCGTAACACGATTTCGGTTGCATAACTGGCCGGTCAAAATGATCCGGCTGATAATCTCACAAATGATGGTGCCGGTCATAGGCCGGCAGAGCAATGCCGCGAGCGATGGCAAGGCCGCGCAGGGCAAAACCGGCGACGGCAGCGATAATCGCGGCGATCCAGAAGCCGGTTCCGGCCAGAAGCAGGATAACGAACAGCCCGGCTGCCAGCGCTGAGGCGGTCACGTAAAGCTCGGGCCGCATCAGGATTGAAGGTTCGTGCGCGAGCATATCGCGGATGATGCCGCCGACGCAGCCGGTGATCACCCCCATCATCGCGGCAGTGAGCGGGTCGACGTCATAAGCCAGCGCCTTGGCGGCCCCGAACACCGAATAGGCGGCGAGCCCGGCGGCATCGAACCAATCGAGCGCGCGGCTCTCCCCGTTCGGGCCGAACCACCAGCGCATCGGCGTGAACCACACCAGCAAGGCGAGTCCGAGACAGAGCGGCGCGACCCAGGTGGCCTGAATCCAGAATACCGGCGCACCGATCAGGAGGTCGCGCACCGTTCCGCCGCCGACGCCGGTCGCGACCGCAAAAAACACGAAGGTGACAAATGTCTGGCCGCGTTTCGCTGCTGCGAGCGCGCCAGACAATGCGAACACGCCGATGCCGATCATGTCGAGGATCGGCAGCAGCGCGGGCGCGAGCTGGGCGGGCAGATCGGCGGAGGGCATCGCGCCGCTCGGTCCGGTCACATATGGATCGGCTTGCCGGTCACCGCCATCGCGGCTTCCTTGATCGCTTCCGAATGCGTCGGGTGCGCGTGGCAGGTGTAGGCGATGTCTTCCGAGGTCGCGCCGAATTCCATCGCCTGCGCGGCCTGCGCGATCATCGTGCCCGCTACGGTCGCAATGCACCACACACCCAGCACGCGGTCGGTTTCGGCGTCCGCAATCACCTTCACAAAGCCGTCGGGCTCATGGTTGGTCTTGGCGCGGCTGTTGGCCATCATCGGGAACTTGCCGACCTTGATCGCGCCCTTTTCCTTGGCCGCCTCTTCGGTGAGACCAACGCCCGCGATTTCGGGCATGGTGTAGACGACGCTCGGGATCACGTCATGGTTGACGATGCCGGTGAGCCCCGCGATGTTTTCGGCGACCGCGATACCTTCATCCTCGGCCTTGTGCGCAAGCATCGGTCCCGGGGTCACATCGCCGATCGCGTAGATGCCCGGCACCTTGGTCGCGAAATCATGATCGACCTCGATCTGGCCGCGCTTGTTGAGTTCGATACCGGCCTTTTCGAGGGCGAGGCCCTCGGTATTGGGCTTGCGGCCAATCGAGACGAGGACGACATCGGCCTCGATGGTTTCGGCCTTGCCGCCCGCGGCGGGCTCAAGCGTCAGGGAAACGCCCTTCTTGCCCGCCTTCGCGCCGGTAACCTTGGTCGAAAGCCGGAACTCGACGCCCTGCTTCTTGAAGATCTTGTTCGCTTCCTTGCGCACATCGCCGTCCATGCCGGGCAGGATCTGGTCGAGATATTCGATCACCGTCACCTTCGCGCCGCACCGCCGCCATACGCTGCCAAGCTCGAGCCCGATCACGCCGCCGCCGATCACGACGAGATGGTCCGGCACCTTGTCCAGTTCGAGCGCGCCGGTCGAATCGATGATCTGGCCCTTGGCGTTATCGACCTCGACGCCGGGGAGCGTCGTGACCGACGATCCGGTAGCGATAACGAAATTCTTCGCGGTGTAGGCCTTGCCCCCCACCTCGATGGTCTTGGCATCGGTGAAGCTCGCATGGCCCTTGAGCCATTCGACCTTGTTCTTCTTGAACAGGAATTCGATGCCCTGGGTGAGCCCCTTGACGGCATCCTTGCGCTGGCCCTGCATGGTGTCCAGATCGAGGCTCATCTTATCGATCTTGACGCCCAGCTTGGCGAGCGCGCCGCTCGCCGCCTCTTCATAGAGTTCCGACGCATGGAGCAGCGCCTTCGACGGAATGCAGCCGACATTGAGGCAGGTCCCGCCGAGCGTTTCGCGGCTTTCGACACAGGCCGTCTTGAGCCCGAGCTGCGCGGCACGGATCGCGGCCACATAGCCTCCTGGTCCTGCACCAATGATAATCACGTCAAAATCATGCTCGGCCATATTGGGTCCTTCGTTTTTCTGTCCTCAACCGTTGGTCCGGATCAATTCACGGGCAAGCCCTGTTCCTTGAGGCAGGCATTGCCGGCTTCCATCATCTGTTCCTGGGATACGCCCAGCAGTTCACTTCCCGAATATTTTTCGGCCAGCTTGTTTGCCGAACAAGTGCAAAGCTTTCTGGCAATCGCTGGAGCAGCCCCCGTCTTGACCGCAGAAGTGGTGCAGCTGTTAGTGAATTCCTCCAGAAAGCGTTTTTCAACGCCTTCGTCAAAACCCTTTTTCGCTTCGCCGCACGCAGTGAGGCTCAGCGGAATGGCTGCCAGAATGATCATTATAGCGCGCATCAGGTCTCCCCTTATAGGTCGATCAAAAGCCGGGTCGGGTCCTCGATCGCTTCCTTGATGATCTTGAGCGCCGTCACCGCCTCGCGGCCGTCAATCAGGCGGTGGTCATAGCTCAGTGCCAGATACATCATCGGGCGCACCACGACTTCGCCGTTGCGGACCACCGGGCGGTCCTCGATGCGGTGGAGACCAAGCACGGCCGACTGCGGCGGGTTGATGATCGGGGTCGACATCAGCGATCCGAACACGCCGCCATTGGAGATGGTGAAGGTGCCGCCCTTCATGTCTTCCATCGTGAGCGAACCGTCCTTGGCCTTCTTGCCGTAGGCTGCGATCGCCTTTTCGATGTCGGCAAAGCTCATGCTTTCGACATTGCGCACGACCGGCACGACGAGGCCGTTCGGCGCGGACACCGCGACCGAGAGGTCGACATAGTCATGATAGACGATCTCGTCACCGACGATCTGCGCGTTGGCCGCCGGAATATCCTTCAAGGCAAGGCAGGCGGCCTTGGCGAAGAAGGACATGAAGCCGAGGCGCACGCCATGCTTCTTTTCGAACAGATCCTTGTATTTTTCACGCGCGCCCATGACCTCGCTCATGTCCACATCGTTGAACGTGGTGAGGAGGGCGGCGGTGTTCTGCGCTTCCTTCAATCGCTTGGCGACGGTCTGACGCAGGCGGGTCATCTTGACGCGCTCTTCGGCGCGGTTTCCGCCAGTTGCAGGCGCCGCACTTTCCGCCGGAGCGGGAGCGGCCGCGGCATCGGCCTTGGCGCTGCCATCCTTGGCCGCAGCGAGCACATCTTCTTTGGTGAGGCGGCCGTCCTTACCGGTACCCTTGACCTTGGTGGGGTCGATGCCATGTTCGAGCACCGCCCGACGCACCGCAGGCGACATGGTGAGATCACCGGCTTCAAAGGAATCGGATACCGTCTTGGCGGCGGCGGCGTCGAGCGCCTTTGGCTGCGCTTCGGATGCCTGCTCCTTGGCTTCGGTCGCCTGCGCTTCACGCGGCTTCACTTCCTCGTTCCCGGCCGGGGCAACGCTGTCCTCGATCGTCGCGATGACCGCGCCGACATTGACCGTGTCGCCTTCCTTGACGAGATGCTGGCCGATCACCCCGGAAACTGGCGACGGCACTTCCACCGCGACCTTGTCCGTTTCAAGGCTGGCGATCGGTTCATCGACCTTAACGGCATCGCCGGGCTGCTTGAGCCATTCGCCTACGGTTGCTTCGGTAACGGATTCGCCCAGCGTGGGGACTTTGACTTCGGTTGCCATGATTTCTTATCCCTTCTTCTGGCGGCGAATTTCGGCGCGGACCGAAAGGCCAAGCGCGTCGGCGACGAGCGCGCCCTGTTCAGCCTGGTGACGGCTCATCAGGCCGGTGGCGGGCGATGCACTGGGCGCTCGTCCTGCATAACGGGCGCGCATGCCCTTGTGGCCCGCATCGGCAAGGCTGGCCTCGATTTCTGGCTCAACGAAGAACCAGGAACCATTGTTGCGCGGTTCCTCCTGCGCCCAGACGACGTCCTTGAGATGCTTCATCCGCTTGAGGCGGACCGTGAGCGGCTCGCCGGGGAACGGATAAATCTGTTCGACACGGATAATCTGGGTGTCGGTGACCCCGGCCGCGTCGCGTGCCTCGATGAGATCATAGGCAACCTTGCCCGAGCAGAGCACAACCCTTTTCGTATCCTTGTCGTCCGGCGCAGACGGGTCGGACAGCAAGCGGCGGAAATGGGTGTCGCCGAGGAAATCCTCGCGCTGCGAGACCGCCATCTTGTGCCGCAGCAGCGACTTTGGCGTCATGATGATGAGCGGCTTGCGGAAAGGCCGCAGCATCTGGCGGCGCAGCACGTGGAAATAATTGGCCGGCGTCGTGATATTGCACACCTGGATATTATCCTGGGCGCATAGCTGCAGAAAACGCTCGAGACGCGCCGAGCTGTGCTCCGGTCCCTGCCCTTCATAGCCGTGCGGCAACAGCATGACGAGACCATTGGCGCGCAGCCACTTGGCCTCGCCCGACGCGACAAACTGGTCGATCATGATCTGCGCGCCATTGGCGAAATCGCCGAACTGCGCCTCCCACAGCACCAGTGCCTTCGGATCGGCCATGGCATAACCATATTCGAAACCGAGCACCCCATATTCGGAAAGGGGGCTGTCGAGCACCTCGAAATGGCCGTGCGGCACGGTCGAGAGCGGTATATATTTATGCTCGTCGGTTTGATCGACCCATACGGCGTGGCGTTGCGAGAAGGTGCCGCGACCGGAATCCTGACCGGACAAGCGCACGCCATACCCTTCGGACAGCAGCGAGCCGAACGCCAGTGCCTCACCGGTCGCCCAGTCGAATCCCACTCCGCCCTTGAACATCTCGCTCTTGGCCTCGATGATACGGGACAAGGTCTTGTGCGGCGTCAGCCCTTCCGGCACCGTCGTCAGCGTGCGGCCCAGGCTGTCAAACAGCTTGTCGGAAATGCCGGTTTCCACGTTGCGGCGCGCCGTTTCGGGATCCACCGGCTTGTTGAAGCCTGACCAGCGGCCTGCAAACCAGTCCGCCTTGTTAGCCTTGTAATCCTTCGCGGCCTGGAATTCGCCCTCAAGTTTGTCGATGAAGTCGGATGTGGCCAGCTCGATCCAGCCCGCGTCAACCACGCCCTCGGTCGTGAGCCGTTCGCCATAGATGGTCGAGACACCGGGATGCTTGCGAATTGCGGCATACATCAGCGGCTGGGTGAAACTCGGCTCATCGCCCTCATTATGGCCGAAGCGGCGATAGCACCACATGTCGATGACAATGTCGCGCTTGAACTTCTGGCGGAAATCGGTCGCGAGCTTGCACGCAAAGGTCACCGCTTCCGGATCATCGCCATTGACGTGCAGGATCGGTGCCTGGACCCCCTTCGCCACGTCCGACGGATAGGGCGACGAGCGCGCGAATTGCGGGCTCGTGGTGAAGCCGATCTGGTTGTTGATGACGAAGTGGATGCAACCTCCGGTATTATATCCGCGCACATCAGAAAAACCGAGGCATTCCCACACGATGCCCTGGCCCGCAAAGGCGGCGTCACCGTGAATGAGGATCGGAAGCACCTGGCCATGCTTGGCCGATTCATGATCCTTCTTGTCCTCAGGGCCGATATCGTCGCGGAATACCTGCTGCGCGCGCGCCTTGCCAAGCACGACGGGGTTAACCGCCTCAAGGTGAGACGGGTTGGGAACCAGCGACATATGAACGTTGATGCCGTCAAACTCACGGTCGGTCGAGGTGCCGAGGTGGTATTTGACGTCACCTGATCCGCCGACATCGTCGGGGTTGGCCGATCCACCTGCAAATTCGTGGAAAATCACGCGATAGGGTTTGGCCATCACATTGGCGAGGGTGTTGAGGCGGCCGCGGTGCGCCATGCCGATAATGATCTCGCGCACGCCAGACTTGCCGCCATATTTGATCACCGCCTCGAGCGCGGGGATCATCGATTCCCCGCCATCGAGACCGAAGCGCTTGGTCCCGACATATTTCTTGGCGAGGAATTTTTCATATTGTTCGGCCTCGATCACCTTGGTGAGGATCGCGCGCTTCCCCTCCTTGGTGAACTCGATATGCTTGTCGGCGCCTTCCATCCGTTCCTGAAGGAACTGGCGCTCGGCGACATCGGCGATGTGCATATATTCAAGGCCGACATTACCACAGTAATTGGCGCGGAGGATGGCAACGATCTCGCGCATCGTTCCGGACTGAAGCCCGAGCGTGCCGCCAAGATAGATTTTACGGTCCATGTCGGCTTCCGCAAAGCCGTGAAATTCGGGCGTCAGGTCGGCCGGAATATCATGCTTGGTAAGCCCCAGCGGATCGAGGTTGGCGAACAGGTGGCCGCGCACCCGGTAGGTGCGGATCAGCATCATGGCACGGATCGAATCGGCCGCCGCCGCTTCCACGCCAGCCGCATCAAGCGGCGCGCCCGTGCTCCTGGCAGCATCCTTGATCGCAGCTTTCAGTTCAAGCTGCATCCGCGTGGGGTCCATCGCCTCGTCACGCGCATCAAGCAGATCGAGCGGCCAGTTCTTTGGTGCCCAACTGGGTCCCGCATCGGCCTCGGCAAAATCGGCGGCTGTAAGCCCTTCGTAATCCATGTTCATTTCCACATCATCGCACCCCCGCAAAAGGCAGGGGCGCCAGAAAGGTTGGCGCTGTGCTGCATTGGGCCCCCGTTTTCGCAGGGGCGCAAGGCAAGTTATCCCTTCAGCACTTCCACCAGCGTAGTGCCGAGTTCCGACGGACTGTCCGCAACACGGATACCCGCTGCCTGCATCGCGGCAATTTTTGATTCTGCGTCGCCCTTGCCGCCCGAAACGATGGCGCCGGCATGGCCCATGCGGCGGCCCGGAGGCGCGGTGCGGCCCGCGATGAAGCCAACCATCGGCTTCTTGCGGCCCTTCTTGGCCTCGTCGATGAGGAACTGCGCAGTCTGTTCTTCGGCATCACCGCCGATTTCGCCGATCATGATAATCGACTTGGTCTCGTCGTCGGCAAGGAACAGTTCGAGTACGTCAATGAAGTTGGTGCCGTTGACCGGATCGCCACCAATTCCGACGGCCGTGGTCTGGCCAAGACCTTCATTGGTGGTCTGGAACACCGCTTCATAGGTGAGCGTACCCGAACGCGACACGACACCGACGCTGCCCTTCTTGAAGATCGAGCCGGGCATGATGCCGATCTTGCATTCGTCGGGCGTCAGCACCCCGGGGCAGTTGGGGCCGATCAGGCGCGACTTCGAGCCCGACAGCGCACGCTTGACCTTGACCATGTCGAGCACCGGGATGCCCTCGGTGATGGCAACGATCAGCGGGATTTCGGCATCGATCGCCTCAAGGATCGAATCGGCGGCAAATGGCGGCGGAACGTAGATGACGCTGGCATCGGCTCCGGTGGCTTCCTTGGCTTCCGCCACGGTGTTGAACATCGGCAGCCCGATGTGGGTGGTGCCGCCCTTGCCTGGCGTCACGCCGCCGACCATCTGCGTGCCGTAAGCCAGCGCCTGCTCGGTATGAAAGGTGCCGGTGGCCCCCGTCATCCCCTGGGTGATAACCTTGGTATTTTTATTGACGAGAATGGACATTAACCCTTGCCTCCCTTGGCATATGCAACGACCACGCGCACAGACGGCGAGGCCTCGGTTCCGGTTGAATTCATTTCGATGGCGCGCTCCCCGGCAAGCCAAATGGGCGCACCGCTGCGCGAACGGACCGGTTTGACTCCCATTTCGCTCGACAGCGCATTGCCCGCAAGCGCGACATCGCTGGGGCTGGCGAGGTTCGCCATGACGATGCAGCCGCCACTCGCCGCATTACTGCGCGGCAGGACAATCAGCGCCTGACTCCCGGCATGGCTATACATGCGGACCGGTGCCGTCACGGCTTTGCCGGACCGGGTCCTGACGGGCGCCGGTTTCCACCCGGCCTTCGCCAGATTGGCAGGCACAAGCCCATTGGCGCTGACGGCTGTGCTGCACGATTTGACTGCAGTGACAACATTGGCGGGCGAAGCGAGCTTTATCCGCGTCTTGGTTCCAGATCCCTTCGCCGGGGCGTTCTGGGCAACGGCGGGCACAGCAAGAGCGGCAGCCACGGCTACCGCTCCGGCAAGAAGACTTTGCAGCTTCATCATGGAAAATCTCCTGACAAGCCCCCTGTTGCCCTGCCGCCTATATTAGGCCAGCGAGCTGTCGATACCCTTACAAGCGACGAGCAGTTCCTTGACCGCGTCGACCGACACCTGGAAGTTCTGCTTGGCTTCGCCGTCAAGATCGATTTCGACCACTTCCTCCGCGCCATTGGCACCAATTACGGTAGGGACGCCGACATAAAGGCCATCAAGCCCATATTTACCGTCAACATAGACCGCACAGGGGAGAATGCGCTTCTGGTCGCCAAGATAGGCTTCGGCCATGGCGATGGCGCTGGTGGCGGGCGCATAATAGGCCGAACCGGTCTTGAGCAGCGCGACAATCTCGCCGCCGCCCGAACGGGTGCGCGCGACGATCTCGTCGATCTTTTCCTTCGACGACTTGCCCATCTTGACGAGATCGTCGACCGGGATGCCCGAAACGGTGGTGTAGCTCGTTACCGGCACCATCGTGTCGCCGTGGCCGCCGAGGACGAACGCATTGACGTCCTTGACCGAGACGCCGAATTCCCATGCGAGGAAGGTTGCGAAGCGCGCCGAATCGAGCACGCCCGCCATGCCGACAACCTTGTTGTGCGGCAGGCCCGAAAATTCGCGCAGCGCCCACACCATCGCGTCGAGCGGGTTGGTGATGCAGATGACGAACGCTTCGGGCGCATATTTCTTGATGCCTTCGCCGACCGACTTCATCACGCCGAGGTTGATGCCAAGCAGGTCATCGCGGCTCATGCCGGGCTTGCGCGGCACGCCGGCGGTGACGATGATGACATCCGCGCCCGCGATATCGGCATAATCGTTGGTGCCCTTGATGTTCGCGTCAAAGCCTTCGATCGGCCCGCACTGCGCGAGGTCGAGCGCCTTGCCCTGCGGCATGCCTTCAGCAATGTCGAACAGGACGATATCGCCCATTTCCTTCTTCGCCGCGAGGTGAGCGAGCGTACCGCCGATCATGCCGGCGCCGATAAGGGCAATTTTCTTGCGAGCCATCTATGAGCCTCCTTTTAGCGCGCGCGTACCGCAGATGCCGGGGCTTCTATCACCCCGCCGGACCGCATTACTGCACCCCGGGGCCGCGTGAAAAACGAATCCTCGGATGCGCAGGTCCGCGCACCGTCGCCCAGCGCATAGGCCGATCATGCGCGAGTTTCAACTTAAACAAAAGGCTAAGTAAAAACTATTTATGCAATTAATTCGCAATATCTATAAAGTCATTTAGTGTTCCGTCGCAAAGCTGGGTCGGGACCATGACATCTGACCCTGTCCGGGATTGATAGCACGCCGCCGCCTCGCCGATTTTACATTAGCTCTTTGTAAAAGCTGATCTTTATGAACCGGCCGTTATTTCCTGTTCATGCAACCACAGCCATGAGGCCGCGTTACCGGTTCATCATCGAACAGGTCAGGAGAAGTTGCGATGAAGAAGCTTATGATGATTGCAGCGCTCGGCGCGCTGGCCGTGACAAGCCCGGCACTGGCGCAGGGCAAGGGTAACGGCCACGGCAAGGGCAATGCAGCCCACGCCCAGAAAGGCAATGGCAACGGAAAGGCCAAGGCCCGCAATGTCCGTTACGACCGCGACCGCGCCGAACACCGCGACACCCGTCGCTGGGATTCCACGCGCGTCCGTTACGGCGATGGCCGCGGTTACTGGTATGATGGCGGTTATTATCGTGATGGCCGCTATTACGGCGTCAACTGCCCCCCGGGTCTCGCCAAGAAAAACAACGGCTGCCTGCCGCCGGGCCAGGCCAAGAAGGCCGCGTGGAATGTTGGACAGCGCCTGCCGCGCCAATATTGGGATGACTATGTGCCGCGGCAGTACCGCAACTATTATGATAACGGCACCTACCGCTATTATGACGGTTATGTCTATCGCGTCGACCCGACCACTTATATGATCCGCGAAGTGTTACGCGCGGTCTTTTAAGGGGCTGATCGCATCCATAGGCGACGATGGAGGCTCCGGGCAACCGGGGCCTCTTTTCGTTTACGCCTCACCATGCCCCAGCGCGAGATAGGCGTCCGACTGCATCTCCATCAGACGGCTCGCGGTGCGCTCGAACTCGAACGCGCCATCGCCGGCCGTATAGAGTTGATCGGGCTCGGCATCGGCCGCCGCCAGCAGTTTCACCTTATATTCGTAGAGCGCGTCGATCAGCGTCACAAACCGCGCCGCCTCGTTGCGGTTTTCCGGTCCAAGCTTCGGGATTCCGACAAGGATCACCGTATGATAATGCTGGGCAATGGCGAGATAGTCACTCGCCCCGCGCGCTTCACCGCATAATTTTTTGAACGAAAACACGGCAACGCCCTTCAGCGATTTGGGGACATGGAGCGTGCGCCCGCCTCCGACATCGAGATCGGCCGTCGGGACATGGGCCCGATCCTCGACCGCGAAATCGGTCAGGCGGAAAAAGGCTTCGCTCAGCGCCGCGGTCGCTTCCGGGCCATTGGGCACATGCCAAAGCCTGGCGCCGCCAAGACGGTCGCGGCGGTAATCGGTTGGCCCGTTGAGCGAAAGCACGTCGAGCCGGCTCTGAATCAGGTCGATGAAAGGAAGGAAATGCTCGCGGTTGAGCCCGTCCTTGTAAAGATCGGCGGGGGGACGGTTGGATGTCGCGACCACCGTCAGCCCATCCTTCATCATCGCGGTGAACAGGCGCGACAGGATCATCGCATCGGCGCTGTTGTTGATCACCATCTCGTCAAAGGCGAGCAAGCGCAGTCCTTCGGTGAGGCTCGCCGCTACCGGGAGGATCGGATCGCCGCTCTCGGACTTACGCGCTTCGCGCAGTCGCGCATGGACGTCGAGCATGAAGGCGTGGAAATGCACACGGCGCTTCTCGCTGATCCGGAGATGATCGTAGAACAGGTCCATCAGCATCGACTTGCCGCGGCCTACCGCTCCCCACATATAAATACCGCGCGGAGTTTGCGGCGCCCCCTTGCCGAACAGCCGGCCGAAAAAGCCGGTCCCCGCCGCACCGCCTTCCAGCTCTTGCTGCAAAAGGTTTAGTCGTGCCGCGGCAGCTGCCTGATCGGCGTCGGGCTTCAATTCGCCATTGGCGAGCAGCGCATCATAGGCAGCAAGAACCGGCATCATCGCGCGATCACCCCGTATGCGCCGCCACCGCAGGCTCGCTGCGGCGGATCATGGCCGAAAAACCGGCGACCACCTGGCCCTGCTGCACGACCATCCCCCGCAGGAACAGAAGACGGCGGGTCGCCCGCACCAGTTCGATTTCAGCATCGAGCGGAATGTCCATTTCTCCCGCGCCGACAAACTGCGTATCGAGATTGAGCGTCACTGCCCCCGGACCGTGGCGATAGCCCATTACCGCCGTCGCTGCGAACAACGCGACGTCGACGAAGGCGAGCGTCACGCCGCCATGGACCTTATCCATCAGGTTGCTATGCGCGATCGTGGGAAACATGCGCACCGTCGCGCGATTTTCGTCGCCCGGCTTGACGATCATCTTGCCGAGCGCCACGGCGTTAAAGCGGCGGTCATCACTGACCTTCCAGGTTTTCCAGCCGGGGTTATCGGGATCATCGATGTGGATGATGGCGGGTGCGTCGGACATCAGGGTCTGTTTTCATTCTGCGCAACGGGATCATTGGAAGTATCCGTGAGTTCGATGCTGGTGCCACCTTCGTCGCGGGGCTGCAAGCCGATCAGCACCGACAACCCCGCGCTCGACCGCGCACCGGCGATACTGAGACCCTTGCCGGCCTTGTTCAGCTTCGGCCGGAACCCCTTTTCGGCAAGCCCGCGGCGGTAAAATTCGGAAACGGTCGGCAGATCGTCGGGCGTGGTCATCAACACCATGGTCAATCCGCCCGCCGCATCGGTAAAGCGCGAAGCATCGGCGATCGTCGATCCGGGATATTGCGGCGCATAGATCGGAAACTGGGCACTGCCCGCGCCGGTCAGCAACTCCTGTTCGGGTTTGGCTGGCGCATAGACCGGCGGTGGCGGCGGGTTGATCCAGTTCGCGAACCGGCTATTATGATAGTATATCGTACCAGCCAGTGCGGCGACCGCGAGGATAATCGGCCAGATCCGCCGTTTCTTGCTGCGCCGCCCTCTATTCAACACATACCCTATTGCTTGGAGTTGGTGATGAGCGACACATCGGTTCCCCCGCCTTCTTCCGCCGGGCCCGCGACAATAAGCGCGCTCGGCAGATCTTCGCTGCCCGCGTTGATCATGACCTGCCCGTCAACGGTCATCACGGAAGGTTTCATGCCCTTGGCCTCAAGCGATGCCTTGTAGAATTCTCCGACCTTTTGAGCACTATCGCCGGTATTGAAATTGACCGTCGAGGTTTTCTGCCCCTCATGCGTGATCGTCGCCGAGTCCTTGATGGTTGAGCCCGGATATTTCGGGGCGAAGTCGGCAAATTCGGCGGTGCTGTTGTCGAAGGTCGTGGTCTTGCCCTTGGCGTCTGTGATGACCGCCTTCTTGTCATCGGCGCGGATAGTCGCGGTTCCACCCTCGCCATCCGGTATTGTCACCGTTTCGGAGTTACTACCGCACGCTGCCAGCAACAAGGCCGCACCTGCGCATAAAATCAGCCTGTTCACGCAATCTCTCCCTTTTTGCAGCCCGGCAAAAATCAGATGTGCCGTTCGGCTTCCATCTTCTTGATTTCGGCGATCGCACGCGCGGGGCTCAGGCCCTTCGGGCATGCGTTCGAGCAGTTCATGATGGTGTGGCAGCGGTACAGGCGGAACGGATCTTCCAGTTCATCGAGGCGCTCGCCCGTTGCTTCGTCGCGGCTGTCGGCAAGCCAGCGATAAGCCTGGAGCAGGATCGCCGGCCCCAGGAACTTGTCGCTGTTCCACCAGTAGCTCGGGCAGGAGGTCGAGCAGCAGGCGCACAGGATACATTCGTAAAGGCCGTCCAGCTTGGCGCGATCTTCCGGCGACTGCAGCCGCTCCTTGCCCGAAGGCGTCGGCGTGACCGTCTGGAGCCACGGCTTGATCGAGGCATATTGCGCATAGAAGTGCGTGAAATCGGGAACGAGGTCCTTGACCACTTCCATGTGCGGCAGCGGGGTAATCGTGACTTCGCCCTTGCAGTCCTCGATTGCGGTGGTGCAGGCGAGGCCATTCTTGCCATTGATGTTCATCGAGCAGGAGCCGCAAATCCCCTCGCGGCACGAACGGCGGAAGGTCAGCGAGGGATCCTGCTCGCCCTTCATCTTGATGAGTGCATCAAGCACCATTGGGCCGCATTCGTCGAGATCGATGTCGAACACATCATAGCGCGGATTTTCGGACGTGTCGGGATCATAGCGATAGACCTTGAACTTCTTTACCCGGCCACCGCTGCCCGTCGACGCGTGATGGCGCGACTTGCCGTTGATCTTGCTGTTGGCGGGCAATGTGAATTCAGCCATGTCGGTCAAGCTTCCCCTGGGTGATGATCGGGTCCCGTGCGGACTCCCCCAAGGCCGTTAGCCAAAAGCGCCGCGCGGCTCAATGCCGAATTTGCCCAGAACAAAATCATGGCTTTTGCGGCGCAGCACGATGAGTTAAGCGCCGCACGCAATGCGTATTGGCTTTCTGTTCAACCACGATCAGGCGCATCAGGTCGCCCATAGCCTTCCGATCGCCCTCGCTCTGGCGCGGCGGGGACGGCACGCCATTACGCTCGGGGTAACGAGCGACGTAGTAGAAGCGGAAGTACGCCGCATCGCCGGAGAGACGATCGCCAGCATGAAACTGGTTCGGTTGCAGCCGAAAACAGGTCTCAGGCAGAAACTGGCGTCCGCGCTCGATCGCGTCGTGCCGGCTAACCGGCTCTCGATCTACGGCGATAATCTCGATTTTTTCCGGCAGTTCGACGTGCTGGTCGTTTCGGAAAAAACCTCGCTGGCGCTCAAGACACGCTACGGCCTTAACGGCCTTAGTATTGTGCACAGCCGTCATGGCGCAGGCGACCGCGCGATCGGTTTCAGCGAAGAGAGCAAAGGCTTCGACCTGACGCTTGTGGCGGGCCCCAAAATTCGCGACCGGCTGATCGCGGTCGGCGTTGCGCCCGAAAAAATCGCGATCACCGGCTATGTGAAATTCGATCTTCTGCCCGATGCTGCGGCCAAATTGCCGCTGCAGGCGAATGGCCGTCCCACGGTCCTCTACAACCCGCACCCCAGCCCGCATCTTTCGAGTTGGTATGAATGGGGGGCAAAGATTCTTGCGCAATTCGCCGATCAGGACCGCTACAATCTCATCTTCGCACCGCACGTCATGCTGTTTCACCGGCCGGTCAATTTTGCGCTCGACAAGCTTTCCGCCGCGCGCGCTGTTCCGCCCGCCCCGCATTATGCGGCGCTCCCGCATATGCTGATCGATCTCGGTAGCGAAGCCAGCACCGACATGCGCTACACGCAGGCCGCCGACATCTATATGGGCGATGCCAGCAGTCAGATTTACGAGTTTCTGGTGCGGCCCCGCCCGTGCCTGTTTCTTGACGCCCATGATACCGCGTGGCGCGGCGACCCCAATTTTCTCCACTGGGAAGCTGGGCCGGTGGCAACCAGCCCGGACAATATCATCGCACAGGTCGATGCCGCCGTTGCCAGTCACGCAGCATTTCGCGTCCGGCAGGAAGAACTGCTCGCCAGCACCTTTGACGTGACCGGCCGGCCCGCTGCCGAGCGCGCAGCCGACGCAATCGAAACGCTGCGAGAAGGCGCGGTAGCGTGAACGAGATCACCCCGGCGCCAGTGCCCCCGCCGCGATCCGCGCAACGGCAGATCTGGAAATTCCTCTCCGGTCTGCTCACCGGCAAGGCCGCGGCCGGAATCATCAGTCTCGGTTATCTCGTTATCGCCGCGCGGATGCTGGGCGTTACCGAATATGGCGTGCTCAACCTCGTTCACGGCTATGCGGTGATGATCGGCGGGGTCATAGCCTTTTCTGGCTGGCATGGGCTGGTGCGCTATGGTCATGATGCGCTGCTCGCCGGTGATCATGGGCGGTTTCGCCAGCTCGTGCGGTTCATGACCCTGTTCGAGATCGGTTTTTTTCTGCTGGCGGTCCTGATCGCGGTGATTTTGGTGCCGTTCATTGGGCCCCGGCTCGGCTGGCCGCCTGCCGCGATGCAACTGGCGCCGCTCTACACCCTTTCCATCATCGCCACCGTGCGCACGACACCCAACGGCATCCTCCAGATTGCGGAGCGCTTCGACCTCATCGGCTGGCACCAGATCGTGATGCCCGTGACGCGCCTTTTCGGTGCGGTGCTGGCCTGGCTCAACGGCTGGGGCCTCACAGGCTTCATCTGGGTGTGGCTCGCCAGCGCCGTCGCCGAAGGCCTGTCGATGTGGATCATGGGGCTGTGGCAATTCAGGAAGATGAACCTCGCGCATGCAAGCCGGGCGACCTTGCGCGAGGTCAACCGCGCCAATCCGGGTTTCATGCGCTTCATCCTGACCACCAATGCCGACATTACCCTGCGCGAATTTGCGCCGCGGGCCATTCCGCTGGTGATCGGATGGATCCTCGGCCCGGCCGCAACCGGCCTCTATTCGCTCGCGCAGCGGGCCAGCGTGATCCTGCAGCAACCGGCCCAGATGCTCGGCCATGCAAGCTATGCTGTCGCCGCCCGCCTCGCGGCCGAAGGAAAAAGCGAGGAGAGCCGCACCGCGATCTGGAAAAGCGTCGGCCTTGCAACGCTGGCGGCGCTCCCCGTCGCGCTGGTCATCTCCCTGTTTGCGCGGCAGCTTTTGGAATTGCTGGGCGGCAAGGGCTTTGAAGCGGCGGTGCTGCTTCTCATTCTTATCGTCGTTGGCCGCGCGCTGATCGTGGGCGGCCCGACCTTTTCCTCCGCCCTCACCGCGCTCGGCAAGCCCGGCCAGTCGATTGCCGTCAATCTGTTCACCAACATCGGGTTATTGCCCCTTTTACCACTTTTCCTTAACTGGTTCGGGATAGAGGGAGCGGGCTATCATCTGATGCTGCAAAGCGTGCTGGCCCTGATCCTGCTGGGATGGCTCGTCCGCGTGGCGCAGAACGAGTCCCTTCAGCGCAGCGCGGCTGGCGCGCTCGATATCGATGAACCGCGCAGGTCTTGAGCTTTGACGGAAACCCTTAACGGAAAAACCATCTGGGTCATGGCCAAGGGCTATACGCCCGACGAGGGTGGGATGCAGACTTATGCCCGCTCGGTGGCCGAAAGCTATGCCGCGCTGGGCGCGCGCGTCATCCTGTTCACCCAGACCAGCGCCGGACCGCGCGATACGGACATCGGCCCGGTGCGTGTGATCGACATCGGTCCGGGCAAATCGCCGGCGATCCCGTTCCGTTTCCTGCGCGCGATGCGTTTCGTGATGAAACGCAAGGGAAAGCCCGATTTCATCCACGCAACGACATGGCGGACTTCGGTGCCGCCGATGCTGCTTGGCCTCCCCTATGTGACGAGTTTTCACGGGCGCGAGTTCATGTATCCGACCGGTCTGGCCCTCGCTGTCATGCGGCGGGTCGCCCGGAAGGCGGAGCGGATCATCGCGGTCAGCCATTATTCGGCTGCACAGCTTTCAAAGCGCCTGCATGGGAAGGTGAACCCGGTGGTCGCGTGGAACGGGATCACGCGCGGCCTCAATGAAAGGCGCGAGCAGCCCACCCGCGAGCGAATCCCGCTGGTTCTCTCGCTGTGCCGGCTGGAACCGCGCAAGAATATCGCCGCCGCGATCGAAGCGGCTGCCGTCTCCAAGGATCGCGGACTGGCGTTCCATTATGTCATCTGCGGGCGCGGCCCCGAAGAGCAGGCGCTGGCGGATCTCATCAAGCGCTTCGGACTGGAACAGCATGTTACCATGGCAGGTTTTGTCGAACAGGCGCGGGCCGAGCAACTTTATCGCGACGCCGACATCTTCATCCATCCGCAAATCACCGCCGACCGCGGTCGCGATTTCGAAGGCTTCGGCATCGCCATCGCCGATGCGATGCTGAGCGGATGCGCCGTGATCGTGGGCAAGGATGGCGGCAGCGCCGAACTGGTCCGCGACGAGGAATCGGGGCTGGTGGTCGACGGCAACAGCCCCGCCGAAGTGAGCCAGGCACTCGCCCACCTGCTCACCGACGCTGACCTGCGCGAACGTATCGGCAAGGTCGGCGCGATGCGGGCGTCAACGCTGTTCCGCTGGGACCGCCATGTCCAGATCGTTCTCGGCAACGAGCCTGGCGACGAAATCTAGAGCGTATCGGCGGCTGGCCCGCCGAGTATAGCCTCCACCTGTTCGACGTCCGATGGCTTGTCGACGTCAATGCAGGCCTCCGCCTGCGGCATCGGCACCAGCGCGGCGCGCAGCCCGAGCTTGCGCCCGGCCCGCTCGACCGCTTCGGGCCCTGTCAGCAACCGCAAGGCGGCGCCGAGCAGCAGCACAGGGCCGAAACTCGCGATGATTTTCCAGCCCTTCTTGCGATCCTGCTCGATCCCGCCCCACAAATCGAGCAGCGGCCTGACCTGCGGCCCCGCAAACCAGAACAGGTTGGCGCCCGACCACCAGCCGTGGCGAAACTTGAGCCAGGTACGCTGCGATTGCGGGTAACGCATCAGCAGTACCTGCCGTTCGACCGCGCCCGCCGCAACATCATATCCTGCCGCGCTGGCGAGGAAATGATCGATCATCGCCGCCGACAACAGGACATTGTCGGCGGTTGTCACCATGAGCGGGCCGCCTTCGGCAGCGATAGCCTGCGCCACCGCCGCCGACACCGACGCGGGCCCCGCAAGCGATGTCACGTTGGGATGGGCGGCCATCCATTGCGTCTTCTCATCCTGCATGAGCGCGGAAGGGTCCTGCGCGACCACGACCACCTTGGCAATGCGAGGATGATCGACCAGCTGGCGCGCGACGCGCGACAGCATCGCCTCCCCGGCGATCCGGATCAGCACCTTGTCGGCGACACCATAGGCCGCACCCAGCGGATCAACGCCGGGGCGACGCCCGGCAAGAAGAAGCGCAGTAACCGGAGCGTCCGTCATAATGGGCGCCACGTGATTGCACCGGCTTTTGGCGGCAAATTTTTCAACCGGTATGTAACTAGCTCAACCATCAGCGGGTGGCTGCCTGCTTTAAGTTGCGCGCGCAATATATTTCGCGCAGGAGCAACCGGAAAATAACGACCGAAAGAGCAATATAGGTGAAACCGAGCCTGCCCCGTCAATTGTTGCTGATACCGGCGCTGCTCATGGCGGCATATCCCACCGGCGGGTCGGCTCAGGATAGGCAAAACAGCGCGGACGTGCGCGCCGTCGAGAGCATCCATCCGCCCACCCTCCCTCAACTTCTTGAAGGCCGCAAATCCGCGCCGGGCCATTATTATCTCGAAGGGGTTATGGAAGTCGGGTCGGAACTTCACCTCAATGACGATGGCAGTTTCACCTGGTTCATGGCTTATGGATCGGTCGATGAATATGCGCGCGGACGCTGGGAATATCGCGGCCCGGTGAAGGCGCCCCAGATTATCCTTATCGCCGACGCGGCGCCGCAGATCACGGCGCCCTATAAAATAGATGACCGCAGCGAATGGAGCCAAAAGGAAGAGGCCGATTATATATCTTCGCTGAACGATATCGCCGCCGCGGCAGCGCAGCGCGCCTGTCCCTATATCGGGTCCGACTATGCATCGTCACCCCGGCCATTCGACGCGTCGTCACCATCTATTGAGGCGCTGAGCGCGGCCGAAGCGGAAATGGTAAAGGCCCGGACCGAATTCGAGAAAATTGCGGCGCAGGCAGACTTGTATCAGCAGGCCAGCCCCAATCCGGAGGATGGATCGGAAAATCCGTTCAACGAACGCGCCGGTGACGCCTATGGGAAATGGCAATCAGCCTGGGAGGTATATAAAGAGCGTTTCTGGGCCAGAAATCGTCGCGCCCCGGACTATGTCGAGCCCCGGCTGCCCGCTATCTGCATAGCGAAGAAACACCCGTCCCCCTATGAAACCGGCGCGACCATCAAACCCCGAACCGCGATCAGGCTGATGCTTGCCAGCCCGCGCCTTGAACAGATCGATCCCCGGTTAGGCCGCTATTCGCTCAGCGATCGGGCGATGACGCCGACACTGATATATGCGGACGGGCGAAAGGTTCATCCCCAATTGCGACGCGGCATCATCGTCATCGGGGACGGCCCGGCGCCGATCAAACTTGTCCTCACGCCAGCACCGGATTCGGGCCTTTCCGAACAGATGATCGCCTTGCCATCGCTGTCGGCGGGCGTGCTCCCGATCTCGATCTACCTGAAAAACGATCTACTGCCGTTCGAAACGATGACGTTGAATGTCACCACGGACGGCCTCGTTCCGGTCTGGCCCGGACAGGGAGAAAGAGGCATTTACCGCAAAGCCCGTTGAAGCACCGGCCGCCGCATGGAGATCGCTCCGAAAAGCGTTGCAGACCCTTTTCATTATCGTCCGCATAGACAATGAAATGATCGCTCGATGCTTCGTACCAGCGCGCCTCCGCTGGAGCCGTAGCGGCCAGCGGCGCGCAACGGGAAAAACCAAAGGTTTGGCTCATAACAAAAGGGGCCGGAAAACTCCGGCCCCTCTCGTGTTCCACAGATAGGTAAGAACTTAGCGCTTCGAGAACTGGAAGCTGCGGCGGGCTTTCGCCTTGCCGTATTTCTTGCGTTCGACCGCGCGGCTGTCGCGGGTGAGGAAGCCTTCACGCTTCACCGCCGAGCGGAGCGCCGGTTCATACTTGGTCAGCGCCTGCGAAATGCCGTGCTTGACCGCGCCGGCCTGACCCGAAAGACCACCACCCTTGACGGTGCAGACGACGTCATACTGGCCTTCACGTTCGGTCACGGTGAACGGCTGGTTGATGACGAGGCGCAGCGTCGGACGCGCGAAATAGACTTCCTGATCGCGGCCGTTGACCGTGATCTTGCCGGTGCCGGGCTTGACCCAGACGCGGGCAACGGCGTCCTTGCGACGGCCGGTCGCATAGGCGCGGCCATGCTGGTCCAGTTCCTGCTCGCGCAGCGGGGCTGCGGGCTGGGCGGGGGTTTCCGAAACCGCGCCAGTTTCGATGGCGGTGCCTTCGGTCAGTTCCTTGAGTTCGGTAAGATCGGCCATTATGCACCCACCTTGTTCTTGCGGTTCATCGAGGCGACGTCGAGGACTTCAGCCTTCTGGGCGTCGTGCGGGTGTTCGGTCCCGGCATAGATGCGCAGATTCTTCATCTGCTGGCGGCCAAGCGGACCGCGCGGGATCATGCGTTCGACCGCCTTTTCGAGCACGCGCTCGGGAAAACGGCCTTCGAGGATCTTGGCGGGCGTGGTTTCCTTGATGCCGCCGGCATAGCCGGTGTGCTTGTAGTAAACCTTGTCATTGAGCTTCTTGCCGGTGAACACCACCTTGCCCGCGTTGATGACGATGACATTGTCACCGCAATCGACGTGCGGGGTGAAGCTCGGCTTGTGCTTGCCGCGCAGGATCTTGGCGATGATGGTCGCAACGCGGCCGACGACGAGCCCTTCCGCGTCGATCATCACCCATTTCTTTTCGACCTCTGCCGGTTTCACCGACTTGGTCTGCTTCATGAGCGCCTTCATGGGCGTAACTCCTGTTAAAAATAAAAACACGGCGAAACAGCCCGGGGCCATTTTCACCGCGAATGAGCGCGCTAATGACGGCGAATGAGTCAAAAGTCAAGGGAATGAGCGGCTGTCAAAACGGGTATTATGATACCTTGCGGAATAATGCCTGTATTTATCCCGTAGCCCTGAGCGCGTCGAAGGGCGCTTATCCGGATAAACGTGCTTCGACCAGCTCAGCACTACGGAGATGGGAAGATCGTCGTGCGACTACCGGCCCACACGCAAAAACCCCTCCGCATTGCTGCGGATGGGGCGGGTTTCGGTGCATGGAACGAAAGGGGTCACGGTCGGTGCGTCTTGCCGCTGGCGTTCGCCGGGGTCTGACGCTATGTCAGTTGGGTGAAACCCTCACGTCGCGGGAACGACGGGGATTTCGGATTATGCCGTCAATGCCTTCGCATGCTGGGCGGATCATCTGCGGAAAAGGTTGAGCATCTTTCCATGATCTGTCCGGCGGCCTGCTGGGCAGAGACTGGCGCGTGAGCTCGAACGGGACGAACTTCGCACCGACCGCTCTGATACCCGACCGCCCGAACAGGAGGCGGGCCGGGCCAGACCTTGCTTCCTGAAACGCCTCGCGACCGCGCTCCCTCGAAAGCGGGTCTATAAATAACCAATCCGGTTATTTTGTCAAGAGGAAATTTCCTTTTTCTTACTGGCAACGGCATGGGCTGCCCCCACCGTGACCATCAGCAGGATCGCGGCCACCGCCTGATGGGTGACGGCAACCCACAGCTCGACGCTCGTCAACACCGTGAAAATCCCCAGCAAAATCTGCGCGGCAAGCGCGAGCTTGAGGGCAATGGCAACCCCGCGATGACCACCGCGCATCGCTCTAAGCGCCAGCAGCACCAGCACACCCGCGACTGCCCACGCCCACCAGCGGTGGAAGAAATGGACGAGGATGGGATTGTCGATGATATTGCGCCACAAGGGATCGGCATAGGTCACCCCCTGCGGGTACCAGTCGCCGCCCATTTTGGGCCAGTTATTGGCCGCCGTCCCCGCGCGCAGGCCCGCGACAAACGCACCCCAGGTCAGTTGCACCGCCAGCATCGCCAGGGCGAGCCATCCGAATGCGGTGGGCAAGACCTTGCCCCGCTCGCCCCTGGCAAGACGGCGCATGTCGAGCGCGGTCCATACCGTCGCGGCGAGGATCAGGAACGCGTTCATCAGGTGAACCGCGAGCCGGTAGTGGCTGACCTCGGTGCGGCCAACGAGGCCTGATTTCACCATCCACCAGCCGATCGCGCCCTGCAAACCGCCAAGAAACAGCAGAAACGCCAGCCGCGGGCCATAGCCTTGCGGAATCGCGCGCTTCCACGCAAACCACGCGAAAGGCAGTGCGAACACGAGGCCGATCAGCCGCCCGATCTGGCGATGCACCCATTCCCAGAAAAAGATGAACTTGAAATCGGACAGCGTCATATTCTGGTTGACGGTCTGATATTGCGTCGTCTGCTTGTAGAGATCGAACTGATGCTGCCAGTCGGCATTATTGAGCGGCGGCAATGCGCCCGAGACGGGTTTCCACTGCGTGATCGACAGGCCCGATTCGGTGAGCCGGGTGATCCCGCCGACGACGATGATCAGGAACACCAGCGCGGCGATCAGCCACAACCAGTTGGCGATCGCTCGCGGGCGCGCCGCAAGCGGAAGCGGACGGCCGGTTGCTGCGGGCACCGGCGGATCAAGGGTAACGCGGTCAGTCATGGCCCGGCCCTACTCCGCGCGTCAGAGCGAAGCAAGCAACCCGCGTCTGGAAGGCAGGCGCAAGAATATTTGTCATGATATGTTGTATCTCGCGACTCGTTATGTCATATCATCGCGAGCATGATACAGACTCGCACCAATCTGACTGCCGAGGCGGGAGCGTCTCCCGTGTTTCCGGCATTACGGAGAAATGGTGCTGCGTTCAACCGGATCGCCGGATCGGACTGGCTGGACAGGATGGGCATGGGGCTTTCGGGTTTCTGCCTCGTCCATTGTGTTGCCACCACCATCATCGTCACCCTGCTGTCTGCCGCTGGCGGATGGCTCGTCAATCCGCTGATCCATGAAGTCGGGCTGATGATTGCGACCGGATTCGGCGCACTCGCGCTGCTCAAGGGCATTATCGACCATGGTTATCTCCAGCCCGCCGCGTTCAGCGGTCTTGGCCTTGGCATGATGGCCGGAGCGCTTACCCTGCCCCATGGCGATGGCGAAATGCTTTACACGCTATTGGGGGTGTCGCTGGTTGCGCTGGGTCATGACCTGAATATGCGGGCATCACGCGCGCTGTAAGCGCTCTTGGGCCCCGCCCCTTGCCCGGCGGCAGCGAAAGCGGTAAACTGCTCCCATCATGGTACAAACAGCTTCGCACGCGCATCACGAGCATCATCACCCTGCGGCCGGCAAGGATCTCGCGGCGGCGGCGCGCGCCACGCTTGAGGCCGCCGGAGAACAATGGACCTCCATGCGGGCCGATGTGTTCGACGCACTGTCCGGCCTCGAAAAACCGTCTTCGGCCTATGACATCGCCGACATCGTGTCGCAGAAGCGCGGCAAGCGGGTTGCGCCGAACAGCGTCTATCGCATCCTCGACCTGTTCGTTTCGACCAATCTCGTCCGCCGGGTCGAAAGCGCCAACGCGTTCATCGCCAATGAACATCCCGGCTGCCTCCATGACTGCATCTTCCTCATCTGCGACAATTGCGGCAGCGCCACGCATATCGACGATGACAAGCTGACCCAGTCGGTCCGCAATATCGCGGGCAAAACCGGCTTCGCGGTCGATCATCCGGTGATCGAAGTGCGCGGCAAATGCACCGACTGCGGATAGAAACTCCTTTCGACAAACGCGGCTAAAGCCCTTAAGGCGGTTGCTGTTGCAACCGGACTGTCATGTTATGAGCCAAACTCCCGCCACCCCGCTGCTCGATACGGTGAAGCTGCCTGCCGACCTCAGGAAACTTGCGCCCGAGCAGTTGAAGCAGCTGGCCGACGAACTGCGCGCGGAAACGATCGCGACGGTCGGCACCACCGGCGGGCATCTCGGCTCGGGGCTCGGCGTGGTCGAACTGACCACTGCGATCCATTATGTGTTCAACACGCCCGAGGACAAGCTGGTCTGGGACGTCGGGCACCAATGCTATCCGCACAAGATATTGACCGGCCGGCGCGACCGCATCCGCACCTTGCGCCAGGGCGGCGGGCTTTCCGGCTTCACCAAGCGCAGCGAAAGCGAATATGACCCGTTCGGCGCGGCGCACAGCTCGACCAGCATTTCGGCGGCGCTCGGCTTTGCCATCGCCAACAAGATCGCCGACAAGCCGGGCAAGGCCATCGCGGTCATCGGCGACGGATCGATGTCGGCGGGCATGGCCTATGAGGCGATGAACAATGCCGAAGCCGCGGGCAATCGCCTCGTCGTCATCCTCAACGACAATGACATGTCGATCGCCCCGCCGGTCGGCGGCCTGTCCGCCTATCTCGCGCGCCTCGTTTCCTCGCGTCCCTTCCTGGAAGTGCGCGAGACGCTGAAGAAGCTTTCGCGCCTGCTGCCGCCGCCGCTCCATACTGCCGCCCGCAAGACCGACGAATTTGCCCGCGGTATGGCGATGGGCGGCACGCTGTTCGAGGAGTTGGGCTTTTATTATGTCGGCCCGATCGACGGGCATAATCTCGACCATCTCATTCCGGTGCTCGAAAATGTCCGCGATGCCGCCGAAGGGCCGTGCCTGATCCATGTCGTGACCAAGAAGGGCAAGGGCTATGCACCCGCCGAAGCCTCGGCCAACAAATATCATGGCGTGCAGAAATTCGACGTGGTGACCGGCGAACAGGCAAAGGCGCCGGCCGGTCCCCCCGCCTATCAGAATGTCTTTGGCGAAACCCTTGCCCGGCTGGCCGACAGCGACGACCGCATCGTCGCGATCACCGCCGCCATGCCCTCGGGCACCGGTGTCGACAAATTTGCCAAGGCCCACCCCGAGCGCAGCTTCGACGTCGGCATCGCCGAACAACATGCGGTCACCTTCGCCGCCGGCCTAGCCGCTCAAGGGATGCGACCCTTCTGCGCGATCTATTCGACCTTCCTCCAGCGGGCCTATGACCAGGTGGTCCACGATGTCGCGATCCAGAACCTGCCGGTGCGCTTTGCCATCGACCGCGCCGGACTCGTCGGCGCGGACGGCGCGACCCATGCCGGCTCGTTCGACATTACCTATCTCGCGACGCTCCCCAATATGGTGGTGATGGCGGCAGCCGACGAGGCCGAACTCGTCCACATGACCTACACTGCGGCGCTCCATGACACAGGGCCGGTTGCGCTGCGTTACCCGCGCGGCAATGGGGTCGGCGTGCCGCTACCCGAGGTGCCGCAGCAGCTCGAAATCGGCAAGGGCCGGATCGTGCGTGAGGGCAAGACAGTGGCGATCATGTCGCTCGGCACAAGGCTCGCCGAAGCGCTCAAGGCCGCGGACGAACTCGACGCCAAGGGCCTCTCCTCCACCGTCGCCGACCTGCGCTTTGCCAAGCCGCTCGACGAGGCCCTGATCCGCAAGCTGCTGACGACCCACGAAGTGTGCGTCACCATCGAGGAAAATGCGGTCGGCGGTCTCGGCGCCCACGTCCTCACCATGGCCAGCGACGAGGGCCTGATCGATGCCGGCCTGAAACTGCGCACCATGCGCCTTCCGGACATCTTCCAGGATCAGGACAGCCCGCAGAAACAATATGACGAAGCGGGATTGAACGCACCGCATATCGTGGAGACGGTGCTCAAGGCGCTGCGGCACAACAGCGTGGGTGTGGTGGGAGAAGGAGTCGCTTAAACCCAAGGGTAATTCTCTTTGAGCAGCGCTAAGATAGCTTCCGCATTTCCCCCTGATCCAGCATGGGCGTTTTGCGCTGCCCTAACCTCACTGACTATCTTTTGAACTATCCCCGGATGAACAGTTTCAAGTTCTGCCAGTAGGCGCGTAATAAGCGTGTATGCTGTAATTCCTAACGTCTCCGCTGTATGCATTTCAATTCTCCTTTGCACCTCTGAACATAGGCAAAGACGAACTGGTGAACAGGAAAACAGCCTCCATTGTGAAGGTAATAGTTCGGCATTTCCACCGAACGCTTGTTGACTATCGAGAACCCGTTTATCCCGGCTAAATGACTCCCACCGCGAAAATCCTGCTTCTGGGCTCCGGCGAACTGGGCCGGGAATTTGCCATTTCAGCCAAGCGGCTCGGCGCGGAGGTGATTGCGTGCGACAGCTATGCCGGCGCGCCGGCGATGCAGGTGGCGGACGCGGCCGAGATATTTCCGATGCTCGATGGTGCGGCCCTGCGCGCGGCGGTGGAAAAACATGCGCCGACGCATATCGTCCCCGAAATCGAGGCGATCCGCACCGGGGAACTTGAAGCGCTGGAAGCGGAAGGATGGAACATCATCCCGACCGCGCGCGCCACACGGCTTACCATGAACCGCGATGCGATCCGCGACCTTGCGGCGCAGGACCTCGGCGTACGCACGAGCCGTTACGCCTATGCCGAAAGTCTCGCGGAAGCCGAAGCGGCGGGCATGGAGATCGGTTACCCCTGCGTCGTCAAACCCGTAATGTCCTCTTCGGGCAAGGGGCAGAGTATGGTCCGCGCCGCGGCGGACATGAAGTCCGCATGGGATTATGCCTGCGCCGGAATGCGCGGCGACCGCGTGCGCGTCATCGTCGAGGAGTTCATCGACTTCGCCTATGAAATTACCCTCCTCACCGTGCGGACCGGCAGCGGCATCCTGTTCTGCCCGCCGGTCGGCCACCGGCAGGAGCGCGGCGATTATCAGGAAAGCTGGCAGCCCGCCGCGATGAGCCCCGCGGCCATCGTCGCCGCACAGCATATGGCCGCGCGCGTCGTCGACAATCTGGGCGGATGCGGGCTGTTCGGCGTCGAATTTTTCGTGACGCGGGAGGATGAGGTGATCTTTTCCGAACTATCCCCCCGCCCGCACGACACCGGCATGGTAACGCTGATCGGACAGGATCTGTCCGAGTTCGATCTCCACGCCCGCGCGATTCTCGGCCTGCCCATCCCGGCGATCCGGATGACCACCCCTGTCGCCGCCTCGGCCGTCATTCTGGCGGACCGCGATGCCAAAACTTTCTCGTTCGAAGGGCTCGCCGATGCGCTTGCACTCGGCACGCCGACGCAGCGCATCGACGTGCGCCTGTTCGGCAAACCGGTCACGCGCCCCTATCGCCGCATGGGCGTGGCGCTCGCGACCGGCGACGAGGAAGGCAATACCCGCGCCATGGCCCGCGCCGCTGCCGCAAAAATCAATATCCGCTATGACTGATTGACAGCTTGCGCGCCTTCTGTATTATTAAATTAATACAGTTGGAGAATAAGATGAACAGTCAAAACCTGCTTGGCCTTTATGCTGGCGCGCTCACCCTGGCGGTATGCGCGAGTCTGTTGATGGGCGCACGCCCCTCGCCGCACGCGAAGTTCGACACGATCGACGTAAATCGTATCAATATCCGCGAACCGGACGGAACATTGCGCATGGTCATTTCGGACCGCGAGCGCTTCCCCGGACTGATCATCAAAGGCAAGGAAACGCCCCACCCCCGCGCCATGGCCGGCATGCTGTTCTTCAACGATGAAGGCACCGAAAATGGCGGCCTCATCTTCAACGGCCGCAAGGATCAAAAGGGCACCGTTTCCAGCGGCCTAAGCCTGACGTTCGATCGCTATCAACAGGATCAGCAACTGCAATTGCTCGGCCTTGATGAAGGCGGGCGGCATTTCGCCGGCATGACAATCAATGACGTTGCGGACGGCACGACGCGCGAGATCATGTCCGCGGCAGACAAGGAGGCGGCGAACGCCAACATCCCCGCTATCACCAAGCGTCTCTATGTGGGCAAGACGGCAGGGCAGTCTTCCGCGCTTCTGCTGGCGGATGCCAAGGGACAGCCGCGCCTGATGCTGCTGGTCACTCCGGAAGGGGAAGCCTCCATCCAGTTCATGGATGAAAATGGCAAGGCGGTGCGAACGCTCTCCGCGAACGATCTGGCTGGAACCAAGCCTTGAAACACCAGTCCCGCTGCAACCGGGCTCCCCCGCTCACGAAAAGGGGCGACCCGCCGAGCAGCATGCTGACCTGATCGTCGCAGCGCGTCACTGGGCTGCGAAGGTCAGGCCAGCCCGGGTGGGTTCAGAATTCTAGTTCTGCGGAGCGTCGGCTATCGCATATTGGCCGGCGCCCTGCGGCGCGGACAAGATGTTGCGGACAACCGTACCCTTGTCGACGCTGTTGGTCGCCGGATCGCCAACCGTGCTGCGGATAGCCGCATCGGCACGGGCGCCGCCGGCATCGTTGATCAGCGAGGTTTCCGAGCCGCTGCGCGGTGCGGGACCACCGAACAGCGCGCGCAGTGTCTGGTCACCGGTGCTTTCGGTACCGGGACGCGGCGCGCCGGGCTGGGGCGGGTTGAGGCCAAAATCGGGCGGTACCACCAGCGGCGCCTGACGGCCGACCGCAAACTCGTCCGGGCGATCACGATTGAACAGGCCGCCACTGGCACAGGCAGACAGGCTGACGGCGGCGCCGAGGGCCAGAATCAGGGTCGATTTACGCATTTTTCCGCCTTACTCCGTTCGATTTCGTTGCCTTGTGGCAAGGCTTGCCTGACAGCAAGCTGAATTTACTGCGCTAGTCGCTAGCCGCTTCCTTGGGTTCGCGCAACAAAAAGGCCCGCGCAATCAATATCAATACGCCGAAGGTAATCGCCACGTCCGCGAGGTTGAAGATGAGAAAAGGCCGCCAGCTGCCAATGTGAAAATCCGCATAATCAACCACATAGCCAAGCCGGATGCGGTCGAGGATATTGCCCAGCGCGCCGCCAAGGATGAGCCCCAGCGCGATCGCATCCCAGCGTTGTTTTTCCCGCCACAGCCAGACCGTAACCAAGGTCGCGACCACGACGGTCAGCCCGACCAGCAGCCATCGCTGGGTATCGCTGCTCGCGGTCAGCATCCCCATCGAAACGCCGTTATTTTCCGCATAGGTCAGCTTGAAGAAGGGAATGAGGTCGATCCCCTGCACGCCGCGTGATTGCAGCGCGAGCGGCCCGGTGACGAAATATTTGATGAACTGGTCCGCGACAAAGATCAAAGCGGCGACAGTGAGGCCAAGGATGCGGTTGGTTTTCATATTCTGCAATTTTCTCAATGTCCGTCATGCTGAACTTGTTTCAGCATCCATAAGGCCGTGGCCCCTCGGTAGCGCGGGAGGCATGGACCCTGAAACGCGTTCAGGGTGACGATGTTGCTTTCAGGCATCCAGCACATCCTCGCAGCGCCCGCACAACGCGCCATCCTCGGTCACGTCGGGCAGGTGGCGCCAGCACCGGCCGCACTTGTTGCGCGAGGTCGGTGTCACCTTGACCTCTCCGCCGAGCGCGCTCGCAGGCGCATAGCCGACGCTCGAGACGATGCAGATTTCGGCCATGTCGACATCGGCGAGATAATCGAAGGACCCCGCCTCGTTGCCGCCGATCATCACTTCGGCTTCGTTGCTCGAGCGCACCGTCTTTTCGCGCCGCAGCGGCTCGATCGCCTCGTTGACCATCTGGCGCAGCGCGCGGATGTCCGCCCATTTCTGGGCGAAGGCGTCCTCGTCGGGCGCGCTGTGCGGCGCGCCGCCGGTTTCGACGGGAAGCGCCGGAAGTTCGGGCCATTCGAGCAGATGCACGCTGTCTGCATCCGGGTAACGCGACTGCCACACTTCCTCGGCGGTGAACACCAGCACCGGCGCTGCGTAACGCACCAGCGCGTGGAACAGGATGTCGAGCACGGTGCGATAGGCGCGGCGCTTGGGATCATCCTTCGCATCGCAATAGAGGCAGTCCTTGCGAATATCGAAGAAGAAGGCCGACAGATCATTATTGGCGAAATCGCTGAGCAGCCGGGTGTAGCTGTTATAGTCGAAATCATCGACCGCCTGGGAAAGCTTCCCGTCCATCTCGGTGAGGAGATGGAGCACGTACCGCTCCAGTTCCGGCATTTCCGCCACCGGCACCCGCTCGCTTTCGTCAAAATCGCCGAGCGCGCCGAGCATGTAGCGGAAGCTGTTGCGCAGCTTGCGATACTGGTCGCCGACACCGGCGAGGATTTCCTTGCCGATGCGGTGGTCCTCGGTGAAGTCGACCGAGAGCGCCCACAGGCGGATGATGTCCGCGCCATAATCGCGCATCAGGTCGAGCGGCGAGATGGTGTTGCCGAGCGACTTGGACATTTTCATGCCCTTGGCGTCCATCGTGAACCCGTGGGTGAGCACGGCATCATAGGGCGCGCGGCCGCGGGTGCCGCAGCTTTCGAGCAGTGAGGACTGGAACCAGCCGCGATGCTGGTCCGATCCTTCGAGGTAGAGATCGGCCGGCCATGTAAGATCAGGCCATTTGCCCGATTGCAGCACGAATGCGTGGGTGCAGCCGCTGTCGAACCAGACGTCGAGAATGTCGGTGACGCGCTCGTAATCCTCGAGGCTATAGGCATCGCCGAGATAGGACTGCGCCGCCGCGTCGCTCCACGCATCGACGCCCTTGGCGCGAATGCCCTCGACGATGCGCGCGTTGACCGCCGGGTCGCACAGATATTCGCCCGACTTGCGATCGACGAACAGCGTGATCGGCACGCCCCAGGCACGCTGGCGCGAAATCACCCAGTCGGGGCGGCCTTCGACCATCGATCCGATACGGTTGCGGCCCTTGTCGGGCACGAAGCGGGTGTCGGCGATCGCGTCCAGTGCCAGTTGCCGCAGCGTCGGCGCGGCGCAGATATCCTCTTCCGCCGGATTGATCGCGCCGCCTTCATTTTCCCAGCGCTTTTCCTGTTTGGTCTTGGGGCTGATGTGGGTCAGCACCCGGTCCATCGGGATGAACCATTGCGGAGTACAGCGATAGATCACCTTGGCCTTCGAGCGCCACGAATGCGGATAGCTGTGCTGGAAATCGGCGGACGCCGCCAGCAGTGCGCCGGCTTCGCGCAGGTCCGAACAGATCGGCCCATCGGGCGCGTTGAACTTGGGGTTGATGACGCTGCCCTGCCCGCCAAGCCACGCCCAGTCCGCGCGATATTTGCCATCGCCCTCGACCGCGAACACCGGATTGATGCCATACGCCTTGCACAGGTCGAAATCGTCCTCCCCATGGTCGGGGGCCATGTGGACAAGGCCCGTGCCCGCGTCGGTGGTGACGAAATCGCCGGGGAGGAAGGGGCGGGGTTTGCTGAAAAATTCCTGCATCGCCGTGTCCCCGCGCAGGCGGGGACCCAGGGTTGGCTCAGCGTTGTCCTGCTCTGGGCCCCTGCCTTCGCAGGGGCACACATATTTTGCCATGGGATGGCGGGCGGTAGTACCAGCGAGGTCCGCGCCCGTACCTTCCCAAACCACGGTAGTGAATAGCGCGGGAGAAGTGGCGCCGACCGTTTTTGCCACACGCTCCTTGAAGACGTCTACGAGGTCGGCAGCGACAAGGAACCGCCGAGAAATAAGCTGCCTTAGCGGACTTGGGCGATTGAGCGGCTGGTCAGCTTCATCCTCAGTTCCAACGCCTGAAACCCGAACCACAACATACTCAACATCCGGCCCATAGGCCAAAGCCTGATTGACCGGGATCGTCCAAGGCGTCGTGGTCCAGATGACCGCGTATGCCCCCTTCAACTGCTCAATCTGAGAGTCCACAATCTCGAACGCCACATCAACCTGCGTGCTCGTGATGTCCTCATATTCAACCTCGGCCTCGGCGAGCGCGGTCTTTTCCACCGGCGACCACATCACCGGCTTTGCCCCGCGGTAGAGCTGCCCGGTTTCGGCGAATTTCATCAGTTCCGCGACAATCGTCGCCTCGGCTTCGAAATCCATGGTGAGGTAGGGATTGTCCCAGTCGCCATTGATACCGAGCCGCTTCAACTGCTCGCGCTGGACGTCGACCCAATGCTGCGCATAGGCACGGCATTCGGCGCGGAATTCCTCGACCGGCACCTCGTCCTTGTTGAGCTTCTTCTTGCGATATTGCTCCTCGACCTTCCATTCGATGGGGAGGCCATGGCAGTCCCAGCCCGGGACATAGGGCGCGTCCTTGCCCTTCAGCGATTGGGTGCGCACCACCATGTCCTTGAGGATATGGTTCAACGCATGGCCGATATGCATGTCGCCATTGGCATAGGGCGGGCCATCGTGAAGGATGAATTTCTCCCGGCCGCGCCGCGCCGTGCGCAGCTTTTCATACAGGTTCTGCTCCTGCCACCGGGCAAGGATTTGCGGTTCCTTCTGCGGCAGGCCCGCCTTCATCGGGAAGGCGGTTTGCGGCAGGAAGACGGTGTCTTTGTAATCGGCTTTGGGCGCGTCAGTCATAGGCTTTGCGCCTTAGGGGAGTGAACCGGGGGATTCAACCGATATGACCACATCGTGCTCCTGCGCAGGCAGGAGCCCAGGGCAGCATAGCGCGACATAACATTAGGCCCCTGCCTTCGCAGGGGCACGGCGGGTTTCAGAACAAGGTGTCGTACAAATCCTTCCAGTACGGATTCATCTCTTCAATGACCCTGATTTTCCACTCGCGTTTCCATTTCTTCATCCTGAGTTCGCACGCTCTCGCTTCCTGCAGGTCATCGAAATATTGATACCAGACCAGCATGGCGAGCCCGTGCGTCCTGGTGAAACCTTCAACCACACCCTGCTTGTGCTGGTAGATGCGGCCGGGAAGATTGGCGGTCGATCCGATATAGAGCGTGCCGTTGCGCCGGTTGGTGACAATGTAGACGCAGCCGGACTTCATGCTCGACCTCCCAGTTCACACCACCTTGTGCTCCTGCGAAGGCAGGAGCCCAAGGCCGCACAGCGCAACATAACACTGGGCCCCTGCCTTCGCAGGGGCACGTTATCCTAGAACTCGCCGCGCATCGTCGCAATCCTTGGCTATTTGCGCCGTCAGAGCCTCCAGACTTTCGAACTTCGCCTCGCCGCGCAGGAAGGCGTGGAATTCCACTTCGACCGTCTGCCCGTATAAATCTTCCGCGAAATCGAAGAAATGCGGCTCGAGCAATTCCTTGGGCGGGTCGAAGGTCGGGCGGATGCCGATGTTGGCGGCGCCGTCGAGCAGTCGGCCATCCTCCAGCCTCCCGCGCACCGCATAAATGCCATAGCGCGGCCTCAGATAATGGCCCATGTCGACATTGGCGGTGGGGAAGCCCAATTTGCGGCCATTCTTGTCGCCATGTTCAACCATGCCCTCGATCGCGAACGGGCGGGTCAGGAGCCGCGTCGCGGTGGCGCAGTCGCCCGCCTGCAAGGCCTCTCGGATGCGGGTCGAGGAAACGATCGCCCCGCCCTCCTCCACCGGGCCGACGGTGCGCACGGCGATGCCGCAGCTTGCGCCGATTTCGCGCAGCACCGCGATATTGCCCCCGCGCTTGTGGCCGAAGGTGAAGTCCTCACCTGTAACGACGCCGGTAACGCCCATTTCCGCGCCCAGAATGCGGCGGACAAACTCCTCGGCCGGAACGCTCGCAAGTTCGGCGCCGAATTCGAACACAAACATCGCGTCCGCACCCGCCGCTTCGAACAGGCGCTGGCGCTGGTCGAGCGTGGTGAGGCGGAACCACGGCGCATCGGGCACGAAATGGCGCACCGGATGCGGATCGAAGGTAGCGATCAATGCGGGCCGCCCTTCGGACTTCGCCCAGCCTATCGCCTCGCCCGCCACCGCCTGATGGCCGAGGTGGAAGCCATCGAAATTGCCGAGCGCGACAATCCCGCCACGATAGGGAGCGGGCACCGGCGCGGCGCTGGTGAGGCGGGGGATGGTCATTGCCTTCCCCTTAGCCCGTAGCCCTGAGCTTGTCGAAGGGCGTATCGAAAGGCCGCTCGAAGCTGGTAGACGCCCTTCGACAAGCTCAGGGCTACGGATATTGGCAGGCGGAGCATGACCATCACTTCTCCGGCAACGTCTGCATCAGCACGCGAAACACATTGCCGCCCATCACCTTGGCGATTTCCTCCTCGCTCAACCCGGCCTGCATCAGCGCGTAAGTCACCTGCGCAATTCCGCTGGTGTCGAACGGCGTCGTGACCGCGCCGTCAAAGTCGGACCCCAGCGCGACATGATCGATGCCCGCCACGTCGCGGACATGGAGGATGGCCTTGGCAATATCGGCGGGCCGGTGCGAGCAGATCGCGCCGTCCCAATAGCCGATCCCGACCACGCCGCCGGTCCGCGCGATGCCCTTCACTTCCTCGTCGGTGAGGTTGCGGTTGACCTTGCAGGTCGCCTGCACCCCGCCATGCGAGGAAATGACCGGTCGGGTTGCCATCGCCAGCACCTCGGCCACGCCCTTGTGCGAAAGGTGCGCAATATCGACGAGGATGCCGCGCGCCTCCATCTCCTGCACGATCCTGCGCCCGAACGGGGTGAGGCCGCCCTGGCTCACGCCATGCATCGAGCCGCCGAGTTCATTATCGAAAAAATGCGTCAGCCCCGCCATGCGCAGGCCGGCATCATAGAGGCGGCCAAGATTGGATTCCTTGCCTTCGAGATTATGCAACCCTTCGGCGGAAAACAGCGCGCCGGTCGGCTTGCCATAAAGCTTGTTGAGGCCGGGGCCGTTGCGGACGGTAAGGAGATTGCCAAGGTCGGCCCGCGTACGGATCAGGCGCAACGCCCCGCCCGATGCCTTCGCCGCCTCGTCCAGTTTCTGCGCATGGTAAAGCGAGCGCTCGGTCAGCGAAAACCATGTGCGCGGCGGCTGCAATTGCGCGAAACTGAGCAGCGTGATGCTGTCGCTGTCGCCGCTATTATGATCATAATTGAGCCCGCGCGGGGTTTTGGATACCGAGGAGAAAACCTGGAGCGCGACACGTCCTTGCTGAAGGCGCGGCAGGTCGACATGACCGCGCGTGCTGCGCGACAAGAGGCTCCGTTTCCACAGCAGGGCATCCGAATGGAGGTCGGCAATCTGCAGCCGGTCGTGGAGTTGCAAGGCCTCGGTCGAAACCGCGCTGGCATCGCCCGCGACCTTGTTCATGCTGTTTTCGGCTATTCCCGGCGCGAGCGCGAAAAAGCCCGTCGCGGCAGCGGCGGCAACCAGCCCCGCCGTCCAGAACGCCTTGCGCTTCACCCGCGCGCCTTCCGCTGGAAGGTCACAAAGCTGTAGGCCGGTTTGCTGCCGTCGGCGGGATGGTCCTCGCGCGCGATCTCCTGCCATGCGGGATCGGGGTAGGGAATGAAGGCGTCGCCCTCGGGGCTCGCATGCACTTCGGTCAGTTCGATACGGTCAGCGTGGGGCAGGAACAGGCCATAGATTTCCGCCCCGCCGATCACCGCGACATGCGGCGCATTGGCAATCCTGAGCGCTTCTTCAGGGCTGTGCGCGACCTCGACGCCTTCTTCTTCCCACGCCGCGGCGCGGGTGATGACGATATGGCGGCGGCCTTCGAGGATGCCGGGGAGGCTGTCGAACGTCTTTCGTCCCATCACCATCGGCTTGCCCATGGTGAGTTGCTTGAAGCGGCGCAGGTCGGCGGGGAGATGCCAGGGCATCTTTCCCTTGTGGCCGATGGCGCCATTGTCCGCGCGCGCCATTATGAGGATGATTTCGGGATGGTCGCGCATCAGGCGGCTGCCTCGGCCGGACTGCGCGTGCCGGGGATGGCCGGTTCGGCGTCATCCGCCAGCACCCAGGTGGCATGCCCCATCTTGCGCCCGGGCCGCCCCTCGCCTTTGCCATAAAGATGCAAATGGCATTGCGGGTCAGCGAGAAATTGCGGCCAGTCCCCTGCATTATCGCCAATGATATTGTGCATGACGACCTTGCGCCCCAGCGTCGCGGTACTGCCCAACGGAAGCCCGCAAATCGCGCGGATATGATTTTCGAACTGCGAGGTCAGCGCGCCCTCGATCGTCCAGTGGCCGCTATTATGGACACGCGGCGCCATCTCGTTGAACACCGGGCCATCGGCCGAGGCAAAGAATTCGCACGCCATCACGCCCACATAATCGAGCGCTTCGGCGATTTGCGCGGCCAGCTTGCGCGCCTCGGCGATGCAGGCCTCAAGCGCCGCCGGGGCCGGAACCAGACTGCGATCGAGGATGCCGTCGACATGGACATTCCTGGGACTGTCCCACGCCTTGATCATGCCATTAGCCGCGCGCACCAGCACGACCGAAAATTCGTGATCGAAGGTGACGAAACCCTCCAGCACCGCCGGCTGTTGCGTCATCGCCTCCCATGCCGCGGCGGCGTCCGCCGCATCGCGTATCACCACCTGCCCCTTCCCGTCATAGCCGAGGCGGCGGGTCTTGAGGATCGCAGGGGTGCCGATCTCTGCCAGCGCCATTTCAAGGTCCGCGAGGCTGCCGACCGCCGCATAGGGCGCGGGCGCCCCGCCCAGTTCGCGCACGAAATCTTTTTCGCGCAAGCGATCCTGCCCGATTTCCAGCGCCCGCACATCGGGGCGGACCTTGCTGCCCAGCGCCGCGATGGGCGCCACCGGCAGATTTTCAAATTCATAGGTCACGACCGCGCACTGCCCGGCAAAATCCTTGAGCGCCGCCACATCGTCATACGCGCCCTGAGTCCAGTGGGTCGAAACCTCGAATGCCGGGCCGGAGGCCTCGGGCGCATAAACATGGGTGCGATAGCCAAGCTGCGCCGCCGCCATCGCCAGCATCCGGCCGAGCTGGCCACCGCCGATAATGCCGATGGTCGCCCCCGGCGCGATCATGGCCCCGGCTGACGTCATGACGGCGTTTCGGCCACCTTGTCGGTCTGCGCCTTGCGCCACGCCTGCAACCGGCCTGCCAGCGCCGCGTCATTGGTGGCGAGGATCGAGGCGGCCATCAGCCCGGCATTGGTCGCGCCCGCCTTGCCGATGGCCAGTGTTCCAACCGGAACTCCGCCCGGCATCTGGACGATCGAGAGCAGGCTATCCATGCCCGACAGCGCCTGCGATTGCACCGGGACGCCGAGCACCGGCAACCAGGTCATTGAGGCGACCATGCCCGGCAAATGCGCCGCGCCCCCTGCCCCCGCAATGATGACCTTGAGGCCTGCATCCGCCGCGCCCCTGGCATAATCGACCAGCCGGTCCGGGGTGCGATGCGCCGATACGATGCGGCATTCATGCGGCACGCCCAGTTCGCGCAGCACATGGCTGGCATGGATCATGGTTTCCCAGTCCGACTGACTGCCCATCACGATACCCACCAGAACCGGGTCCCCTGTCATGCGCCGCACTCTCCCTTTCAATGGCGGGTGAAGCTTGCGCTCTAACCAGTGATCGCATCCGGAGCAATGCCACAACCGCGATATTGCGCGAGATCAAGGCAAACTTGCATGCTTGGTCCGATAACCTGATGATAACCACAGGCATTTAAGACTCGAGCGGACAAGCAAGTGATTCGCACGAACGGGTTACAAAAAACAGGACCAGAACCATGGATATAGGCGTGAGCCGCGTCAAGGACGCCAGCGCTCGGGAAACCGGTCCGCCGGCCAGCGCTGGCGAGTTGGAGGAACTGCGCGCCGAAGTGCAGCGCCTGACCCGGGAAAATCGCGGTCTCAAAATGGCTGTCGCAGAGCTGGAGCGCATTGTTGATCGCGACACGCTGACGCCGCTGTTCAACCGGCGCTATTTCATCAACGCGCTGATCAAGCGCAAGGCCCGGCTGGAACGGCACGACGAGCCCTGCGCGCTTCTTTTTGTCGATGTCGACAGCCTCAAGGCGATCAACGATGCCCATGGCCACGGCGCGGGCGATTTTGCGCTGATCGAGATCGCCGAACGGCTCAAGGCCAGTATCCGCCAGACCGACATTGCGGCGCGCATGGGCGGCGACGAGTTCGCCGTGCTGCTCGACCAGGTCGACGAGGCCGGTGCGCAGGAAAAGGGCGAAAGCCTATGCCGCGCCATCGCGGATCAACCTGCGGTCTTCAACGATGTCCCGCTAGACCTCAGCGTCTCGATCGGCTTCATCATGATCAATGCGGACGAACATGAGGATGATCTGGTCGCCCGCGCCGACCAGGCGATGTACCGCGCTAAGCAGCAGAAGCGCAAAGCGGCGGCGTAACTTAAAGAGCCCGAAACAGGAGAGGCCGGTTTACCCGGCCTCTCCGCATTATCTCAATTGAACCCGGCCTCAGGCCGCGAGCTTCCTCAGCACATAGTGGAGGATGCCGCCGTTCATGAAATATTCGACCTCATTGGCGGTGTCGATGCGGCACAGCGCGGTGAAGCTGAACCTGGTGCCGTCCTTGCGGGTGACCTCGACCTCGATATCCTGACGCGGGCTCAGATTGCCGACGCCCTTGATGGTGAAGCTGTCGTCTCCGGTCAGGCCCAGCGAGTCGCGGGTCTGGCCGTCCTTGAACTGCAGCGGAAGCACGCCCATGCCGACGAGATTCGAACGGTGGATGCGCTCGAAACTTTCGACGATCACCGCCTTGACACCGAGCAGGTTGGTGCCCTTGGCCGCCCAGTCGCGCGACGATCCGGTACCATATTCCTTGCCCGCGATCACCACCAGCGGCGTGCCGGCGTCCTTGTGCTTCATCGCCACGTCATAGATCGGCATGACCTCTTCGCCGAAGCGGCTCATGCCGCCCTCGATGCCGGGGACCATCTCGTTGCGGATGCGGATGTTGGCGAATGTGCCGCGCATCATCACCTCATGATGGCCGCGGCGCGAGCCGTAGCTGTTGAAGTCGGCCTTCGCCACCTGATGCTCCATCAGCCACTTGCCGGCCGGGCTGTCCGCCTTGATCGACCCTGCGGGCGAAATATGGTCGGTGGTAATGGAATCGCCCAGGATCGCGAGCGGCTTGGCGTCGATGATATCCGCAACCGGCGCGGGGGTCATCGTCATGCCCTCGAAATAGGGCGGGTTGGCAACATAGGTCGAAACCGGGTTCCACTTGTAGGTTTCCGATCCCGTCACGTCGATCGCCTGCCAGTGCTTGTCGCCCTTGTAGACATCGGCGTAGCGCGCGATGAACATGTCGCGGCTGACCGCGCCCTGGATCATGCTGGCAACCTCTTCGTTGGTCGGCCAGATGTCCTTGAGGAATACATCCTTGCCCTCGGACGAAACGCCGAGCGGGGTCGCAAGGAAATCCTCGGTCACCGTGCCCTTCAGCGCATAGGCGACGACCAGCGGCGGCGAGGCGAGGAAGTTCGCGCGCACGTCGGGCGACACGCGGCCTTCGAAGTTGCGGTTGCCCGACAGCACAGACGCGGCAACGATGTCATTCTCGTTGATCGCCTTGGAGATCGGCTCGGCGAGCGGACCCGAATTGCCGATGCAGGTGGTGCAGCCATAGCCGACGAGGTTGAAGCCAAGCGCGTCGAGATGCGTCTGGAGCCCCGCCTTTTCGAGATAGTCGGTGACCACCTGGCTTCCCGGTGCGAGGCTAGTCTTGACCCAAGGCTTGGGCTTGAGGCCGAGCTCGTTGGCCTTCTTGGCGACGAGGCCCGCCGCCACCAGCACGCCCGGGTTGGAGGTGTTGGTGCAGCTGGTGATCGCGGCGATCACGACGTCGCCGTCGCCAATGTCATGGTCCTTGCCTTCGACCGAAACGCGCTTGAAGCCGTCATGGTTGTAGATCGCGGAAAGGTCGCCGTTGAACACATCGTCGACGCGGTCGAGCGCGACCTTGTCCTGCGGGCGCTTGGGACCGGCAAGGCTCGGCACGACGCTGCCCATGTCGAGTTCCAGCGTGTCGGTGAACACCGGATCGGGTGCGTCGGCGTGACGCCACAGGCCCTGCGCCTTGGCGTAGGCCTCAACCAGGGCGATCTGCTCGTCGCTGCGTCCGGTCAGGCGCAGATAGTCGATGGTCTTTTCGTCAATGCCGAAGAAGCCGCAGGTCGCGCCATATTCGGGCGCCATATTGGCCAGCGTCGCGCGGTCGGCGAGGCTCAGCGAATCGAGGCCGGGGCCATAATATTCGACGAAGCGGCCCACCACGCCCTTGGCGCGCAGCATCTGTGTCGCGGTCAGCACCAGGTCGGTCGCGGTGATGCCTTCGGGGAGCTTGCCGGTGAGCTTGAAGCCCACCACTTCGGGGATCAGCATCGAGACCGGCTGGCCGAGCATCGCGGCTTCCGCCTCGATCCCGCCGACGCCCCAGCCGAGCACGCCAAGACCGTTGACCATGGTGGTGTGGCTGTCGGTGCCGACGCAGGTATCGGGATAGGCGACGGTCGCGCCGCTCGCGTCTTCCGAAGTCCACACCGTGCCCGCGATATGCTCAAGGTTGACTTGGTGGCAGATGCCGGTGCCCGGCGGTACTGCCTTGAAATTGTCGAGGCTCTTGGAGCCCCATTTCAGAAAGTCGTAGCGCTCGCCGTTGCGATAATATTCGATCTCGACATTCTGCTCGAACGCCTTCGGGGTGCCAAATTCGTCGACCATCACCGAATGGTCGATGACGAGATGGACGGGAACCAGCGGGTTGATCTTCGAGGTATCGCCGCCGAGCTTGGCGATCGCATCGCGCATTGCGGCCAGGTCGACCACGCACGGGACGCCGGTGAAATCCTGCAGCAGCACGCGCGCCGGGCGATACTGGATCTCGGTGCTGGAGGTGGGGCTGTTCTGCCAGTCGACCAGCGCCTGGATATGTTCGCCGCCGACGGTGAAGCCGCCATCTTCAAAACGGAGGAGATTTTCGAGCAGCACCTTCATCGAGAAAGGCAGGCGCGACACGTCGCCATATTTTTCTGCGGCACGTTCAAGCGAATAATAGGCATATTGCTTGCCGTTCACATCCAGCGTCGCGCGCGCGCCCAGTGCGTCATTGCCAACTGCGGTCATAATGTCCCTCGTCAAAAAATGTGCGAGCGACCGGTTTGGGGAATGATGCCTGCATAGATGCCGTCAGCCCTGAGCTTGTCGAAGGTATTACCGAACGGCGTCACGCGAAAGCATCAAACCAGCGCAAAAGCACAGGTGGATGAAATCTGCCCCGCCCCTTAGCCGAATGGGCAGAAGAGTCAAAGGGCGGAGGGCGCAAACCTATACCAAGGTGGTACATTATACAGGTACCGCTTGATGCGGATCATCATGTTTATGTTTGCCCGGTAAGATCGGACGGGCGACGTCATCATATGGTCGAGATTCCACCGCCGCCCTATATCGGCACCGCCGGATGGGCTTTGCCGGCGGCAGTGCGGGAGGAGTTTCCGGGCGGGGCGAGCAACCTCGCCTATCATCGCCTGCATGCCCACGCGCGATGATCGTGGTGAAGTTCATAGTCCTGCAGCGTCAAGAGCGCGATCCGGGCCGAGTAGGTGCGCAGGAACAACGCTTCGGCCACGCCATGCCCGTCGGCGCCCAGCACCACCCTCGACGCGGCGCAGGCTATCGACTCCGGCCTGCTCGATCCGTGCGCCATAGCTTTCCGCCTGCCGCTGCATCCGGGCAAGCAGGTCGCGCCCGGCAATGCCATCGGGAAATCCGGCATGGTTGTGTGACACCGGGATCCAGCCGGCGCGGCTTTGCCCGGCATCGAACAGGATCGGGTTGCGCCGGAAGCGCGCGAGATAGATTGCCGCGGTCAGGCCGGCCGGTCCGCCGCCGATGATGGCGCAATCGAACCGGCTGCTCCTCGCCACGGTCAATCGAGTCCGGTTTCCTTGAGCTTGATCTTCCTCTTGATCGTCGCCGCCGCCTTTTCTTCCTTCTTGCGGCGATTGAACACGCCGCGAATATAGCGCAGGTCCGCCGGCGCGAGATGCTTTTCGGCGGCGACAAACTGTTCGGTCTCCTCCTCCATGATATGGTGGAGATATTCATGCTTGAAGCTTGCAAAGCGCTTGAGCCAGCCGGGTTTCGCCATGTCGCGCGCGGCAAGATCGGCGAGCATGTCATCGATCTCCTTGTGCTCGGCGACCGCGTGGCGGCCATCGTCGGTGGTTTCGGGGTTGCGCAGCACCGTCGACCACAGCGCCTGTTCCTCGGCAGCGGCGTGCGCCTTCAGTTCCTTGGTCAGTTCCTTGAACAGCGTCTGCCGGTCCTTCGACTTGCCCTCGGTCTGCTCGATCATCGAAAGCAGCGCACGGTGCTTGTCATGATCCTCGACCAGTCTGCCGAAAATGTCGGGGTTGCCGCGAAACTTGGTGCGCGGGGTGGCGCCGATATTGACCGCAAGCTCCGGCGCATATTTCTTTGCCCGGGCGATGCCCTTTTGCTTGGCCTGTTTTTCGGATGCCTGTTTTGCAGGCTTGGCGGCGGCCTTGCTGGTGGTGGCCATAATGATCTCCCGATTGTTTGGTCAAAGGAACCCGTGCCGCAACAAAAAGTTTCCTGTCCGCGCGCTCCCGCGCTAAGCGCTGCGCCCATGACGAGCAGCAATCCCAACCGCGCGACCGATCCGACCCAGCTCAATCGCCTTTATGGCCGCGCCAAGGGTCACAAGCTGCGCCCCGCCCAGCAGGAGCTGGTCGACCGGCTGCTCCCCGCCATTTCGGTGCCTGCGGAAGGGCCGGTGACGGCGCAAGGGTTGTTCGGATACGACCGCCCCATGCATTTCGAGATCGGTTTTGGCGGCGGCGAACATATGGCGGCGCGCGCCGACATGCTGCCCGACCATGGCTTCATCGGTGCTGAGCCTTTTCTCAACGGCGTGGTTTCGGCACTCGGTCATGTGCGCGACATGCGCCTTGCCAATGTCCGGCTTCATATGGGTGATGCGCTCGACGTTCTGGCGCGCGTGCCCGACGGCGTGTTGAGCTTTGTCTATCTGCTCCATCCCGACCCCTGGCCCAAGGCGCGCCACGCCAAGCGGCGGATGATGAACGACGGCCCGGTGAACATGATCGCGGCCAAGCTCAGGCCGGGTGGAGAGTTCCGCTTCGGTACCGACCATCCGGTCTATGTCCGCCATGCGATGATGGTGATGACCCGCCACGAACACCAGTTCGAGTGGCTGTGCGAAGGCCCAGGGGATTTCCTCACCCGCCCCGGCGGCTGGCCCGAAACACGCTACGAGGCAAAGGCCCGCGAGATCGGACATGAGGTCTGGTATTTCAGATATCGGCGGCGGGGTGGTTCAGTGGAACGCAGAACCGGCAGTTGACGTCACGGACTATCATCGCCGCTCCAAACCCTTCCGGCAGGTACACCAGCCCTGCGGGCTGTATTGCGTGGATCTTGGCTTCCGCAGTTTTTCATCAAACCTAATTTCGCGGCGCTTGCCGCCGGTAGCTGAGGGCTTCGGCGACGTGGATGCGGCGCACCTGTTCCGCACCGGCAAGGTCCGCGATAGTGCGGGCGACACGCAGCACCCTCGTATAGCCGCGCGCTGACAATCGCATCGCTTCGGCGGCCTGCGCGAGCAACTGGCGTCCCGGCTCGTCTGGCATCGCGTGTTCTTCCAGCCATTTACCGTCGATTTCGGCATTGGTCCGCGGCCCCTCCTCGCCGTAGCGCGCCGTTTGCCGGTCCCGCGCCGCTGCGACCCGCACCCGCACCTCGGCGGACCCTTCGGCGGGTGGCGGCAGCCCAAGATCGGCCGCGGTCACCGCCTCCACCTCGACATGCAGATCAATCCGGTCGAGCAACGGTCCCGACACCTTGGCCTGATAATCGGCGGCGCAGCGCGGCGCGCGCGAACAGCCGAGTGCCGGGTCGCCCAGATGCCCGCAGCGGCAAGGATTCATCGCCGCGACCAGCTGCACGCGCGCCGGGAAAGTGACATGACTGTTGGCGCGCGCGACACTGACCTCGCCGGTTTCGAGCGGCTGGCGCAAACTGTTGAGGGCGGCGCGTTGAAACTCCGGCAATTCATCGAGAAACAACACGCCGAGATGCGCAAGGCTGACCTCCCCCGGCTTGATCTTGAGCCCGCCGCCGACCAGTGCGGGCATCGAGGCGCTGTGATGCGGCGCACGAAAAGGCCGGGTACGGATCAGCCTCCCGCCATCCAGCGTCCCGGCAACGCTCGCCACCATCGAAACCTCAAGCGCTTCGGCCGGCGTCAGGCCGGGCAGGATGCCGGGCAGGCAGGATGCCATCAGGCTCTTGCCCGCGCCCGGCGGGCCACACATCAGGAGGTTATGCCCGCCAGCGGCAGCGATCTCCAGCGCGCGCTTGGCGACCTCCTGCCCCTTCACCTGCCGCAGGTCAGTTGAAACCACTGGCTCTTCCATGCGTCCGGGCTCGGGCGGCGCGAGGCGGCCTTGCCCCCGGAAATGGTTGAGGAGCGAAAGCAGGTCGGGCGCGGCAATGACTTCGACCTGCCCCGCCCAGGCCGCTTCGGCGCCCTGCGATGCCGGGCAGACCAGTCCCATCTCGCGCTCGCTGGCGTGCAGCGCTGCCAACAGCACGCCGGGCGACGGCGCGATCCGGCCATCAAGCCCGAGTTCGCCGACAAAAAGATAACTGCGCAGCGTTTCGGCATCGATCACGCCCATCGCACCAAGCAGGGCGAGCGCGATCGGCAGATCATAATGCGAGCCCTCCTTGGGCAGATCGGCAGGCGACAGGTTGACCGTCACGCGCTTCGGCGGAAAGCTGAGGCCAAGCGATGCAATCGCCCCGCGCACCCGTTCGCGGCTTTCACCCACCGCCTTGTCGGCAAGGCCGACCACGCTGAACGCCGGCACACCGGTCGTCAGTTGACACTGAACTTCGACGCTGCGCGCTTCCAGCCCCAGATAGGCGGCAGTTTGAACGATCGCGACCAAATTTGCCCCTTTCCGGCGCGCTCAATATTCCCTGTTTGTTCTCTTGTATACGCCCATCCGCCCCGGAGTCGAGACGAATTTTCTGTCCTTGCTCTTTATTGCCCTTGCCGGAGCGCGCCCGATTTCCCACCTTCCGGTCATGCGCGCATGGTATGATAATTGGCGGCAGAACGGGACGGTCAGGCTTTGCCTGCTGGTTGTCGGCCTTGTGCTGATCGGGATCGCGCCGCTCGTCGGCATCGTTCCCGGCCCGGGCGGTGTGGTCGTGTTTGCGCTGGGTCTGGCGCTGGTGCTGCAGAATTCGCGCTGGGCGAAGCGGCGCTATGTCCACTTCAAGCGGCGCTGGCCCAAACATGGCGACTGGGCCGACTGGGGTCTCAGGCGGCAAAGCTACAAGCGCCGCACCCGGATCGCCAAAGAAGGTGGCAACGGCGCGGTCTGACGGCCTTGAACCGTCTTCTGCGCTGTTGACTTTTACCAAGAATCTGCCTAATCGCGCCTCCCGTGGCGGCCGCCGGACCCGGATGGGTGAGCGGCCTTTATCTTTTTTGACGTTTTGATTTGAGGAATTCGCGATGAAGCGCACTTTCCAACCCAGCAATCTCGTGCGTGCCCGTCGCCACGGTTTCCGCGCCCGTATGGCAACCCCGGGCGGCCGCAAGGTCATCCGTGCCCGCCGCGCGCGCGGCCGCAAGGTTCTTTCGGCCTGATCTCGCGCCATCCGGCCGACCCAAGCTGAACCCATGCCTTCGCCCGCCCCTTCTGGCGGTGTGAACCCCACCCAAGCTGCTGATGCGGGGCCTGCCGGTGCAAGCCCCGCTTTGGTGATTCGCAAGATGCGCGCCCGGCGCGAATTTCTCGCCGCCAACAAAGGGCGACGCTTCCCCTCTCCCGGCATGCTCCTGCTTGTCCACCCTCGCAACGATGGCGACCCGGCTGCAGGCCTTGGCATCACCGTGACCAAGAAGATCGGCAACGCCGTCGTGCGCAACCGGATGAAACGCCGCTACCGGGCGCTCGCCGCCGAACTGTTGCCGCGCTATGGCATTTCCGGGGCGGACCATGTGCTGATCGGCCGTCAGACTGCGATCGAGCGGGATTTTTCGGCATTGCGGGCGGATTTCAAAGGCGCGCTCAAGCGGGCGGCGCGGCCATGAGTGCGCCGCTTCCGCGCAATCCGCTGGCCCTGCTCCTGATCGCGGTCGCCAGGCTGTGGCAATGGGGTCCCTCGCGCCTCATTCCGCCCTCGTGCCGCTATATGCCAAGCTGCTCGCAATATATGATTGAAGCGGTGATGAAATATGGGCCGTTTAAGGGTGGCTGGCTGGGGCTAAAACGGATATTGCGCTGCCATCCCTGGGGGGGCTGCGGTTATGATCCGGTCCCGTGAGCATTTGAACTGACCCGGCAGCGCGGCCAGAACAGCGGCGCGCAAGGCCGTAGCCATGATTATTGAAGGACGAATTTGGTGAAGGAAGACAGCAAGAATCTTATCCTGACGCTGGTGCTGACCGCGGCGATCCTGCTCGGCTGGCAGTTCCTTGCGCCCAAATTCTTCCCGCAGCTGGCCGAAAAGCCGGCAGCAACGGACAAAGCCGGTCCAACTGCAACCGTTCCCGGCGCAGCCCCGGCGGCGCCCGCCGCGGCAGTCCAGAAGGCGGTGCCACTGCAGCAGGCGCTCGGCAATGGCGGCAACCGTATTGCAATCGAAACCCCTGCGCTCAAAGGCTCGATCAACCTCACCGGCGCGCGGATCGACGATCTGGTTCTCACCAAATATCGCGAAACGCTCGACAGGAATTCGCCCAATGTCCGCCTGTTCGCGCCGGGCGGGACCAATCAGAGCTATTTTGCTGGCCTCGGCTGGAGCGGCGAAGGCGTTGTCCTGCCGGATGCCAACAGTGTCTGGAGCGCAAGCGGCAGCAAGCTGACCCCATCGAGCCCGGTTACGCTGTCATGGAATAACGGTCAGGGCCAGCTGTTCCAGATCGACCTCAAGGTTGACGCCAACTATCTTTTCACCGTCACCCAGAAGGCGTCGAACAATGGCGCAGGCCCGGTCGCGGTCGCACCCTATTCCTATGTCAACCGCCTCGGCATCCCCAAGGACCCGGACAGCTGGACGATTCATATCGGCCCGATGGGCGTGTTCGACGGCGCAGCCAATTATGACGTCAATTACAAGGATGTCGATGCAGCCGGTGCGACCGGCGTCGGCAAGGCCTCAACCGGGGGGTGGATCGGTTTTACCGACAAATATTGGCTGGCGGCCGTAATTCCGGCCCAGAACGCCAAGGTCAATACCGCCTTCCGCGCCACGGACGGGCTCGGCGGCAAGAAACTCTACCAGGCCAATTTCGCAGGCAACCAGACTATCGTCGCGCCCGGAAAGATGGCGTCAAGCCAGAGCATGATCTTTGCCGGCGCAAAGGAAACCCCGGTACTCGACGCCTACACCAGCGCGCCGGGCATCGCCAAGCTCGACCGCGCGACCGACTGGGGCTGGTTCTACTGGTTCGAAAAGCCGATCTTCTATGTCCTCCACTGGCTGTTCAACATGGTGGGCAATTTTGGCGTCGCGATCATCCTTTTGACCTTCATCGTGCGCGGCCTGATGTTCCCGATCGCGCAGAAACAGTTTCACTCGATGGCGCATATGCGCATCGTCCAGCCCAAGCTGAAGGCGATCCAGGAAAAGTACAAGGACGACAAACCGCGTCTCCAGCAGGAGATGATGAAGATCTACAAGGACGAGAAGATCAATCCGCTGGCGGGCTGCCTCCCCATCCTCATCCAGATCCCCGTCTTCTACGCGCTCTACAAGGTGCTGATGGTCTCGATCGAGATGCGTCACCAGCCGTTCGCACTGTGGATCAAGGATTTGAGTGCACCCGACCCGCTTCACATCCTCAACCTGTTCGGCCTGCTGCCCTTTACCCCGCCCGCCTTCCTCGGTATCGGCATTCTCGCCTTGCTCCTTGGCGTGACCATGTGGCTGCAGTTCAAGCTCAATCCGGCACAGCTGGACCCGATCCAGCAGCAGATTTTCTCGATCATGCCGTGGATGATGATGTTCGTGATGGCGCCGTTCGCGGCCGGGCTGCTGCTCTACTGGATCACCTCGAACATCCTCACCATCGCGCAGCAGAAATGGCTCTACAATCAGTATCCGCAGCTGCGCGAGCCGCTCACAGAACTGGTTACGCATGAAGGGCCGAAGCCCGGCACGCCGGCCACTACGATCAGTTCCAAGAAGCGCAAGAAGTGAACGCGCCTGGTCATGATGAAGAGATGATCGAACGGGCCCGCAAACTGTTTGCGGGTCCGGTCGCGTTCCTGAAATCGGCGCCCGCACTCCAGTTTCTGCCCGATCCCACCGCCCCCGAAGTCGCCTTTGCGGGGCGCTCCAACGTGGGCAAATCGTCGCTGCTCAACGCGCTCACCAACCGCAACGGCCTTGCCCGCACCTCGAACACGCCCGGGCGGACACAGGAACTCAACTTCTTCGACATCGGTGATCCGCCGCATTTCCGCCTGTGCGATATGCCGGGCTATGGTTTCGCCAAGGCGCCAAAGGATCTGGTGAAGAAATGGCGTTTCCTCATCAATGACTATTTGCGCGGGCGGCAGGTGCTGAAGCGCACGCTGGTGCTCATCGACAGCCGCCACGGCATCAAGGATGTCGACCGCGAGATCATGAAGATGCTCGATGAAGCCGCCGTGGTGTACCATCTCGTTCTCACCAAGGCGGACAAGATCAAGCCGACCGAGCTTGACGCGGTCCGGCAGCGCACCGAAGCGGAAGCCAAGACCCGCCCCGCCGCGCATCCGCTTATCCTTGCGACGTCATCGGAAACCGGCTTCGGCATGGCTGAACTGCGCGCCGCCGTGCTCGAGGCCGCCGAATCCTGACACCGCATCCACCTGTCGGCCATAAACGCGGGTAGAGGGCTCGATTTATTTCGTTTTTTTGACAATCATCAATGCGTGCGAGTCGCGCGCCCCCCAAGGCATGGCCAACAATAGAGCAGCATTGGAGCAAGATGATGGATACCCCCACCACCCCCCCGGCCAAACCCGCCAAGCCCGCCTCCGCTAATGAGAGCGCGCCAGCCGCCAAGCCGGCTGCCAGCAAGCCCGCTGCCAACAAGCTCGCTACAGGCACAGCGGCGGCCGGAAAGCCCCCTGCAAGCGCGACGGCGGCCGCCAGCAAAGCGCCAGCCGCGACCGCTCCGGCTCGGCCCATTGCCGAAAAAACCGTCGAAACCTGCACCGTTGCGCAGATTGCCAGCCTTGGCGATGGGCTGACCGGCGCGGTGACGCAGTTCCCGGTGGTATCGCCCGACACCCGCCGCACGGCTTATGAAAGCGGCCTCTATCCTTATGAAACGCCGATGTCGCGGCGCTCTTATGAAGCGAAGAAGGCCAAGCTTCAGGCCGAACTGCTCAAGGTGCAGCTGTGGGCGCAGGATACCGGGCAGAAATTCGTCATCCTGTTCGAAGGCCGCGATGCCGCCGGCAAGGGCGGCACGATCAAACGCTATATGGAGCATCTGAATCCGCGCTTCGCCCGCGTCGTTGCGCTCAACAAGCCAAGCGAGCGCGAACGCGGCCAATGGTTCTTCCAGCGCTATATCGAACGGCTGCCGACCGCCGGTGAAATGGTATTCTATGACCGCAGCTGGTATAACCGCGCAGGCGTCGAACGCGTCATGGGGTTCTGCACGCCGAACGAATATCTCGAATTCATGCGCCAGACGCCCGAACTCGAACGGATGCTGGTGCGGTCGGGCATCCGGCTCTACAAATACTGGTTCTCGGTGACGCAGGACGAACAGAAGGCCCGATTTGAAGCGCGCAAGACCGACCCGCTGAAACGCTGGAAACTCTCCCCCATCGACGAGGCAAGCCTGTCGCGCTGGGATGACTATACCGAAGCGAAGGAAGCGATGTTCTTCTATACCGATACCGCCGACGCGCCCTGGATCATCATCAAGTCGAACGACAAGAAGCGCGCGCGTCTCAACTGCATGCTGCATTTCCTCAACTCGATCGATTATCCGGGCAAGGATCTCCATGTCGTCACGCCGCCCGATCCGCTGATCGTGCAATCGGCCGACCATGTGGTGCACGGCTCCGACCATATCCTCGGCGCCTCGCTCCACCCCGAACTGCGCCGGGCGCCGAAGAAATAATCGCGCGCACTCTCGACTAAACGGGCCGGGGCTGCTTAAACCCCGGCTCATGAAACTGTTTATCGGCAACAAGGCTTATTCAAGCTGGAGCTTGCGCGGCTGGCTCGCGTGCAAGCAATCGGGGCTTCCGTTCGAGGAGGTCGTCGTTCCGCTCTACAATGACGAATGGGACAGGCGGCGCGAAGGCGACGAATTCGCCCCGTCTTCGGGCAAGGTCCCGATCCTGTGGGATGGCGATGACATCGTCGTCTGGGACAGCCTCGCGATCATCGAATATCTTGAAGAAAAGACCGAAACCAAGCTGTTCTGGCCGGAGGATGTGGCGACGCGCGCAATGGCGCGATCGATGGCGGCGGAAATGCATTCGGGCTTCGCCGCCCTCCGGCGCGAGCACAGCATGAATGTGCGCCAAATCTATCCGCCTGCCCCGCTATCAGAAGAAGTCGTCGCCGAAATCAACCGCATCCTCCAGCTCTGGGCGCAGGCGCGCGCGCGGCATGAAGGCGAAGGCGAGTTCCTGTTCGGCCCGTTCGGCGCGGCCGACATCATGTTCGCGCCTGTGGTGACCCGGCTCATCACCTACTCCGTTCCGGTTCCCGCCTTCGCTGCCGCCTATATGCAGGCGGTCATCCAGCACCCGTGGATGCAGGACTGGATTGCAGGCGCGCAAGAAGAGGAATGGGTCATCGAGAAGTTTGAAAAGCCGGAGAAGACCTGAAGAACGAAAATTTTGGGCTCAGGCCGAGACCGGCAGCGCCGTTCCGCTCGCGAACCAGATCGCCACGCCGACAAGCACCAGCGCCAGCACGCGCCGCACCGTCCGCGTCTTTGCCGGATCGTCGAGCCAGTCGTGCGCCTTGCCCGCCATCAGCACGATCGCGAGATGCACTGCGGTTGCGATGCAGACGCTCACCAGCGTGAGCGAGAATGCCTCCACAATCGTCGGTGCCTGCTGGTGCAGGAATTGCGGGATCAGCACCACATAGAACAGTAGCGCCTTGGGGTTGAGCAGGTTGGTGACGAGCCCGGCGAGGAAGTGACGCACCGAAGAGCGCGGATCTTGCCGCCGGACCTGCGACGCCTCTCCCGCATCGCGCCACGCCTGCCATGCCAGCCACAGCAGGAACAGCATCCCGGCCCATCGCATTGCCTGCATCAGCCGCGGTTCCGCCGCGACCAGCGCCGCGACGCCTACCGCGGCGACAAAACCGTTGACGAGGAGGCCAATCGCTACGCCTGCGGTCGCCGACAAGCCGGACCGTTTGCCCTCCCCCAGCGTCAGGGCGGCAAGCCAGGCCATGTTCGGACCTGGCGTCAGTTCGATCAGCAATATGGCGAGCGCGAAGCCCAGCCAGTCCACCCCTGCTCCCATCAAAAATCGCCGCCATCCTTGCGGTGAAAACCGCGGCCGTGGGTCAGGTGCATGTCGATGTCGGGGTAATGGCAATCGCTCGCCGCCGGTCTGCCGATCGCGACATAGACGCAATCGGCAGCGCTTTCATTGACGAGACAATGGCCGTTGCCGTCGCCCTTGGGAAAAGCGGCGATATCGCCCGGGCGCATGGGCGTGCGGCCATTGCCGTCAACCAGCACCGCTTCGCCCGACAGCATGACGACCATTTCATCCTCCCCCTGGTGCCAGTGGCGCTGCGCCGACCAGGCACCCGGCTTCAGCACCACATGACTCGCGCCGAAATCGCCGATGCCGCCAGCGGGTGCGAGGCGGCGATACCAGCGCCCTTCGACCGCATCGCTATAAGGGGCGGGATAGCCCGTCCTGTTAGTCTGTTCGATGGCCGCAAGGTCAAGTTTCGGCATGGCTGTTTCCCGCAATATTGCTTTTTGTGGCCATCCGTTTAGGCGGGCAGCATGACATCTGCAATCGACACGCTCGCGCTCACCTCCGCGCTGATCGAGGCCAAAAGCGTCACGCCCGCGCGCGGCGCTGTGTTCGACGTGCTGGAGGACATGCTGCTGCCGCTGGGGTTCGAGGTGCTGCGCACCGTCGATGGCGGCGAACCCGACGGTCCGGTCGAAAATCTGCTCGCCGTGCGGCATGGCCCCGAAGGCAGCCGCCATTTCGCGTTCGCCGGGCATCTCGATGTCGTTCCGGCCGGCGATGGCTGGTCCGGCGATCCGTTCAAGGCGGAGCGCAAGGGCGAACTTCTTTACGGTCGCGGCGCGGTCGACATGAAGGGCGCGATCGCCGCCTATGTCGCCGCGATTGCCGATATTCCGCGCGAGGCGGGCACGCTTTCGCTCCTCATCACCGGCGACGAGGAAGGCCCCGCCGTCCACGGCACACTGGCAATCATGGGCCATATGGAAAAGGCCGGCGTCAAACCCGACCTCTGCCTTGTCGGTGAGCCCACCTCGGTCAACCGGCTGGGCGACATGATGAAGATCGGGCGGCGTGGCTCGGTCAATATCTGGATCAGCGTGCCCGGCACGCAGGGCCATGTCGCCTATCCGCACCTCGCCGACAACCCGATCCCGAAGCTGGTCCGGATGCTCGCACGCATCGGCGGCATCCGGCTCGATGATGGCACCGGATGGTTCCAGCCGTCGAACATCGAAATCACCGACATCGACGTCGGCAACCATGCGACCAACGTCATCCCCTCGGTCGCCAAGGCGCGGCTGTCGATCCGTTTCAACGATCTTCATTCGGGCGAGGCGCTGGCGGCGATGATCCGCGCAACGGTCCACGACATCGAACCGCGTGCCGAGGTCGAGGCCAAGATTTCAGGCGAGGCCTTCCTCACCCCGCCGGGCGATTTTTCGACGATGATCGCGGCCGCAATAAAGGATGTCACCGGCATCGAACCCGAACTGTCGACCAGCGGCGGCACGTCGGACGCGCGCTATCTGACCAACATCGTGCCGGTCGTCGAATTCGGGCTGGTTAACGCGACGATGCACAAGCTCGACGAAGCGGTTGCGATCCCCGATCTTCAGCAGCTGGTGGAAATCTATCGCAGGATCGCTATCGCCGCGCTTTCACCGGCCGGCTCCTGACCGCCGCCGAAGGTGACGAGCAGCTGGCGCGCGGCCTCTTCCGACATCGGGCTCGCGAGCACATAGCCTTGCGCATTGTCGCAGCCGAGTATCTTCAGCAACTCCAGCTGTTCGGACGTTTCCACCCCTTCGGCAATCACGGTAAAGCCTAGCCCATGCGCAAGGCTGACGACAGCATTGCAAACCGTACGCGCATTTTCCGAATGGAGCAGATCGCTGGTGAGGCTCTGGTGCAGTTTGACCCGGTCGATGGGCAGTTCCTTGAGCCGCGACAGGTTGGAATAGCCGGTGCCGAAATCGTCGATCGCAATCGACATCCCGCGCCGGCGCAGCAGCTGAAGCTCGTCGAGCAACTCCCTGGGCAGTTCCATCGCAAGCGTTTCGGTCATTTCCAGTTCGAGCGCCTGGCCCGGCACGTCATGCAGGTCCATAAGTTCGGTCAGCCGCTTGAAAAATTCCGGCTGGGCGATCTCGCGTGACGAGATGTTGACCGCGACGCGGCAGGCGATTCCCTGCGCACGCCAGCCGGAAATTACGCTGCACACCTCCTCGAGGATGATCTGGCCCATCTTGACGATAAGCCCGGTATCTTCCGCGAGCGGCACAAATTCGGCCGGCGTCAGCAGACCCTTGACCGGATGCTGCCAGCGGACCAGCGCTTCAAGGCCAGCCACTGCGCCGCTCTGGATATCATATTGCGGCTGATACAATATGTGCAGCCGCCGTGCATCGAGAGCGATGCGCAGATCCTGTTCCAATGTTGCCCGGTTATGCAACTGGTCGGCGAGCGTCGCGGAGTAGACTTCGACACGGCCGCGTCCATTGCTCTTGGCATGATACATGGCAACGTCGGCCGTCCGCAGCAGTGCCGCCAGCGTTTCGCCATCCTTGGGATAATGGCTGACCCCGAGCGAAGCGCCGACTTCAAGCAACTGCCCGTCGATCTCATAGGGAAGGCCCAGATTTTCCACGAAGAAACGCGCCGTCTTATGCGCCAGCTCGATGCTGATGGCATTCTGGCAATAAACGGCAAATTCGTCCCCCGCGAGCCGCGCGATCACGGTTTCATCGGATGGAAAGCCTTCGCTTGCGAGCACCAGTCCCTTGAGCCGGGTGGCTACGCGCTGCAGCAGTTGATCCCCGACCGCATGGCCAAACAGGTCGTTGATCGCCTTGAAACCATCAAGGTCGATGAAGAACATCGTCCCCACGCCCCGCTTCGATCCCTGCTCGATCATCTTTTCAACCTGGCGGTAGAAATGGGTGCGGTTGGCAAGCCCGGTGACGGGATCATAAAGCGCCAGTGTCTGCACCTTGTCCATGGCGCTTTCATAATGGCGGAACAGCTGCGACATGGCCGAGCCAAGCTGCGGCAATTGCTGGACAACCGTTTCCGGCACGGCAGCGCTGAGATCGCCTTGTGCGCCGGACGTAAGACGATCAACTGCCGCAACCAGCGCGGTTTCCTTGGCGCGCATCAGCCAGTCGGCAACCACCGCCGAGGCCAGTCCGGAAAAGACCGCAAGGCCAATCCATTTGACGACGTAAATGGGTTTTTCGAATATGTCATCGCGGCCCATGACCACCATCATCGCCGTCGCCATTGCAAGGCCTACGGCGGAGAAAATGATGAAACGGTCTCGCAGCAACGCGTGCTTCCTCAGATATTAACCGCACAATGAATGTCTGTGCAGGCGGGACGTCAGAACGATGCTGCCGCCGGACCACGATATGCCGGACAATGGTTAAGAAACCCCTGAAAATTCACCGCTTTCGCCGAAATAAACGATCGAAGTCAGCGGCGTTTTCGACGTAAAATTACATAGAGCGCGCCGTGGCCGCCATCACGCGGATGCGCATTGCGCACACCCGCAATCATCGGTGCGTGGCGGGAATGAACCAGCCAGTCAGCGATCGAGGCGCGGATGATGCCGCGGCGGCGGTGGGGCGCGTCTGCGTGACGGTCATGATCCGGCCGCTCCTTGCCGGTCACCACGAGCAGAACGCGGAGATCATCGGCAATCGCGTCCGCAAGCGCGCGCTCAAGCAGTGCGTGCGCCTGATCGAGTGTATAGCCGTGAAGATCGATACTGCGTTCGGGCCGGATGGCGCCCCTGCGGAAGCGCCGGTCCCAGCCGCCATCGAGAGTGGCATTGCCGGGCTGCATCGGGTGCGCAGAAGAATGGGCATGGCCGGTGGAAATAAGACTCGAGGCGCCGTGCGGATGGCGCGCCTTGCTCCCGACGGTCCATTCTACCGGTGTCATCGGCTGGACGGGACGTGGCGGCGCGGGCGTTCGCGGCGCGGCGGGGGCAGCGATCCGCTCCGGCTCGGCCACGGCGTCACGGCGTCGGCGGCCTGCAAGCGGCGTCACCGTCTCGGCAACGCGCCGCCACTGCGCCTTTTCTTCCGGATCAAGGCCGCGCGGCGGCTTCACGGGATGCGACTGTCATTTCACGGTTGCGGAGCAGCGAGCAGCCGCGCCGCAGCGGCCTTGGGCAGCAGGATCAACCCGCTGCCGCGCCCGCTCATCCCGCCTGCGATCGTCCGTGCCTCCGCCCCGGTGCCCCAGAAGGTATCGACCCGGTTCGCCCCCTTGATCGCGCCGCCGGTGTCCTGCGCCACCCACAGCCCGTCGGCTTCGTTACGATCAAGGTCGAGCCATATCGGCGCGCCGAGCGGGATGAATTTGGGATCCGCCGCCACCGTGACGCGGCCGATCACCTCGGTTCCGATCGCACCGACGGCATTGCCCTTCAACTCGCGGAAGAAAATATAGCTCTTGTTTTCGTCCATGACTTTTGCGCCGCGCACCGGGTCCGCGCGCAAATAGTCCATGATGCCCTGCATCGACGTCTGGCCGGGGCCCAGCTCGCCGCGATCCTTGAGCAGCTTGCCGATCCCGACATAATCCCGGCCATTCCCACCATCATAGCCGATCCGCATGATCGACCCATCGGGCAGCCGCAAATTGCCCGAGCCCTGGATGTGGAGGAAGAAGAGTTCGACCGGATCGGCGGCCCATGCGAGTTCCAGGCCCTTGCCCGCCAGCACGCCGTTCACGATATCCGCGCGGCTGTAATAGGGAACAAATTTCCCATCCGCCACGCGCCCGCTGATGCGCTTGCCCTTCCATTCCTCCTCGAACAGGCCGAGATCGACGCGGACGATATCGGGTGGAGCCTTGTAGATCGGCGTGTCATAGCCCGGGCGGCGCGTGCGCGATCCGGCAATTTCCGGAATGAAATATCCGGTCGCGAACGCCTTGCCCTCGCCGATCCGGACGGGCGTGAAATAGCCGCGGAAAAACTCGCGCGCATCGCCGCCATAGGCTTTGGCCGCCGCGCAGGCCGCGTTCCAGTCCGCATTCTGGGTAAGACCGCTGGTATCGGTGCGCCGCAGCAAGGCCGGGCAGCTCACCGCGAACGCATTGAGCGCAGCGCTCGCCTTTTCGGCGGTCACACCCAGGGCGTCAAAATCCTGCGCTGCAAAAACCCCGGCCTCGCGCGCATTGGCGGGTGCAGGCGGCGTGGCGGGCGCGGGCGGCGTGGCAGGTGCGGGAGCCGGTGTTTCCGGCGCTCCGGACGGCGGCGGCACCGGCTGCGGGGCAGGCGGAACCGCGGCACAGGCTGCCAATGCGAGCGACAGGAGCCCGGCGCCAAGCAATCGTGCCGTCCTGATATATTCCGTCCTCATGCCATGCCCTTTTCGCGTAATCTTCAAGGGCGTCAGCTGAATCAGGCCTCGTCGGTTTCGTCAAGCTTCCAGTTTGGATCGCGATCCGAAATGTTGCGGGAGAAGGTCCACACATCATGCGTTTCGACGGCATCGGTGAGCGAGCCGGCCAGCACCTTGCCATCCTTGTCGCGCGTCACCGCCGCGATATCGGCGTCGATCCGGACGGTAATACGGGCCAGGCCGCGATAAAGCTCGGCATCGCTGATGATCGCGTTTTCGATCGCGACCAAACGGTTATCGAGCCTTTCGCCGCGCGCGTCGCGATCGGCGATCGCTTCGGAGAAAGCGGCGAACGTGTCCTCGTCGGTCAGCGCGCGCAGCGTCTCCTTGTCGCCCTTCCAATAGGCCTCGAGGATCATGCGATAAGCAGCCTTGGCGCCATCGAGGAACTGGCCGACGCTGAAATTGCGGTCGGCCGAAAGAATATCGCGGATGCCGCGCTCGGCCGCCGGCTCGTAGACCATCTCGGCCGGCGCAAAGCCGGCGTTTGGCGCAAGCGGGCCGGCTTCAGGTACCGGGCGGGCAATCGGGGGCACCGTCCGCTCTTCGGGACGAACATCACCGCGCGGCAATTCCTGTTCGTGGCCGGTGCGCTTGCCGAGCAGCGTATAAAGGCGAAAGCCGAGGAAGGCCGCCAGTGCTGCAAGGATGATGATGGTACCGCTCATGTCCGCCTTTTTCCCGTCCTGGCAGGTCGTCCCTGCCCGATTCACAGCCCTTCCGACGCGCGTCGGCCGGAGTCGGCTGTACCGCCTGTTTCAGCGTTTCAACGCCTACATAGGCAATGTGTTGCCATGTTTCAAATGAACTTAGGTCGATGGCGGTTTCCGCAAGATGAATATGCGGCATTTTTTCGGTATCATGCCCCTTTTTGTTGTGAAGCGCGCAGGCTCCTGATAATCGCGCCTCACATATCGCCTCCGGGCGCAAGGCTTCCTTGAAACAATCCGATCCCGTAACAGAAAGACTTGGAACCATCATGGCCGACGAACTTCCGCAAAATGCTCCCCTCCCCAATGGCGAAGACAGTGCGCCCGCCATCGGCCTCATCTCGCAATATGTGAAGGACCTGTCGTTCGAAAATCCGTCGGCGCCCGTGGTGTTCCAGTGGACCAGCCAGCCACAGGTTGACATCCAGTTCAACATCGGCACCCAGCAGGTCGGTGAAGACGTGCATGAATCGGTCCTTAAGATCGACATCACCGCCACCCATCCGGAAGGCAAGGCATTCATCGTCGATTTGTCCTACGCCGGACTGTTCGGCATCCGTAACGTGCCCGAGGACCAGATCCAGGCATTCATGCTGGCCGAAGCCCCCCGCATCCTGTTCCCCTTCGCCCGCCGCGTGGTCGCCGATGCCGTGCGCGACGGCGGCTTTGCCCCGCTGCTGCTCGATCCGATCGACTTTGCCGGCATGTATGTGCAGCAGCAGGAAGCGATGCAGGAGCAGCAAGGCGCGGGCGAAGACGCCTCTGCGGGCAACGCCTGAGACCGGCGCCAGGCGTCCGCTCAGGCGGATGCCCCGCCCCTTTGTCGCACCGGCGCAGCGGCTGACATGAACCTCATCAAGGCCACCGGAACCATTGGCGGGCTGACCCTCATCAGCCGCGTCGCGGGGCTTGCCCGCGACATGCTCGCGGCGAGCTATGTCGGTGCAGGGCTTGCCTCCGACGCCTTTCAGGTCGCCTGGCGGCTTCCCAACATGTTCCGCGCGCTGTTTGCCGAAGGGGCGTTCGCGGCCGTGTTCGTGCCGCTGTTCAACCGCACCATGGCCGAAGGCGATGCAGAGGAAGAAGGCAGCGGCCATGCCAAGGCGATCGCATTCGCGAGCCAGGTGCTCTCCGCGCTGCTTCCGTTCCTGATCCTTTTCACCCTCATCTTCATCGCGGCTGCGGTGTGGATCGTCTATGCGATCACCGGCGGCTTTCCCGATGGAGGCCCGGCGAAGTTCGACCTTGCTGTCAACCTCACCCGCATCACCTTCCCCTATCTCGCGCTGATCTCGGTCGTCAGCCTGCTCGGCGGCATCCTCAACAGCCTCAACCGCTTCTGGGTCAATGCCGCCGCACCGATCCTGCTCAACATCTGCATGATCATTGCGCTCATCTTCTTCCACGGCGACAGCCCGGAGGAGACAGTGTATGTCCAGGCCATCGCGGTGACCGTCTCGGGCGTGCTCCAGCTTGCGTGGTTATGGTGGTCGTGCGTGCGTGCCGGGGTGCGTTTGCGGCTGCAACGGCCCCAGCTCAGCCCCAAGGTCAGGGAGATGCTGCGGCTGATCGGTCCTGCGGCCATCGGACAGGGCGCCATCCAGATCAACCTTGTCATTTCGACCGCGCTCGCCGCGCAATTCCTCGCGCAAGGGGCGATCAGCTATATCTACTATGCCGACCGGCTGAACCAGCTCCCGCTCGGCCTGATCGGCATCGGCATCGGGACCGTGATCCTGCCCAGCCTGTCGCGCCTCATCGGCGGCGGCTATGAAGAGGAGGCCAAGACCCAGCAGAATCGCGCGATGGAACTGGCGCTGTTTCTCTCGCTACCGGCAGCGGTCGCGCTGGTCGTATCCGCTTTCCCGATCGTGCGCGGTGTGTTCGAACATGGTCACTTCCTGCCCCGCGACACCGCCGGCACCGCCGCCGTGCTCGCCGCCTTTTCCTATGGCGTTCCGGCCTATGTCCTCATCAAGGTGCTGACGCCGGGCTTCTATGCGCGCACCGATACGAAAACCCCGGTGCGAATTGCGCTCGTCGCGATGCTGGTCAATCTCGGGCTCAACCTCCTGTTCATCCTTGTCCTGAAGCAGGGCGTCGAAAGCATCGCCATCTCGACCGCCATTGCCGCCTGGGTCAATTTCGCCCTGCTTTACTGGGTGCTCCACCGGCGCGGCCAGTTCCGCTTTGATGGCCGTTTCACCGGCAAGGCGCTGCGGATCATGCTCGCAGCCGCCGCAATGGGCGTCGCCTTGTGGTTCCTCAACCCTTATGCCGTGCCCTGGATGACCGGTCCCCTTGCCGCCCGGGTCATCGCGCTGTCGATCCTCGTCGGCATCGGGCTCGTCGTCTACATCATCGCCACTTTCGCTTTCCGCGCCTATACGCTAGGCGAACTCAAGGCCGCGCTGCGTCGCCAGCCTGCCCCTGCCGCCACCCCTCCAGCCACTGAAGAAAGCTGATCCTCCATGCGCGTCGTCTCCGGCATCCAGCCTACCGGCAATCTCCACCTCGGCAATTATCTGGGGGCGATCAAGCAGTGGGCCGAAATGCAGGACGATCTTGCTGCCAAGGGGCATGACTGCCTGTTCTTCCTCGCCGACCTTCATGCGATCACGCTGTTCAACAGCGCGGACGAGATGCGCCAGAATGTGCGCGATATGACCGCCGCGCTCATCGCCTGCGGTATCGACCCCGAAAAGTCGATCCTGTTCAACCAGACCCGCGTCCCCGAACATAGCGAGATGGCGTGGCTGCTGTCTTGTGTCGCCCGGGTCGGATGGCTCAACCGCATGACCCAGTTCAAGGAAAAATCGGGCAAGAATCGCGAAGGCGCGAGCGTCGGCCTTTATACCTATCCCGTGCTGATGGCCGGCGACGTGCTGCTCTATAACGCCACCCATGTACCGGTCGGCGACGACCAGAAGCAGCATCTCGAACTGGCGCGCGACATCGCGATCAAGTTCAACCAGGATTATGGCGTTGATCTCTTCGTCCAGCCCGAACCGATGATTCCGCCGACCGCCGCGCGGATCATGAGCCTGCGCGACGGCACCGCCAAAATGTCGAAGTCGGACCCTTCCGACATGGCGCGGATCAACTTGAGCGACGATGACGATGCGATCGCGCAAAAGGTCAAGAAAGCCAAGAGCGACCCCGAACTGCTCCCCGCCACCTATGCCGAACTCGCCGACCGCCCCGAAGCGAAGAACCTTGTCGGCATCTATGCCGCACTGTCGGGCGAAAGCGCCGATCAGGTCTGCGCCCGCTTTGCCGGGCAGGGCTTCGGCGCGTTCAAGCCTGCACTCGCAGAGGTGCTGGTCGAAGCCTTGCGTCCTATCCGCACCCGGTATGTTGAACTGCGCGCCGACCACGCCGCAATCGACGCCGCGCTGGAACAGGGTGCCGCCCGCGCCCGCGCGTTGGCAAAACCCCGTCTCAAGGCGGTGCAGGACGCGATGGGTTTGTTCGGGTAAATCATCGCGTCCTCCGGGGAGCGGCAAAACTCTGCGGCGGAAGGATACGGGACGCCCATAACTGCGATGTTGCGCCGGACGAAATATCCTGTCCTACACGCTGCTGTTGCTGCTTTACACGCGAATCGCAGACGCTCCCGGTTCCTTCGCCGAGCCGTGCGGGCGATCTGGACAAGGGCCCTGCGCTGCCCCGCAAAAAGCGCCAAAGGTTACAGGAGTGCATGAACAAAAAATGCTACATCCTGTGTCTTTTGTAACTTTTAAACCGGCCCGCGGCGCGTTGTTTTCCGCCACCCGGCCCCGCGGTCGCACAGGGCTGTAACAAAGCTTTCATTTTCACTTCACCGCTGTTCAAACACTATTCATCGCCTTATGCTTATGCATGCACCATCACGGGTTGCCGCTGAGCGTTTTCTTTTGAGCACCTTCGGTCCGGCCTGCCGGGGCACGGGAGAGGGAGAGCAGGAACAGATCAGCCAAGCGGGCACACCCGCCTTTGGAGGTAAGTGAAGATGTCAAACGTTACGCTATTGCGCCGGGTTGCCAAGGCTGCCGCGCCGCTCGCCCTGCTGACGCTGGGCGCGTGCGCAACGCCGTTTCAGGCGAATGTCCAGCGTTTCCAGCAGATGCCGCCCGCGCAGGGACAAACCTTTACGGTGACGGCGCCGAATCCCGATATGGCCAATGGGCTTGAGTTCCGCCACTATGCCGATCTTGTCTCGCAGAAGATGACGGCGCTCGGTTATCGTCCGGCTGCCGGCACGGCCGCCGACCTTACGGTCAAGATCGACTATGGTGTCGACAAGGGCCGCGAGCGCGTGGTGCGGGACAGCTTCTATGATTATGATCCCTTCTGGGGTCCGTGGGGCCGCTCCTATTATGGCCGTCCCTGGGGTTATGGCAGCTATTGGGGCCCCTATGGCTATTATGGCCGACCCTATATGATGGGCTGGAACGATCCGTTCCTTTACGGTTCGGGCTGGGGTCCAAGCGTTCGTGCCTATACGGTCTATCAGAGCCAGTTCGGCATGCAGATCGAGCGGACGGGCTCCAAGGAACGCCTGTTCGAAGGATCGGCCGAGGCCTTGAGCCGCGACAATGATCTCACCCATCTGGTGCCGAACCTTATCGACGCGATGTTCACCGGCTTCCCCGGCAACAGCGGCGAGAAAGTCCGGATCGCGGTGGCGCCGAAGAAGAAGTAAGAACCGCACATAAACTATTGAAAAAGGGCCTGATCCGATGGTGGATCAGGCCCTTATTGTTGAGCGAATCCTTGACCCTTCCTCACTGGGAAGCTGGTCTCGCTGAAAGGCGTGCGTGGCTAAACCTCAAGCGCGCGGCGGATCCGATCGATATCGCTGTCGATCGCAGGATCGCTCACCCGCAGGCTTTCGATGGTGCGGATTGCGTGAATCACGGTCGAATGGTCGCGGCCGCCGAACTTGCGGCCGATTTCCGGATAGGAGCGCGGCGTCAGCGTCTTGGCGAGATACATCGCGATCTGGCGCGGCCTGGCCACCTCGCGGGCACGGCGCTTGGACGACATCTCCATACGGTCGAGCTTGTAATGCGCACAGACCGCGCGCTGGATGTCGTCGATGCTGATCCGGGCGCGGCTGGAACGGGCGCTTTCGGCCAGCCGGTCGCGCGCCAGATCGAGGCTGATCGTCGCATCGGCCAGCGAGGCATAGGCCAGGATCTTGTTAAGAGCGCCTTCCAGCTCACGGATATTACGGGTGAAATTTGCTGCAAGGAAACGAATCACCTCATCCGGCACATGCGCTTCATGATGGGTCGCGCATTTATGCCGCAGGATCGCTTCGCGCAGTTCAAGATCCGGCGCGTCGATCTCGGCGACAAGACCGCCCTGAAGCCGCGAGAGCAGACGTGGATCGATTCCGTCGAGCAGATGCGGCGCGCGATCCGCCGCCACCGCCAGACGTCCGCCCGAGGCCAGTACCTCGTCAATCGTATGGAGCAATTCTTCCTGTGTGGAACCCTTGCCAATGATGAACTGGAGGTCGTCGATCATGAGCAGATCGGCCGCACGCAACCGCGCCTTGAACGCCGGCATGTCGTTACCGCGCACCGCAGTGACGAACTCGAGCATGAATTTTTCCGCCGACATCATGATGATCGCAGCGGCGGGGTTCACCTCAAGATGGGCATGGGCGATGGCGTGCAACAGGTGAGTCTTGCCCTGCCCCGTCCCCGACTGGAGATAGAGCGGGTTGAACATCGGCCGGTCAACAGCCGCCATCCGCCGCGCCGCGTTGAGCGCGAGCACATTGCTGCGGCCGGAAACGAAATTGGCAAAGCTGAGCCGCGGATCGAGCAACGGCAACGCCGCCGCGACAGCGGCAAGGCTGGTATCATTGGCGGGAACGGTTTTGACCGGAACGGGTTTGGCCAGTTCGCCAGACCGGGCCACGGTGCCGAGCTGTGCGACGGCAAGTTCGGTGCATTGCGGCGCACCCACGATGCGAACCGCCGTCACCTGCGGCGCTACGCTGCGCCAGGCAAGCGTCAACCGATCGAGGAAACGGTCGGCTACCCAATTGGCGGAAAAGCTGGTCTGCGCATAAAGAGTGAGCGTCCCGGTGTCGGAGCAGAAATTCCCGAAGCTGACCGGCTTCAGCCAATGGTCGAACGCACGAACCCCAATGTCGCGGCGCAAGCCCTGCGCAAGGTCTGCCCACATGGCATCGGTCGGAGCAACTGCGCCGCTACCCGGCACTCCTTTCCGCTCCCGATCTGCCATTGCGTTCATCCCCATATCCAAACACGCCCCATCCCTGTCTTGCCGGAATGCGAACTTCCCGTTGCGCATGATAATTCATCCTCCGGCCGCTACCCGCAAAAATCCCCGGCCCGAAAAAAGCTTTTTTCCGGTGCGGTTCATATCGATCTGGGTGCGGCCCGGAGTGAAGATCATCCTCCGAACGAGGTCTAGTAAGCATTGGGTAATGAGTCCCGCAAGGCCGCCATGGTAAAAAAACTGAAATAAATGGCATTGACTCGGCCAAGCCGAGAGAATTCAAAGCCTTTTATTTTTATTTATTATTTTCAAATGGTTATCTCGCATACATCTTTGGTCAACCATCCCGAATCGCGGACTAAGCTGGACTTCCCGCAGACCATCGCTGATGTAACATTTGAGTAGGCTCAGAAGCGGCTGACGGAACGAAAAGAGAATGTTGAAAAGGCGGCGGCGAATGGCGTCACGGAATCGCAACATACAGGGGCGAATCGATTCGCGGCACACCGGACCGGGACAAAAACAAAACCCTGCCGGACCATCGTCCCGCAGGGTTTGCAACTACGGTGCGGTGCTGCCCGGAGGTGACACCGGTCAGACCGTTAGCCGAGCGCTGCGACGCGCTTGGTGAGGCGCGACATCTTGCGCGCAACGGTGTTCTTGTGAAGCACGCCCTTGGCGACACCCTTGGCCATCTCCGGCTGCGCAACCTGCAGCGCCTGAGCTGCAGCATCCTTGTCGCCCGCGGTCAGCGCGGCTTCCACCTTCTTGACGAGGGTGCGGATGCGGCCGATGCGCGCACCATTGATTTCGGCGCGGCGGGCGTTGCGGCGGATACGTTTTCTGGCTTGCGGCGTGTTGGCCATTTAGTCCTCGAATTAGCTGCTGTTTGCAATAAAATAGGGGCCGAAATCACGAGATTCGGCCCGCAAGATTGGCGGGCTTTACCGATTCACCCCGGAAACGTCAACCATAAGCCGTTCATTTCTGGCACCTGGCGCAGAAAAAGGTCGAGCGGCCCCCATCGACCTGACGCCGGACTGGCTTGCCGCACGTCCGGCAGGGCTGTCCTTCACGGCCATAGACGAGCCAGTCCTTGGCAAAATAGCCCAGCTCACCATCGGGCCGGGCAAAATCGCGCAACGTCGAGCCTCCCGCCGCGATCGCCGCGAGCAGTACCTGCTTGATCGCCGGGACAAGCCGTTCAAGCCGCGCGCGGCTGATCCTGCCGGCCGGGGTGCGCGGATTGATTCCAGCCATGAACAGCGCCTCGCACACATAGATATTCCCGAGCCCGGCCACCACGCGCTGGTCGAGTAACGCCAGCTTGATTGCTGTCGCCTTGCCTTTCAGCCGCTGGTGAAGCGCGGCGGCGGTAAAATCGTCGGACAGCGGTTCGGGGCCCAGCGCGAGAAACGGCATAAAGACGCGCTCGGCCTCACCCATGACGATATCAACCGAACCAAAGCGGCGCGGATCGTTGAGCGCGAGCACATGGCCCGCCGCGGTGGTCAGCAGCAGATGGTCGTGCCGGTCCTCCCCCTCCGGGTCGACGCGCCAGCGCCCCGACATGCCGAGATGAAAGATCAGCGTATCATCGCGGTCGGTTCTGATGAGGCCATATTTTGCGCGGCGGGACAGCACTGTCACATTCGCTCCGGTCACGCGCTGCACCAGATCAACCGGAAACGGGCGCCGCAATCCCTCCCGCCGCAATTCCACAGCGGCAATCTTCTGCCCCTCCAGAAAGGGCCGGAGTCCCGCAACGGTGGTTTCGACTTCCGGCAGTTCAGGCATGCACACGTGCTTTCATGGACATCACCAGTGATGCTTCGACGTCACGAGGTCAACACGGCTCGCGACTGACGGAACGAACAGGCGCAACAGCGGGTTGGATGGGTTAGATCACCCGCGCATCAGAAGAGAGGAGTATCACCATGGCATCCGATAAACATCCCAATAATGGCAAGGTCATCATCATCACCGGGGGCGCGTCCGGCCTTGGACTGGCAGCGGCTGAGCGGCTAGCGCGCGAGGGCGCAAAGCTGGTACTCGTCGACCTCAAGGAAGAAGCCCTCAGTAAAGCGGCTGAGGGGTTAGGCAAGGATGCTGATGTCACCCTCGTCACGGCAGACGTCTCCGACCTCGAGCAGGTCAGGGCCTATGTGAAGAAGACGCTCGACACTCATGGCCGCGTCGACGGATTCTTCAACAATGCGGGAATCGAGGGCAAACAAAACCTCACCGAGGATTTCGGCAAAGAGGAGTTCGGCAAGGTCGTTGGTATCAACCTTAACGGTGTGTTCTACGGCATGGCCGAAGTTCTAAAGGTAATGCGCGAACAAGGTTCGGGCTCGATCGTCAACACGGCCTCCGTCGGCGGCATTCGCGGCGTCGGCAACCAATCTGGCTACGCTGCCTCGAAACATGGCGTCGTGGGCCTCACCCGCAACAGCGCGGTCGAATATGGCCAATATGGAATTCAGATCAACGCAATCGCGCCGGGTGCAATCATGACCCCTATGGTCGAAGGCTCACTGCGCCAGATCGGCGGCGAGAAATGGGATGAGGTCGGCCGCGAATTCGTCAAGCCCAACCCGATGCAGCGCTTCGGCAAGCCCGAGGAGGTGGCAGCACTCGTCTCGTTCCTGCTGGCGGGCGAGGCTGGGTTCATCAATGGCGCGGTCATCACCATAGATGGCGGGCAGTCGTATAAATATTAGGATATCGAGTTCACCGCCGGGTGTCCTGAACCGCTCAGGCAGGTTCAGGACACCGCATTCAACTGGGCGCAAAAAGCACTCGCGGCCCCATCCCGTCACCCATCTCGATCATGACATCTCCATTTGCCCTCGCCTGCCCGCCTCGCTAAGGCTCGCGGGCAAAGAGGTGCGCATATCATGGCAAGTTCCAGCAAGACGGTTTCATTCGGCTATCAGGATATCGACGCGAGCGAGAAGACGGGCAAGGTCGGGGCGATCTTTTCCTCGGTGGCGTCGCGCTACGACATCATGAACGATGCGATGTCGGGCGGCATGCACCGGCTGTGGAAGGACCAGTTCGTGCGGCGGGTGAAGCCGCGCGCGGGCGAGGATATCCTCGACATGGCGGGCGGCACCGGGGACATCGCGTTCCGCATGGCGCAATCGGGGGCGCAGGTGACGGTGTCCGACATCAACCCGGACATGCTCGCGGTCGGCATGGAGCGCGCCGCGGACCGCGGCATCGACAGCCTCGTCTGGTCGGAGCAGAATGCCGAAAAGCTGAGCTTTCCGGATGCGCATTTCGACGCCTATACCATCGCCTTCGGCATCCGCAACGTCACCGACATCCCCGCCGCGCTGCGCGAAGCCCACCGCGTGCTGCGCTATGGCGGGCGCTTCTTCTGCCTCGAATTCTCGACCACCACCTGGCCGGGCTTCGGCGATGTCTATGACGCCTATTCGCACAAGGTCGTGCCGAAGATCGGCAAGGCGATCGCGGGCGACGAGGAGAGCTATCGCTATCTCATCGAATCGATCCGCCGCTTTCCCGACATGCCCGCGTTCGAGGCTTTGATCCGCGCGGCGGGCTTTGCCCAGACGAAGGTCGAGCCGATTCTGGGCGGCCTCGTCGCGATCCATTCGGGCTGGAAGGTGTGATGGGGCGAGTGGGCATGCCTTTCGCGCCGCCCGTGCCCTCCCCCCACCGCCGCGTGCCCCTGCGCAGGCAGGGGCCCAGTGTTACGGAGCGCAATGCTGCCCTGGGCTCCTGCCTGCGCAGGAGCACGTGGAAAGATCATGACCTCTCCCGCCGCCTTCGTCCTGCCGTATTTGCCGACTCCAACCCCTCCCGCAAACGGGAGGGGAGCTGGTAGATGACCTCCCATACCACCCATCTCTGGCGCATCTTCAAATGGGGGCGGACGCTCGCGCGGCATGGCGCGCTCCGGGGGATCGAGCAGGATATCAACACGCCCCAGCCGGTGCGCCGCATCGCGCGGATCGCGCGGGTAGGCGCGCGCATTCCGCGCGTCCCCGATTATGCCGCGGCCTTCACCGCGATCGGCCCGGCCGCGATCAAGCTGGGGCAGAGCCTCGCCACCCGGCCCGACCTCGTCGGCGAGGAAGCGGCGCGCAATCTCCTCAACCTCCAGGACAATCTCCCGCCGCTCCCGTTCAGCGCGATCCGCCCCCAGATCGAGACCGCGCTGGGCAAGCCGGTCGAGGCGCTGTTCCAATCGATCGATCCGGCGCCGGTCGGCGCCGCGTCGATCGCGCAGGTCCATCGCGCGGTGACGAGCGACGGGCGGCCGGTCGCAGTCAAGGTGCTGCGCCCCGGCATCGGCGAACAGCTCGCGCGCGACATCGAAACCTATGAATGGGCCGCGGCGCATGTCGAGGCGATGGGCGGCGAAGCGGCGCGTTTGAGGCCCCAGCTCGTCATCGCCAACTTCAAGCGCTGGACCGCGCGCGAGCTTGACCTGCGCCGCGAGGCCGCATCGGCCTCCGAGCTCGCCGAGGCGATGGCCGCCGAACCGGGCTATGAGGTCCCGGCAATCGACTGGGATCGCACCGCCGGCAAGGTGATGACGCTCGACTGGATCGACGGCATCAAGATTTCCGACAGCGAGGCGCTGATCGCGGCCGGGCACGACGTCCGCCAGATCGCCGGACGGCTGGTGCTCGCCTTCCTCCACCAGGCGATCAGCCATGGCTTTTTCCACGCCGACATGCACCAAGGCAATCTGTTCGTGAAGGCGGACGGGACTATCGCCGCGATCGATTTCGGCATCATGGGCCGGATCGACCGGCAGGCACGAGTGTGGCTCGCCGAAATCCTTTACGGCCTTTTGACTGGCAATTACCGCCGCGTCGCCGAAATCCATTTCGAGGCGCAATATGTGCCCGCGCACCATAATGTCGAGGAGTTCGCGACGGCGCTACGCGCGGTCGGCGAGCCGATGCGCGGCAAGCCGGTGAGCGAGCTTTCGGTCGGGCAAATGCTCGACGGGCTGTTCGCGATCACGCGCGATTTCGACATGCAGACCCAGCCGCACCTCCTCCTCCTCCAGAAGACGATGGTAATGGTCGAGGGGGTCGCCACCAGCCTCGATCCCCAGATCAACATGTGGGACACCTCGGGCCCGTTCATCAAGGAATGGATCCGGAGCGAACTCGGCCCCGAAGCCAAACTCGCCGACCGCATGGTCGAGGACTGGCGCACGCTTCTGCGCATGCCTGACCTCGTGCGCCGGATCGAGGCGCAGTTCCCGCCCGCCGGCGGCGCCCCGCCCCCCGCCCCGCTCCCAGAGGTCCGGCTGATGGGCGAAGGGCGCGGACCGGGGTGGAAATATGCGCTGACCGCGCTGGTTGCGGGCGGTCTCGGCGCTGCGGCGATGTGGGCGGTCCGATTCTTGTGATCAGTCCTATACCATGCTGGATATGTTCGCCTCAGGCGATTAAAAGACGCGTATGACGGACAACTCGATCCTGCTCATCATCGGCGGCGGCATTGCGGCGTACAAGTCTTGCGAACTCATCCGCCTGCTTCGCAAGTCCGGCCTGTCCGTGCGCTGTGTGCTAACCGAAAGCGGGGCGCAGTTTGTCACACCGATGACCTTGGCCGCGCTCAGCGAAAGCGAGGTCTTCACCACATTGTGGGATCTCAAGAACGAGACCGAGATGGGGCATATCCAGCTCAGCCGCGAGGCCGACCTGGTTGTGGTCTGCCCGGCGACCGCAGATTTGCTGGCGAAGATGACAGCGGGACTCGCGGGTGATCTGGCGACGACGCTGTTGCTTGCGACCGACAAGCCGGTACTGGCGGTGCCGGCCATGAATGTGCGGATGTGGCAGCATGCCGCGACGCGCCGCAATGTGGCGCAACTCAGGGCCGATGGCATCCATGTGATGCAGCCGGACGAGGGCGAAATGGCGTGCGGCGAATTTGGCCCCGGAAGGCTGCCCGAACCCGAAGCGATCGCACGCGAGATCGCCAGATTACTCGCGGGCAGCGCGACACCGCCGCCTTTGCTCGAATCACCCGGACCTTTGGCGGGAAAGCATGTGCTGGTGACGGCCGGCCCTACCCATGAACCGATCGACCCGGTGCGCTACATCGCCAACCGCTCGTCGGGCAAACAGGGCTTTGCAATCGCCGCCGCTGCCGCCAGGGCGGGTGCACGCGTGACGCTCGTGGCCGGACCGGTGAGCCTCGCCACCCCCGATGGCGTAACCCGCATCGACGTCGAAACCGCGCGCGACATGCTGGCGGCTGTCGAAAACGCCCTGCCTGCCGACATTGTCTTCATGGTCGCCGCCGTCGCCGACTGGCGCGCGGAAGCTGCGGCGCAGAAGATCAAGAAGGACGGCAGCGGCAAGGTGCCGCCGCTCAGTCTTGCTGAAAACCCCGATATTCTCTTAGCGCTTGGTAAACACGGCCAGCGCCCGGGCCTTCTCGTGGGCTTCGCTGCGGAAACCGAGAAAGTCATCGACCATGCCGAGGCAAAGCTGGCACGAAAGGGCTGCGACTGGATCGTCGCCAACGACGTGTCGGGCGACGTGATGGGCGGCGATGCCAACAGCGTTCATCTGGTCACGCGCGATGGCGTGGAAAGCTGGTCGCGAATGGACAAGACCGCGGTCGCCGAAGCGCTCGTTGCCAAGGCCGCGGCCCAGTTCAATGAAAAACCGGGGCAATGATGCGCAAATGGCTTTTCCTCCCCCATCTCAAGCAGAATGACGAAGGGGCCTACGCGCTTCTGCGGATATTGACCGGCGCCTTCCTCGTCTATGGTGTGTGGGACAATATGTTGAGCATCGAGCGGATGCGTGAATTTGCCGGTTTCCTGCGCGCTAACAATTTCCCGCTCCCCGAAGTCCTCGCTCCTTTCTCTGTCTATACGCAGTTTCTCGCCGGGGTCGGCCTCGTCCTCGGCCTGTTTACCCGATGGTCAGGACTTGTCGTTACCGCCACCTTCATTGTCGGTGTGGCGATGGTCCACTGGAACCAGAGCTTCCGCGAATGGTGGCCGGCGATCGTGCTGGTCGGGCTGGGTTTGCTGTTTGCTACGCGCGGTGGAGGCCGCTATGCGATCGACACGTTATTGGGGGGAAAATGACGGTCAGTATCAAGATCAAGCGCCTGAACAATGGCGGCGGGTTGCCGCTGCCCGATTATGCGACGCCGGGCGCGGCGGGCATGGACGTTGTCGCGGCCGAATCGCTTACACTGAAACCGGGACGCCGTTATGCGGTATCGACCGGGTTCGCCTTTGCCATTCCCGACGGCTATGAAATCCAGGTGCGCCCGCGTTCCGGGCTCGCGCTCAAGCATGGCATCACCTGCCTCAACACGCCGGGCACGATCGACAGCGATTATCGTGGCGAAGTGAAGGTCATCCTCGCCAATCTGGGCGATGAGGAGTTCCGCATCGAACGCGGCGACCGGATTGCCCAACTGGTGGCGGCGCCGGTACAGCATGCCCTGTTTACCGAGGTCGACGAACTGGACAACACCGCACGTGGCGGTGGCGGCTTCGGCTCGACCGGAGTTTGAATGCGCTTTCTCCTGGTGGACGTAAGCGATATGGACATCACCCATGCCCCTGACCGACCAGCAGCTTGAACGTTACGCCCGCCATATCGTCTTGCCGGACATTGGCGGTGCGGGTCAGGTGGCGCTGACCCAGAGCCATGTCGCGATCATCGGCGCGGGCGGAATCGGGTCCCCTGCCCTGCTCTACCTTGCTGCAGCGGGCGTAGGACGACTGACGCTGATCGACGATGACAAGGTCGGTCTCGCCAATCTCCAGCGCCAGATCGCGTTCGGCATGGAGGATATCGGCGCGCCCAAAGTCGATGCGACGCACAAGGCGGTGCAGCGCCTCAACCCTGATGTGCAGGTCATGCCGGTCGAGGCTCGCATCACCGCCGATAATGCCGATGCGTTGCTCGCGGACGCCGATGTCATCCTCGACGGGAGCGACAATTTCGCCACGCGGCTTGCCGTTTCGGACGCCTCGGTGCGCCTCCGCGTTCCGCTGGTGAGCGCGGCGATCGGCAAGTTCCAAGGCCAACTCGGCACCTTCCGCGGCTGGGAGGCGGACAAGCCCTGCTATCGCTGCTTCGTCGGCGATGCGTTCGATAGCGACGATTGCGACACCTGCGCAGATGTGGGCGTGCTCGGCCCGATGGTGGGGATGCTTGGCTGCATGGGCGCGATCGAAACCGTGCGCCTGCTCACCGGTTTCGGCGAGCAACAGGCGGGAAAAATTCAGCTGATCGACGGGCTTGCCATGACGATGCGTGCAATCCGGCTCCCCAAGGATCGGGGGTGTAAAGCCTGCGCCCCGGCCCCCGCATCCTGAACCCGTTGGACCGGACGCTATTGCTGGCCTGACAGCATTTCCTCCACCCATGCGGGCACCAGTTCGCTCGCCGGTCCGTGGCGGGCCTCGTGAAACCACAGACTGCCTTCTGATGGCTCCATATTGAGTTCAAGCGTTCGCGCGCCCATCTCGCGCGCCTCGCGCACAAACCCGGCGGCGGGATAGACCGCCCCCGAGGTGCCGATGCTGACGAACAGATCGCAATCGCGGATCACGGCATAAATCGCATCCATCTCATAAGGCATTTCGCCGAACCAGACGATGTCGGGCCGCATTCGCCCGCTCACGCCGCATTGCGGACAGGCCGGTTCATCGCCAAGGGGGCCATCCCATGTCATTCGCGCGTTGCACGCCCGGCACCAGGCACGCTTGAGTTCGCCATGCATATGGATCAGCCGCCGCGATCCCGCCCGCTCGTGCAGGTCATCGACATTCTGCGTCACCAGCAACAGCGCGCCTTTCCATCCGGCATCGAGCCGGGCGAGCGCGTGATGCGCCGCATTGGGCTCAACCGTGGCGAGCGCTGCGCGGCGGGCATCGTAGAAACGGTGCACCAGCGCCGCATTGCGCGCGAATGCCTCGGGGGTAGCAACATCCTCGACCCGATGCTCTTCCCACAATCCGCCATTGTCACGGAAGGTACGAACGCCGCTTTCCGCCGACACGCCGGCACCCGTGAGGATGACAATATTCCGCGGTTGTTCCATCAGTCAGGCATTCCCTTCCATTTTATGATTGAGGCACCGGCATGGCTATCCGCGATATGGGAGTGAAAATCAAAATCTGTTCGCTGCGGACTGCATGCAGCTTGGCTACGCTTCAACAGCAAGGCTGGCTCAACCAGCCTTGCGGAATGTGAGATTGTAACGCAACGCCCCGGTGAGCGGGTGCTCTCCGGGCTTGAGATCCGCAACTCCGTGGAAGTTCAACCGCGAGACCCCGCCCCACACGACCACATCGCCATGCTGAAGCGCGACCCTCCGGATCCGGCTCGACCGTTCCTTGCCGCCCCAAAGGAATGTCGCGGGCAACCCAAGCGAAACCGAGACAATTGGCCAGTCATAATTGCCCTCATCGCGGTCCTGATGCAGCGTCAGCCGCGTCCTCGGAGCATAACGGTTGATGAGACAGGCATCGGGGGCAAAATCCCCATAACCTCCGGCTGCCGCCGCATCCCGCGCCAAATCCCGCAAGAGCGGTGGCATCGCCGGCCAGGGCTGGTCCGAAAGCGGGTCGCACTGTTCATAGCGATAACCGCGCCGGTCGCTGACCCAGCCGAGCGTTCCGGCATTGGTCATGGCGACGGACATGGTCTTGCCGCCCGGCGTCACCAGATGCCGGAACGGCGCGGCCTCCGCAATGCGCTCAATCTCACCAAGCAGCGCATCGGCCACCGGCAGCGCAAACCCGCCGAGTAGACACGCGCCCTCGTCAATCAACAGCCTGCGGCGGTCATCGGGGAAAAGATCGGCGGTCATAGCAACATCGTAACACGGCATGACGCCGCTGGTCGCCCCTTATCAGCGCGTGCAGCGGGAGTTGTATCTTGACCGAGCCGGCCGGCGGATCAAAAACGAATCCGGCACTGTGGGCCGTCTCGCGCAAAAAAAGATCGGACGGCGTCTTCTCCGGCCCCTCGTCTGTTGCGCTTCGGCGCGGCCCGGTGCAAGACGCAGCGCAACGGTAAACCAAGGGGACTGGCATGACGGGGATCGCGATTTTCGGCAGCAGGGGACGAATGGGCCAGGCCATAACGGCAGCGATTGAGACAGTCCCCGGCTTGAGCCTTGCGGGCGGCGCCGATGTCGGCGACAATGAAAAGGCAGTTGCGGCGCGCGCTAGCGTCATCATTGATTTCTCGGCCCCTGCTGCACTCGAGGCCCACCTCGATGCAGCGATCGGCGCGGGCAAGCCGATCGTCATCGGCACCACCGGCCTCGAGGAACGCCATCACTGGCTGATCGACGAGGCCGCGAGGGACATCCCTGTGCTCCAGACCGGCAATACCTCGCTCGGCGTCACGCTGCTTGCCGCACTGGTGCGCGAGGCGGCGGCGCGACTCGGGCCGGACTGGGACATCGAGATCGTCGAAAGCCACCACCGAATGAAGGTCGACGCGCCTTCCGGCACCGCCCTCCTCCTCGGCGAGGCCGCGGCAATGGGGCGCGGCACGGCGCTTGCGGACAAAAAGGTCAGCGGTCGCGACGGGATTACGGGAGCGCGGGAAACGGGCAGCATCGGCTTTGCCGCGCTGCGCGGCGGGACGGTCGCGGGCGATCACAGTGTGCTGTTCCTGGGCGAGCATGAACGGCTGGTCCTGTCCCACATGGCCGAAAATCGCAGCATCTTCGCGCGCGGCGCGTTACAGGCGGCGGCCTGGCTCGCGGGGCAGAAACCGGGCCGCTACACGATGAACGATGTGCTGAATCTCACCTGATGAAAAAAGCCGACGTCATCGAATTTTATTCTCGGCTGGCCGAACTCAATCCCACGCCAGAGACCGAACTAGTCTACGGCAATGATTATCAGCTCCTCGTTGCCGTTGTGCTGTCGGCCCAATCAACCGATGTTGGGGTCAACAAAGCGACGCGGCTATTGTTCAAGGATATCAAGACTCCCGCGCAAATGGTCGATCTCGGCGAAGCAGGATTGAAACAGCATATCAAGACCATCGGCCTTTTCAACAGCAAGGCCAAGAATGTCATCGCGCTGTCCGAGGCGCTGATCGCGGAGCATGGCGGCGCTGTGCCGCAGGATCGCGCAGCGCTCGAAAAGCTCCCCGGGGTCGGGCGCAAGACCGCCAATGTGGTGATGAACTCGGCCTTCGGCGCCGAAACCTTCGCGGTCGATACCCACATTTTTCGCGTCTGCAACCGCACCGGGCTTGCGCCCGGAAAGACCGTGATCGCGGTCGAAAAGGCGCTCGACAAGGCGACCCCCCCCCCGTTTCGCGTCCATGCGCACCACTGGCTGATCCTCCATGGCCGCTATGTGTGCAAGGCGCGCACGCCCGAATGCTGGCGTTGCCCGGTCGCGGATCTGTGCCGCTACAAGCCCAAGACGCCCTCGCCCGAAGCGCGCAAGGCCGCCGCACGCACGGCGAAGCAACCAAAGCGCAAACCTCCCGCCAAAAAAGGCTAGCCGCCCCGCTCAAGCCTTGCTACAGGCAGCGCGCGCAAGCCTGCAAGGCGCAAAGCACCCGTAGCTCAGCTGGATAGAGCGCTGCCCTCCGAAGGCAGGCGTAAGTCAAGTGGCTTCGTTATGGGTGTAGAGAATATCGATAGAAACCAAAGGCTTGGCGGAAGTCGGTGTAAATGTGAATATCGCTATCTTGGTCGCGGAAGCACCACGGAAGCAAACTTAAGGAGGTTGTAGAGTACGAACGACGGAAGTTGGCGGCCCTCGGAGCCGCACCAATGACGTCGATTCGAGTATCTGGTTTTGGGATTGACCTTGGTTGATCTCGCACACTATCAAAACAACGATGCACCCGTAGCTCAGCTGGATAGAGCGCCACCCTCCGAAGGTGGAGGCCACACGTTCGAATCGTGTCGGGTGCGCCATTTCAGAACAGAACTATGAACGCCGAACGCCGCCGTTTCTACGCT
>JAEXAY010000022.1 GCA_023457895.1 Pseudomonadota bacterium
CAAGAAGGCGAGAATGCCCAGCGCCCAGGCGAAGAACAGGCAAAGGATCTGGACGAGGTTCTCGAAGACCGCGATCCAGCCCATCAAATCGCTGATGGATTCGAGCAGCGGCCGGCCGGCATCGAGGCCGGTCTGGGCCACGCGGCCGGGGCGCAAAAGATCGGCGGTGGAGAATCCGGTCCCGGAGGCCATGAGGCCGAGGCCGGCGAACGACTCGAAGACGATCCGTGCGAGGTTGTTCCAATTGGAAATGATGTAGGCGAACACGCCGACGAACAGCGTCTTCTTGACGAGGCGGGCGATGATGTCGTCGTCGGCGCCCCACGCCCAAAACAGGGCGGCCAGCGTGACGTCGATGACGATCAAGGTCGTGGCGATGAAGGCGACCTCACCGCCGAGCAGGCCGAAGCCGGAATCTATGTAGCTCGTGAAGACGCCGAGGAAATCGTCGATTACGCCGGTCCCACCCATGGCTCAGCGCCCTTCATTCGGGGCGGGCACTGCCGGTGCTGGCGAGCGGCCGAGGAAGCGGTCGCGGGTCTCGGCCCAGACGCGCAGGCACGCGGCGTCATTGGCGGCGGCTTCGCCCAACTCCTGACACCGGCGCTGCTCCAGCCGCAGCGGGTCCGCCGCTGGCTGGAGCGCGGGCGCGGCCGGCGCTGGTCCGGCCTTTTCTTCGCGGGTCATTTCGATGATCGTCGCCGTGATGGCGACGGCGACGAATATGATGGCCGCAATCCGGGCCAGCACCTTGCCGTCCATGATGTCCCCCTTCCGTCTCGTCAGTTGTTGAACATGCTTGCGTCGCCGGGCTGATAGCCCGAGCCTGGAGTCAGGAAGCGTTCGCGCTGGATGCGGCCTTGCTCGGCGGCCGTGGCGCGCTCGGCTTCCGACAGGGCATCCGCTCTGCCGTTGGCCGAGATCACCGCGATCAGATCGGAGAGCTGCTGGCTTTGCAGGGCGAGGAGCTGGTTGCCGGCCTGGGTGGCTTGCAGCGCGCCAGTAGCGCCCTGGCTCTCGCCGACAAGCGCGGACATCTCGGCGCGATTGGCGTCGATATTGCCCACGACCCCGGCCTGGACGCGCATCGCATCCTGCAAGCCGCCAACGGTATTTTCCCATCGGCTGCGCGCGTCGGTGATGAGTTGCTGGTCGGTGGAGTTGAGGGAGAGATTGCCGTAGTCCTGTTGAAACATCTGGTCGATCGACTGGACGTCGAACGCGATGTTCTGCGCTTGCGCGAGAAGCTGCTGGGTGCGCTGGACGGACTGCTGGAGCTGCTGGAGGGAGGAGTACGGCAGGCTCGCCAGGTTCTTCGCCTGGTTGATGAGCATCTGCGCCTCGTTCTGGAGCGAGGTGATCTGGTTGTTGATCTGCTCAAGCGTCCGGGCGGCGGTCTGCAGGTTCTCGGCGTGGTTGGTCGGGTCGTAAACGATCCGGCCGAAGCCGAAGAGGGCGTGGGCCGGCGCAGTGAATATCGGCGACAGCACCAGCGGCGCGGCGAGCGTGAACACAAGCAGGGAAGCGCCGGCGAGACGGGGACGACGGTATCTGGTCATGGCATGATCTCCTCTGGGTCAAGTTCAAGGGCATCGGTAAGATCGAGCGCCGTCGCCAGCGCCGCTTCTGGCGCCAGGGACTCCGGTGCAGCGGCGATGTTGGTGAGGTTGGGAATGAGGTCGGCCGCCCATTCGACGCCGCGCGCCGTGAGCCACGCCGCAAGGAAGCCATCGCGGCCATGCTCGGCGAGGATGTCGGCGATCAAAGTCTGGTCGGATTTCGAGGAGGCGGCGCAGAGCGCGAGGCCGACTTCGGACAGGCCCAGCTCGAACAGCCGATCGCCGCGCCTTGATTGGCAGTAGTAGTCCCGTTTCGGGATGGCGCGAGCCAGGATCTCGATCTGGCGATCATTCAGGCCGAACCGCCTGTAAATCGCGGTGATCTGCGGCTCGACGGCGCGGTCGTTGGGCAGGAGCAGTCGCGTCGGGCAGCTCTCGATGATCGCCGGCGCGATGCTGCTCTTTTCGAGTTGGGCGAGCGATTGCGTGGCGAAGATGACGGAGGCGTTCTTCTTGCGCAACGTGACCAGCCATTCGCCCAACTGCTTGGCGAAGGCGGGATCGCCGAGCGCCAGCCAGCCCTCGTCGATGACAATCATCGTCGGGCGCCCATCAAGGCGGTCGGCGATGCGGTGGAAGAGATAGGCGAGAGTGGCGGGCGCCGCGCCGCTTTCGAGCAACCCCTCGGTCTCGAAGGCGACGACGGAAGCGTCCCCGAGGTTCTCGGCCTCCGCGTCGAGCAGGCGCCCGTAGGGGCCGCCGACGCAATAAGGCTGGATGGCGAGCTTCAGATCGTTGGACTGGAGCAGCACCGACAGCCCGGTGATGGTGCGCTCCTCGATTGGGGCCGAGGTGAGCGAGGACAGTGCGGTCCAGATATGCTCCTTGGCCTCGGGCGTGATCGTGACGCCTTCGCGCTGGAGGATCGCCACGATCCAGTCGGCGGCCCAGGCGCGATCCTGCGTTTGCTCGATGCGGGCGAGCGGCTGGAGCGAGACAGAGCTTTCCGTGCTTTCGGTCAGCCGGCCGCCGAGATCGTGCCAGTCCCCGCCCATCGCCAGAGTGGCGACCCTGATGGAGCCCCCGAAATCGAAGGCGAAGATCTGGCTGCGCGGGTAGCGCCGGAATTGCAGCGCCATGAGCGCCAGCAGAACCGACTTGCCCGCGCCGGTGGGGCCGATGACGAGCGTGTGGCCCACGTCGCCGACGTGAAGTGAGAGCCGGAAAGGGGTCGATCCTTCGGTCCTGCCGTGAAGCAGCGGGGGTGCGCCGAAGTGATCGTCCCTTTCCGGCCCCGCCCACACGGCGGACGAAGGAACCATGTGGGCAAGGTTGAGCGTCGAAATCGGAGGCTGACGCACATTGGCGTAGGCGTGGCCCGGCAGCGAGCCGAGCCAGGCGTCGACGCTATTGACGGTCTCCACCATGACGCTGAAATCGCGGGACTGAACGACTTTCTCGACCAGCCGGAGCTTTTCGTCGGCGCGGCGGGCGTCCTCGTCCCAGACCGTGACGGTCGCGGTGACATAGGCGATGCCGGCCACGTCCGCGCCGAGTTCCTGCAAGGCCATGTCGGCGTCGAGCGCCTTGTTCGCCGCATCGGTGTCGACGAGCGCCGATTGCTCGTTCGTCATCACTTCCTTGAGGATCGCCGCGATCGACTTGCGCGTTGCGAACCATTGCCTGCGGATTTTCGTGAGCAACCGGGTCGCGTCCGTCTTGTCCATCAGGATGGCGCGGGGCGACCAGCGATAGGGGAAAGCCAGCCGGTTGAGGTCGGCGAGCAGGCCAGGCGGGGTGACGCTCGGGAATCCGGTGATGGTGAGGATGCGCAGATGCGCGGCGCCGAGGCGCGGTTCGAGCCCGCCGGTCAGCGCCTCGTCGGCGAGC
>JAEXAY010000023.1 GCA_023457895.1 Pseudomonadota bacterium
AAGCAAATTGCTTTTTCAGATTGTTAAATTACAAAAAAATACAATATGAAAAGCAAGTTGCGACTAAATGCAACAAATCTTTCTACTTGGTTTCAACCCCGCCTTTTGCAAATACTATGTTAGCAGAAGTTTCTTTTATTTCGTCATATATTTAAGTGTTTCAGGTCCCATTATCATTGCGATTGCGACTCCAATAAGAATTGCAATTAGCAATAAAAGTAGGTAGCCTAAAATAACAAGGCCAAAAGAAATTAATACATTTATGATAATGTTTTTTAATTTCTTTTCAGGATAAAATTCCTTAAAAAACCACACTAAAAGAATTGGAACTACTAGCATTGAAAGTTGAGTAATAATTAGTGAAGTTTCGGGCGAGTAATTTCTGAAAATAAATAGTATTGGATAAATGAAAATTATACTAAAAATTGTATAGAATGAAAGGAAATATGAGTTTATAACAATGTGCTCAAAATAATTATGACCATACTTTTTAAATGCTATCTTCGTTGCTAACGCAAAAAATGGAACTAATGCTAACATTAAAATTGAAGTGTAAGTTGATAAAAAAGAAAGCAAATCGTTTGTGAATTTTGAAGACATATGATTGTTTTCATAATAAGCACTCATAATTTCTCTTAATCCCAAAACTTTATAAGTCAAAAAAGTTGCGATACCGCTCAATACAAAAGTTAAAAGAATAGGTTTGTAATGATTAATCCGATTTCCATCTATAAATTCTCTTGCGGTTTTTCCTGAATTTTTAATGATACTCTTTACAGAATACCAAAATCCTTTATTCATATGAAGAAAAGTATATTGTATTTCATCCGCAATATACTTTTTGTCTATTCTCTTGTATTTTTTTTGTCCACAATTCGGACAAAAATTATTTGTAATTAAATCGTTACAATTTTTGCAATTTTCAGCCATACTATTTCAGATTTCTTTTATTCAATTCATTATCAATTTCCTTTGATTTCTTTCTACTATTTATTAAAAGATAAATGAAAAATAATGGAAAAAAAGTAAAAAATCCAATCCCTTTAGTTGCTGCACTATATATTGCGATGCCAATAAAGATTCCAATAAGAAAACCGTTAATTAGTTTTGCTGATTTAAGTTTTTTTTGTTCTTCTAATAATTCTTGGTCGCTAAGTTTTGAATAATTATTTGATTCCATTTAGTTTATTGTAGATTTCTTAATTTCATTTCTTTTTTTACTTCATTAAAACTGTTCCAAAAAATAATTAATAATGGTAAAAATGCAATAGGAACATATGTTGAAACACCGATTTTTTCTTTAAAAATGCTAATTATAGAAGCAACAATCATTACTAAAATCAATCCTAAAAAAATCCCGAAAATAAATCTTCTGTTTTTAGATTCTTTAATTAATTCTTCATTTGATAGGGTTGTTAAATCTTTTTTCATAAATTCTATATTTTTAGGCAAATTTAATTTATTTTGTCTTTCAACGATAATTTTGGTATGAAATTTCTGCTAACGAAAAAGTATTGGCGAAGTGCGGGCTTAATTTGAACAAATGTTCAAGTTCAGACCAAACGGAGCCGATGCTTTTTCAATACTGCTAACTTACAAAAAATAGCTGAATTGAAAAGCAGCGGCGGCTAAATTTTTCAAATCTTTCTATTATACATTTAACCCCGCATTTTGCTAATACACTGTTAGCAGAAGTTTTTTTTAGTCTACAAATGTTTCTTTCATCACACTTTTAACCTCTAAAATTTCTTTTTCACTCAATTTTCCAAATATTTTAAGAATTCTTCTTCGATCAATTGTTCTAATTTGGTCAATGACAATCCAACCTTTTGTAGTTTTTCCAGAGATTTCTATTCTTGTGGGATAAGATTTTGAAGTGCTTGTAATTGGTGCAACTACAATAGTATTCAAAAATTTATTCATTTCATTTGGAGAAACAACCACGCATGGTCTTGTTTTATTGATTTCACTACCGATAGTTGGGTCGAGATTGACCAAAACAATTTCATATTGATTAATTAGTTCCATTCTTCCAAATTTTCGTCCTCAAAAACATCATCAATCAATAGGTTGTCATCACCATTTTCATGCATTTTTTTAAATGATTCTTCCCAATTTTTTCTTGGTTCTGATTTTGGTTTTAAAATGATGAATCCTTTTTCAAGAATCAATTCAATCTTATCTTGAATATTATATTTTTCAAGAACAGTTTTGGAAAGTCTAATACCTTTTGAGTTTCCAATATTTATAACAGATAATTCCATAATTATTATTTTGTTATTACAAAGTAATTACTTTTATTTGAATTATGCAAATTATTTATTGTAGAGTAGTGGTCGCAAAATTTCTGCTAACGGAAAAAGTATTGGCGAAGTGCGGGCTTTCGAAGAACTAAAAGTTCAAGAACGACCAAACGAAGCCGATATTTTTTCCGTGAACTAAATTACAAAAATATCGTGAACGGAAAAATATTCGGCGGAATATTTTTCCAAAAGTTCAACTTTGCACTTCACCCCGCATTTTGCCAATACAATGTTATGTGCAGTACGAAATTTTATTTTTTAATATTGTCGTAATATGCTTTTCTTTTAGAGAATGACACTAAATGTTCTTCTTTTATATAAAAGTATGCATCTACAGCAGAATTAATATTCATTTCATAAGGAGTTAAACCTATTATATTAGAAATAATTATATTATTATCAGACATTAATTTTCTATTGAATGTAGTTTTCATAGATATGAACGCATAGTCGGTATTGTATTTATCCGAAATAAATTTTTCTAAACTACCAAAATTAGATTTTACTCTTTTTTTACCTAATCCTAGATATCCTTTAAAGCCAGTTATTCCTGATGCTGGTGTAAATGCAATATGATAATATTGGTTTTTGAATTCGCTTTTTAAAAAATGACCCATAAATTGTCTAGCCTTGCCTTTTGTATATTGGATATTATTTTTATCTTCTAATAAATGCAATGTAGCAGCCCATAACATAATTTTTTTATTAGGAAATTTATGATTTACTAAATAGCTTACATTTTTCGCCATTTGTAAATCTCTATATGCTGTTTTATAATTTTTACGATATAAAGATTCTATATTATCAGTCATTCTTTCCCAAAAATAATAATAACCATCTTTATTATTTATTTTATTTAAGGCAATTCTTACATCACTAAATGTTCTATGTAATGTTAGTGTATCTTTTGGAGGGACTTTCGTAAAATAATATGAGTTTTTAGCAGTGAAATTTAATGCATTTGTAAATAAGGAATCTGCTTTAATTTTAGAATTACTATCAAGATTTAAACGAGTAATAAAATTTTTGTAATCTGTGTTGATTCTATAATTTTCTTTATAAAATAAACTTTCGTCAAAACCAGTGTAAATCAATGGTTTTTCTGTTTTTTGAGATTCAAGTATATAATCAAAAAGTTCATACATATCATCTGTTAACCAAATACTCGAAATGTCACCTTTAGCTAAAAATTCAGAGGCAGTAATATTATTATTTTTTATTTGTTCATTATAAAAATTATCTAAATCGTACATTGGAGATTCAAAAGCAATTACATCAAAACCACAATATTGATGTAAATATTTCACCATTTTAATTTTTGATACATACGTACTTCCCATAATGTGAGAAGATTCGCCAAGTCCAACAATCCTAACATCTTTTAAATCATTTTGCAAAGTTGTTAAACTGTCAAAATTTGCAGATTCAAAATCATTCTTTGAAATTGTTTGTATTTGAGAGTATGTTGTAACAGAAATAATTCCTAAAATTATTGTGGATATATATTTTATCATTTGAAATAGGTTTTTTTTTTGAGCGTATTGCACATAACGGGAAAGGGCTTGGCGAAGGCGGGGATAAGAAAGCCGGAAATTCCAACTAAACCCGAACCGAGCAAAAACCATTTTCGTTTTTTCAAAATTACAAAAAATAAAAAAACGAAATGGTTTTTTGCGGCGAAAAGTGCAAAAATCTTCTAAATGATAACTTTTACCCCCGCTTTTGCCAAACCCATGTTATCGGTAGTGCCATTATTTGCTCCATTTTATAACTTTTACAAGCAAAAGATTTGCAGGATTATTTGGGTCTTTTACTTTGGAATCTTCAACGGAAATAGTTTCTGAATTTTCTATTTTTGTCTTGCTTTCTTGCGAAAAAGAATCATATTTTTCTGACGGAATAATTGCAACAAGTTCAAATTTTTCATTGTTTGGAGTATGTAGATAATTGAAAACTCTTCTTGGATTTTGAATTTGCCACATTCCACGAATTCTCAAATTTGTAATTCCCAAAGGGTCAACTCTGTTTACTCTTCCTAATTCATTTGTAGGAGCAAGTTCTACATTCGGAATTTCATTTATTCCATCGCTGATTTTCGCTTTTATTATTTCGTAAGTTTCTTGTTTTGCACAATAAATATTGCCATAAACAAACCACAAGGAATGCAATTTTTCGTCGTTCGTGTGTCCAACACAATAAATTAAATCCTTTTCCGTCCAATCTTCACAAGTTCTACATTCATTTACGATAAAATTGCTATCGGATTTTATATTTGCTTTGGGATGAGAACTGTTCAAAGCCAAATCAGAGTTTGGACTTTGAGTTTTCTTCACTTCAATTGCATCACCGCCACGAATTATTATATCGGGAGGATTATTTTGATTTCCCAACCAAGAAAATGTTTGAGAATATTTTTCTAAAACTTCAACTTCATTTGCAATATCAAAAGTGTCCGCAAATGCATCTTTTACAAATTTCTCTAATGCTTCTCCAACTGTATTTGCTCTGTTTCTTCCTGCATATAGATTTCTAATTTCAAAACTTGAAAGATTAGAAATATTGTATATTGCTTCTAATAGATTCGTCATATTTTTGAGTTTTGAAAATTGGTTTTGCTACTTCTTTATTTGCATTGAGTTGGTTCATTATGCTTTTCGCTAGAAAGTGAGCAAGATTTACTGGAACAGCATTTCCAATCATTTTGTAACCTGCAACAACACTATTGTAATAAAAAATAAAATCATCTGGAAAAGTTTGTATTCTTGCACATTCACGAACGCTCAATCTTCGATATAAATGTTCTTTTCCTGGAACAAAAATTCTTACATTTTGCTCAATAAATTTCATTTTTGGTGCTTGTGGATGAATTGGTGCATGTCTTCCTCCTGCTTGAATTGTAAAAGATTGTTCGTCCCAACTTCTTACTCGATTTCTCGACATAAAGATTGTTGAAAAATCTCCAATCATATATTCGTGATTTGGAAGAGCACAATTCTCTCCATTAGTCTTATTGTAAGGCAATGCAGACAAAACATTATCTTGCAAATCGCTAATTGTTTCTTGAAGTGTTATTTTCGGAAATTTGATTTTTGGAAATTCATATTTAAAACCTAAATCCTTTCTAATCCCAATAAAAAAAACTCGTTTTCTGTCTTGTGGAACATTATAATCTGATGCGTTCAACATATCGAATGAAAGTTCATATCCAATTCCTGCGTTTCTGAACAATTCTTTAATATTTTCAAGAGCGTTGTTATGACGCTCTAAAAGCATTCCGCTTACATTTTCCGCAAGAAAAAACTTTGGTTGTTTTGCTGCAAGAATTCTTATAAAATCAAAAAATAATTGTCCTCTTTTATCAGCAATTCCTTTCATGGCACCTGCTTCGCTCCAACTTTGACAAGGAGGTCCGCCAATAATTCCGTCACATTCAGGAATTTCGTCTTCCTTAATGTTTACGATACTTCTTTTATCTAAAACCGTATGAGGATGATTTTTTTCGTAAGTTTCCCAAATTTCTTTGTCGTATTCATTTGCCCAAATAACGTTGAAACCTGCTCTGTGGAATCCCAAATCAAGTCCACCTGCACCTGCAAAAAAAGATATTATGTTCATACTTCACTTATTTCTCACAAAAATATAAATTTATTTTTTGAAAGTGAGTATTGTTTTATTCAGAATCTTGTTTCGCGGTTTTTTTGGTGGCATTACCGATAACGGAAAAAGTATTGGCGAAGTGCGGGCTTAATTTAACTGAAAGTTCAATTCAGACAGCGTGTAGCCGATGCTTTTTTCGGATTGTTAAATTATAAAAAATATCAATACGATAAAGCAGCGGCGGATAAATATTTCAACAATTTCTACGGTATATTCAACCCCGCATTTTGCCAATACAATGTTATGTGCAGTTTCTATTCTTCATTTAGTGAGTTTTTTATTTTATTCCAGCATTCAATTTTTATTGTAGTTTTTTGTATTATTTCACTTTTCGAATTGTCAAGTTGCGAAAGTAGTTTTTCATTTTTGTCGATTTCTTTTTCTGCAAAACTTAGAGTTTTTTCAATTATTGATTTTTGTTGATTAAATTTCGCGTTGTAATTACTAATTAAATCATCTAATTGAAAAATTATATTCCATAGTTGTTCAGAATTATATTCAATTTCTTTTAAATGTATTTCTGATCCAAATAGCACGGCTTCATTATTTCCTAAATCATTAAATTTTACCGATTTTTTATCATTAGAAATAGTAACAAGAATTCCATCATTATAAGGATCAATAAATTCTGCAATTTTTTCTTCCGAAATGTTATCTTGAAAATTTTCAACTATTATTTTAATATATGGTTTACGTTCGTATTTATCAAAATAATAAGGTGGCATATTTTTGTGAAGTAAAATATGAAGACTTGAGTTCTTTATCTTAATATTTTCAATATATAAAATTTGTTTTTCGTCTATCATTCTTGTGCGGTTTTTTGTGAAATTGCACATAACGGA
>JAEXAY010000024.1 GCA_023457895.1 Pseudomonadota bacterium
TTAAAGGCTTTAGTTTAATGATATTGTAGCCACCCAAAATTTGCGGAATATTTGTCATACGCTTGCAGATAACGGAAAAAGTATTTGCGAAGTGCGGGGGAAAATGAACGAAAAGTTCAATTTCAACGGAGCTGAGCAAATTGCTTTTTCAGATGACTAATTTAAAGAAAAAAGTAATATGAAAAGCAAGTTGCGACTAAAAAAATCGAGTAGAACAACTTGGTTTTCACCCCGCATTTTGCAAATACAATGTTATCTGCAGTAATTTTTTAGCGTATTTCTTTCTCAAATTCTTTTACAACATTTACATCAGCATATTTTCTTAAAAGTTGAATCAAATTTTCTGTAGTTGAAATTTTATTTTCATAAGCAGCTGAAAGAAATTGATTCATATTTTCATTACCAATTTTTTCTTTCAGTTTGTACAAAATATATGAATATTTAAAATAAGCAAGAGAATACCAATTATCATCATTAGGTGATATTTCGGAAATCTTAATTGGTTTTTGATATGCTGTTTCATATTTTTTTAAAAATTCTTTAAACTCTGCTTCTGATAATTTTTGTTGCATAAAATTTAAAGCAGAATATTCTGCAAAAGATTCATTTAACCATTCTTCATAAGTTCCGAAAGAAGCGTTTTTCCACCAAAGATGTCCGATTTCGTGAGCAAGTGTTTTTTTGTCACTATTTGCAAATCCATTTTTGAGAGATAAAGAAATAAAACTTTTTCTTGCATAAGACATCGGATGTGCAAAAGGATTAACAGCAACAATTAGATTTTTTGAATCACTCTTTCCAAAAATCGTTTCATAATAATTATAAATTTCATCTGAAGTCTTTTTAATATCTTCAATCTGTTCATTAGAAAGTTCGATTCCGTAAAATTTTATTTTATCATTTTTTGAAGAGAAAATTTGAAATTTGTCAGAAAGAATTACTGGAATATCTTTATAATTTTCTCTGTTAATAATTGTAGTTTTTGAACCATTTTTTGTGATGTCTCCACTGCCAATTATGCTGTAATTTTTAGGTGTTTCAAATTCAAATTTGTATGAATAATTTTTATCGTTTAAATTAATGGGAAACCAACCTGTATAAAGACTTAATTCAATCCAATTAGGATTGTATAAAAACGTAGGATTTTCAACTTTGGTAAGTTTGTACGAATACTTTATTTCTAAATTGAAGTTTATAGAATAATTATTTTGAATGATGATTTTCTTAAAATCGGGCATAAAATCAGTTGCATTTTCAGTTTTGTAATTGATGAAAACATTGTTGATTTTAAGGTTTTCTATTTTGGCGTTTTTGTTTAGGTAAAAATAAAAATCTTTTGAAGAGAAAGAATTAGAATATTCAATTTTAAAATTTGCATTTAGGGTTTTTAAAGAATCTAACGAGATTTTGCCGTCATAATTTTTAATTTCTTGAGCTTTTGCAAAGGTTGAAAGTGTAATTATTATAAAAAGTGAATTTAAGCGCATTGTTCGGATATTATTGCAGATAACGGAAAAAGTATTTGCGAAGGGCGGGCTAAATTGGACAAAAAGTTCAATTTCGACCGAACGAAGCAAATTGCTTTTTCAGATTGTTAAATTACAAAAAAATACAATATGAAAAGCAAATTGCGACTAAATGCAACTGTTCTTTCTATTATTACTTCAACCCCGCCTTTTGCAAATACTATGTTAGCCGATCGTCTTTTATTTGGTGATTTTTATAAATCTTCACCTTTAGCCCTATTATATTCATTGTCATAGAACATTGTAATATAATACCTCCCAGAATTTTAAGTAATCATAAACCAAACAACTTTATTCAATTGTTTTTGTACTAAATATGAATTTATTTCAGACATTAATTCGTTTTTGAATTCTTCAGTTTGATTTGAAAGTTTTTCTTTAGAATATTTTGAGAGTAAATAAGATTGGATTTCTTCAGGTTTTAATTCAGAAGTTTGATAAAATATAGCCTCATATCTTTTATTTTTCACACTCATTTCATAAGATATATCTTCGGATTCAGAAATTTTGAAAGCAGAGTTTGAAATTGCAAAAGTATATTTTGAATTATTTTGAAATTGTTGACAAAGATTATTAAATCTAACTTTAATGTCACTTTCATTCAAAGTATTTGCGTCAGCAACCATAATTCTATAAACTTTATTATTATTCGTGCCAATGTGTAAATTCACATTTGTTCCATTAAATTCTCCAGTTAATATGTCTTGTCCATATTGATTTATTTTAAATCCTTTCTCCTTCAATTTATTTATCATTTCCGATTTAGAACCGTTAATTGGAATACCAAGAAATGTTGTTACATCTTCTTGAGCATATAAATTTAGTGAAGACGTAAGAGTAACAAAAAAAACTAAAAAAAAGTTTAAAATTTTCATTTTCATTATAATTTGCATTAGTTTCAAACATTGTTTATTTAAGATGTCGGCTAACGGAAAAAGTATTGGCGAAGTGCGGGAAAAATTGGACGAAAAGTTCAATTTAGACTAAACGTAGCCGATGCTTTTTCAGATTGTCTAAATTAAAGAAAAAAAACAATATGAAAAGCAGCGGCGGATAAATATTTCTAAAAGTTCAACTTGTTACTTCACCCCGCATTTTGCCAATACAATGTTGTACGACGTTTTTTAAAGTTCTCCTTTAACTTTTTTTAGTAAGGTGATCAAATCCTTCAATTCTTCTTTACTAAATTCATTCAAATTTTGATTGAAGTTTGTAGTAGGGAATTTTATATAATTAATCCATTTTTTATTCTCTTCGTTATAAACTCCACCAAACTCAATATTACTCAATGTTTGGAATTTATATTTAGTTTCAATCTCTGTTTTTTCATTTTCTTTTTGCTGTAATGTTTGAAGAGATTGAATGAGTTTCGACAGTTCCAATTTTTCTATTGTTAAAGTTTTTTTGGAAATAATATCGAAAGTCTCATATTCAGTCATAATTCCAAGAACTTTTTCTGCTGTATTGTCAGATAAATCTTTAGAAATAATTTTTTGAATATTTAAATTCTTGAATTTTCCGTAATTGAAAATTTGTTTTTCTATTAAAGTTCCTTTTCGTGAATTAATTTTCAAACCATTAGAAATTGTAGAAGAAGAGCTTCTTGGAATCGGTGGCGAATTTTGTGCAATTAAAAATGAATTTACTGCAACTAAAATCAGTACAAATATTTTTTTCATAATTTATTTTTCTTTTTTGAGTTTCTTTTTAAAGGCTTTTCTTTTGAGAAAAATAATCCACCAATTACATTTTTATCTTCATAAACCCAAACACTTGCATATTTTACTTCAGGATTTTTTTCTGTTTTAAAATTGAAAATAAAAAGTTCCAAAGGATCATTGTTTTTCGAATATTTATGATAATAAGAAGAATTTAAATCTAAAATCTCAAAATTTCCATATTTCTCGATTATTCTACTACAATTTTCTTTAATACTATCATTAAGCTTCGATTTTGACCTTGAATCAATAATGTAGTTTTCAAATTTAGAAAAGTCATTTTTTTTGCATTTATCAATATAATCTTGAGCAAAATTTTTAGCAACTTTAAGTCTTTCTTGATTGATTTTTTTCTCTGAAATTTGTTTGTAATAATTTTGTGAAAAAGCAGGTAAGCTTATACCTGCCAATAAAATTGTTAATATTTTCTTCATTTAAGCGGTTTTTTTGGTAAAATGTCGTACAACGGAAAAGGGCTTTGCGAGGTGCGGGCTACTGCAACTGGAAGTGAAGAGGTGACCGAACGCTAGCAAAAACTTTTTCCATTTTTTAAAATTATGAAAAAACTAAAAAATGGAAAAGTTTTTTGCGGGTGTTTTCTAGAATATTTCTAAGATTTCCTTCAACCCCGCATCTTGCAAAACCCATGTTAGCAGAAGTTTTTTTATTTTTTGTATGTTTTTGAATTAGTTTGAATATATTTTATTAATGCATTAAATAGCGGATTAAAAGTGTTTTGGTCATTTACTCCAACCCAAAAATCGTCATATAAAGTATCTCCAACAAAAATTTCGTCAAAATTTTCAGGGTTTATAAGTTTCAACTGAATTCTTTTACTCTTTTCTTTATTATCATCAAATCTTAGATACAAAAACTTTTTATATTTTCTATAAGCATTATTTATTCCGATTTTTCCTGTTAAAGAACCAACTTCGTCTTGTTTGTTATCTTTAATAATTTCTTTTTCTAAATCATCAAAAGTAATTACTCTGTCAAAATAACCTATTTTTTCTACCATTCCTTTCGTGAATGTATTATTCGGAACAATAAGAAGAGATTTATTATTATCTAAGTCAAAAGGTTTGTTAACCAATATTTCCGCTTCTTTAGTCGCTTCAAAGAAACCTGTTTCCTTTTTCTCTGAAACTTTTTGCACTGTGCAACTAGTTAAACTCAGCGTTGTCAAGGCAACTAAAAGATAAATCGTTTTTTTCATTTTTTACGGGATTTTTGTTAAAATTTCTGCTAACGGAAAAAGTATTTGCGAAGGGCGGGCTACTTTGAACAAAAAGTCGGAAGGAAAACCGCCTTGAGCAAAAATGTTTTTTCCACTGACTAAATTACAAAAAATAGGGAAGTGGAAAAATATTTTGCGGATACTGCTAAATTAATTCTCACAGAATATATTCAACCCCGCCTTTTGCAAATACCTTGTTAGCAACAGTTGTTTTAATTTTTAATAAATTTTCCACTTTTATCAATGTAATATACTTCAATATTTTTATCAGGGACTTCTGACATAAAATTGTAATTTTCAATGACAATTTTATTTTTGGTTATTTTTCCAACAGATGTAAAGGCAGATTCCGCAATTTCATCATAAGAGATTTGAAGTTTGTCAATAATTTGACTATCGCTATTAATATTTACTAAAAAAGTTTTCATTTCAAATTCAGTTTTGGTTGTGATAACTATAGATTTAAAACTATCAGAAATACTTACTTTATAATTTGAAAAGAATTCTTCAGCATTGCTATCAAGATTTCTTAATCCCAATTTTAAAATCTCTTTATCTGAAATTCTATTTAGTTGCCTATAATTGTCAAAATTAGTTGAATCAGTTACTGGTAACTTTAAAGTTTTCAAATTTCCTAAAGTCTCTTCACTTGTATTTACTTGAATAATTTTCTTAGGGTTTTCCAATTTTTTGTAATTAGAATCAGTTTGATTTTTGTTACAATTAATAATGGTCAGTGTTATTAGAATTGTTATATAAAAAAATCTCATTTTTATGCGGGATAGTCGGTTACAATTGTTGCTAACGGAAAAAGTATTTGCGAAGGGCGGGCTAAATTTAACTGAAAGTTCAATTTCGACCGAACGAAGCAAATTGCTTTTTCAGATTGTTAAATTACAAAAAAATACAATATGAAAAGCAAGTTGCGACTAAATGCAACAAATCTTTCTACTTGGCTTCAACCCCGCCTTTTGCAAATACTATGTTAGGCGTAGTTTTTTTTAATATTCATCATCTTCATAAGTCATTGGAAAATAATTAGCGGGAATATATCCATCACAATAATTATTAGGAATATTTTTTAAAAGTTGATATTTAGTTATGTATTTATTTTCAATCCACTTTTTTCCAAATCTAGAAATAACATTAAAGAATAATACATACAATTCTGGATTTGACAGCTGGGCTCTATAAATTTTTATTATTTCTTGCTTTTCTTCTTCTTTTAAAAATTTTGAACTGTCAATTAACTTTATTGCATTGTACATATTTCTGAAATAAGTACTTAAATTAGTTTGGTTTGTTCTTCCATATTTTAGTTTAGGATTAGTATTTATCTTATCTTGAATTTCCTTTGCGAGTTCTGTATGACGTGGAGAATATCTGCTTAATTTTTCTTGTATAAATGAAACCCAAGATCCATCAATCCCATAGTAGAAAATTATATATACAATATCTGCAATTTGCTTTTCATCTAGATTAAATGCCTTTTCATCATTTACTTTTCTAACAATTTCAAAAAGGCGATGAATTTGTATTTTGAATTGGACGAAAGCTCTTCTTCCTTCAGAAATTTCATCTTTTCTGTCTGCATCAAGATGCGGAATTTTTAGTTGATTTACATTTTGATTATGATAATCAATCATTCTGAAAAAGTTAGTTTCTAAAGATGATTTTTGATTCTCTCGATTTTGATGAAGTATTGTGTAAATCAATAGAAATACACTTAAAATACTGAATATTGTTCCAATAAAGCCACCAAAAAAATCTCCAAATTTCGATGCTAAATCAGGTTCAATAATCTTAGTTTCATTAAAATTAAATGATTCATTGAATATTATAAAAAAGAAGGAAATTATACCAATAATTCCAAACAATATCGATAAACCTACAAATATGATTTTTGTTATTTTGTTCACTAATGACACTACATTTTGTTAAAATTACGCCTAACGGAAAAAGTATTTGCGAAGGGCGGGCTACTTTGAACCGAAAGTCGGAAGAAAAACCACCTTGAGCAAAATATTTTTTCGACTGACTAAATTACAAAAATAAAGGAAGTGGAAAAATATTTTGCGGATATTGCAACTGAATTCTCACAGAATATATTCAACCCCGCCTTTTGCAAATACACTGTTGTACGATGTGCTTCTTATGAAGAATGCTTTGCCACATTTTAACCATCGAATTGCAAAAACTCGTGAAATCTCTTTTTGCATTTTTTCTGCGGGTTGAAAAAGTTCAAAATGCAAAATGTGATTTTATTTCAAGCCTTCACCGGATCACAAATCAAAAAAATATGCAGCATTTTTGTGGCAATGATCTTTTATTGCATTTTGGAAGGAACAGGTGTTGGAAATGCGATAAAAGATGATTTAGCGTTGGCTTCATTATTTATTAGAGATGAATTTTTTCGGAAAAGATAAAACTCAGTTTTGCAGTTAAATTTCAAAGATTAGAAAGGTGAAAATTTCGATTGGTACGCGCGTTTCAGCATATCGTACAACGGAAAAAGTATTTGCGAAGGGCGGGCTACTTTGAACAAAAAGTCGAAATAAAAACCGCCTTGAGCAAAATATTTTTTCCACTGACTAAATTACAAAAATAAAGGAAGTGGGAAAATATTTTGCGGATATTGCAACTAAATTCTCACAGAATATATTCAACCCCGCCTTTTGCAAATACTATGTTAGCGGAAGTTTTTATTAATTTCCATTTCAATGTCATTAGAAATTGTTTTACATAAAGAATAGAAATCTTCTAAAAAGTTGCAGCTTTTTATTCTAATTATTCCAGAGCTTCCACCCATTGCAACTTTCTTATTTTTTAAAAAGTTATAAAGTTCGTGATTCTCAATTTTTTTGTTTTTATCAGTTATCATTACTCCACCATTATGGAC
>JAEXAY010000025.1 GCA_023457895.1 Pseudomonadota bacterium
CGCTGACGGGCACGGGCCTTAACAACGGCAACAACACGATCACCAATGTGGCAGCAGGGGTCAATGCGACCGATGCGGTCAATGTCGCCCAACTCACCACTGCTACACAGGCCGGTACCAACGCGAACACACTGGCCGTGCGCTATGATTGGACGGACGCCAATGGCAATGGCATCGCGGAAGCGGGTGAGGTCAATTACGGCAATGTGACCCTGGCGGGTGCAACCGGTACGACGTTGAGCAATGTGGCCGCCGGGGCGGTCAATGCGACCTCAACACAGGCTGTGAACGGTTCCCAGCTTTACGCAACCAATCAACAGGTGACGCAGAATAGCAGCAATCTCGCTGCATTGGGAGCCAGCACCGCGACGGCGCTTGGCGGTACCTCCTCCTATGATCCGGCGACCGGTCAGGTTACGGCGGGTCTCACGGTGGGTGGTAACAGCTACGCAGATGTGAACAGCGCGATCAACGCGATCAACGCGACCGCGTCGGCGGGCTGGAATATTGCTGCCAATGGAAGCGCGCCAACCAACATCCCGTCGAACGGCACGCTTAATGTAACCCAGGGGGCCAATACTGCCGTCACCCTTGCCGGCAATCAGTTGCAGGTCGCTGTTGTGCAAAACCCGACCTTCTCGGGGATGGTAACGGCTAACGGCGGACTGACCGTTGGTGCGGGCCAGACCGTGAACATGGGCAACAATGTTGTAACCGGTGTCGCCGCCGGCGCTGTCAATGCAACATCAACCGATGCTGTCAACGGATCGCAGCTTTATGCAGCAAGCTTTTCTGCACAGAATGCGGTGCAATATGATGCCGGACGTTCCGGGGTAACGCTTAATCCGGGTGGCAATGCGATCCAGATGCACAATGTCGCAGCCGGCACTGCCCCAACCGATGCGGTCAATGTCTCCCAGCTCAATGTCAGCATGGCCGACGCAGTCGCCCAGGCCAATAACTATACGGACACCCGGATCATGGCGCTTAACTACGATCTTCGCGGTTTCAACCGGGATGCCAATGCCGGTACGGCCGGGGCGCTGGCGGCAGCCGGCATGCCGCAGGCGTTCGAACCGGGGAAGGGCATGATCGCTGGGGGGCTCGGATATTATGATGGTGAAGGCGCTATTGCGATAGGCGCGTCGCGCATCATGGATGATGGCCGGGTCATCATGAAGGCAGGCGCGACGTATAACACCCGGGGCAAGGCTGGCGCCAATGTTGGCGTTGGCTATCAATTCTGACGGTAAGAAAAAGGAGCGCACTTCCATGAAAACCATGACTGCTTCGATCATTGCCGCCATCGGCCTGTTTTCCGCATCCGCATCAGCTCAGACATCTGCTACGGAAACAACGCTTCCCGTCTACAAGGCGACGGTCGATGCCGGCGCTTTTGATGACAAGGAAAGCGCGATGAAAAAGCGCGGCGTTACGGCTAATCCGGCTGACGTTCGGCTGATTGTACCCGGCGTTGACAAGGACAGCATCTATAACCTGATCGGCCCGCCGCATTTTGGGGAGACAGTCACCCGGCGCTGGAATTATGTGCTGTTTTTCTTCACCGGCAACGGCACCGAACGGCAGCGTTGCCGCGTCGAGTTCCGGTTCGCCAGGCCGGAAGGCAAGCGGGTCGTTGAAATTTCAGAGGTGGTTTGGCAGGAGCAATCCTGTGCGGATCGCGTCGCCGCTGCGAATTGAGGAAAGTTTTGCATAGGCCATGAACTGGTCAAGGGCGAAAATTCTTCTGTGTGTCGCTTTGGCTCTGCCTGCTGCGGCGTCGGCCAAATCACCAGCCTTCGGCCCGCCGATCCCAGGGGTTTGCCTGTTTGCCAAGAAATATGCCATGACCCAGTCTCCTGCAGCGCGTGCGGTTGAGGATCGGATTGCAGGTGCGGAGCGGGCTCTGGCAGATGCAGTGGCACGCCAAGCTGCTGTGTTCGCTCAGCAGAAACAGGAACTCGCACGGCAAAAGACTACGCTTGGCGCGATCGAATATGACCGCCGTGTAACGGTGTTGCAACAGCAGGAAGCAAGCGCCGCTATCGTGTCCCAACAACAGCATCATCGGCTGGAAAGTGAAGCGGCAAGGGCGCGCGCTGGTCTTGAACAGCGCATGGCAGACGCGCTAGCGCAGGTCGTTTCGACCAAAAGATGCAGCCTGATTGTCGAGCGCGATGCAACCTATGGCTGGAACAACCAGATGGATATAACCACCGCGGTGAGTGCACTTATCGCAATGTAAATGAGGCTGGGCTGCTGTATGCTGGTACGGTCCCAGCCCGGTAATCGGGGCGAATCCGCCGACGCAATCTTTGGCGATCATCGACTATCTTGATGAAGGTGTCGTCATCCGCTTCTGGCGGTTCATCGGATCAACCGCCATGCCGGTCTGCCCTGCCGATGATGGGCTACCCATAGGTGGCGAAGCTGTGGCACAGGCGCAGGTTGACGAGCCAGTCGGGGCTTTCATGGTCGAACCAGCGGTCGATGAACGCCCAGTGATAGGGATGCAGCATATAAGGTCCCATCAGCCCGCCGATATCGTCATATTCCTGCTCCCACACATGGGTCCAGGGAAGTTCGCCGGTGGCCTCGATCACGGGGCTGAAGCGCCAGTTGCGGATCGCCGGGATATATTTCGGCATCAGCACCATCTCCGCCTCGAACTGGGCGCGCTGATCGGGGGTCACGGGACGATCGGCGCAGAGGAACAGGGTGCGATGGACACCGCCCGCAAGCCCCGGCGCGCTTACGCCCTGCTGGTCGTGCTTGAAGAAGGCGGTGTCGGCGCGCGCGACCTCTGGGCGCGCCAGCGCGGCATCGATCGCCGGACGCGCGGTGCGATAGTCCGCCTCGCTGCCGAAATCCCATATCGCGGAAAGATCGCCGCCGTTGAAATTGCCTTCCATCACCGGGGCGGCAATCGCACCGGTTTCGCGCAAGGCGGCGGCGACCGCGTCCGCGTCCGCGTCGCCATCAAGATGGATGAGAGTGATCAGGCTATACATTGGACAGCGCCTCCACATCCGCATCGGCCCCGCCGAAATGGCGCGTGCGCGAGACGATCCGGTCGCCGAGCGATTGCCAGAATGCGCCCACCCCGGGATCATAGCGCGATTGCACCGCCTGCCCCCACCAGCCGGCCGCGCCTTCGACCGTCCAGATCGCGGTCAGCCGGTTCGAGGCTTCGTCGAGCCACATCGGCGGCGAAATGATGATCTTTTCCAGCTTCATCCCGCGCGCCTCGGCGGCCGGCGCGTAACCGGTACGGTAGGTTTCCAGCACCTCGCGACCCTTGCCCGGCGCTGCCACGATGTCGTCGATCAGGTATACCGTCTGTCCCATGGCTTTCCTTACAATCCGTCGTTGCTGGTAAGGGGATGCGACCAGGCGGGGGGCTCGGCCCGGGGCAGCGGGGTGACGCCATCGAGATCCATCACCTCAAGGCCGGTATGCCAAGGATAATGCATCGAGAAGGCGACGAGCCCGGTGCGCTCCGCGGCGGGCCGGTGACACATGGCGAGCACGGTCTCGGCGAGATAGGCCACATTTTCGGTCGGATAGTCCGCCGGAATCAGCGCGTCGGCGCCGGGCGTGCGGATCGCGGTCGAGGGGCCAACCGCGTTGACGGCGATATTATGATCGACCATCTCGGCGGCCAGTCCCTGGGTGAAGCGGTGCAGCGCGGCCTTGACCGACGCATAGAGCACATCGCCGCCCGCCTTGTTATAGTCGGGGTAAGGCCGCGCCGGGGGGTAGGCGGTGACTGATCCGATATTGACGATCCAGCCCTCGCCCTTCGCCTTCATCTGATGGATCGCCGCCCGCGACAGCACGAACGGCGCGCGCAGATAATGCGCGACGGTGCGGTCGAAAGTATCGAGACCCATATCCTCGATCCGCGCATAGTCGGCAAAACCGGCGTTGTTGACGAGAATATCGATGCCGCCCGCTTGCTCCATCACGCGCCCGACGAGGCCCGTAAGGTCTGCGGGGTCTTCGAGATCGGCCGGGATGGCGATGGCCTTGCCGCCGTTCGCTTCGATGAGCGCGACCGTTTCGGCGAGCGTCCCGGCAATATTCTGCGTCGCGCCGAACCGTACGCCGCCGCTCGGTGCGGTGGCGGACCGGCCGGTGACAACCACGGTGGCGCCGGCCGAGGCAAGTCTCTGCGCGATCGCACGGCCGATACCGCGGCTGCTGCCGGTGACCAGCGCAATTCTGCCCGCAAGCGAGGGTCGTTCAGTCACATCCATCTCCAAATAAGTATTTACTTACCTTGATAGGCGATTTAGGACCGGTGTCAATCATCATGGGAGAGAAAAAATGCGCGCGATGGTGCTTCACGAATTTGGCGGGCCGGACGTTCTGAAACTCGAAGAGATCGAACGGCCATCGGCGGCGCCGGGCAATGTCGTGGTCGAAGTCGCCTATGCCAGCGTCAATCCGGCCGACTGGAAATCGCGCGAAGGCTGGCTCGCCCAATATTTCCAGTATAAATTCCCCTTCGTCGTCGGCTTCGATGCCGCCGGTATCGTCGCGGAAGTGGGCGAAGGGGTGGAGGGGCTCAAGGTCGGCGACCGCGTAGTGACGCCGGGCAACCAGGGCATGGGCGAACGCGGCTCCTATGCCGAATTTCTCCACGCCGCCGCCGAGCGCACGATCAAATTGCCCGACAGCGTTGCACTCAAGGATGCCGCGAGCCTGCCAACCGCCGGCATGACCGCCTGGGAGGCGGTGTTCGATGTCGGCGAGACCCGCGAAGGGTCGGTGGTCGTCGTCAATGGCGGCGCGGGCGGAACCGGCGGCTTCGCGGTCCAGCTCGCCAGGATGGCCGGGGCCAGGGTCGCTGCGACCTGCGGGCCGGACAATATCGATTATGTCAAAAGCCTCGGCGCCGACCATGCGATCAACTATCGCGATGGCGATGTCTATGCCGCGATCCGGCAATGGGCGCCGGAAGGCGTCGACGTGGTCATCGACACGGTCGGCCAGGGCACGTTCACCGGTATCTTGCCCGCAATGAAGCGCGGCGGCATCGTCTCGGCGATCGGCACGCTCATCGCCGATGAACCGCGGATCGATCCGGATGCCGCAGCTGCGGCGGGCGTGACGGTCGTTCCGACCATCTCCAACTTCGCCAACCAGCCGCGTCAACTCGCCGCGCTGGTCGATGCGCTTGCGTCGGGCAAAATCCGCGCGCCCCAATATGAAATCCTGCCGCTCGCCGAGGCGGCCGAAGCGCACCGCAAGGTTCAGGCCGGACATGTGCGCGGCAAGTTGTTGTTAGAGGTCAATGCCGCGCTGTAAGGCGTGCGGGTCAGTCCTTTTGAGACAGGGCGGCCCTTGCAGAGGGCTATGGCAAGCGTTAGCGATCGGGTCATGACAAGGAAGCGGGTCTCGGGAAACGAGCGCAAGGCGCTTATTCTGGCCGCAGCGCGGCGCGTGTTCGCGCGCGACGGCTTTGACGGCGCCCGCACCTTGCAGATCGCCGAGGAAGCGGGCGTGTCCGAAGCGCTTGTCTATCGCCACTTCCCCTCGAAGCGCGCGCTCTACCGTGCCGTGCTGCGGCAGATTTACCGCGAGCAGGATGAAAACTGGCAAGCGCTCGGCATCCCCGATTCGAGTACCGCCGCAATCATCCGCACGATCAAAAACTATATCTATTCGGTGGTGCTCGAAGAGCATGGCGAGATGCAGGAAAGCTATATGATGATCCTGGCCAGCCTGTCGGCGGACGGCACCTTCGCGAGCCTGCTCTACCGCCGCTCGCTGCGCCGCACCAGCCGTCAGCTCGAGGACGCGCACGACGTGGCGAGCGCCGCGGGCGACCTCACCGGCAAGCGGCTCAACACGGTCAACACGGCCATGTTCATCGAGCATGTCGGCACCATGCTCAATGCCATCACCGCGCTTAAACCCAAGTCACGCCCCTATGCCTCGTCAGGCGAGGAACTGGCGCGCGAGGCCGTCTGGTTCTGCTGCCGCGGCATCGGCCTCACCGATGAGGCGATCGCCCGCTATATAGATCGCTAATCACCCGCCCATAGCAGCAATTTACCGAGAAAACCGCTTGTCTCTGCGGCCGCGGGATGGCGCGGCGTCGCCATTTCGCTGCATTCAAGGCAGCGCGCCTGGATATTACCGCCGCTGGCGAGCAAGCCGAGCTGGTGGATCGCTTCGGCCATGCGGATTTTCTGCAGCGCGGCAACCTTGGCAAACAGTCCCTGGGCCGGAGCGCCATCGCTCCATTCATCATCCGGATTGGCTGGCGCGTTGAACGAAGCGACCATCTCGGCCCAGGCATCGGGTTCATTCTCGAAATATTTGGGATAGACCGTGTTCGGATCAAGCTTGGCCAGTTTCGCCGCTTCGGCAACCGCGGCATCGAGTCCGCCAAAGCCGTCCACCAGTCCGAGCTGGTGCGCGGTGCCACCTGCCCAGACGCGGCCTTCGGCGATCTCGTTCACCTTTTCGATCGGAAGCTTGCGCGACTGGGCGACCAGGCCGGTGAAGCGGCCATAGATGTCCTCGACCGATGCCTGTGCCAGCGCATCGAATTCCGGGCTGAAGCCCTTGAAGATATCGGGTTCGCCGGAGAGCGGCGTGGTCTTGATACCGTCCGCGTTGATGCCCCATTTGGCGAGCGTGCCTTCAAAGCTCGGCAGCACACCGAAGACGCCGATCGATCCGGTGATGGTATCGGGTTCGGCAATGATCTTGTCAGCGGGGGTCGAAACCCAGTAGCCACCGCTCGCGGCGAGGTTGCCCATCGACACGACGACCGGAAGCTTGCGCGCCTTGGCCTGCATTGTCGCCTGCCGGATCTGTTCGGAGGCAAGAACCGAACCGCCGGGGGAATCGACCCGCAGCACCAACGCCTTGACGCTTTTGTCCGCGACCGCCTTCAGAATATGCTTGGCGACCGTATCGCCGCCGGCAATCCCGCTCGGTTGCTTGCCGTCGACGATCTCGCCGACGATGGGAACGACCGCGATCGGCGTGCCGCTTTCGCTCGCCGGGTTAGCGTCAACCCATGCCTTGTAAGGAATGGCCTTGTATGACCAGGCCTTGTCGCTGTCGCGGGTGCCGGTGATCTCGGCGATACGGCGCGAAAAAGCCAGCTTGTCGCCCAGCTTGTCGACCATGTTGAGGCCGAGGGCGGCCTTGCCCATGTCATTGCCATAATTTTTGGCAACCGCCACCGGGTCCGCGATATAGGCGTCAATCTGTGCGGATGGACGGGCCTTTTTAACCTGGGTCAGCCACTGGTCCCACAGCACGTCGGCATAGGCGCGGGTGGCCTCTTCGGCCTCGGGCGACATATCGCTGCGCATGAAGGGTTCGACCGCGCTCTTGAAGGTGCCGACGCGATAGATGTGGACCTTGGCGCCGATCTTGTCGATCAGGCCCTTGAAGTAGAGGTTGGATCCTCCGGGGCCGGTGATCATCGCCTGTCCGAAATCGTTCATCCAGATTTCCGAGGCATGGGCGGCAAGCTGATAGGCATCGTCGGTGTAGGCGGTAGCATAGGAGAGCACCGGCTTTTTCGCGGCGCGCACCTTGTCGATCGCCGCGCCGACATCGCCCAGTGTCACCTGCCCGCCGCCCATGAAGCTGTCGAGGTCGAGCACGACCGCCTTGACGCGGCTGTCGGTGGCGGCGGCTTCCAGCGCGCGCACCACGTCGCGGGCGCGGAATTGCTGCGGCATGTCGCCGCCCTGCAGCACGGTGATGATGTCGACATCGGCCGGCTGTTCGGTGATCGTTCCTTTGAGTTTCAGCACCAGCGCACCGCCATCGGTGATGGCCGGGTTGGGGGTGCCGCGCAGGAAACCGAACAACAGGGCGAAGAAGATCAGCAGGAAGATAAGCGCCAGCGCATCCTTGATCCCGACAATGATGCGCCAGGCCTTGCCGAGAAAGGCGCGATTGGAGGAACGCACTGCGGCGTCGGACGGGTGATTATGGCGGGGAACCGAAACGGCGGCGGGCGCAGGCGTGCTGTTATTCATGGCGCCAAAATAGGCGGCGCACTGCGGCAACACAAGAGGCCGTTTGAACCTGATAATACACTATGATCAAGGAGGATGCTTGCCAGCCTTTCAGCCTTGCGCCATGGCGGCCCGGCCATGGATGCCGCACCAGCCCTCTCTCCCAATGCCTCGGGGTCCGCGCCTGCAAGCTGGAGCGCAGAAATGCGCGCGACACTGGCGCTCGCCTGGCCGCTCGTACTGGCGAATCTCGCCCAGACCGCGATCTACGCGACGGACGTATTGTTCATCGGCCGCCTCGGCGCGCAGGAACTGGCGGCTTCGGCGCTGGCGACCAATCTGATCTCGGTGCTGATGTTCACCGGAACCGGCCTCGTGACCGCGGTGGCGCCGCTGATCGCGAGCGAGCTTGGTGCGCGCAAGCATAGTGTGCGCGAGGTGCGGCGCAGCGTGCGCATGGGATTATGGGCGGCGATCCTGTTCGCGTTGCTCGGCTGGCTGATCCTGTGGAACGCGCAATGGATATTGGTGGCGCTGCTGGGGCAGGATCCCGCGCTTGCGGCGAAATCCGGCGAGTTCATGCACTGGGTGCAATGGTCGGTCATGCCCGCGCTCGGCATCGTGGTGCTGCGAACCTTCGTCGCCGCGCTCGGACGCCCGCAATGGGCGCTGGTGGTGATGCTGATCGGGGTGGCAGTCAATGCCCTGCTCAACTGGCTGCTGGTCTTTGGCCAGTGGGGCTTCCCGGCGATGGGCTTGCCCGGGTCGGGGCTCGCCAGCAGCCTCACGACGGCCGCGATGTTCGTGGTGCTGGCAACCATCGTGCTGCGCGACCGCCGTTTCCGGCGATTTCATATCTTCGGCCATTTCCAGCGGTGGGACGGCGCGCGGTTTCGCCAGATCATCAAGCTCGGTACGCCGATTGCGCTGACGCTGGCGTTCGAAGTCACGGTGTTCTCCGCGGCCGTCATGCTGATGGGGCTCATCAGCACGGCATCGATTGCAGCGCACGCGGTGGCGCTCCAGATTGCGGCCGTGACCTTCATGGTGCCGCTCGGTATATCGCAGGCGGCAACGATCCGCGTTGGCATCGCCTATGGCGCGAAGGATCGCCAGTGGATTGCGCGCGCGGGCTGGGCCTCGTTCGTGCTCGCGATGGGTTTCATGGGACTGGCCGCGACCGGTATGTGGCTGTTTCCGCACGAGCTTGTGGGATTTTTCGTCGATGTGGCGAAGCCGGGCAATGCGGAAGTCTTTGCGCTGGCCGTTAGATTTCTCGGCGTTGCCGCCGTGTTCCAGCTCGCCGATGGTGCGCAGGTGGTGGGCGCGGCGATGCTGCGCGGGCTCCATGATACGCGCGTGCCGATGATTTATGCCGGACTTGGCTACTGGATGGTCGGCTTTGGCGGCGGTGCGGCGCTTGCGTTCGGCGCCGGGTGGGAAGGCGTTGGTGTATGGGTTGGTCTCGCGCTCGGCCTGGCGGCCGTGGCCGTTCTCATGCTGTGGCGCTGGATGCGACGGGAGCGGCTGGGATTGTTGCCGTACCCATGAGTACTGCCCTGCAGGCGCTCGCAGGGTCGGCCATCAGGGTCCCACTTTGATCAAAAAGAATCCGGCTCACCTGTCTTGACGCTGTCATATTGCGCGCCCATATGGCCGCCATTGGCACTCTCCTTGCGGGAGTGCTAACAACTCACATCATCAACAACGCTTGAGAGAGGCAAGGGAGTTAATCCATGAAATTTCGTCCGTTGCATGACCGCGTTCTCGTCCGCCGCGTAGAGGCCGAAGAGAAGACCGCCGGTGGCATCATCATCCCCGACAACGCCAAGGAAAAGCCCGCTGAAGGCGAAATCGTCGCCGCCGGCGAAGGCGCCTATAACGAAGACGGCGACCGCATCAAGCTGGACGTCAAGGTCGGCGACCGCATCCTGTTCGGCAAATGGTCGGGCACCGAAGTCAAGGTCGATGGCGAAGACCTCATCATCATGAAGGAATCGGACATTCTCGGCATCATCGGCTGAGATTGACTTTAACACCCCCGTCACCCTGAACCGGGTTCAGGATCCATACCTCCCGCGCTATCGAAGGTGCAGAGTATGGATGCTGAAAACAAGTTCAGCATGACGCTGCAATTTTGAAGGAAATATTCAAATGGCTGCTAAAGACGTACGTTTTTCGCGTGACGCACGCGAACGCATTCTGAAGGGCGTCGACATCCTTGCCGATGCCGTCAAGGTCACCTTGGGCCCCAAGGGCCGCAACGTCGTGATCGACAAGAGCTTCGGCGCGCCGCGCATCACCAAGGATGGTGTATCGGTCGCCAAGGAAATCGAGCTCAAGGACAAGTTCGAAAATATGGGTGCGCAGATGCTGCGCGAGGTTGCGTCGAAGACCAACGACCTGGCCGGTGACGGCACCACCACCGCGACGGTTCTTGCCCAGGCCATCGTGCGCGAAGGGATGAAGTCGGTCGCTGCCGGCATGAACCCGATGGACCTGAAGCGCGGCATCGATCTTGCGGTCGGCAAGGTGGTCGAAAACCTCAAGGCGCGCTCGAAGCCGGTGGCGGGTTCCTCGGAAATCGCGCAGGTCGGCATCATCTCGGCCAATGGCGACAAGGAAGTCGGCGAAAAGATCGCCGAAGCCATGGACAAGGTCGGCAAGGAAGGCGTGATCACGGTCGAAGAAGCCAAGGGCCTCGAATTCGAACTCGATGTCGTTGAAGGCATGCAGTTCGACCGCGGCTATCTCTCGCCCTATTTCATCACCAACCCGGAAAAGATGCAGGTCGAACTTTCCGACCCCTACATCCTGATCCACGAAAAGAAGCTGTCGAACCTGCAGGCGATGCTCCCCATTCTGGAAGCCGTCGTCCAGTCGGGCCGTCCGCTGCTCATCATCGCGGAAGACATTGAAGGCGAAGCGCTCGCGACCCTCGTGGTCAACAAGCTGCGCGGCGGCCTCAAGGTTGCCGCCGTCAAGGCACCGGGCTTCGGCGACCGCCGCAAGGCCATGCTCGAGGACATCGCCATCCTGACCAAGGGAGAGATGATTTCGGAAGACCTTGGCATCAAGCTCGAAAACGTCACCGTGGGCATGCTCGGCCAGGCCAAGCGCGTCACCATCGACAAGGACAACACCACGATCGTCGACGGTTCGGGCGAAGAAGAAGCGATCAAGGGCCGCGTCGAAGCGATCCGTGCGCAGATCGAGCAGACCACCTCGGACTATGACCGCGAAAAGCTGCAGGAACGTCTGGCGAAGCTCGCCGGCGGTGTTGCCGTGATCAAGGTTGGCGGTGCGACCGAAGTCGAAGTGAAGGAACGCAAGGACCGCGTCGATGACGCCCTCCACGCGACCCGCGCGGCCGTGGAAGAAGGCATCGTCCCCGGCGGCGGTACGGCGCTTCTCTATGCCACCAAGGCGCTCGAAGGCCTCAAGGGCGAGAATGACGACCAGACCCGCGGCATCGACATCATCCGCAAGGCGCTCGCCGCGCCGCTCAAGCAGATCGCTGAAAATGCCGGCCATGACGGTGCGGTCGTTTCGGGCAACCTGCTGCGCGAAAATGATGAAACCCGCGGCTTCAACGCCCAAACCGACGAATATGAAAACCTCGTCACCGCTGGCGTGATCGACCCGACCAAGGTCGTTCGTACGGCGCTTCAGGACGCGGCCTCGGTCGCCGGTCTCCTGATCACCACCGAAGCGGCGGTGTCGGAACTGCCCGAAGACAAGGCCCCGGCGATGCCGATGGGCGGAGGTATGGGCGGCATGGGCGGCATGGACTTCTAAGTTCAGCCCTTCCGTACAGGAAAGATGAAAGGCCGGAGTGGAAACGCTCCGGCCTTTTTCTGTAGACAAGCGGCTCCACAGGCTGGCCGCAGGCGAAGCGTGCGGAGGCTGCCGGACCAGACAGCGTGCTTAACGGCATCGCATGGGATGCGTCCGGAAAACGCCTGTTTGTGACCGGCAAATATTGGCCGAGGCTGTTCGAGATCAAATTGACGGGCTGTTAGCGGCGGTGGATCCGCTGCTTCGCAGCTGCGTCAAGGTTACTGGCGCTGGTCTGCTCCGGCGCGGCCGATACCCCCAAGTTGCCCCGGACGTTGCTGCGCGGGTTGTGCGCCGGGCGGGTTATTGTCCAATTGTGGGACCGGAGCGTGTGATTGCGGCACGGCAGGGGGCTCCTCTGGCGGTGCGGGCGCTTTGGGCCGGGCTTCGAGCATGGCGGCGGCTTCGTCGAGTTCCCGGTTTTCACCAACCGTAAGGCCGCCCTGTCCCGGATCATTTTCGTGCCGCAGGCAAGCGGCCAGCAACAGCGCCGGAGCAAACAGGAAAAGAGAAAGCCAGCGGGACATGGGCGGGTCTTAAGCTGCGTAACATGCGTAGGGCAACGAAAAAGGGCCGCTCCTTGCGGGACGACCCTTTCTCTATCTTTACAGAAAAAGAAGAACTTACTTCTTCATTTCTTCCGCGGTCTTCTTGGCAGCGTCGCCAGCGGCGTCAACGGCCGAAGCAGCAGCGTCCTTGGCAGCGTCGCCAGCCTTGGCAGCAGCGTCACCAGCGGCGTTAGCAGCGTCCTTGGCTTCACCAGCAGCAGCCTTGGCAGCGTCGCCAGCGGCGTCAGCGGTGGCAGCGGCAGCGTTGCCAGCAGCGTTGGCGGTGGCAGCAGCAGCGTCGCCAGCAGCGTCGGTGGCGTTGGCAGCAGCGTCTACAGCCTGATCAGCAGCGGCGTCAGCGGTTGCAGCAGCAGCGTTGGCGTCAGCAGCAGCTTCTTCAGCAGCCGGCTGCGAGCAAGCAGCGAGCGAAGCAGCGAGAACGAGCGAAAGAGCAATGGTCTTTTTCATTTGGGAACACCCCTAAGCAATAGAGAAATAGTTGCAGGTAGCGGAGTAGAACGAGCCGAAGCCGCCTCCCCGCGTCCAGCGGGACGGTCCCTACCGACTCGGGAATCAACATGCAATCACACTTTTTTTCCGATTCATCGCATTTTTGCGAACTTATGTCAGAAATGTGACCAACCCAAAGAAATCTGCGCCTTTTGTGCCATTGACCACATATAAAGAAATCTTTATGTTTGGATAAATCATGACCCAATTGATAGACATTTTTCGGGCCCTGTCCGACCCGACGCGACTGCGAATCGTTGCGTTGCTGAGGGTTCTGGAGCTTTCGATCGGGGAAATCGCGCAGATTTTGCAACAGAGCCAGCCACGCGTTTCGCGTCATGTACGCATATTGGCCGAAGCGGAACTGGTTGAACGGCGCAAGGAAGGCAGTTGGGTTTTCCTCCGCCTGACGCCGGGAAAGACGTTCGATGTGCTGCGTGAATTCGTCGCGGCAATGCCCTTATCAACTGGCGAGCAAAGGATCGTGGACCGCGATCTTGTTGCCTTGCGGACCGTGCAGCAGGAACGAGCGGCCGCTGCCAGCCGCTATTTCGCTGACCACGCCGAACAATGGGATGCGATCCGTTCACTGCATGTCGCGGAAGAAGAAGTTGAGCAGGCGATGTTGCGCCTGATGCAAAATCGCCGCCTGGGCCATGTGCTGGATATCGGCACGGGCACCGGCCGCGTCGCCGAATTGCTTGCGCCTTCCGCGCGCCGCATTACCGCGCTCGATCGCAGTCCGGAAATGCTCCGGCTGGCGCGCGCGCGCCTGACATCGAAGGACTGGCCAGTCGAACTCGTGCAAGGCGACTTTTACGCTTTGCCGCTGGGTGCGGAAAGCGCAGACACGGTGGTGCTTCATCAGGTGCTCCATTTTGCCCAGGCACCCGATCAGGTGATTGCCGAAGCCGCGCGTGTCCTGCGCCCGGGCGGACATATCCTCATCGTCGACTTTGCTTCACATGACCGCGAGGATTTGCGCAGCCGCGCGGCGCACGCACGCCTCGGATTTTCCGACGCGCAAATTCGCGGCTGGTTCGCGTCGAACGGATTGCTGGTCGAAGCGCAGGACGCGCTCTCCGGCGGGGAGTTGACGGTGCGCCTGTGGCTCGGACGCCGCCGCTCCGACGATCATGCGATGCGCGATGACCTGCCGCGCCAGGCCGCCTGAATATCTGCCAAGGAACCAAGAGATGCCGACCGCCCAGTCCGAACAATATCGCGCTCACGCCAGTCCGCTGTTTGCGGGTCTGGGCGGAGACATTGATGTGAGCTTTGAATTTTTCCCGCCCAAGAGCGAGAAAATGGAAGCGCAGTTATGGGACACGTTCGACACGCTGGCCCCGCTTGGGCCCAAATTTGTGTCGGTCACCTATGGTGCGGGCGGCACGACGCGGGAGCGCACCCACGCGACCGTCGCACGCATCGCGCGGGAAACGGGGGTTCCGGCGGCGGCGCATCTCACCTGCGTCGAGGCGAGCAAGGCGGAGATCGCCGATGTTGCCAATGCCTATTGGGAAGCGGGGGTGCGCCATATCGTCGCGCTCCGTGGCGATCCGCCTTCGGGCACCAGGTTTGCGCCCCATCCCGAAGGCTACACCAGCGCCGCGGAACTGGTTTCCGGCCTCAAAAAGCTGCATGATTTCGAGATCTCGGTGGCCGCTTATCCGGAGGTTCACCCCGACGCTGATTGTCCCGAGAGCGACATGGACAATCTGAAACGCAAGCTCGATGCCGGGGCGACCCGCGCGATCACCCAGTTTTTCTATACGCCTGACGCCTTTTTCCGTTTCCGCGACAGCGCAGCGGCAGCGGGCATCACGGCGGACATCGTGCCAGGGATCATGCCGGTTTCCAATTTTGCCGCGATCCAGCGCATGTCGGGGATGTGCGGAACGGCAATCCCTGACTGGATGGCGGGGGTATTCGAAGGCCTCGACGATCATCCTCAGGCGCGTCAGCTTGTTTCCGCGACGGTCGCGGCCGAACTGTGCCGCCGTCTCTACGCGGGCGGGGTGCGGGATTTTCACTTCTATACATTGAACCGGGCGGAACTGAGCTACGCCATCTGCCATCTGCTCGGGCTGAGACCGACAAATGACGTATAAATCACCCCGTCACCCTGAACTTGGTTCAGGGTCCATACCTCCCGCCGATAGAAAGTGCAGCGGCGTATGGATGCTGAAACAAGTTCAGCATGACGATGCAGAAATATTGGAGCAAATATCATGAGCGCCCGCGAAAAACTGCTGACCGAAGCGGCCAAGCGCATCCTCCTGACCGACGGGGCCTGGGGGACGCAGATCCAGAACTTCAAGCTCGCCGAAGCCGATTATGCCGGGGACCTGGGCCTCAGCCACGATCAGAAGGGCAATAACGATATCCTCGCGCTGACCCGCCCGGATGTCGTCGAGAGCATTGCGCGTGCCTATTTCGATGCCGGGTCGGACATTATTTCGACCAACACCTTCAGCTCGACCAAGATCAGCCAGGCCGATTATGGTGCCGAGCATCTCGTGCGCGAGCTCAACATCGCCAATGCCGCGATCAATCGCCGCATTGCCGATGAATATGCCGCCAAGGATGGCCGCCCGCGTTTCGTCGCCGGCGCGATCGGGCCGACCAACAAGACGCTGTCGCTGTCGCCCGACGTCAACGATCCCGGCTATCGCGAGATCGATTTCGACTATCTCGTTGGCGTTTACCGCGAGCAGGTAGAGGCGCTCGTCGAGGGCGGAGCGGATTTCATCCTCATCGAAACCGTGTTCGACACGCTGAACGCCAAGGCCGGGATCATGGCCGTGCGCGAAGCCGAAGCCGCAATGGGCCGCGAAATTCCGATGATGATCTCGATGACGCTGACCGACCTTTCGGGCCGCAACCTTTCGGGTCACACCGTTGAGGCGTTCTGGTACGCGGTGCGTCATGCGCGGCCGGTGACGATCGGGCTTAATTGCTCCTTCGGCGCCGATCAGCTGCGCCCGCATGTGCAATTGCTCTCGGGCATCGCGGAGACGCTGATCATGGCCTATCCCAATGCGGGCCTGCCGAATGAGCTCGGCGAATATGATGAGCTCCCCGAACAGACCGCCGCTTTGGTCAAGGAATGGGCCGACAATGGCACGGTCAACATATTGGGCGGCTGCTGCGGCTCCAGCCCCGCGCACATCGCCGCCATGGCCAAGGCCGTCGCCGGCCTGACGCCGCGCCAGATCCCCAAAGTGCCGGTAAAGACCCGCCTTGCCGGACTCGAGCCGATGGAAGTGGCGGGATGAACTTTTACCGAAGGGCTGAGCTTGTCGAAGCCCGTCTGTCCGCATCGCGAAACGCCCTTCGACAGGCTCAGGGCTACGGATTTTAGTATGACCGATACCCAAACCACCGCCAGCTTCGTCAATATCGGCGAGCGCACCAATGTCACCGGCTCGGCCGCGTTCAAGAAGCTGATCATGGCGGGCGATTATGCCAAGGCCGTCGATGTCGCGCGCCAGCAGGTCGAGAACGGCGCGCAGGTCATCGACGTCAATATGGACGAGGGCCTGCTTGACGCCGTTGAGGCGATGACGACCTTCCTCAAGCTTATCGCCGCCGAGCCCGATATCGCGCGCGTGCCCGTAATGATCGACAGCTCGAAATGGGAGGTCATCGAGGCGGGCCTCAAATGCGTTTCGGGCAAGCCGATCGTCAATTCCATCTCAATGAAGGAAGGCGAAGCGCCGTTCCTTGCCCAGGCGAAAAAGTGCATGGATTATGGCGCCGCGGTCGTCGTCATGGCCTTTGACGAGGTGGGCCAGGCGGACACGCAGGAACGCAAGATCGAAATCTGCGAACGCGCCTATAAGCTCCTCACCGGCATCGGCTTTCCGCCCGAGGATATCATCTTCGACCCCAATGTCTTCGCCGTCGCGACGGGCATTGAGGAGCACAATAATTACGGCGTCGACTTCATCGAGGCGACGCGCGAGATCAAGCGGCGCTGCCCGCATGTCCATATTTCGGGCGGCCTGTCGAACCTCTCGTTCAGCTTTCGCGGCAATGAGCCGGTGCGCCGGGCGATGCATTCGATCTTCCTCTACCACGCCATTCCGGCAGGGATGGACATGGGCATCGTCAATGCGGGGCAGCTCGACATCTACGATCAGATCGATCCCGAATTGCGCGAAGCCTGTGAGGATGTGATCCTCAACCGTCCGGCGCGCAGTGCCGACGAAACGCCGACCGAACGGCTCATCACGCTGGCGGAAAAGTTCAAGGGCAAGGATGCGGCCGCGGAAAAGGCTGCCGAGGAATGGCGCGGCTGGGAAGTCATCAAGCGTATCGAACATGCGCTGGTCAAAGGCATCGACGCGCATATCGTCGACGACACCGAACTTGCGCGTCAGGAAATCAAGGCCCGCGGCGGCCGTCCCATCGAGGTCATCGAAGGCCCGCTGATGGACGGCATGAACGTCGTCGGCGACCTTTTCGGTTCGGGCAAGATGTTCCTGCCGCAGGTGGTCAAATCGGCGCGCGTGATGAAAAAGGCCGTCGCCCATCTCATCCCCTTCATCGAGGCGGAGAAGGAGGAGGGGCAGAAGGCCAAGGGCCGCATCATCATGGCGACGGTCAAGGGCGACGTCCATGATATCGGCAAGAACATCGTCGGCGTCGTCCTGCAGTGCAATGGCTATGAGGTGTTCGACCTTGGCGTCATGGTGCCGTGGAGCGATATCCTCAAGGCGGCGAACGAGAATGAAGCCGATATGATCGGCCTTTCGGGGCTTATCACCCCGTCGCTCGACGAGATGGTGACGGTGGCGCAGGAAATGCAGCGCGCGGGGATGAACATGCCGCTGCTCATCGGCGGCGCGACGACGAGCCGCGTGCACACGGCGCTGCGCATCGATCCGGCCTATGAGGGCCCGGTCATCCATGTGCTCGACGCAAGCCGCGCGGTGGGTGTCGCCTCGCAGCTGTTGTCGGATACGCAGGCGGAAGGCTTCATCCAGTCCACCGCGGCGGATTATCAGCATATCCGCGACGCCCGCGCCAACAAGGGCCAGTCGGCGCTGCTCAGCCTCGATGATGCGCGCGCCAACGCGTTCGAGGCCGACATGAATTTGAAGCCGCCCAAGCCGAAACAGCCGGGTATCCATGTGTTTCACGACTGGGATCTCGCCGATCTGCGCGAGCATTTCGACTGGACGCCGTTCTTCCGCGCGTGGGAACTCGCCGGAACCTATCCGGCGATCCTCGACGATGCGGTGGTCGGCGAAAGCGCGCGGGCGCTGTTCGCCGACGCCAACCGGATGCTCGATACGATCATCGCGGAAAAATGGCTGACCGCGCGCGGGGTTGCGGGGCTATGGCCGTGCCGCCGCAAGGGGGACGACATCATCGTCCATGTCGAGGACGAGCGCCATGTCACGCTCCCGATGCTGCGCCAGCAGGTCGCCAAGACCGGCAGCCGCCCCAACATGTGCCTTGCCGACTTCATCAGCCATGATGGCGACTGGATCGGCGGCTTTGCGGTGTCGCTCCACGGCATCGAGCCGCATCTCGCGCGCTTCAAGGCGGGGATCGACGATTATTCCGACATTCTTTTGAAAGCGCTGGCCGACCGTTTTGCCGAAGCCTTCGCCGAGGTGCTGCACAAGCATGTGCGCACGACGCTGTGGGGCTACGCCGAGGGCGAGCAGCTCACCAACGAGGCGCTGATCAAGGAGGAATATCGCGGCATCCGTCCGGCGCCCGGCTATCCGGCCTGCCCCGAACACAGCCTCAAGCGGATCCTGTTCGACATGCTCGACGCGCATCATGCCACCGGCATCTCGCTGACCGACCATTTCGCTATGCTGCCGACAGCGGCGGTCTCCGGTTTCTATTTCGGTCACCCGGAGGCAAGCTATTTCGGCGTCGCGCGGATCGGCGAGGATCAGGTGGTCGATTATGCCGAACGGCGCGGGGTGAGCGTCGAACAGGCGACACGCTGGTTGAGGCCGAATCTCGACTGAACAGGTCGTTTAACCTGAATCCGTAGTCCTAAGCCTGTCGAAGGACGCCGCTCGTCAAACCGCGCAGTCCCGATGCACGCCCTTCGACAGGCTCCGGGCTCCGGGTTAGCGGCTGGCGTGCCCGTACATTTCCCATGCAGCCCGGGCTATGCCCGCCGTCCAGCTTCCGGTCCATTTTTTGCGCAGAGGACGCTGATCCTTGTGGCCGCTCGCGGGTTTGGATGGCTCGCCCCTGATTATCCCCGCGGTTCGATTGCCGCGAAACGGTGCGCGATGATGAACTGCCCGTATTCCTCCCTGAACCGTGTCCGCAAAGCCCCGCGAACATGGTTAGCGCGCTCGACTCAACCGGGGATCGGGCGCATAGAGAAGTCCGAAGAAAGGACACCGATGTTCCGTACCGTTTCTCTCGCCGTCGCGGCTGCGGTCGCGCTGCATGCCAACCCGCTCGCCTCGCAGGCAACCGATTTTCCCTATAGCTTGGCCGAAAGCGGGGAGCGGTTCCAGCGTCTGCAGGACGCGGTCAACGCGATCGGCGATGGACAGGGAACGATCCTGTTCGCGCCCGGAACATGGCGCGACTGCGCGGTACAGTCGGCCGGGAGCGTCACTTACAAGGCGAGCGAGCCGGGTACGGTCATTCTCGACCGCCGCACCTGCGAGGACAAGGCGGCGCTGGTGTTGAGGGGCAAGAGCGCGATCGTGGACGGGCTGATCTTCCAGAATATGCGGGTGCCCGATGCCAACGGGGCAGGTATCCGGCTTGAAAAAGGCGATCTCACGGTCCGCAACGCGACCTTTCGGGAAAGCGAGCAGGGGATACTGACGGCGCCTGACCCCACTGGTTCGATCCTCATCGAACGCTCCACTTTCTCGCGCCTCGGCCGCTGCGACCGGGGGCTTTCCTGCGCACACAGCATCTATATCGGCGACTATGGTTCGCTCACCGTAAGGCGCTCGCGCTTCGAGAAAGGGAATGGCGGCCATTATGTCAAAAGCCACGCTGCCCGGATCGAGGTGACCGATTCAACCTTCGACGATGTCCAGGGCAAGACGACCAATTACATGATCGACCTGCCGAGCGGCGCCACGGGCCTGATTGCGCGCAATCTGTTCGTGCAGGGCTCCGACAAGGAAAATTACTCGGCCTTCATCACCGTCGCGCCCGAGGGGCGCAAGCGCGATTCCTCGGGACTGACGATCACCGGTAACGACGCCCGGATCGCGCCCGGCATCAGCCGGTCGACCAGCTTTGTTGCGAACTGGACCGGGGACGCGATCAAGGTAGAGCAGAACAAGCTTGGCCCCGGCCTGAAGCCGGTCGACGAGCGCTGATCAGCGGCAGCTGTCGCCTGTGCCCGGATCAAGATCGAGGCAGCGCCCGTCGAATTTGCTTGCATCCAGCGGCAGGCCGATCAGCGAGGCGAGCGTCGGGAGGATGTCCGCCGTATTGACCCCTGCGGGCTGTTCGAACGGCTTGATCCCCTTGTACCAGAACAGGATTGGCACGCGGCGGTCATAATCCCACGCGCTGCCATGCGTCGCGACATAGCCGAGATCGGGCTCATGGATCGGCGTCACGCGCGATTTGAGCAACACGACGAGATCGCCCGAGCGCGGGGCATAGAAGGAAGCTCGCGCGCGTTCGGCGAGCGTCCAGGTTTCGGGCGAACCCGACGGGATCGGCATGGCGGCAAGCTGTTCCCTGGTGAACACGGCGGCGACATCGTTATTGGTTTTGAGCTGTTTCACCGCTTCGGCAACAACCTTGCCGCGCTGTGCCGCAAAGCGCGGGTTCACGTAAAAATCGCCGAAATCGCCGTCGCTCATCAGCATGTCCTTGCTGTCGGCAATGCGAAGCGCTTTTGCGATGCTGTCGCCGAGCGCCTTGGGATCGGTGCTGCCGTCATTGCGCCGCGCGGCGGGATTGGCCTGCGCCTGCGCGCGTTCGGGCGCATCGAGCCCGCCATGGTCGGCGGTGAGGACGACGGCATAGTTGATCTGCTGCTTGTCGAGCCAATCGAAAAAGGCGCCGAGGTCGCGGTCGACCGAACCAAGCTGCAGGCACATTTCAATGCCCTGATTGCCAAGTGCGTGGCCGACATAATCGGTCGCCGACAGGCTGATCGAGAGCATGTCGGTCGCCGCACCCTGGCCGAGCTTGTAATCGCGGACCATCGCCATGGCGACGGCGAGTGTTGCCGCGTCGAGTTCGGGCGAGGCGCGGAACAGGCGCGTATCCCCTGCGGGCCGTTCGAACCGGTGCATGCCAAGCGCCACCTTGCCTGCGGCCAAGCTGTTGCTCTTGGTCTGGCAATAGCCCGAAGCGGCCATCGCGGGGTTGCCGGCGGCGATCTTCTGCGCGATCGCCTTGTTGGCTTCGGTGATGGTAGGAATTTCGGTACGGCCCGCGAGCGTCACGAACCGGTCGCCGCCCCACCAATAGGCCTGCTGAACGGTGCGGCCCCCCATCATCAGCGCGCCGCGATCCTTGCCCGAGACCGCGAAATTGCGCGCGGCGGGGTTGGCGCGCACCATATATTCGCCCAGCGTGTCCACCATCAGATGATTGGGCGAGGCGACATATTTGCGCGAGGTGCTACCCGGCGCCCGGGTGTCTTCCGAACAATAGACCCGCTTGTCCTCGCGCGGCGTGCTGAAATCGAACCAGTTATTGGCGACGATCCCGGTGCGCGCCGGGAAGCTTCCGGTCAGCAGGGTGGAATGACCGGGGCAGGTTTCGGTCGCAGCATGGCCCTGATAGCCTGCCGGAAAGACCACACCCTCGGTCATGCGCTTGAGGCCGCCGGTGAAGGTCGGCCGATATTCGTTGAACAATTCGCTCGAAAACTGGTCCATCGCAATCGCGATCAGCAGCTTGGGCTGCGCCGGTTTGGCCGCTGCGGGCGCCTGTGCGGCGGGCTTCGTTTCCTGCTGGGCGAGGGCCGGTTGAGCCGCGAACATCATCAGGCTGGCGGCGAGGGGGGCGAAGGCTTTCATCGGTCGGATTACCTTTAACTGCTGTGCAATCGGGTTGTTGAGCCTATAGAGCGCGGCATGCAACCGCGAAACGCTTATGTGCCTATTGTGACAAAATGGCTGCAGGCCTTGTTCGCCGCGCTGACGGCCCTGATACTTGCCTTTCCGGCGGCGGCCCAGCTTGGCGGTGCTGGCAGGGAACGTCACATGATGGGCGAACTGGTCGCCGAAACAGCGAGTCCGGCGCCGGGCGAAACGGTGATCCTCGCGTTTCACATGACCCCCGATCCGGGCTGGCACGGTTATTGGGAAAATCCGGGGGATGCGGGGCTCGGCATGACGGTACACTGGACCCTGCCGCCCGGTGTCACAGCGGGAAAGCTCGAATATCCGGTGCCGGGGACACTGGTTCTGGCGGGGCTCATGAACCATGTCTATGAGCGCGATTACGCTGTACTGGTGCCGCTCCATGTTCCTGCAGATATGGCGAAGGGAACGAAAATCCCCGTACGCGTCGCGGCCTCCGCGCTGGTGTGCGACGACAAGCTTTGCGTGCCGCAGGATTTCAGTCTGACGGCCGATCTGGTGGCGGGTGACGGGGTGGTGACAGCTGAACGCCGCGTGCTGTTCGATAAATGGCGCGCGAAGCTCGCGCGGCCGTTGACCCTGGGTTCCCGCGATGCGCTGTTCGAACGCTCGGGCGACAGGGTGCGGATCGGGGTCAAATTGCCGCCAACGCTCGCAATTGCCGCGCCGCATATGTTCGTCGCGACGCAGGATGCCGTCGCCTATGCCGCGCCGCAGCGTTATTATCGCAGCGGCGACTGGCTGGTGATGGAGACAGAATCCGCACCCGTTATCGCCGAATTCCCGCAGGCAATCGACACGTTGCTCAAGATCGGCCCGGATACCGGCCTGCGCTTCGAGGCGAGGAAAGCCGGGCCGGACGAACTCCCTGCCAATGGAACAGCGCTGGCTGGAGGCGGGGAGGCCGATTTTGACAGCAGGACGCTGCTGCTGGCCATTGGCGGCGCGCTGATCGGCGGCGTGCTTCTCAATATCATGCCGTGCGTTTTCCCAATCCTCAGCCTGAAGGCGCTCAGCGTCGCGCGTGCCGGAGGCGACCAGGCCAGTGTCCGCCGCGAAGCCTGGGGTTATGCAGCGGGTGTGATCGCCGTCTGCCTGCTGCTTGGCGCAGTTATCCTGGGTTTGCGCGCCGCCGGTGAGCAGGTCGGATGGGCTTTTCAATTGCAAAACCCGGTCAGCATCTTCCTGCTGCTGTTGCTGGTGAGCGGGATTACCGCCAATCTTGCCGGATGGTTTGAAATTGCCGGGCCCAGCATCTCAGGTTCCGGGCAGGCGCGGAGCGGCATGCCGGGCGCATTTTTGAGCGGCGCGCTCGCGGCTATTGTTGCGACCCCCTGCACCGGACCGTTCATGGGCGCGGCGCTCGGGGCGACCATGCTGTTGCCTGGCTGGGCCGCGCTCGTGATTTTCGGCGCATTGGGGGCGGGGCTTGCGCTCCCCTTTCTTGCGATCGCCTATAGCGCGCGGCTGCGCGGCTTGTTGCCCCGGCCCGGACCCTGGATGCAGCGTTTCCGCCACTGGATGGCGCTGCCGATGGGGCTCACCGCACTCGCGCTGGCGTGGCTGTTGTGGCGCATGGCAGGGAGCGCCGGTTTCATGGCGGCGATCCTCGGCATGCTCGTGACCGCGTTGTTTGCCATTGCCTATGGACGCGGTCAGCGCCAGGGCAAAGGACGCGGGCCGCTGTTGCTTGCGCTGTTCGTGATTTCGGCGGCCCTCGGCAGCGCGCTTGTTTCAAGCCGCGCACCGGTGCGGGGCGCCGCCGCCGATCTCTCCGGCAGCCCTTACAGCGATGCCGGGCTCGCAAAGGCGCGAGCATCGGGCAAGCCGGTGTTTGTTTACTTCACCGCGGACTGGTGTGTCACCTGCAAGGTCAACGAGGCCGCCGCGATCAATCGCGCCGAAACAGCGGCGGCGTTCAAGAAACATGGCGTGACGGTGCTGGTCGGCGACTGGACCAGCGGTGATGCCGCTATCACCCGGACGCTCGCATCGCACGGCCGCAACAGCGTTCCGCTCTACCTGTGGTACCGGCCCGGAGCCGCACAACCGGAGATCATGCCGCAGCTCCTCACCCCCGCGATGCTGATCGAACGCGCGGAGGCGCGCTGATGGCGAAGGCGCGCGTTGACCAGCTGCTCGTTGATCGCGGCCTGGTGGAAAGCCGAACCCGGGCGCAAGCCCTGATCATGGCGGGGCTGGTGTTCGCGGGCGAGCAGGCGGACCGGCGGATTGACAAGCCGGGACTGCAATTGTCGGACGACGTGCCGCTTTCGGTCAAGGGCCGCGATCATCCCTGGGTCTCGCGCGGCGGCCTGAAACTCGACCATGGTCTCACAGCTTTCGGATGGGATATCAGCGGGGCGGTGGCGATGGACGTTGGCAGCTCGACGGGTGGCTTTACTGACGTCATCTTGTCGCGCGGGGCGGACCGCGTCTACGCGGTCGACAGCGGCACCAACCAGCTCGCCTGGCGCCTGCGGCAGGACCCGCGCGTGATCGTCCATGAACAGCTGAGCGCGCGATTGCTCACGGCGCAGCAGATCCCGGAACCGGTTGACCTCATCGTTTGCGATGCAAGCTTTATTTCGCTGGCCAAGGTTCTCGACGTTCCGCTGGGGTTTGCCGCATCGGGGTCCCGGCTGATGGCGCTGATCAAGCCGCAGTTCGAGGCGGAACGGCATGAGGTCGGCAAGAAGGGGGTCGTGCGTGACGCCGCGGTCCATGCCCGCGTCTGCGCAGAAGTCGCGGCGTGGCTGGAAGGCGGCGGATGGAGCGTCGAGGGCGTCGTCGAAAGCCCGATCACAGGCCCCGAGGGCAATGTCGAATTCCTGATTGCCGCACACAAGGATTGACCTCGGGCACATAAAAAGCCCCGGCCGATGGTGATCGACCGGAGCTTTTGGTACCTTCAAAAAGGTGTGACCTTAGACGGTCAGTTCCTTTTCGATCTTGCTCAGCTTGAAGCGAGCCATGGCGAGGTTGGCCTTCGCCTTGTCGAGAACGAGGTAAACGAACAGGCCCTTGCCCGATTCCGAAGTCACCGGACGGATCAGGTGATAAGCGGTGCCGAGCGTGATCAGCACGTCTTCGATTTCTTCGTTGAGGCCGAGTTCGCGCATCGTGTCCATCTTGGCGCGCATCACGTTGGTGTTGCCGGCGGCAGCAACTTCAAGGTTGAGGCCCTTGGGGCTGCCCGCGGTGGCGAGCGCCATGCCGCTGGCGATGTCGACGAGAGCAACAGCCTGGGCGCCGTCGATTTCCATGCATTCGTTCAGTTTGGTTTCGTAGCTCACGGTAATTTTCCTTTCTGGTACATTCAGTTTTTTAGGCATTTCATTATCCTGTTGGGCAACCTCGACAGTATTTCGCTCCTGAGCAGGTTGTCCGGGCGACGGGTCCGCTTCGGCCGTCTTTTTCTTCTTCTTGGTTTGAAGCGGACTTGCATCGTGGGCCAACATGTTCAAACCATTGGCCGACACACCCTCCTTCCAGTTGATCACGCCCAAGACGTAATCAATGTTCTCGCCATTCGAGGAACAAGGCAGGAGGATGCCACGATAGAGGAGCAGCCGGTCGGCGGCATTGACGAATTCGGCTTCGAACCCGACAGGCGCGCGATTGGCAACGGTCTGCATATAATGATCGGTGAGCCGCGACAGGATCGAGCGGCTGGGCACGTCGGCGATGTCCGACGGCTGCTGTTTGAGATTGCATTCATCGAGCACCTGCTGGCCGACATAGGTCAGCCGGGCGCTTTCCAGATCGTCGGCAAGCGCCATGATGATCGCGTGTTCGCCGAATTCGTCTTCGCCGTCCTTCAACACGCGGTCTGCGCTCGGGAAGGTGCCATTGTCGAAATTGCGCGCCCAGTAATCATAGGCAACGAGGTGCATGCGGCGTTCGCCGTTGGCGCCCGCGGCGGCCATATCGCCGTCGTGACCCGGAGCAATAGCGGAAGAACTGAGCTGAACCACGCTTGGCTTGACCTCGAAACTGGAAATGCACTGATGACAGCGCCGTAATCTCATCACATTCTTAAGATGCGGTTAAACACAGATTGGTTTTACAGCGAATTACATGTATAATCCGAGGGTTGGATCAGGTGGTTGGGCAGCGTGTCTCACTCGACAGGCGGGAATTGCCGGACTAGCAGGGGCTATGTCGAAAGGATTTCGCGTTGAGTGAACTTGCCTCTGCCGGTCAGTTGCGGATGTCACTGGCGCGCTGGTGCCTGGTGCTGGTGCCGCTGCTGATCCTTCTCGGCACGCTCTCCGGTTTGCTGTCAGGCTCGGGCGTGGATAATGCGTGGTATCGTGCACTTGCCAAGCCCGCATTCAATCCGCCGGGCTGGATCTTTGGCGTGGTGTGGCCTTTCCTTTATGCGCTTCAGGCTATTGCGCTGGCGATGATCATACATGCGCGCGGCGCCAGTGGCCGGGGCTATGCCATCGCGCTGTTCACCGTGCAGTTCCTTCTCAATCTCGCCTGGTCGCCGCTCTTTTTCGGACAGCATGACATCGGGACAGCCTTCTGGCTGCTGCTGGCGATCCTCACGGCAGCTATCCTGACCTGCTGGTATTTCTGGCGTATTCGTCCCTTCGCGGGAATGCTGCTGCTGCCTTATATATTATGGCTGTGCTTTGCCGCTTATCTCAACTTCAGCATTGATCGGTTAAACCCGGATGCCGAAAGCCTTCACAATCCGGTTGCCCGTACCCAGATAGGCACCAGCCGATGATGACCCGGCGGCGCGCCGGAACAGGAGACAGATAATATGCAGTCGCAGAATCGCTTTTTCGATGATCTCGCCAAGATATTGAACGGCGCGGCGGGAACGGTCGCCGGCATGGGACGCGAAATGGAGTCCGGCGCGCGTGAACGGTTCCGCGAATTTGTCGGCGGTGCCGACTTTGTTTCGCGCGAAGAGTTTGATGCCGTCAAGCAGATGGCCGCGACCGCCCGCGCCGAGGTCGAGGAACTCAAGGCGCGCATCGCGGCGCTGGAAGGCAGCGGGCAAGCGCAGCCACGACCGTCGACCGCGCCTGCGGGCAGGGCTAGGCGCAAGCCGCCCAAGGCCTGACTTGCCAAGCGGCACGGCAATTGCGACAAGCTTGCCTCTAACGGTGCGACTCGCGCCGCCGCTGCTACGCGAATGAGACGATTTTGACCGACGATCTTTATGATGATGACACGGACGGACCCGAAGATGCCGCTCCGATCGATATGCTATGCGCCTATTTTGATGCGCATGGCTGGACCCATGAGCATGTCAGCGAGGATGAGATCGTGGCCAATGCCCAGGGTTCATGGGCGTCCTATGAGGTAAGGGCGGTCTGGCGTCCGGAGGATCAGGTTCTCCAACTGCTCGTCTTTCCCGATATCCGGGTGCTCGATGACAAGCGTGGGTCGATTTATGAAACTATCGGCCTCATCAACGAGCAACTGTGGCTTGGGCATTTCGAGCTGTGGTCGTCCAGCGGGATATTGTTGTTCCGTCACGGATTGTTGATCGGCGAGGGCGAAACGCTGAGCCTCGCCGCAACGGAAACCATTGTCGAATCGGCGATCGATGAATGCGAACGCTTCTACCCGGTTTTCCAGTTTGTCTTGTGGGGCGGGAAATCGCCGGGCGACGCGATTGCCGCCGCGCTTATCGAGACGCGCGGCGAAGCGTGATCAGACTCGCGCGAAACGGCTGAGCACGCATTCGCGGACACCGACCATCATCCGTGTTTTTTCCGCGATGACCGCAGCGGTTGCATCGTCCACGCCATCCGCCATGATTTCGACATGGCAACCGCCTTGTTCACTCGTTGCGCGCACCACGGCAGGCACGATGTCGCGGGCGGCAAAGAGGCCGAGCAAGCGGAGCAGCGCTTGCGGGCCGTCATCCATCGTAACCTGAAAACAACTGCGCCGCGCAAGAACCGTTTTCGCGGGTGCGCTGCTCTTGCGCGGCGCAGTCAGGATGGCGGAGGAGATCGCTAGTGCCTCCGCCGGGGTCTGGTGGTTTGTATTAAGGGCGTGCGAAGCCTCGGGCGTCATATCTTTATCCTTGGTTGCGCCCTTTTTCGGCTGCGTGGCTATTATCTAGCCGTTGATCGCCGAAATTTCTTTGCAAATACTGCTTATTTTTGAGTATATGCACATATTATATCCCAAATTTTTGTATTTATGAGGATAATTATGCTACATCCTCTTGATTCGTTCGATCGCAAGATTCTCAATGAGTTGCAGCGCGACTGCAGCCGTTCGGTTGCGGAGATCGGTGAAGCGGTTGGTCTGTCGCAATCACCTTGCTGGCGCCGCATCGACCGACTCACCCGCGAAGGTTATATCAGCGCGCAGGTCGCCCTGGTGGACCCCCGGCGCGTGGGCCTTAACGCGCATCTGTTCGTGCAGGTAAAGCTGGATGCGCATGGCCGTCAGCATCTTGATGAATTTTCGGAGCGAATGCTCGAATTTGACGAGGTGCTGGAATGCTGGGTGCTGATCGGCGCGATGGACTTCATGTTGCGGGTTGTGGCGGCTGACCTCGAAGCCTATGAACGCTTCTTCTTCGACAAGCTGAGTAAGGTTCCGGGCGTCCGCGAAATCGTTGCAACCACCGCCTTGTCCAAGATCAAGTCGACGACGGTCCTGCCGATCCCTCCGGCATAATGAGAAAGAAAACCACTTGCCATGCCGGTTGATTCGAACCTCAAGGCGTTTCGTACGCCGCTGACGCTGATCGGATGTGGCAATATGGCAGGCGCCATGCTTGAACGCTGGCTCGCGGCCGGTCTTGATCCGGCGCTGGTGCAGGTCGTCCGCCCCAGCGGGCAACCCGTTGCGGATGGCATTGCGGTGATGACCAGCGTGGAAGCACTCGCTCCCATAAACGGGATCATTCTGCTCGGTTTCAAGCCGCAGCAACTGGCGGACATCGCGCCCGCCGTGGCGATCGCGGCGGCGCCTGACGCGACGTTGTTGTCCATCCTTGCTGGGGTGTCCTTGTCCGATCTGGCGGCCACCTTCCCGCAGCAGAGATGCGTGCGCGCCATGCCCAACATGCCGGTCCGTCATGGTGAAGGCATTGTCATGCTGGCGGGCGACCGTCAGGCAGATGTGGCGATGCTGATGGACAGCCTGGGCTATGCGCAATGGCTCGATGATGAAGCCAATTTCGATCTCTACACCGCGCTTGCCGGGTGCGGTCCGGCCTATGTCTACCGTTTCATCGAAGCGATGGCGGCGGCGGGGATACGGCTCGGCCTGCCGGAAAACGACGCGGTTGCGATCAGCCGCGCGATGGTTGCCGGAGCCGCTGCGAGCGCAGCGCGATCCGATCTTCCACCCGCGGTACTGGTCAATCAGGTCGCTTCAAAGGGCGGCATGACCCGGGCCGGTCTCGATGTGCTCGATGACGATGGCAAGCTGGTAGCGCTCTTGACCGATACGCTCCGCGCCGCGCGCGATCGCGGCAAGGAGCTGGCCGGCCTCGCGCGCCGGGACTGACCCGCCGGATCAGCCTTCGAGCAGTGGCATCACCAAAGGCTTGCCGATCACCATTTCCGACTGGGTGAGCCGGGCGACCATATCCGCGATACAGCGATATTTGCAGTCATGCGTGACGACCGCGAGAAACACGCCACCATCGCTGGTATGGCCCTGCTGGGTCACGCTCTCGATCGAGACATCCGAATCGCGCATCGCGGCGGTGATTTCCGCCAGCGCGCCGAGCCGATCCTGAACACCGAAGCGCACATAATATCGCTCGCTGCGTTCACCGGAATCAGCGCCGACCACGCGGTTGAGCGAAGCGACGGGCATGGCAAAGGCGGGGCCGATCTCGCCGCGCGCGATGTCGATAAGATCGGCGACCACCGCCGATGCGGTCGGCCCGTCGCCTGCGCCTGCGCCCTGAAACAGGAGGCGGCCGACATAATTGCCTTCCGCGACCACCGCGTTGGTGGCGCCGTCGACATGCGCGAGCGGATGGGTTGTCGGTACCAGCATTGGCGCCACGCGCTGCAGCAAGCCGTGATCCGTTCCCACGGCCGACCCGATCAGGCGAATGCGATAGCCAAGGTCGTCAGCCTCGGCGATATCCTGCGCGGTAACGTCGCGGATGCCGGCGACCTCGACATGGCCGAGGTCGAGCGCGGTGCCGAAGCTGAGGCTCGCGAGAATGGCCAGCTTGTGCGCGGCGTCGATGCCGTCAATGTCGAACGAGGGATCAGCTTCGGCAAAGCCCTTGTCCTGCGCTTCCTTGAGCACCGCGCCAAAATCGCGGCCGTCCTTTTCCATGGTGGTCAGGATATAATTGCAGGTGCCGTTGAGGATGCCGTACACCCGGCTGATATCATTGGCCGCCGCGCCTTCGCGCAGGCCCTTGATGACCGGAATGCCGCCCGCGACCGCGGCTTCATATTTGAATGCGACGCCCGCTGCTTCGGCGGCTTCCGCCAGCGCAAGGCCATGATGTGCGATCATCGCCTTATTGGCGGTGACAAAGGGCTTGCCCGCCTTGAGGGCATTGCGCGCGAGCGTGAGTGCCGGACCGTCCGCCCCGCCGATGAGTTCGACAACCGTGTCGACATCATCATGATCGGCCATGTCGTCCATGTCGTCATCCCAGCGGTAGCGGGAGAGATCCACGCCGCGATCCTTGGAGCGGTCGCGGGCCGAAACGGCGACAATTTCAATCGCCCGTCCGGCCCGGCGGGCGATCAGGTCACGATTTTCCTCGAGCAGCCGAATCACCCCCGCGCCCACGGTTCCAAGACCCGCCAGCGCAATGCGCAGGGGCGGGGCGGCAGGGACAGGGGCAGGCTGGGACATGGGTGATTGATCCTGAGAGGAATGAAGAACGGCATCGCCCTACGCAGGAATAACGCAGAGTTCCAGTCCTAAAGCCAGCGCCGGCTGGGCGGGGATCAAGGCAGGGGAATGGCGGGCTGGGTGCGGGTGCAGCTGCCAAGCACTGCGCGTACCAGCGCGTAGTCATAGTCGATCTTGGCCTGATGCGCGGTTCCGCCATCGGCGAACGCTGCCGGTGGCAGACGATCGGGCAAGCCGCAGGCGAGGCGGTACCAGGCGAGGCTGTTTCGTGCGGGCACACCGGCGGATTCGTTGATCACTTCACCGAAGTTTGCGGACCATTCGGGTGCCGCTCCGGCGCGGGTCGAAATCGACAGACTGGCGGGTTCCCCATTCGCGGTCATCAGGAAAATCTGAGTTTCCCCGGTATCAACGATACTGCCGGGCGCGTGGAAAGCGCTGGATACCCCCGAAATGCGCGCGGGCGCATTGGGTTTCAGCAGGGCGGCGACAAGGTCACGCGTCCAGCCGTCGATCGCGGGGTCGTGAAGCAGCTGGGCGTCGGTGGAAACCAGCTGTACCAGGCTTGGCTTTCCTGCAACGGGTTGCGCGAACAGCAGGACGCGCTGTTTCTTCAGCTTGGCGGTCCGGCCGCGCGAATCAACCGGCAGGTCGACGAGGTAACTGAAACGCTTGGCCATCGCATGAGAACTGCGGATCAGGCTGTTGGTATCGGCTTCGACAAAAAAACGCTGTCTTTGTAATCCCCTATGATCTGAGATAGGTTTGCCGACCTTTGAAGCCGTCCTGACGGTCGCATCAATGACCACCGGAGCATGATCGGCAAGGTCGGCAACATCCGCATACGCGTATCGGCTGGCAGCTGTGGAATCTGAGTATAAGTTATTGGAATTAGATACAATTTGAGCTGACGAAACAGCTGCCGTGCAGCTGGCTGCGACAACGGCGAGATGAGCAATTTTGAACAAGATGGCGTTTCCTCGTAAGAAATTATTTTCCGTGATGATGGGGAATAACATAGGATTTCCGACATTAACCATCGATAAAGGGTTTGCGCACGCGAAAAGGAGTCGATAGGAACCGGCTGCGTGCCAAAAAAATTAGACGTTGGGGAAGAGATGCTGCTGACATGCCGGAACTGCCGGTTTCGGTGCTGCTGAGACAGTTTCATCCTTTCCCCGAAAGAGAATCGAAGCAAGGAGTGTCATACCTGAATGGCATATGGTGATAATGTAGATCCGAAAAACAGGATTATAGCCGCCATCCTGGTCGGCGTGATCACGTTTGTAATCGGATGGGGACTCGTCAACGGCCTCGCCGTTGACATTGCAAAGAAGGCGCTCGAAAAACTCGACGTCGTTGACGTCGAGGAACCGCCGCCACCGGAAGAACCGCCGCCACCGCCGCCTCCGCCACCGGAGAAGGAAGTGCCGCCGCCGGTCGTGATTCCGCCGTCGCCGATCCAGCGTCCGTCTCCGAACGTCATTCGTGATACGGTTGACACGCCGCCTCCGGTTGCGCCGGTGACGCCCATGCCTGCGGTTGTTCCTCAGCCGCAGCCGGCTCCGCCGCCTCCGCCGCCACCGCCGCCACCGCCCAAGGCTCAGCCGAAGCCGGCATCGCCCCGGGGTAATCCGGCGAACTGGGTGACGACCGACGACTATCCTTCGCGCGCGCTGCGTGAAGAGCGGGAAGGCACTTCGCAGGTGTCGGTCACTGTCGGACCGGATGGCCGGGTTCAGGATTGTACCGCGACGGGCCCGCATCAGGATCTCAATGATGCAGCCTGCTCCAACATTCGCCGCCGGGCACGTTTCACGCCGGCGATGGGTGACGATGGCAATCCGACGACTGGTCGCTGGTCGCGCGCCGTCCGCTGGCAAATTCCGAAGGACTAATTTAATCTGGAGGCGGGTGCGACATCCCGCCTCCCATCAACAGAATCATACAGTTTTCAGATTTATTGAGAGGGAAGTTTAATATGTTGCTTGATCTCATTGCTACGGCAGGCGCTGCCGCTGCCTCCGGCGAAAGCAAGTACGGCTTTATGGCTGCTATGCGGGAAGGTGGTCCGGTTACCTGGACGACGTTCGGCATCCTCGTCATCATGTTCGTGGGCTCGCTCTACATCCTGTTCACCAAGCTGTTCGAGCAGAACAAGATTTTCGCCCAGTACAAGGCGATGTCGTCCTCCTTCTGGCGCGCAAACAGCGTTCAGGAAGGCGGTGCGAAGCTCGAAAAGAACAGCGCATTCCGTCAGATCGTTGACGATGCGATCCGCGCCGAATCCGAACATAACAAGCTGACCGACCCGGTTGAAGCGCATGACTGGGTCCATGGTACGCTCGATCGTGCCCAGAGCCACATTAACTCGAAGCTCGCCGGCGGCCTTTCGTTCCTTGCAACCGTGGGTGCGACCGCACCGTTCATCGGTCTGTTCGGTACGGTTTGGGGCATTCTGAACGCGCTCGTGAAGATCGGTGCATCGGGTCAGGCGTCGATCGACGTGGTTGCCGGTCCGGTCGGTGAAGCGCTCATCATGACCGCCATCGGTCTCGTCGTCGCGGTTCCGGCGGTGCTTGCGTTCAACTGGCTCCAGGCACGCAACAAGAACATCGCTCGTCTGCTCTCGACCTTCTCGAACGACGTCATGGGTTCGATCATGTCGCGCGGTGCGATCCGTCCGGTCGGCGCGGTCACCACGGCACCGGCTGCTGCCCCGGCCCGCCCGGCTGCTGCCGCGCCGCAGAAAGCCTGATCAAGATAAGGATGGGAGCCGACCCGCACAGGGCGCTCTCATCCTTCGTCATCCCGCGGGTGATCGCGGCATGGCGAGGTTGTAATGATAGGATGCTGATCAATGGCAATTAGTATGGGATCAGATGATGGCGGTCCGATGTCGGACATCAACACCACGCCCCTCGTGGACGTGATGCTGGTTATGCTGATCATCTTTCTTCTGACCGTACCGGCCGTGCTTGATACGATTCCGGTCAAGCTGCCCCCGGTCGTGTTTGACCCGACCCAGACCAAGCCCGAAAATGTCTTGCTGACCGTTCGCGCGGAAAATGATGACGGCTCCGGTGCGTGCAAGGTTTACTGGGGCAAATCGGAAGTCACGTCGGAAAGGCTGCTCGAACTCGGTCAGGCCAAGTTGGAACGGCTGATCGCTGATGTGGGCGGTGCGGAAAATATCACCGATGAAACCATGCCCGAAGTGCATATTCGCGGCGATATCAACACGCCGTATCGCTGCATCGGTGGCGTAATCTATACCATGCAATATGCAGGTTATCAGCGCATCGGGTTCATTTCCGAGCCGGCGCCGGGCTCCGCCCTCGTGCCCCGCCTGTAAGCATTGCTGGATAGGAGAATAAAATATGTCTATCTCTATGGGTGATGCCGACGAACCGTTTGGCGAAATGAACACCACGCCGCTTATCGACGTGATGCTCGTTCTGCTCGTGATGTTCATCATCACCATTCCGATCCAGACGCACGCGGTGAAGGTCGACCTTCCTGTTCCGGACAACACTCCGAAAACCGACAATGTCGATCCGATCAAGAACAAGCTGACGATCGACGCCAACGGCACGTTGGCGTGGAACGGCGAACCGGTCGACCAGACCGCGCTGGCCGCCAGGCTCGAGCAGACCAAGTCGTTCCAGCCTATGCCGGAATTGCAGTTCCAGCCTGATCCGCGCGCCCGCTATGTGATTGTCGACGAAACGCTGGCGACCATCAAGCGCTCGGAAGTCGGCAAGCTGGGTTTTGTCGGAAACGAACAATATGCCCGCGACTTCTGACCGGACGGCCGGAAGTTACCAATAGAAAAAGGGTCGGACGCTGGTCCGGCCCTTTTTTCTTGTCCGTTGGTCAGCCCGCGGTGCGGGATGGCATGACAGGCCGGGTGTGACCATCACGCTGGCCGGCGATGCCCGCCTTTATCGCCCGTGTTTCGTTGCACGCATTGGTTGCGGGAAACCGGCCGATGGGGGAATTGAACACCACGCCGCTGATCGATGTCATGCTCGTGCTGCTGGTCATGTTCATTATCACGATCCCGATGCAAACCCACTCTGTCAAGATCGATCTGTCAACCGCGGGCAAGCCGACAGGCGTAAATCCGGTGCGAAACAAGGTCAGCATCGACAGCGATAATGTAGTGGCGTGGAATGGCCGGGCCATCGATCAGCGCGAACTTGCGGTTCTTCTGGCGGAGACAAGGCGCTTCCCGGTCGCGCCGGAACTTCAGTTCCAGCCGGATGAGCGCGCGCTATGGTGTCGTCGACCAGACGCTGGCGACGATCAAGCAATCCGGCGCGGCCAATATGGGTTTCGTCGGCAACGAACATTATGCCCGCGCCTTCTGATTGATAAGAGGCGCTGGTTAATTCCCTTTTGCACCCGGCGGGGGTCCGCTATAGGCCGCGTCGGTAAAAGGCCGTCTTGCCGCTCCCCATGCGGCCGGACGCCGCTGCAAGGGTGTGAATGATGAAGATTGCAATGATCGGCGCGGGTTATGTCGGCCTGGTGTCGGGTGCCTGTTTCGCTGATTTTGGGCACAAGGTTGCCTGTGTCGATACCGACCAGGGCAAGATCGACGCGCTACTTGCGGGCAAGATGCCGATCTATGAGCCCGGGCTTGACCAGCTCGTTGCCAGCAATGTGGCAGCGGGTCGCCTCTCCTTCACCACCCGGATCAGGGATGCGGTCAAGGACGCCGATGCGGTGTTCATCGCGGTCGGCACGCCTTCGCGGCGCGGCGATGGCCATGCTGACCTGTCCTATGTCTATGCCGCGGCGCGAGAAATCGGCGAGGCGCTCGACCATGACTGCGTCGTTGTCACCAAGTCCACCGTTCCGGTCGGGACGGGCAACGAGGTCGAACGCATCCTGCGCGAAGTGAATGGGCGCAACCGCATCGCCGTCGTCTCCAATCCCGAATTTCTACGCGAAGGCGCGGCGATCAGCGATTTCAAGCGGCCCGACCGTATCGTCATCGGCAGCGAGGAGGAATGGGCCTCCGACGTCATGCGCGAAATCTACCGCCCGCTCTATCTCAATCAGGCCCCGCTGCTGTTCACCGGCCGCCGCACGGCCGAGTTGACCAAATATGCGGCCAACGCCTTCCTTGCGACCAAGATCACCTTCATCAACGAGATGGCGGACCTGTGCGAAATCGTCGGCGCTGACGTGCAGGATGTGTCACGCGGCATCGGGCTTGATAACCGCATCGGCTCCAAATTCCTCCACGCAGGCCCGGGATATGGCGGCAGCTGCTTCCCAAAGGACACGCTGGCGCTGCTCAAGACCGCGCAGGACAATGACGTTCCGATCCGCATCGTCGAGGCGGTGGTGCAGGTCAATGACAACCGCAAGCGCGCGATGGGCCGCAAGATCATCAAGGCGCTTGGTGGCGATGCCCGCGGAAAGAAGGTCGCGCTGCTCGGCCTCACCTTCAAGCCCAACACCGATGACATGCGCGACGCGCCTTCGCTTGCAATCGTTCAATCACTGCTCGATGCCGGCGCGGAAATCACCGCGTTCGATCCCGAGGGCATGGCAGTGGCTGCGCCGCTGATGCCCGAGGTAACCATGGCGACGGACCCTTATGCCGCCGCGAAAGACGCCGACGTAGTGGTGATCGTCACCGAATGGGATGCCTTCCGGGCGCTCGATCTGAAACAGCTTGCAACGCTGGTTGCCCAGAAAAAGCTGGTCGACCTGCGCAACATCTATCGCCGCAGTGAAGTGGAACGGGCGGGCTTTGAGCATTATTCGGTCGGGCACCCTGATTCCCGCTGATCTGCAACGGAACCCGGATCGGCGTCCAGCCGTTCTCACTGTCGAGATCCCACCTAACCGAAAAGGAATGGATATGGTTACCCGCAAATATATGCTCGCCCTTACGGCGCTTGCCGGCGCGAGCGTGTCGGCCTGCACCACCGTACCGGGCATGGGCGCGCCTGCAGCGCGGGCAGACATCCACAATGCATCGGGCGCCATGATCGGCGAAGCGCTGGTCTATCAGCGCGGTTCGGATATCGAGATCAAGGTCGGGGTGTCGCAACTCGCGGCGGGTACCTATGCCACGCATATCCATACGGTCGGGAAATGTGATGCACCCAAGTTTACCACGGCGGGTCCGCATTGGAACCCGATGGGCCGCCAGCACGGTCTCGAAAACGCGATGGGGCCACATGGAGGCGACTTGCCCAACATCATCGTGGGTGCGAGCGGGACGGGAAGCATCTCCTTCCGTATCCCCTCGCAAAATGTGACGGGGCCGGGCGGCATTCTTGATGCCGATGGCGGCGCGATCATGGTCCATGCCGGTCCCGATGACATGCGGACCGATCCGGCGGGCAATGCTGGCGACCGGATTGCGTGCGGCGTTTTCCGCCAGCTCTAGAGCGGCGGATAACCGGAAGCGCGCTTCAGCGGGAAGCCTCGGCGGCCTCAGCGCGGGCCAGCACCGTGGCTTCTGCGCCCGGTACCTTGCGATAGGCCAGGATCAGGAGCAGAACACAGAGCGGAGCGACCAGCAGCAAGGACAGGATACCGGTCTTCAGGCTTCCGGTCATTTCCGAAACCTGCCCGACCATGTAAGGGCCGAGCCCGAGACCGATCAGCGTCGTGCCAATGAAGAAGGCTGCCGTTGCCGCCCCGCGCATATGCGGGAGGACGAGATCCTGCGTCGTCGCGGCAGCTGCACCCAGCGCCATGCTGGTAAACACCGCCATCAGGAAATAGAGCAGGCTGAAAAACGCGAAACTGCTGGTATTCATCGCCAGTAGTAGGGGGATGATCGGCGCAAGCACCCCGAACAAGATCACCATGATGCGGCCAGAAGGGTTGGACTTACGAAGCATGTCGGCCACGCGTCCGCCCGCGATGACCCCAAGAAACCCGCCGACCGCTGAAGCGCCGCCGATATAGAGGCCGATCTCCGCTTTACTGATCGAGAAAGTGCGTTCGACATAGGGCGCTGCCCAGAAACTGACGGCGTAAGACGTGAAGCTGATAAAGCTGTAACCGAGTGTCGTGTAGATAAAAGCGGGCGTTCCCCAGATCAGCCGGAAGGTCGCGGGCGATCGCTCCTTCAGCGCCCCGGCCCAACTGAAGACAGCATAGACGCCTAGCGCGATCGCGCCCCATTGGAAGAGGTTGCGCGGGCCGGTGAGGTGAACCAGCAACCAGGCCGAAACGACCATCGCGGCGGCGAACAGGATGTTGACGAGAAAAGCGCGTCCTCCCCTGCTCAAGGCTCCCAACAGGGTAAAGGGCGGGATCACCGACATCATTTCGGCAAAGAAATCCTTGAACGGACTGGGTGAGACGGTTGGCTGGAAACCATCGGACAGGCCACGGACCGGCTCTTTCAGCGTCCACACCCACAAGGCGAGAAACAGGCCGGGCAAGCCCACGATTACGAACGCGCCCTGCCAGCCGACAAGACCGAGCGGCCCGCCGCCGGGGTAGGCAGCATCCCACCAGCTTGCAATCTTGCCGCCGAGGAACAGCGACAGACCCGCACCGAGATAAAGGCCCGAAGAATACACTGCCAGCGCGGTGGCGCGCTGGCTCTTGGGAAAATAATCGGAAATCAGCGAAAAGGCGGCCGGGGAGGCGGACGCCTCGCCGATGCCCACACCAAAGCGCGCCGCGCCTAACGAGGCAAAGTTGCGGGCAAATCCGGACAGCACGGTCATCAACGACCAGAGCGACAGGCCGATGGTCATCAGCCGGATGCGATGCCAGTTATCGGCCAGCCGGCCGAGCGGTATGCCGAACAAGGCATAAAAGACGCCGAAAGCGGCCCCGCCGAGGAAACCCAGTTGTGCATCGTCAAGGCCGAGATCGGCCTTGATGTCGTTGGCGAGGATCGAAAGAATCTGCCTGTCGACGAAATTGAGGATGTAAACCAGTACGAGGACGCCGAGCATGTACCAGGCATAGCCGCGCGATGGCATATCGGGATGTGTGTCCTGAACCATGCCGTCGCCGGATTGAGCCGCTCCGCCTTCCGCTTGCTGCGGTTCCTGCAATCCCTCCGTCATCGGTCGATTCCCCTTTACAACCCCTGCGGGTCTTGCCAGCCCGCTTGCGATGTTCAATTTAGGTAACAGATGAAAACCCTCTGTCCATTGCTAATCGGCCGGACTTCAAGATTGCTGCCATGACCCAGATTTCCAGCCTGTCCATTCTTTTCGTCTGTCTCGGCAATATCTGCCGCTCGCCTACGGCCGAGGGTATCGCGCGGGTGCGGGCGGCGGAGCGGGGTGTCGCCATGCGCATCGATTCCGCAGGAACGAGCGCGGAACATGCAGGGCAGCCACCCGACCGCCGGGCACAGGCTGAGGCAGCGGCGCGGGGCACGCCGATCGGCGACCTGCGCGCGCGTCAGGTGACGGCGGATGATTTTAACCGCTTCGACCATATCATCGCGATGGACCATGCCAATCTGCGGAATCTGCAGCGGATCGCGCCCCGCGATGCCGCCGCGTCGCTATCGCTGTTGTTCGACCATCTGCCCGGCCGTGAAGGCGAGGCCGTGGCTGACCCCTGGTATGGCGACGAGACCGACTTTGTGCTGTGCTGGGACGAATGCGATGCAGGGGTGCGCGCGCTGATTGACGCGCTCGGCTAGCGGCCTCTGTGTCGCGCCGGGTGCGGGCGATCAGCTTTCCTGGCTGAGTGCATAACGCAGCACCGGCTCGTATAACGAGCCGCCCTGCCCGAGGTGGCTTTCATAGAGAATGAGGTGATCGAAGCGCATCGGCGGCGAGGAAAGGCCGCCATGGGCCTCGATAAACGCGTCGACCGGCCCGGTCGCGCGGTTGAGCCGGGCGAGCGTGATGTGCGGTGCGAATGCCCGCTCGTCGCGCGGCACACCCGCACTGGCGCAGGCCTGTTCGACCTTATGATGCAGCGCGGTGACGGCCTCGTGCGGGGTCACACCCGCCCATAGTGTGTGAGGAATGCCGCGCCGCTCGAACAGTCCCACGCCCAGCAACGCCAGATCGAGGACGGGAGCATGAACCCGCCCGAGCGCGGCGGCAATATCGTCTGCCTGATTTGAGCCAACCTCGCCAATGAACTTGAGCGTGAGGTGAAGTTGTCCGTCATCCTGCCAGCGCGCACCCGCGATGCCGCCCATCAGGTCGAGCAGTCGAGCGCGCATCGAGGATGGGGGCCGCAAGCCAACAAACAACCGGTGCATGTCCGGAACCTTGGGGGATTTGCGCAGGCGAAGCAAGCATGTGCGCCTATCGTATCGAAATGGGAACGAATTGGTCCGGTTTTTCTTGAATTCTCGCCATGATCCTCCAATATGAGGAAAGGACCGGCAAGGGGCCGGTCAGTATGGAGTTTTTTGACAATGGCTAATTGGTCTGATCCCCGTCTGGACGACCGCCTCGACACCCGAACGAGCTATCATGATAGTGTGGGCGTTCCTGACGCGACTTATGACGCGGGACTGCGGTCCTACATGCTTAAAGTCTATAATTACATGGCGTCGGGCGTGCTGTGGACTGGCATTGTTGCCTATCTCATTGGCAACAGCAGCGCGGTCAACCTGCTGCTTTCTCCGACCGGCGGGCTTTCGATGCTCGGCTGGATCGCGGCGCTTTCGCCGCTCGCTTTCGTCCTCCTTATGAGCGCGGGTATCAACCGCATGAGTGAAGGGGCGATGAGGGTTTCCTTCTGGGCGTTCGCGACGCTGATCGGCGTATCGCTTTCGACCATCTTCGTGCGCTTCACCGGCAGTTCGATTGCGGAAACCTTCTTTGCGACCGCCGCTGCTTTCGCGGGGCTCAGCCTGTTCGGCTACACCACCAAGAAGGATCTGTCGGGTTTCGGCACCTTCCTCATCATGGGGGTGTGGGGCCTGATCATCGCGTCGCTGCTGAACATCTTCCTGTTCAAGTCGGGGCCGATGGCCCTCGCGATCAGCGCGATTGGCGTGCTCGTGTTCGCTGGCCTCACCGCCTACGACACGCAGAAGATCAAGAGCCTCTATTTCCACGTCGCGGGCACCGACATGATGGGCAAGACCGTTATCATGGGCGCGCTCAGCCTCTATCTCGACTTCATCAACATGTTCCAGTTCCTGCTCTCATTCATGGGCAGCAACGACTAAGCTGGTCGAGACTGAAACAATAAAGGCCCGGTGGAGCGATCCGCCGGGCCTTTTTCTTTCCAGTTCGGTTCGGGAGCCGTTATCGGTTTAGGGCCGTTACCCCTCCTTCTGCATCTCCGCGATCAGCGCGCCGTCGATCGCCTTGGCCTTCTGATAGGCGGGGCGCTCGCGCAGGCGGGCGGCATAGCTTTCGAAGCTGGGCCGTTTCTCAAAGGTGCCGAAATTGAGGCCCCAATCGACCTGGCTGCCGAAATAGACGTCGGCCATGGTGAAGCGGTCGCCGCACACATAGGCGCGGCCATCGCCGAGCAGGCCGTCGATTGCGTTCATGACGTCGTCATAGCTGCCATAGCCGATTGACTTTGACTGGTCCGCGCTGGGCATGAGGCCCGTAGCCTTGGCCGTCACTGCGGCCTCAACCGGTCCGGCCGCAAAGAACATCCAGCGATAATAATCGGCCCGCTCCGCCTCGGCTGGCGCAAGCTCCATGTCGGGGTAAAGTTCCGCTAGGTAGGCGCAGATCGCCGCTGCCTCGGTCACGACCTTGTCACCCGATCCGCTGTGGTGAACGATGCTGGGCACCTTTCCCATCGGATTGATCGCCAGATAATTGTCGCCCTTCATTGTCGTCGCGTAATCGAGCAGCACCTGCTCATAATCCGCACCGGCCTCTTCAAGCGCCCAGCGCGCAATCTGCCCGCGCGACATAGGGTTGGTATAGAATGTGATATCCGCCATTCACGGCTCTCCTCAATGAAATGCCTCCCTGTGTGCGCCTTCAATATGACCGCAACAAGTCAGCGCGCAAGATGCGCCGGCCGTTCGTTGCGGCAGGTTTAGGCGGCCTTCAGACGGGCGGCGAGACGGTTCGCCTGCCGCGCGGCATTATCCACCGCGTCAAGGCTGACCAGCGTGACGGAGGAGAGATAGGGGTTCCCCCGAACGGTGTTGCGCTTGCGCAGGGCAAGTGTTGGCACACCGTCGATATTGACAATCTCACGGCTCGCCATCGTCATCGCGTCGCGCAGTTCGAGGAGCGGCCAGAGCTCCGCCAGCAGCACAAGGTCGCCCTCGCCGCCGCTGTCGAGCCCTTCGATATGCGCGATTTCGTCGAGAAAACGGTCACATAATTCGTTCGCCTGCGCCGCCCGGCAGCGGTCCTGCACGACGAAAAATTCCTGAATCGCGGCAATGCTGGCGGACATATCGGTCATGCTGCCGAGTCTTAACCCATTCTGGTTATTACCCGGTAAACATGGCAGGGCTGCTCACCCGGCTGTCATGCCGCCATCACCGGCATGTGTCCCGCCTGGCAAGCACGGTCACGCCCGGACGATTTTGCATGATAGAGCGCGGCGTCCGCTTCGCGGTACAGCGCGAGCCACTGGGTTTCGTTTTCGACCTTGCCGTCGGCCACGCCGAGGCTGGCAGTTACGGTAATTCCCGAAGGCATCGCATGGGCGCGAATTGCCTGCAGCAGCGCCGCCGCATCGCCGACGCGGGTGGCGGACATGGGCATGAGGATCGCAAATTCCTCGCCGCCAAGGCGCGCCGCGAGAAATTCCGGCCGGCAGTGACGGTCAAGGATGGCCGCAAGCTCGCACAGCACATCGTCGCCCGCGGCATGGCCGTGGCGATCATTGACCTGCTTGAAATGGTCGATGTCGAGGAGAAAGAGGCGATGGACGCCTTCGCGGCCGATCGCCTGTTCCAGAAAGGCGCGCCGGTTGAGGAGCCCGGTCAGCGGATCGGATGAGGCAAGCGCAATCGCCGAGCGTTGCGCCGCGATCGCGCCGTCGCGTTCAGACATCAAGGTGCGCAGTCTGGTCACAATGATCGGAATGCTGATGAGGGCTTCGAACGACAGGGCGATAGTGTTGCCATTATCCAGCCAGAAGCTGAACGGCAACACGCCAAAGCCGTTGAGCAATCGCGCGAAGCCGACCGTGATCGGAGCAATCCAGGCGAGGACAAACAGCCACAGCAAGGGAGTGCGCGCCTGCCATGCGCGGAACAGCGCGACCAGCGCGGCTGCCAGCGTCAATATGGAGAACAGGTAATAGAGGCGATCGAACAACCCGATGTGCCATGGCGCAAAAAGCGCATAGCCGATCGCGCTGGCGACGATCCCGCCGCTCAATAGGATCCGGATGCGATCGAGACGCGCTCCGGTAACTTTCCGGCCAAAAAAGCGGAAAATGAAATCGCAGGCCGCCACTGATGCCAGCGACTGGACGATATAGTTCAGCCGCAGCCGGTCATTGTTGTTCAGTCCTTCGATCAGCAGCATGACCGCGCCGGACGACAGAAAGGCATAGAACAAAAGCCCCGCAACCATCGCGCAATAGCTCAGCTGGAAGGGCTGGCGCAGCGCCATCCACAGCGCGAAATTATATCCCAGCAAGGCGAGCGACAGTCCCAGAAAAGCCGCATAAAGCACCATCAGCCAGTGTTGCTGGCGGTCGCTTTCGCTCTTGTGCAGCAATTGCGCGCCGAGGACTACGCCGCGCAGATTGGCGCTGCCCTCGGTTGCGGTGAAAATCGCGGAGAGCGGCGCATCATGGACCGGCACGGTAAACTGGGGCAGCGCGCCGATGGTCATATAATCGCCGGTGGTACCCGCGCTGTAGGCAAGCGTGCGGGTGGCTCCGTCGGCATAACGAAAGAGTATCTGCGCCCGCTCCTGCCACACACTGCTGATGCGCAGCACCAGCGGATCGGCAGCGGTCGAGCGGGCAGGAGGCGTAGTCATCCTAACGAGGAAATTGCCGGCCCCATGGGCCGATTGGCGACCGTGACAGGAATAATGCGTGACTTTGTCCGCGAGACGAGCGACCGGTTCCACCGGGTCTTCGATGCGGGTGATACAGGGATGCAAAGGCTCAGCCGCGTCGGCGCGCGCCGCAAATGCGCTGCACCAGACCGCCAGCAATAATGACAGCGCGAGTCTTACCCTTCCCATAAGGCTTATCTGACGTCACAAATGTAAAATATCGTTAAAATAACGCGCAAATCCGCAGGCACGAGTCCAAAAAAGGGGGGCAGCCTCGCGCGCAAACGGGCTGCTCGCCTCGCTTGTCAGCCGATATCGGCGGCCAGCCGGAAATTGTCCGGCAATATGCCTTCATAATGCTCCAGCGGCGGGGCGCCCCGGACCTTTTGCCCGTTGCGCAACAGGAAGATATGGCGGACGATCTCCGCCTGCTGTTCCAGCCCATAGCGTTCGAGCGGCCAGCCCGGTTTCAGGCTGTAGCCATAGCGGGCAAAGGGGAGGCGCATCAACACGAGGTAGAAGGTTCCGCGCTTCTGCGCCTGCCACACATGGGTCATTTCATGGATGAACAGGCCCTGGCGGTAGACCTCCGTGTCGCAGAAATCGTCGCAATAAAGGTCCGAGGCTGGGTTGAAATGGATATGGCCCATCGGCGCCATCGCCACCAGCTTGGGCTGGAAGAACGCCCATTTGCGGTTCCGTATCTCGACCTTGTCATAATCGATCGCATTGCCGAACACGCTCTGGGCGAGCGCCTTTTCCTTGCCGGTCAGTTTGCGGGAGGTCATCTCGCGGTTGAGAGCGATTCTATTTCTTCGCCGCCGCGCCGGTTTCCTCCGGCTTCATCGCGCCGTCGGTCGCGCCGTGATCCATCTTGCCATGATCCATTCCTGCCATTTCGCCGGTGTCATCCGATGCGGCAGCCGGAGCCGGATTAATTTTCACGTCGGCGACAATCCGGTCCTTGTTGGAAAAGACGAAGGTCATCGGGAAGCTGCCGCGCTGGATCGCGGCTTCGTTGACACCCCAGATCATCACATGCTTGCCGCCGCGCTTGAATTCGACCAGTCCCTTGGCGGGCACATCAACCGCGTTCAGCTGCTTCATCGTCACCACGCCATTTTCGTTGACCGATTCATGGATTTCGGCGCGCAGCGTGTCCGAAGCGAGCACAGACAGCAGCTTCACATCCTCGGGCCCTCCGGTGATGTTCAGATAAATGGCAGACGGATTGCCCTTGACCGCGGGGAGCGTGGTCTGCGCGCCATGGACATTGAGCACGGGCTGTTTGGCGGGCGGCGTGCATGCCGAAATCGCGGCAGCAGCAAAGGTCGAAACAGCAAGCACGAAGGGGAAGCGGGTCATGGACTTGTCCTCTCAACGGGGTCGGCAATTTGTCGCTTCTCTAGTCGCCTCCTCATCTTGTGCCAAGAAAAAGCGCACCTATATCGCCTGCAACACCTATCAATGGCTGCATCCGGACGATCCGGAGCGGCCGTTTTCAACCAAGCTCTATTTTTAGGGGTGAGAGAATATATGGCAAAAGTTATTGGTATCGATCTCGGCACCACCAACAGCTGCGTTGCGGTAATGGATGGCGGCAAGCCGAAAGTTGTTGAAAATGCGGAAGGCGCGCGCACCACGCCGTCGATCGTCGCCTTCACCAAGGATGGCGAGCGCCTGATCGGCCAGCCCGCCAAGCGTCAGGCCGTGACCAACCCGGACAATACCATCTTTGCGGTGAAGCGCCTGATCGGCCGCCGCTTCGACGATCCCATGACCAAGAAGGACATGGAACTCGTCCCCTACAATATCGTCAAGGGCAAGAATGGCGATGCGTGGGTCAAGGCGGGCGGCGAGGATTATTCGCCGTCGCAGATTTCGGCCTTCATTCTTCAGAAGATGAAGGAAACCGCCGAAGCCTATCTTGGCGAAACCGTGACGCAGGCGGTCATTACCGTTCCCGCTTACTTCAACGACGCCCAGCGTCAGGCGACCAAGGACGCCGGACAAATCGCGGGCCTGGAAGTGCTGCGCATCATCAACGAGCCGACTGCGGCCGCGCTCGCTTACGGCCTCGACAAGCAGGAAAACAAGACGATTGCCGTCTATGACCTTGGCGGCGGCACGTTCGACATCTCGATCCTCGAAGTCGGCGACGGCGTGTTCGAGGTGAAGTCGACCAATGGCGACACTTTCCTTGGCGGTGAAGACTTCGACGCCAAGCTGGTGACCTATCTTGCCGAAGGCTTCCAGAAGGAAGAAGGCATTGACCTCACCAAGGACAAGCTTGCATTGCAGCGTCTGAAGGAAGCGGCTGAAAAGGCCAAGATCGAGCTGTCTTCGGCGCAGACGACCGAGGTCAACCTGCCCTTCATCACTGCGGACCAGAATGGGCCCAAGCATCTCGTCAAGTCGATCAGCCGCGCCGATCTTGAGCGCCTCGTCGATGATCTCATCAAGCGTACGCTTGAACCATGCAAGAAGGCGCTGAAGGATGCCGGCCTCGATGCGAAAGCAATCGACGAAGTCGTGCTCGTCGGCGGCCAGACCCGCATGCCCAAGGTGCGCGAAGCGGTGAAGGACTTCTTCGACAAGGAACCGCACACCGGCGTTAACCCAGACGAAGTCGTCGCCATGGGCGCGGCCATTCAGGCGGGCGTTCTGCAGGGCGACGTCAAGGACGTGCTGCTGCTCGACGTGACGCCGCTCTCGCTCGGCATCGAAACGCTGGGCGGCGTGTTCACGCGCATGATCGATCGCAACACGACCATTCCGACCAAGAAGTCGCAGGTCTATTCGACCGCGGACGACAACCAGCAGGCGGTGACCATCCGCGTGTTCCAGGGCGAACGCGAAATGGCTGCGGACAACAAGCTGCTCGGCCAGTTCGACCTCGTTGGCATTCCTCCGGCGCCGCGCGGCGTGCCGCAGATCGAGGTCACCTTCGACATCGACGCCAACGGCATCGTCAATGTCCACGCCAAGGACAAGGGCACCGGCAAGGAGCAGCAGATCAAGATCCAGGCCTCGGGCGGTCTTTCGGACGCCGACATCGAACAGATGGTGCAGGACGCCGAAAAGTTCGCCGACGACGACAAGAAGCGCCGGGCTGCGGCTGAAGCGAAGAACAACGCGGAAAGCCTCATCCACTCGACCGAGAAGCAGCTCGAAGAGCATGGCGACAAGGTCGACGCAGCCCTCAAGTCGGAAATCGAAACGGCCGTCGCCGAAGCGAAGAGCGCGGTCGAGGGCGGCGATCCCGATGCGATGACGCAAAAGACCGAGGCCCTCGCCCAGGTCGCGATGAAGCTTGGTCAGGCGATCTACGAGAAGGAACAGGCCGCGCAGGCGTCGCCGGGTGCGGACACGGGTGAAACCGCCGCATCGCAGCAGGACGATGATGTGGTCGATGCCGAATTCTCGGAAGTCGACGAAGACAATAAGGGCTGATCCTTCAATGAAATGCGCGAGCGCCAATCCTGCGGCAAGCGGGGCTGGCGCTCGCCCTTATTTGCATGACCGGGGCGGGGCATGAGTACCGATTTCGATTATTATGAACTGCTCGAAGTTGAGCGAACGGCGGACGACGCCGCGATCAAATCCTCCTACCGCCGCCTCGCGATGCGCTATCATCCCGACAAAAATCCGGGCGATAGCGAAGCCGAGCATCGCTTCAAGTCGATCAACGAGGCCTATGATTGCCTGAAAGACCCGCAAAAGCGCGCGGCCTATGACCGGTTCGGCAAGGCCGCGTTTGAAAATGGCGGGATGGGCGGCGGCTTTGCCGGCGGCTTCTCCGACCTTGGCGATATTTTCGAAACCATTTTCGGCGCGGCCGGATTCGGCGGCGCGGGCCAGCAGCGCGGCCCCGCACGCGGCGCCGACCTGCGCTACGATATGGAAATCACGCTCGAGGAAGCCTTCCACGGCAAGCAAAGCGATGTCACCATCGACGTCGCCGGGCATTGCGATACCTGCGATGGCACCGGCGCCAAGCCCGGCACCAGCGCATCGCGCTGCGGCCACTGCCAGGGCAGTGGCAAGGTCCGCGCGCAACAGGGCTTTTTCGTCGTCGAGCGCACCTGCCCGCATTGCGGCGGCATGGGCGAAACCATCGCCGACCCCTGCCGCGACTGTCATGGCGAGGGCCGTGTCGGCAAGCGCAAGACGCTCAACGTCACCATTCCGGCAGGCGTCGATGAAGGCAATCGCATCCGCCTCCAGGGCGAGGGCGAAGCCGGCGCGCGCGGGGCGCCTGCGGGCGACCTTTATATTTTCCTCCACGTGAAGCGGCATGCGATCTTCGAACGCGAAGGCACGACCTTGTTTGCGCGCGCGCCGATCAGCTTTACCACGGCCTCGCTCGGCGGCTCGATCGCGGTGCCGGGCCTCGATGGCGCGCAGCACGACATCAAGATTCCCGCGGGTATCCAGTCGGGCAAGCAGATCCGCCAGCGCGGCGCCGGAATGCCGGTGCTCAACAGCCGCGGTCATGGCGACATGGTGGTCCAGATCGACGTCGAAACCCCGACCAAGCTCAGCGCCAAGCAGCGTGAACTGCTCGAAGCCTTTCGCGAAACCGAAACCGGCGAGGAATGCCCGCAATCCTCCGGCTTCTTTTCCAAGATCAAGGATATGCTCGCCGGGTAAGCCTCCGGCCCAGCGTCCCGGTTCAGTCGCGCGAGGCGAGTTTCGTGCCGTTGCCGCGGCGGCCATGCTCGGCGATTTCGCCTTCCCAGTTGCCCGGCGGATCATAGCGGCAGACGAGATATTCATAGTCGGCATCGGCGCGTAGCCCGCAACCGACATGGCGCGTATCTTTCCAGATCAGCTGGGTATAATGGCCGACATCCTCATAGTTGCCGGTGCGCGAGACATGCGGGAACACCGCGCCGCGCGCATAATATTTCTTTTCCTCGACCCAGCCATCGACCATCTCGGCAAGGCTGTAGGCGCCGCGCGTGCCCATCCACAGATTTTCACCCTGCTGTTCGGCGGCGTCCGATTCCTCGTCATGCTCAAACTCGCCGGTTTCGGCCATTGTCCTTGCCCAGACGGCTGCATCGGATGCCAGCCGGTCGTCCCAGACGAGAAGCGGCAGACCGAGCCGCTGGCGTTCGGCATTATGATTGTCGAGCATGGCGCGAACGAAGTTGCCGCGATCCATCGGGAAATCGGCTCCGTCGGCCAAGGCGGGCGCCGTCGCGGCAAGCGCTGCAAACGGCAGCAAAGCGATTGACAGGGCGCGCAGATGCTTCACAGGCTTAACCATGATCCGCCAGTATGAAAATCAGGTGAACGGACCGGTAAGATGGAAGGTTAATGCGCCGGTTTCCATGAAAGATGGGACGGTCGGCGGGCGGCGCGAAAGTGATATGTTGGCTCTCTATATCCACTGGCCTTTCTGCGTTTCCAAATGCCCCTATTGTGACTTCAACAGCCATGTGCGCGAGTCGGTAGACCAGGCGGCTTGGCGCGAGGCGTTGCTCGCCGATCTCGCCCATGAGGCGGCGCTGATGCAAGGGCGCTCGCTCGGCTCGATTTTCTTCGGTGGCGGCACGCCCTCGCTGATGGAGCCCGCGACCGTCGCGGCGCTGATCGCGGCGGCGCAGCGCCACTGGGTGTGCGCGGACGATATCGAGATCACGCTGGAGGCCAACCCGTCGTCGGTTGAGGCGGCGCGCTTTGCGGATATCGCCGCAGCCGGGATCAACCGCGTGTCGCTCGGGTTGCAGGCGCTCGACGACGAGACACTGCACTTTCTCGGCCGCGCGCATGATGTCGCCGAAGGGCTGAGTGCGCTCGACATTGCGCAGCGCGAATTTGCCCGCGTCAGCTTTGATCTCATCTATGCGCGGCCCGGGCAATCGCTGGCCGCGTGGGAGACGGAATTGCGCCGCGCGCTGAATTTTGGCACTGGCCATCTGTCGCTCTATCAGCTGACCATCGAGCCCGGCACGCGCTTTGCGGCGCTGGCGGCGAAGGGCGCTCTTGCGCTGCCCGACGGCGATGCCGCCGCCGATCTGTTCGAGGCGACCCGCGCGCTGACTGCCGAGGCCGGGCTCCCGGCCTATGAAATTTCCAACCATGCGCGGGCGGGCGAGGAGAGCCGCCACAATCTCACCTATTGGCGCTATGGCGATTATGCCGGTGTCGGGCCCGGCGCGCACGGGCGGCGGCTGGCGCATGCCACCGAACGGCACCGGAAGCCCGAAAATTATCTCTCGGCGCTGACCCGCAACGGCCACGGCATCAAGGCGGAAACCGCGCTCGATCCCGCCACGCGCGCGACCGAGGCGCTGCTGATGGGCTTGCGGCTGCGCGAGGGTGTGGACCTCGCTCGCATCGCCGCGCTGACCGGTATGGCCAAAGCCGCGCTGGTCGACGAGGCCGCCGTCACCCGCCTCGGCGCGCAGGGGCTGCTGCGGCGGGATGGCGACCGGCTGATGGTCGATGAACGCGGAATGCTGCTGCTCGACGCGATCTTGCCGCAGGTTGTTGCGGTGGACACTTAGACTCTGAGTCAACCTCGAACAAAAGTCCGTAGTCCTGAGCTTGTCGAAGGACGCCTTTCTGCCACAGCGCGAGACTGAGAGACGCCCTTCGACAGGCTCAGGGCTGCGGGTAAATATGAGCGCATGTTTTCACTCAACCGGCCCTTCGACAAGTTCAGGGCTACTGGCTATAATAAGAGCCGAGCTGTACCAAGCTCTCGACCTGTCAGGAAAACGGCCATGCTCGCCTCCCAACTCATCGCCGACTGGCAGCGCAGTCTCGCGATCGAACAACGTCGCTCGGTGCATACGGTGCGCGCCTATATCACCACGGCAGAGCGCTTGTGCGCCTTTCTTGAGGAACATGAAGGGCGCGGCGTCGACAAGGCGCTGCTCACGGCGCTCAGCCCCGCAACCTTGCGCTCCTATCTCGCCCACCGGCGCGGCGATGGCCTGTCCAACGCTTCGGCGGCGCGCGAACTGTCGGCGGTACGCGCGTTCTTGCGCTTCGTCGGCGGCAAGGAGGCGACGGTGCCGCTGGTCAAGGGACCCCGCGTCAAGAAGGGCGTTCCGCGCCCGGTTTCGCCCGACGACGTGCTGGCGCTTGCCGAAGATGTCGCCGAACAGCGCGGCGACCGCTGGGAAGGCGCGCGCGACTGGGCGGTGCTATTGCTGCTCTATGGCGCGGGCCTGCGCATCGGCGAGGCGATGGCGCTGACCGGTGACGTGTTGCCGCTGCGCGAAACAATGCGCGTGACCGGCAAGCGCAACAAGACGCGGGTGGTGCCGGTGATCTCTGAAGTGCGCGAGGCGATCGAAGCCTATCAGGCGCTATGTCCGCATGACCTGGGCAAGGACGAGCCGCTGTTTCGCGGCATCCGCGGCGGGCCGCTTTCGCCCGCGCTGGTGCGCCGCGCGGTTCAGCGCGCGCGCGGACGGCTGGGCCTTGGCGAGCGTACCACGCCACATGCGCTCCGGCACAGTTTTGCCTCGCACCTGCTTGCGGGCGGCGCGGACCTACGTAGCTTGCAGGAATTGCTCGGCCATGCCAGCCTTGCCTCAACGCAGATTTACACCGCGGTTGACGCGGCGCATCTGCTCGACGTCTACCGCAACGCCCACCCTAGGGCGGAGGAGTGAGAACAGACGTTGATCAGCGCCTAGATCCAGCGCCGCACGCGCTTCATGTAATCGGTATATTGGCTGCCGAAGCGCGCGAGCAGATAGGCTTCCTCGCGGGCGATAACCCTTGTCTGGATCAGCCAGATCAGTGCGGGGAGCAGGAGCAGCGCGGTCGGACTGCCGATGAGGATCGCAAGCCCCGCATAGAGCAACGTCATGCCGAGATACATCGGGTTGCGCGTATGGCGGTACCAGCCGGAGCGGATCAGCCTTTTGCTCCTAGTCCAGGGCTCGGGGTTTTCCTTTGCCTTGCGGAAACTCATCAGCGCGGGCGCGACCAGCGCGAGGCCGGCGGCCACAAGCAACAGGCCGGTTAGCCCGCGCAAAGTCCCCGTGATCGGCAAGGCCCAGTCCGTGATCCAGCGGTCGATCGCGAAACCCGCCAGCAGGAAGCCGAGATAGGCCAGCGGCGGCGGAAAGCGCACGTCAGGCCGATCGAGACGGGCGGGTTGCTCCTGGTCTTCGCTCATCACTGCGCCTCCGTTTCCAGCGGCAAGACAAGCGTAAAACAGGTTTCTTGCTCATCCGACCGTGCGCTTAACGTGCCGCCATGCGCCCGCGCGATTTCGGAGGCAATATAAAGGCCGAGACCCAGCCCCTCGCGGGCGCTGCCGTCTCCGCCGGGGCGGTAGAAGGGCTCGAACAGGTGCGGCAGCGCATCGGGCGGAATCGGCACGCCGCCATTGGCGATCTCGACCGTCAGCGCCATGCCGTCTGATTGGCTGACAATCCGGATCGGCTGCGCCGGATCGCCATGCGCGATCGCATTGCCGAGCAGGTTGGAAAAAAGCTGCGCCATGCGGTTATGATCGATGCTGAGGCTGGGGCATCGCTCCAGGCTGACGCTGATGGCGCGCGTGGGATGCGCTGCCCTCATCTCTTCGACGACATGGCCAATCGTCTCCTCGAGCGCGGTATCGGCATCGCGTTCCAGCGCGATCCCGCCGCCGAGCCGGAAGCGGGCGAAATCTAGAATGCCGCTGATCATCGCGTCCATCCGGTTGACGCTGCCCTCCAGCAGTTCGAGGATCCTGCCGCCGCGTTCGTCGAGCGCCTGCTCGCCCAGCATGCGAATGCCCGACTGAAAGGCGGCGACCGGATTGCGCAGGTCATGCCCCAGCACCGCAATGAACTGTTCGCGCAGCCGCGCCTCCTCGCGTTCCTCGTCGAGCGCATCGCGCGCGGTCTGAAGCTGCCGGTTGGACCACAGATGATCGGCGATCAGGTCGGCGAACAGGCGGAACATGCTGATGATATAGCTGTTGTTGATCGCGGCCGGCCGCGTGTCGACCGCGCACAAGGTTCCGAAAAAGCTGCCGTTCTTGAGGATGATCGGGAGCGCGATATAGCTTTCGAGGCCGTGGAGCGCGAGCGCGGGATGATTACGATAGACCGGGTCCTCTGCGACATGACCGATCACGACCGGTGCGCGGCTTTGGAGGATTTCCCGGGCCAGCGTCGTCGCCACATCGAGCTCGCTGCCCGGCTGCAATCCGAACGCGATGTCGTCCTGCACCTCGCATGCGATCCAGCGCCCGGGCGTCACGCGCACGACCGCGGCAAAGCCCATGCCGTCGATCTTGCAGATCACGTCGAGAATCGTGGGCACGGCTTCGATCCGCGCGATCGCGGCGATATCGCTGCGGAAATCATGAGCGTCGAGATCGGGCGAAGCGATGGCGGTCAAGGGAAAGGTATCTCCTGAAGGCAAGTCATCGCTCTCATCTATAACGGCTCGTCCAGCCCGCGTTCCGCAAATTGTAAACTGACCGGTCTTTTATCCTTAACAGAGTTAGGCTAGGCGTCGCCCCAATGCACACACCTCCGTCCTCGCCCGCCGCGCAGCGTAACCGCCAGCCAATTGCCGCCATTCTCGATGAGGAATTGCCCGCGACCGGCAAGATACTTGAAATAGCGAGCGGAACGGGTGAGCATGCGCTTTATTTCGCTGAAAAATTCCCGCAAATCCTGTGGCAGCCGAGCGATGCGAGCGAGGCTGCGATCGAGGCTATCGCGAGCTGGAGCAAGAGCGCGGACCTTCCCAACCTGCTCCCGCCGTTGCAGCTAGATGCGTCCGATCCGCAACGCTGGCCGGCAGTCGGGGCACTGACCGCGATATTGTGCATCAACATGGTTCATATCAGCCCCTGGTCTGTCACCACGGGGCTGTTCACCGGCGCGCAGGCGCGTTTGCAGGCGGACGATCCGCTGATTCTCTATGGACCCTATCTGCGCAGCGAAGTGGAGACGGCCGCCTCAAACGTTGCCTTCGATGCCGATCTCAAGCGCCGCAATCCGGCATGGGGATTGCGGGCGCTTGAGGATGTCGACAAGTTGGCCGCAAATCATCAATTTCAGCGCACACGGCTTGCCGAAATGCCGGCCAACAATATCATGCTCGTCTATCGACGGGCCTGATCTGATCGACTTATTTCTTAGTCAATTGCATCCTGTCCGGCCTGACCGACCGACTGGATATCCTTGCCCACGCCCTTGACGGTGGCGCAGCCCGAAACCGACAAGGCGATCGCGGCGAGCATGGTGACAAATGCGGAAAATTTCATGACCCGTTTCCTTTTTGCGACGGAGCGCCCATTCCGGGGCGATCTGCCTCTATCAACGATGAATTTCGGCGGATGTTCCGCCCCGCGCATCGATCCCGCGGCGATGTTCGCGCCACAGGATGTAGAGACCGCTCGCCATGATAACCGGAGCGCCGAGCCAGGTCGCGGCCACCGGCCACTGGGCAAACAGCAACAGGCCGATGAGGCTCGACCAGAGCAGGCCGGTATAGTCCATCGGCACCACCAGCGCGACCGGCGCGAGCCGTAGTGCGGCGGTGAGTGAAATCTGGGCGAGGCCGCCGGCTAGTCCCATCAGAGCGATCAGGCCCCAATGCTGCGGCATATGCCACTCACCCATGACCAGGAGCGCCGGTATCAGCGGCACGAGCGAGGTCAGAGCGAACCAGAAAACGATGGTTGCAGCGCTTTCGGTGGAGCCGAGGCGGCGGATGACGATGGTGACGCTCGCGGTAAGAAAGGCCGCGACAATCGCCACCAATCCGCCGAATGCGTTGATATGGGCGCCACCCGGCTGCAACACGATGAGTACGCCGATAAAGCCCGCAGCCACTGCCCCCCAGCGATGCATCCCGGTCGGTTCCTTGAGCAGCAGCGCCGCGAGCGCGGTCGCAAAGATCGGTACGGCAAAACCGATGGTGGCGGCTTCGGCCATGGGAAGCAGCGTGTAGCTCCAGAAATTGAAACCCATTGCGGTGATGCCCACCACCATGCGGATGAAATGCGCGCGGGGGCGCTGGGTGCGGATCGCGGCCAGGTTCGGCCCTTTTCCCACAAGCGCGCTGCCGCCGATCCAAACCAGCACCACGAGGAACAGGATCGACTGGCGGTAGAACAGGCTTTCGATCACGCCTACGCCGCGCTCTGACAGAAGTTTCACGCAGGCGAACATGACGCTGAGCAGCGCGACCGCGAGCAGGCGCAGCGCCATGCCCGCCAGCGGGCGCGAGGGCGCATCGGCGGGAATGGCAGGCGGCCTTAGCGCAGCGGCTTGTAGAAGCGCACCGTCATGCGGTCGCTTTCGCCGATCGCCTTGTATTTTGCACGGTCGACATCGCCATCACGATAGGTCGGCGGCAGGTTCCACACGCCCTTGGGGTGATTGTGGTTGTCCTTGTCGTTGCGGTTGATGTCGCTCGCTTTGTCGAGCAGAAATCCTGCATTTTTGGCGAAGGCGAGGACCGAAGACATTTTCATATAGCCCGAATTCTCCTCGAGCTTGCTGTCCATCTCGTCGGGCAGTCGATGTTCGACCACGCCCAATATGCCGCCGGGCTTCAGCATTGCATACATCTGGTTGAAGGCTTCCTGCGCCTGATCCACCCCTCCGAAGCGCCAGTTATGGACGTTGCGGAAGGTGAGCACGATATCCGCGCTGCCATCGGGTACCCTGGCCCCTCCCTTGTTGGGAAATTCGACCAGCTTGAGATCGTCATAGACGCCGGGGTGGGCCTGTTGCAGCTTTTTGACGCCATTATGCCCATTGGGGAGCGACGCCGCGGCATAAAGCGTGCCCTTGCCCTTGGTGAAGGGGGCGAGGATTTCGGTGTACCAGCCGCCGCCGGGCCAGATTTCCACCACCGTCATGTCCGGATGCACGTCGAAGAAATCGAGCGTGTCATAGGGGTGGCGATAGATGTCGCGCTCCATATTGGCGGGCGTGCGGGTCCCGGACGCGATCGCGGCCTGAAGCGCGACCGCGTTGTGATGGCCGGATCCCTCATGCGGCACCATCGGCGGCGTGGTCGTACAGGCGCCGATGAGCAACAGCGGCAGGGCGAGCAGGGCGGGGCGCAGCATCAGGATTCTCCGGTTTTGATTTTGCTGCATAGTGGCGGGAGAAGCCGCGAAGGGCAAGACCGTTACACAAGGTCCACCCTTCCTTTCAGGGAGGGTCGAAAATTGCATGCAATTCGCGGGCATGGCCCTCGTCCTCGGCATCGACCGCTTCATGTCCGAATGCCGCAGCCTCACGAACTTCATCGGTAATGCGGTCGCAACCGTGATCGTCGCCAAATGACACAAGGCGTGCGACAAGGAACTGTTACGCCGCGCGCTCGATGGCGAACTGCTGGAGGTCGCGCCGCTCCCGCCGATCGAGCAGGACGAGGACTGAGTCTTGTTGAAAAATGTGGTGCCCCTGGCCGGAATCGAACCAGCACTCCTTTCGGAACTCGATTTTGAGTCGAGCGCGTCTACCAATTTCACCACAGGGGCATCGCCGGACAAGGCCGCGAAGGACACGTCCCCTAGCGAAGCGCGGGCAGGCTTGCAAGAGCGCTCCGCCATACCAGCTATTGTGCCGGCCGCCGGTGAAACGCTCAACACCGCGTAAGTCTGCCAAAAACACCGTCTTAAGTTGATAAAGTTGAGAGGTATATGCGGGTCCATCCGGACACAAGATATGGGGAACGCGATATCTCGGCGGATACTGCACCCGGGGCGTGACCCATCTTTGCAGCGGTGCGCGGCGGCGCTTAAAGTGACTAAAGTGACGCTATAATCCAACATTGAGGATGCCCCGGGCGCGGCGCGGGATCACGCCTGATCGCCAACCGGTGCCGCCCCGAATCGAGCAAGGCTTGCACCTCTTCGGGGAGTAGGACAGCGTTTTGCGGTCGAAACCCGCCTTGTTCACCTGTCACCAAATCAGCACTGCGCGACAGCGCTCTGGATCCTCCTTTCGGGAGGGATACCTGACATACTTCCGGCGACTCAATTTGAACCTGTCCTACTTCCTGAACTCCCGCGCGATCGTCTTGTCGGTCGCGGCGCCATAGGGCGGTTTCATACCGCCGAGTTTGGCGACGTCCATGCCGGTCTGGCGGTAGACCGATTTCATGTGACTGAAGGTCTTGAAGCCGTCATGGCCGTGGTAATGGCCCATGCCGGACGGGCCGATGCCGCCGAACGGGAGATCCTCCATCGCGACGTGGAAGAGGACGTCGTTGACCGTGACGCCGCCCGAATGGGTGCGGTCGAGGATCTTTCTTTCCTCCGCCCGGTCCTCGCCAAAATAATAAAGGCCGAGCGGACGGTCGTGCGCGTTGACATGAGCGATCGCGGCATCGACCGAGGCGACCTTCTTGACCGGCAGCAGGGGGCCGAAGATTTCCTCCTGCATGATCTTCATGTCGTCGGTGACGTCGCGCACGATGTGGAGCGGCATCTTGCGGCTGTTGGCGGCGGCAAAATCCTCGCTCGCCGGATTGACCACCTCGACGCGCGCGCCCTTCGCTCGCGCATCGTCGATATAGGCGGTGAGCCGCGCGAAATGGCGGTCGTTGACGACGCTGGTGTAATCGTCATTGTCGAGCAGCGTGGGGTACATCGCGCTCGCCGAGGCCTTGATCCGTTCGACGACCTGCGGCTCCTGCGCGTCGCTGACGAGCAGATAATCGGGCGCGAGGCAGATCTGCCCGGCGTTCATCATCTTGCCCATGGTGACGCGGTCGGCGAGCTTGTCGAGATCGGCCGACTGGCCGACGATCACCGGCGACTTGCCGCCGAGTTCGAGCGTCACGGGCGTGAGGTTTTCCGCCGCCGCGCGCATGATATGCTTGCCGATCGCGGTGGCGCCGGTGAAGATGATATGGTCGAACGGGAGTTCGGAGAAGGCCTTGCCGACATCCGCGCCACCGGTGACGACGGCAATCTCCTTGTCACTGAAATATTTGGGGAAGGTTTCGGCGAAGGCCGCGGTGGTGCGCGGGGTGAACTCGCTCGGCTTGACCATCGCGCGGTTGCCCGCGGCGAGGATGCCGGCGAGCGGGACCATCACCATGCCGATCGGGAAATTCCACGGCGCGATCACGCCGACGACGCCCTTGGGTTGATATTCGACGCGCGCCTTCGCACCGAGCAGGCCGAGCGGGAACATCGGCTTGCGCCTTTCGGTGCGCGCCCATTTGTCGAGATTTTTGCGCGCATGCTTGAGCGCGGCGAGGGCGGGCGAGATATCCGACATGATCGTCATGCGGCTCGAACGGTGGCCGAAATCCTCCGACACCGCATCGGCAAAGGCCTGGCCATGATCGACCAGCATCGCGACCGCACGGGTGAGCCGGTCCTTGCGGACGGAAAGCGGCTCCGGCAGCGCGGCGGCAAAGTCTGCGCGCATCCTGTCGAAAACCGCCCGCATCATGTCGCTGCTCATTACCCGTCGCTCCTTACTGACACCCCTGTTGGTAGCGCACCTTGGCACAATCGTGGCGGATTGCAACGCCGGTCGCGCGCACGTCCATGGCATGCCAGCGGTTGAAAACGCGTTTCCAGCCGCGCCGCAAGACGCGCGCTCTACGTATGCACATTGCATCGCCCGGCCATAAGCGGCAGGACGGAAGGGACCAAGAGAGGAGCCGCCGCACGTCCATGAGCCGCAATTTCGAAACGCTGATCCTGTTCGGGGCGACCGGCGACCTTGCGCACCGCATGCTCTTCCCCTCGCTCTACAACCTCTCCAAGGACGGCTTGCTGGCGGAAGGCTTTACCATCCTTGGGTCGGGCCGCACCGCGATGGGTGACGATGAATTTCGCGCCGCGATCGATGGTGAACTGCAAAAATTCCTGCCGGAGGGGCAATATGAGGCGGCTGCGGCGAAGGCCTTTCTCGAGCGCGTCGATTATGTCGCGCTAGACATGGAGAAAGACAGCGCATTCGCCGCATTGAAGGACAAGCTCGGCGCGCGGCGGGAGCAACCGCTCGGCATTTATCTGTCGACCCCGCCCGCGCTGTTCGCACCCATCATCGCCGGGCTCGACGCGGCGGGCCTTGCCTGCGGCGAATGCCGGGTGGCGCTGGAAAAGCCGATCGGCCACGACCTTGCCTCGAGCCGCGAGGTCAACGACATCGTCGGAGCGGCGTTCGACGAGGCGCGCGTGTTCCGCGTCGACCATTATCTTGGCAAGGAGACAGTGCAGAATCTGCTCGCGCTGCGCTTTGCCAACATCCTGTTCGAGCCGCTGTGGAACGCCAATGCGATCGACCATGTCCAGATCACGGTCGCGGAAACGGTGGGTCTGGAGGGGCGGGTTTCCTATTATGACGGCGTTGGCGCCCTCAAGGACATGGTGCAGAACCATCTGCTCCAGCTCGTCGCAATGGTCGCGATGGAGCCGCCCGCCAACTACAGCGCGACCGCCGTGCGCGACGAAAAGGTCAAGGTGATCCGCTGCCTGCGCAAGGTCACGCCGGAAACCGCCAAGGCGCTGACGGTCAAGGGCCAATATGGCGCAGGCGCAGTCGGCGGTGCGGCGGTCAGGGGCTATGACGAGGAACTGGGCCAGGAGAGTGGCACCGAAACCTTCGTCGCGGTCAAGGCGTTCATCGACAACTGGCGCTGGGCGGGCGTCCCCTTCTACATCCGCACGGGCAAGCGCATGCCGCAGCGCAAGTCCGAAATCCTCATCCAGTTCAAGCAGGTGCCGCACGACCTGTTCGCGAGCCGCGGCGCGGGGCTGGAACCCAATGCGCTGATCATCCGTTTGCAGCCCGAAGAGACGATCCGGTTGAAGGTGATGGCGAAGCGCCCCGGGCTCGACCGCGAGGGCGTGGAGTTGCAGGAAGTCGAACTTGATGTCGCGCTCGACGCGGCCTATGGCCACCAGCGGCGGCGCATCGCCTATGAGCGGCTGCTGCTCGATTTCATCGAGGGCGACCAGACGCTGTTCGTCCGCCGCGACGAGGTGGAGGCGGCATGGGAATGGATCGATTCGATCCACAATGCCTGGGCGAGGACTGGACTGAAACCGCAAGCCTATACGGCGGGAAGCTGGGGACCGAGCGCCTCGGTCGCGCTCGCCGAACGCCATGGAGCAAGCTGGCATGACTAACCTCCACCCCGTCATAGCCGCCGTCACCGACCGCATCATCGAGCGCAGCCGCAAGACGCGGGGCGCCTATCTCGCGCTGATGGATGCGCAACGCGCGCATGGCACCAACCGCGATACGCTCTCATGCGGCAACCTCGCGCACGGCTTTGCCGCGAGCGGAGAAGACAAGGCCGCGATCCGCGCCGACCGCGCGATGAATATCGGCATCGTCACCGCCTATAACGACATGCTCTCGGCGCATCAGCCCTATGGCCGCTATCCCGAGGCGATCAAGCTCGCCGCGCGCGAGGCCGGCGCGACCGCGCAGGTCGCAGGCGGGGTTCCGGCGATGTGCGACGGGGTGACGCAAGGCCAGCCGGGGATGGACCTGTCGCTGTTCAGCCGCGACACGATCGCGCAGGGGACCGCGATCGCGCTCTCGCACGCGATGTTCGAAGGCGCATTGCTGCTCGCCATCTGCGACAAGATCGTGCCGGGCGTGCTGATCGGCGCGCTACGCTTCGGGCATGTCCCGACCATCCTGGTTCCGGCGGGACCGATGCCGTCGGGGCTTCCCAACAAGGACAAGCAGCAGGTGCGCCAGCTTTATGCCGAAGGCAAGGCGGGCCGCGAGGAACTACTCGACGCCGAGGCCGCTTCCTATCACAGCCCGGGCACCTGCACCTTCTATGGCACCGCCAACTCCAACCAGATGATGATGGAGATGATGGGGCTGCACATGCCGGGCGCGGCCTTCATCCATCCGGGCACGCCGTTGCGCGCCGCGCTGACCCGCGCCGCCACCCATCGTGTGACCGCGATCGGCTGGAACGGCCATGACTATCGCCCGCTTTCCGCCTGCGTCGATGAAAAGGCGATTGTCAATGCCGCGGTCGGCCTGCTCGCGACCGGCGGCTCGACCAACCATGCGATCCACCTGCCCGCGATCGCGCGCGCGGCGGGGATCATCATCGACTGGGAGGATTTCGACCGGCTGAGCCATGCGGTGCCGTTGCTCGCGCGCGTCTATCCCAATGGCGCGGGCGATGTGAACGGTTTTCACGTTGCAGGCGGCACCGGTTTCTGCATCCGCGAACTGCTCGCCGCCGGCCTGCTCCACCGCGACATCCTCACTGTCGCGGGCAAGGATCTTGGCGATTACGGCTTCGAGCCGGTGCTTGATGGCGATACGCTCAAATGGCAGCCATCGCCCACCGAAAGCCGCAACCCCGAGATGCTGCGCCCCGTCGCCTCGCCCTTCTCGCCCGATGGCGGGATGGTGCTGCTCAAGGGCAATCTTGGCCGCGCGATCATCAAGGTCAGCGCCGTCCACGACGAGCATCTCACGATCGAGGCGCCGGCCCGCGTGTTCCAAGACCAGAATGACGTGATCGCCGCGTTCAAGGCGGGTGAACTCGACCGCGATGTGGTGGTCGTGGTGCGCTTTCAGGGGCCGCGCGCCAACGGCATGCCCGAACTGCACAAGCTCACCCCGTCGCTCGGCGTGTTGCAGGACAAGGGCTATAAAGTCGCGCTTTTGACCGACGGGCGCATGTCGGGCGCAAGCGGCAAGGTGCCCGCTGCAATCCACCTGTCGCCCGAAGCACTCAACGCCGGGCCGATCGCCAAGCTGCGCGATGGTGACGTTGTCCGCATCTGCGGCCGCTGCGGCGAAGTCGAGGCCAACGTCGAACCCGGCGAATGGGCGCTGCGCGAGGACGCCCCGCCGCCGCCTCCCGCGCAAGGCATGGGCCGCGAACTCTTTGCCCTGTTCCGCTACACCGCGGACGATGCGGAAAAAGGCGGCAGCGCGATGCTGGCGGCGATGGAAAGCGTGACGGGGACGGGCGAATGAAAACCGCCCGTGAAGGGGACCGTCAGCATCTGAAGGGACGAACATGAGCAAAGATTACCCGCGCGACATCGACCAGATCATGCGTAGCGCACCAGTCATTCCGGTGATCGTGATCGACCGGGTCGACGACGCCGTCCCGATGGCCGAAGCGCTGGTCGCAGGCGGGCTCAATGTACTCGAAGTGACACTGCGCACGCCCGCCGCACTCGAGGCAATGACCGCGATGAAAAGCGTCGCGGGCGCGATTGTCGGTGCGGGCACCGTGCTCAATCCGGAGATGCTCGATGCGGCGATCGAGGCGGGCGCGGAATTCATCGTCTCGCCGGGGCTCACCAAAAAGCTCGGCAAGGTCGCGATCAAGGCGGGAATTCCGTTTTTGCCCGGCGTTGCCAATGCCGCCGACATCATGGCGGGGCTCGACCTCGGGCTCGACCGCTTCAAATTCTTTCCCGCCGAAACCAGCGGCGGGATTCCGGCGCTGAAGGCGCTGTCCGCGCCGTTCGCCGATGTGCGTTTCTGCCCGACCGGCGGTATCCGGCAGGGCACAGCGGCGGAATGGTTGGCACTTCCAAGCGTTCTGTGCGTCGGCGGCAGCTGGCTGGTCCCGCCGGGCACGCTCGACCCGGCGCAGATAACGGCGCTCGCCAGGGCAGCGAGCGGCCTCGCAAAGTAAAACCGCGGTCAACCCTTCCTTGCGAGAGAGATTCAAAAGGCGGTACGCTTGGGGGTAAACAGAAGCCCGAGCTTGGCGAGCGCGCCGTGTTGCAAGCGTGAATGAGCGTTATCAAATCTATGTCCTGCGCACGGCATTGTTGCTAGCAGCGAGGCCGGATGAATAAATATGACGCTATCATCATTGGTGCCGGGGCAGCCGGGCTGTTTTGTGCCGGGCGGGCGGTAGCGCGAGGAAGGCGTGTGCTCGTCGCCGACCATAATGCGGAGCCGGGGCGCAAGATCCTGATCTCGGGCGGCGGGCGGTGCAATTTCACCAATGTCCATGCGGGCTTCGGGGTGCACCCGCCGCGTTATCTTTCGGCCAACCCGCATTTTGCCAAATCGGCACTGGGGCGGTTCGGGCCGGAGGATTTCATCGCGCTGGTCGATAAGGCTGGAGTAGCCTGGCACGAAAAGACGCTCGGCCAGCTCTTCTGCGATGGAAGCGCGCGGCAGATTGTGGCGATGCTGATGGGTTTGTGCGAAGGCGTGGATTTCCGCTTCGGGGAGGGTGTAGATGCGATAGAGCGTGAAGGCGGGGCGTTTCGCCTGACCATCGGCGGCGCGCCTGTCACCGGCTCACGCGTGGTGATTGCAACCGGCGGCCCCTCTATACCCAAGCTCGGCGCGAGCGATTTTGCCTATCGCACCGCGCGCGGCTTTGGCCTCAAGGTTATCGAGCCGCGCCCCGCTCTGGTGCCGCTGACGCTGGGCGGGGAAGACCTGCTGTTCCGCGAACTGTCCGGCGTTTCGACCGAAGTGGTTGCGAGCGCAGGCAACGGCAAGGCCAAAGGCGTGTTCCGCGAGGCGGCGCTCCTCACCCATCGCGGGCTTTCGGGACCGGCTATTCTCCAGATTTCGAGCTATTGGAGGAAGGGCGATAGCATAGCGCTTGATTTCTTGCCCGATGATGAGGCCGCTGCCTGGATACTCTCGGCGAAGGGTGCGCAGCCGAATGCGAGCCTCGCTCGGCTGCTGGCGGACAAGCTGCCGCAGCGGCTGGCCAAGGCGCTGGCGGACAAATTGGGTGTAGGCGAGCAGCCGCTCCACGCACTGCGCGACAAGCGGCTGCAGGAAGCGGGGCAGCGGCTCAACGGGTGGCGCTTCACCCCCAATGGCAGCGAAGGCTATGCCAAGGCCGAGGTCACCATCGGCGGGGTCGCCACCGACGGTCTCAACCAGAAAACATTGGAGGCCACGGCGGTGCCGGGCCTTCATTTTGTGGGTGAGGCAGTGGACGTGACCGGCTGGCTCGGAGGCTATAATTTCCAATGGGCGTGGGCGAGCGGAGCTGCGGCCGGGGAAGCGTTGTGATGCGAAAGAAGGAGAATCTGATGTTTCAAGATGATCATGACCGGGGTCTGGTCTGGGACCTGGGGGTGATGCTCGAGCGGCGGCGAGCGCTTGGCTTGCTTGCGGGGGTTGCGGGTGGGGCGGTGCTTGCAGCGTGCAGGCAGGGCGGTCCCGGTGGCCCGCCGCCAATGTCCGATCCCGAATCCAATGTGACAGGAACCGCCCCTGACGGCGAGACTTGCATCAAATTGCCGCAGGAAACCAACGGCCCTTATCCCGCCGATGGCACCAACACAAAAAGCGGCCAGACGGTCAATGTGCTCACCCAAAGCGGCATTCAGCGCAGTGATATCCGCGCGAGTTTCGGAGGGGTGAGTGGGACTGCGGCAGGCGTGCCGCTGGAACTCACCATCACCCTCGTCAATGTCGGGGGCCAGTGCAAGCCGCTTGCAGGCTACGCCATCTATGTCTGGCATTGCGATGCGGCGGGTAAATATTCGCTCTATGATTTAACCGACCAGAATTTTCTGCGCGGCGTCCAGGTTACCAATACCAAGGGCGAGGTGCGCTTCGTGACGATTGTGCCGGGCACCTATATGGGCCGTTATCCGCACATCCATTTCGAGATATTTGCGAGCGCCGGCAAGGCCGCGAGCGGCAAGGACAGCTTGCTGATTTCCCAATTCGCGGTGCCCGCGGAGGCCTTGAAGCCGATCTACGCGGCGGACAAGAACTACGCCAGCAGCGTAAAACCGCTGGTGGCGAACGCAGGTATCGCGAACGATAATGTGTTCGGGGACAATACGCCGGAACAGATCAAGGCGCAGACTTTGGCGCTGAGCGGCGATGCTACGACCGGATATAAGGGCAGCGTGACAGTTGGGATTAAACCGGCATAGCGGCCGAGCGACCCTCCCTTGCCAGGAAGGGTCGATAAATCAAAGATTCTTCCGGGTGGGTAAAAGGCGCGAAGGCCGTGCCCAGTATCCATCTTTGACCCTCCCTTGCTGGGGAGGGTGGCAGACGGCGCCCCTCCTGTGACAAAGAGGGCTTACTCACTTATTGAAACGTATTACAGGCGTTCGGGTCACCCGATTGCAGCCCACGGTTCAGCCACTCCATGCGCTGCTGGCTGGTGCCGTGAGTAAAGCTTTCGGGCGAGACGCGGCGGCCGGCATTGGCCATCAGCACATCATCGCCGATCGAACTTGCGGCGCGCAGGCCTTCCTGCACGTCGCCCGGTTCGATCCGGTCTTTGTTCTGCGCGGCCCACACCCCGGCGAGGCAGTCAGCCTGTAGCTCCATCCGCACCTGGATGGCATTGCCTTGGGTACGGCTCGACCGTTGCTGCGCCTGCTGGACCTGCTGGGCAAGGCCGGTGATTGTCTGGATATGATGGCCATATTCATGCGCGATTACATAATAGCGGGCAAAGTCGCCCGACGCGCCGAGCCGCTGTTCCATTTCCTGGAAGAAGGTGGTGTCGAGATAGATGCCGTGATCCGATGGGCAGTAGAACGGCCCCATTGCTGACTGGGCAGCGCCGCAACCTGATTGGCCATATTGTGAATAAAAGGACAGCTTGGGCGGCGTGAAGCGCTGCCCTTCGGCGGCGAACAGCTTGCCCCAGGTCTGGTTGAGGCTCGACATGGCGTTGCACATTTCGCGGCGGCTCTGGTCGATACTGCAGGCGTCGCCGCCAACGGTGCTGTTCTGCGGCACCTGGGTCTGCTGCACTACAGGACCGCTCCCGCCGGTCATCAATGCGCCCGGATCAACGCCGAATACCAGCGCGGCGATCAGGACCAGGATCAGCCCGCCGCAGCCAATCGAACCGCCGCCTACGGGAAAGCCTCCGAATCCGCCGCGGCCCTGATCTTCGACCCGGATACTGTTGTCATAATCGTCAAGGCGCATTGCCGGAAAACTCCCTCCATGATTTCGCTCCAATCTAGCAGCAAAATCCCCAAAGGAAATAAATAGCTGTACCCTCCATTTGTTCCCGGAACGCCGGCGCGAAAAGGGCGCGAAACTTCTCGCTGGCCAGCGGCGCCGGTAGCAGGCAAGCTCGGAAGAAAAGGAGAGATTCGCAAAATGCATCCATCGGTCCATGCCCAAAGCGGTCCTGACAAGGCCGCCGTCATCATGGGGGACAGCGGAAAGGTGATAAGCTATGGTGAGCTTGACGCCCTTTCCAATCAGGCCGCGCAGCTGTTTCGCGCCAAGGGCATGGAGATCGGCGACACCATCGCGCTGTTCCTCGACAATCACCCGCTTTATTTCCCGCTGGTTTGGGGCGCGCAGCGGGCGGGCCTCCACTATGTCTGCATGTCGTCGCGGCTGACCAAGGCCGAGGCACTCTATATCGTCGAGGATTCGGGTGCGCGACTGCTGGTGACGTCGGCATCGCTCGTCCCCACCGCTGAAGCGATGGAAAAGGAATTGCAGCGTTCCGGAAAACCGGCCATCCTGCTGATGGCGGACGGGGCCGTAGCGGGGTTCGAAGATCTTGACGCGCTGCTCGCCAGCCAACCGGAAACACCGATCGCCGATGAGCGTGCCGGTGTCGATATGCTCTATTCGTCCGGCACGACCGGCAGACCGAAGGGCGTGCGGATTCCGCTCCCGCCCGATCCCGCGATCGATGGCGTCAACCTGCTCGCACAGCTGGCCCAGTTTCTCTACCAGCCCGATGCGACCAGCATCTATCTGTCGCCGTCGCCGCTCTACCATGCTGCGCCGCTCAGATGGTGCATGACGATGCACCGGCTCGGCGCAACGGTGATCGTGATGGAACATTTCGATCCCGAACAGGCACTTGTGCTGATCGAACGCTATCGCGTCACCCATGCGCAGTTCGTACCGACCCATTTCGTGCGGATGCTGAAATTGCCCGATGAAGTGCGCACGCGCTATGATCATTCGAGCCTGAAAGTCGTGTTCCACGCCGCCGCGCCCTGTCCGATTCCGGTCAAGCAGGCGATGATCGACTGGTGGGGGCCGATCATCAGCGAATATTATGCCGGGTCCGAAGGCATCGGCATGACCCATATCCGCTCGGACGAATGGCTCGAGCGGCCGGGTTCGGTCGGCAAGGCTATCCTCGGCATCCTTCATATCTGCGACGATGACGGCAATGAGCTTCCCGTGGGCGGGGAAGGCACGGTCTATTTCGAAAGCCCCAACAGGTTTGAATATCATAACGACCCTGAAAAAACCGCGGAGAGCAGGCTCGAGAATGGCTGGATGACGATCGGCGATATCGGACGCGTCGATGCCGATGGCTATCTGACGCTGACCGACCGCAAGAGCTTCATGATCATCTCCGGCGGGGTGAATATCTATCCGCAGGAAATCGAGAACCGGCTGGTGGTCCATCCCAAGGTCGCCGATGCGGCGGTGATCGGTGCGCCGGACGAGATCATGGGGGAAATCGTCGTGGCGGTGATCCAGCCGGCCAGTTGGGCCGATGCGGGCGAGGCGCTTTCCGCCGAACTCGAGGCCTGGTGCCGCGAGGAGCTGGCCGGCCCGAAAATTCCGCGCCAGTTCGACTATGAAGCCGAATTGCCGCGCCATCCGACCGGCAAGCTCTACAAGCGCCTGTTACGCGACCGTTATTGGGGGAAAGCATGAGCGAGATGATAAATTTCCGTGACCGGGTGACGATTGCGGTGGCGGACCATATTGCCGATGTTCGCCTTGCGCGGGCGGACAAGCTCAATGCGCTCGATGGCGACATGTTCAATGGCATTGCCGAGGCGGTGGAATGGCTGGCAGGGCAGAAGGGGGTGCGCGTCGCGGTGCTTTCCGGCGAGGGCCGCGCCTTTTGCGCAGGCCTTGACCTCCAGGCGATGATGGGGACGGGCGGCGGCGTCAGCACCGGCGGCGCGCCGCTGGCGGACCGTACCCATGGCCCGGACAAGGACGCCAACCTTGCGCAATATGCCGCATGGGGCTGGCGCACGCTCCCCATGCCGGTGATCGCGGCGGTGCATGGCGTCTGCTTCGGCGGCGGGTTCCAGATCATGAGCGGCGCCGATATCCGCATCGCCACCGCCGACGCACGCATGGCGATCATGGAGATGAAGTGGGGCATCGTCCCCGACATGGCGGGTTATGCGCTGTGGAAAGGGCTGGTGCGCGACGACATAGTGCGCGAGCTTACCTACACCAACCGCGAATTTTCGGGTGAGGATGCCGCCCGGCTGGGTTTTGTCACCCATATCGCCGAGGATCCGCACGCGCTCGCAATGACGCTGGCAGAGGCGATTGCCGCCAAGAATCCACACGCCATCCGCGCGGCCAAGGCGCTGTTCAACGCCAATGGCGACCGCACCACCGCGGAAATCCTCAAGGCCGAAAGCGTGGCGCAGGATGGCTTGCTGCGCACGCCCAACCAGATCGAACAGGTCATGGCCGAAATGCAGAAGCGCGCGCCGGTGTTTGACGATTAGGGTTCGAGGATTAGCCGGCATACCATATCTTGTTGTCGTCGCCCCGGAACGGCGCAATGCACGCGTTTCTGCCAAAAACACCCTCTTAAGTTGATAAAGTTGAGGAGTAAGCGCGGTTTCAGCCGGACCCAAGATATTGGGGAGGGGTCAGTGCGGCGGCTGGCTGACACCCGGCGCCACGCATCCTCGCGTTTGCCTTGGCCGGTGCTTAAAGTGACTAAAGTGACGCTACAATCCAACATTGCCGGAACCCTACAGTGCAGCGGCATCGGGACGGCGCAGGATTGATCCCGGACCATCCGCGCCCAATCGAGCGAGGCTGGAAACCTTCCGGGCTGTAGGAAAGCGATTTGTGGGGCAAAACCGTCCGGTCTGGTTCAGGCGTCGCCCGGAGTCCGCACGGTGGACTGCCGTGACGTCATGAAGCCTATCCGTTCAAGGCTGCGTCCAGAAACGCGGCGGCATCGTCCCATTCCTGCTGGTGGAACGCGCGTGCCTTTTGCGCTTCCGCATCGGCACCCCACATTTCCTCCTGCCACAATTCGTCGAGCGTGACGGCGGGCCATAGCTCGGCAGCGGTGCGATGGCCTTCGGCGAGCGCGAGGCTGGCGACCAGCGAACCGCCGAGGCTGGTCAGGATGGCGAGCGGGGCGAGGGCGAACGCGTCATGCGCGGCGACCGCGTCGCGAAGCCGGGTGCGGGTCTGTTCGGGCTGGGTAACGGGAGTCACGCCCTGCGTCACCGCAAACTCGACATCATAGCGCTGCTCGGCCCAGTCGAGCAGGGGATTCCACGCTGCGATCTGGCGCGCGACGAGCGGTTCCGGGTCGAGCGCGCGGTAACAAAACAAATCGCTTTCGCCATAGCGCGCGATGTCCGCGACATAGGTTTCGCGGTCCGGCGCGATGCGGTCGATCGCGGCATTGGCCATGCCGGTGAAACGCATCGTGCGCGGATCGATTGTGTCGCCTTGCGCGCACCATTCGTCGGCGATCAGCGCGGCCAGCGATGGCGATGGCACCATCAGCGGCGCCCGGCCGGGGGTGCGCACCGGCCTGCCGTCGAGCAAAATCTCCCAGCCATCGGTGTCCTCGCGCGGACTCACATCCTCGTAAAAACGTTTCACGCGCCGGGGGACTTCCATTTGCGGGCCAGCGCGATCGGCAGCCAGAAGGCTTCGACCAGCCCGGCAAGGATGATGATGAGTCCGGTACGCAGGCGATCGGCCTCGGCCACGTCCATCACCTTGCCGGCATAGACGAGCAGGCCGAAAGCAACGAGCGCCGCACCGGTGAGGCGCAGCATCGAAAGGATGAAAAACCGTTTTCGGGCTTGCTGTTCATCAGACTGCGGGCTGGGCATGATTACCATATTTCCTGATCTGTACGGGAGCAGTCGCGATATGATCGGCCCCTGCCTCGCGCAGCGCGGCCGGGTCATGATAGCCCCAATCGACGCCGATGGCGATCATCCCCGCCGATTTTCCCATCAACATGTCATAGCTGGTATCGCCGATCATCAGGCTGACTGTGGGATCGGCCCCGGCTTCGGCGAGTGCAGTGAGCGCCATCGAGGGGTGCGGCTTGGACGGGTGGCGGTCGGCGGTCTGGAGCGTCACGAAACGGCGCTCGAGGCCGTGATGATGGAGGATGCGCAGCAGGCCGCGATCGCTGTTGCCGGTCGCGACCCCGAGCAGCCAGCCATCCTGCTCCAGCGCATCGAGCAGCCCGCTGATCCCATCGTACAGATGCCCGGCATGATAGGCGTCGCCTTTCGCGAGCGCGGAAAAGCTGCGCTTGTAATCGTCGGTGAGGCGGTCGAGCAGCGCATCATCGGTATCGGCGGGCGCAAGCCGGGCCATCGCCTCGCGCACATGCAGGCCGACGCCGCGCCGGATCTGATGGTGGTCGGGTATGGCGAGACCATGCTCGCCGAACACCGCCGCGACCGCCGCACAGATATTATGCTGGCTGTCGACCAGCGTGCCATCGCAATCGAACAGGGCGAGCCGGTTCATGCCGGCTCTGTATCTGCCGCGCGCATCAGCGCAGCCATGGCCGCCGATCCGCTCGCCTCAAGAGTGTCAGCCACCCGCATGCGCATCTCGATACTTTTGTTCTGTCCCAGTTTGCGGGTCCCCCGCCATTGTTCGACCCGCATTTCGAACCCCGCGATGGCGCCGAGCAACTTGCGGTAGATTTCCGCATCGAGCTTGCCGGCTGTCCAGGGTTGCTTGGGTGCGAGGCGCGCTTCGTGCCGGGCGGAAAGGGCTTCCACCTGGTCGACCAGCTCAGTATCGCTCAGTCGCCGCAACGGCCCCTGAAGCTCGGCCGCGACATAGTTCCACGTCGGTACCTGTTGGTCGAGACCATACCAGTCCGGGCTGATATAGGCATCGGGTCCATTGACCACGAACAGGCCGGTCGCGCCGTCGAGATGGCGGGTGAGGGCGTTGCCGCGCGCGAGGTGAAAGCGCAGATGCGTATCGTCCTGCCAGACGACGGGAATATGCGCGACGCGCGGACCGTCGGGCGTCGTGGCGAATAATTGCCCAAAGGCCGTGTCGGCGACAAAGGCCTTGATCGCGGCGGGGTCGTCCCAGTGAAACGCGCGGTTGGGGTGCATCGCTAGCTGCGCGTCTTGCGGCGCGCCTTGGGGCGGGTACCGGTGGTCTGGCCCTTGCCGCGCGGCATGGTCGAAGCGACGTGTTTCTTTGCCGACGCCTTTTTGGGCGCGGCCTTGGGCTTGGCCGGTTTGGCCGGAGCGCCGCGCCGTTCCTGCCGCTCGCCCTTGCGCTCCTTGCGGACCTGCTTGAAATGCGCCTTGGCCTGCTGCTTCCTGACCGCCTTGGGGGCAGGGGGCGGACCATCGTCGATCGGAAGATCGCCATTGGCGAGATCGAAGCCGAGCTGTTCCATGCTCTCGGCGAAATGTTCGGGGAGGTCGGCCTTGATGTCGATCCGCCCGCCATCGGGGTGGTCGATCCGGATGCGGCGCGCATGAAGGTGCATCTTGCGGCTGATCGTGCCGGTGAGGAAGGCGTCCTTGCCGCCATATTTGCCATCGCCGACAATCGGGTGGCCGATCGCCGCCATGTGGACGCGCAGCTGATGGGTGCGGCCGGTATAGGGCTGGAGTTCGACCCAGGCGGCGCGGTTGCCGACCTGCTCGATCACGCGGTAGCGCGAGCGCGAGGCCGCCCCCTCCTTTTCATCGACATAGATTTTTTCGCCGCCGGTGCCGGGCTGCTTGGCGAGCGGCAGGTCGATCATGCCATCCTCTATGCCGGGCACGCCCACCACCAGCGCCCAGTAGATCTTGCGCGCGGTGCGGCCGGAAAAGCTTTTCGAGAAAAAAGCGGCGGCGCGCGAGGTGCGGGCCAGCAGCAGCGCGCCGGAAGTGTCCTTGTCGAGCCGGTGGACCAGCTTGGGGCGCTGGTCGGCATCGAACCACAGCGCATCGAGGAGACCATCGACATGCTCGCTGGTGCGCGTGCCGCCCTGTGTTGCAAGGCCGGGCGGCTTGTTGATGACGATCGCCTGATCGTCCCTGTGGATCACGAGGCTTTCGGCAAAGTCGATCTGGTCGGCGGTGAGAACGGGGCGCGGCTTTTTCGCCTTCGCCTTGCCCGGCGCTGGCGCTTCGGCGGGCGGCACGCGGATCTGCTGACCCGCCGCCAGCCGGTCGCCGGGCGTCGCCCGCGCGCCATCAACGCGCAGCTGACCGGTGCGCGCCCAGCGCGACACGAGATTGAAGCTCGCATCGGGCAGATGGCGCTTGAACCAGCGGTCAAGCCTGATGCCGTCATCGTCGGGGCCGACGGTGAAGCTTCTCACATCGTCGCTATGCGCGGATTTCGGCGCTTTTGCCATCATGCCACCTGCCGCATCAGAGCCAGCCCGGCAAATAGTGCGAGGACCGAACCCGCCACCGACACCAGCGCATACCCCGCCGCCGAACTCCATGTGCCGCGCTGGATCATGTTGGTGAGCTCAAGGCTGAAGGCGGAAAAAGTGGTGAAGCCGCCGAGCAAGCCCACCGCAAGCAGGAGCCGCCACGGCTCATTGCCCGACGCATGGCGCGCAAGCCATCCGGCGAGCAGTCCCATCGCCAGACCGCCCGTCAGATTGGCAGCGAGTGTCCCATATGGAAAGCCGGTCCCCAACGCATGGGTCAGCCCGCGTCCGAGATGATAGCGCAGCGCCGCGCCGGCGGCACCGCCAGCCATGACAAGGAGGGTTGCATTCATGCCTTCGCCCCTAGAGCATTTTCGAGCCGGATGGAAACTCTGCCGCTATTGAAAATTGGCCGAGGCCGTCCTTTCAGGTCATGGGGCGGTAATGGTCCGGATATTGCCGCGCGATATGTTCCGCGACCGGCGCATAGAGTGGCTGCAGGAACTCGCAGCCAAAGGCGCTGTTTTCAACCCAGCGAACCATCGCGTGCAGCGCGTTGAGTGAGGGGATGTGAAGATAAACGGAATCGCCCGGATTCAGCCGCGCGGCCGTCATGGCGCGGAAACCATGTGTGGAAATTTCCACCACGCGAATCTTGACCTTGCTGAGATCGGCGACGCGTAACTGCGCTTCGAACGCGACCGGCGCGCGCGACACCTTGCGCCGGCCTTGATCAGCAACATGGGAGGGAAATGGTTTGGACATGCGGTGCGACCCGGATGGTTTCAACAGGACTTGTAAAATATGGCTTGAGCCGCAGAAAACAAGCCTTGAACCGGGATGCGCACGGGACGCAAAACGGATTTCGCGTCTGGACGGGCTTCAGAAACGGTCGAATTCATGCCGCGTATCGTCGACGCGGGGATGGAGCTGGCGGATATGGGCGACCACAGCCGGGTGTAGGGATTGCACGAATTCGCATCCATGTTCGCTGTTGGCGCTCCAGCGGACCATTGCCTCGAGCGGTTGCAGTCCCGGAATCGACAGCCATACGAGCTGGCCGGGGCGCACTTTGAACAAGGTGGAGATGCGGAAGCCCGAGATTGACAGGTCTATTACCTCGACATCCATTGTCGAATGACCACGTTCGCGCAGCTTGGCGGTAAATCCCACCGGAAGCCGCGATGCGCGGCGTCCGTCACGTTGTTCTTGGCGTTCGCGGCGATCGGCTTCCACTGATTCGTGCCCTGTGTCTGGAGGTTATTCAATCTTCTGCTTAACCCAGATCAGGTTAAAATAAGGTGACCGATGTCAGCTATGATGTTGCAACGCCTTGAACATTTCAGTGATGCGGACAAATTTTTCGCGCGGGCTGCCGTCGCGGGCGTTGGCTATTTCCGCCGCCTCGATCCTCTGCCAGTCGCGAAAGGTGACGAGCGGTGCTTCGCGTTGTCTCAGCAGCGCGTCGAGCCCGCCGCGTCCCGCCTTGCCGCCGCCCTGCGGGATGTCGGCGGCGATATGTTCGGCGATCATCGCGCCGTCGGGCTTGTTGGTGCCGATCGTCCCCGATGGCCCGCGCCGCGCCCAGCCGGCGCAGTAAAGACCCGGCATGATCCGGCCCTCATCATTGGCGAAGCGTCCGCGGCCATGCTCATAGGGCACGCCGTCGATATGCGGCGTCTGATAACCGATGCAGGAGATTACCAGCGAACAGGGGATGGTGTAGCGCTCGCCCGTTCCTACCGAGCGTAATTCCGCGTCCAGCATGGTGCGCTCGACAATCATCCGCTCCACTTTGCCATCGCCTTCGATCGCTACCGGCATGGCAAAAAAGTCGAAATCGATCGTGACCGGCCGGTCCTTCGGATTGGCCGCGAATTCGCGCAGCAGTGTTATCGACTTGCGCATGCCCGGTTCCAGCTCGGCGTCGGTGATGAGTTCGGGCAGGTCCGCCGGATCGACCCTTGGCGCCGCGCGTTCGAGATGTCCGAGTTCGCCGAGCTCCTTCGGCGTCATCGCGATCTGGTGCGGCCCGCGCCGCCCGAGAATGCTGATATGCTCCACCTTGCTCTGCTTGAGATCGTCAAGCGCATGCGCGACGATGTCGCTGCCTTCAAACTCTTTTTCCGTCTTGGAAAGGATGCGCGCGACATCGAGCGCGACATTGCCATTGCCGATGATCGCAACGCCCGCCCCGTCGAGAGGCGGGTTGAGATCGGCGAAATCGGGGTGTCCATTATACCAGCCGACAAATTCCGCGCTACCATAAACGCCGGGCAGGTCCGCACCGGGCAGGTCGAGCTTGCGGTCGCGCGGCGCGCCTGTCGCGAGCACGACGGCGTCATAAAGCTCCTGTAACTCGGCGATGCTGACATGCTCGCCCACCTCGACATTGCCGGCGAAGCGGACATTTTCGGTCAGCGCCACCGATTCGTATCGGCGCGACACCGCCTTGATCGATTGATGGTCCGGGGCAACGCCGAAACGGATCAGGCCGAACGGCACCGGCAGCTTGTCGATAATGTCGATCATCACATCGTCGCCCAGCAATTTCTGCAGGGATTCCGCAGTATAATAACCCGCGGGTCCCGACCCGACGATGGCGACGTGGCGCATAAGCATCTCTCCCACCGGATGCCCTGGACAGGCTTTTGGAATTCCGGCCTTGTTTCGTGGATGGAAACTGGGGAGATGCTAGCGCCGAACCGGCAGGATGCAAGGGGGGGACGCAGCTTCTTGCCAAGCGCCATTGACACGGCGCGCCGCCGCTCCTAAGTGCGCCCTCTCTTGCCCGATCGTCTAACGGTAAGACTACGGACTCTGACTCCGTCAATCGAGGTTCGAATCCTCGTCGGGCATCCATTTATCCAGCAGGATTGATAATAACCGCGCCGTCAGGCGCTGAGCTTTCCATCGCGGTGGATGGCGATACCGTGCATCAGGCTGTCGGCGATCATCCGGGCCCGGGCGTGGACGGCTTCGGTGGCGGCGCTAGCGGGCGCAAGCTCGTCGAGCGTCTGGCGGAACAGCGCGAGCCAGTGATCGAAATGGCTCCGAGTGATTTCGGGAATGGCGATATGAAGCGGCATCGGACGGCCGGAATAGGTGCCCGCATTATGCAGCACCGAAGCCCAGAAGCGCTTCAGCGTAGCAAGATGTGCGGGCCAGTCATGCACCCGCGCATTGAAGATCGGACCGAGAATCGCGTCCTCGCGCACCTTCGCATAAAAAGCGTCGACAAAGCGGTCGATATATTCATCGGTAATGCCGATCGCTTCGGCCTCGGCTTTCTTCCGCGCGCGGGCCGCTTCGGCATGCGGATGCGCTTCGCCCGGCGGGCTCTTGGCAAGGCGCACAGGCTGCGGGCGGATCGGGGACCCGGCATCAGCCATCGCCGTTTCCGTCCTGATATTTGATTTCGAGATAGCGGCCGCGCGTCGCCAGCGCATCAAGGTCGCCGCTCGCGATATTTTCGCTCATGGTGCGGATTTCGCGCTCGATCACCCTGAGGCCGTCGGTCAGTTCCTCGTCGGCGCTGCGGCCGCCCGCCTTGGGGGTGGCGCGCATCGCCGGGGGCACGCGCTGATAGCCCTTGATGAGACCGGGCAGATGTTCGCCGACAAGGCGGCGCACTTCTTCCGCCGCCGGCTCGCGCGGGTCGAGCGACTGGAGTTGCGTCGCGAGCGTATCGAGCTGGCTGCCGATATTGTCGACCACGGTCTGCGCGGGCGCGGGGAGGGCAGGGCGCTGCGCTTCGAGCCACAACTCGGTGTTGGCGGGGAGCGACGCCATGTCGCTGTCGATCAAGTGGTGGTCGCTGATGACCGGCGCGCGGGGGAACATCAGCAGCCCGAGGGTACCGAGGATCGCGGCGAGCCCGAGCAGGATCACGCCGCCGACGCCGATCCCGCCGGGGAGGATCAACCCGAACGCAATCATCGCGACCAGCAAGCTTACCCACAGCAGCGCCACCCGCACCAGCTTCATGCCGAAATGGCGCAACTTGACCCGGCGCGACCGCTTGCCGATCGAGCGGCTTATCGGCGCGATCCGCGCGCCGTCGCGGCGGGCGCGGCTACGCGCGATGCTGGCCTTGCCCTGTTCAACGGCGATGTCGGTTTCGCTGCTCATGCGGGCGTGGCCTCTCAGCCTTCCAGCGCCGACAAGGGACTGTCGGCGGGCTTGGCAAGCTGTGCCGCCTGCGCCTGCCCTTCGGCGCGCGCGATATAGCCTTTCGACTTTTCGACCTCGCGGCTCAGCGTATCGACCGTGGTCTTCATCGAATCGAGCGCCTTCAGTTTGAAGGTGTCGACCGCATCCATCGTGTCATAGATATTCTGGAACGCACGCTGCAGCGTTTCCATCGGGATGGTCGAGCTTGCCGCCTGTTCGTGGATGCGCGCGGTATTGTCCTTCATCATCTGGCCGGTGCCTTCGATGATGCTCGTGGTCGTCGTGTTGAGCGCGGTGATCTGGTCGAGCACCAGCTTCTGCCCCGCCATCGCCTGCGCCACCGTGACCGCGGTGCGTAGCGCGGCGACCGTGGTGGTGCTCGCGCGATCGACGCCCTTGACCAGTTCGACATTGTTCTTCTTGACCAGGTCGAGCGCGAGATAGCCCTGCACCGTGACTGCCATCTGGGTGAGCAGGTCCTGCTCGCGCTGGCGCACGTAGAACAGCGCGGTTTCGCGTACCGCCTTGGCCTTGGCGGGATCGGTCGCGTCGAGCTCGGCGGCCTTTTCCTCGAGCCGCCCGTCGAGCGTGCGAGCCATCACTATCATCTGTTCAAGCTTGCCCATCGCCTCCCACATGTTGCGCCGCTCGACGTCGATCGAGGCATTGTCCATCAGCAGTTCATCCTTGCCGCCCTGGAGGCTTTTGAGGATCTGCTGGATATGGGTCTGCGAGGAGCGATAGCTGTCGAAATAATTGTTGATCTTGTTGCCGAACGGAATGATGCCGAGGAACTTGCGCGGGCTCGACAGCTTGCCCTGGCGCGAGGGATCGAGCCCTTCCACTGTGCGGCGCAGTTCGGCAAGGTCGGCACCGACCGATCCATCCTTGTCCATCGCGCGCACCGGACGGTCGAGGAAGCGGTTGCTGTGCCCGGCCGCGTCGGCAATCTCCTTGCGGCCCATATTGGTCAGCTGGTCAATCTTCTGGCCGAACGCGGGGGAGTTGACATCTTCCGCAACGAGATCGGCTATGAAACCATCGACGCGCTCCTGCAACTTGGTCCGTTGTTCGGTCGACACCGGCACCAGCCCCGCCGCCTTTTCAGGCGCGACCACCGGGACGGGATCGGGCGGGGTCAACTGCAGATCGGTGGCGTTTGCGGTCGTGACATCCGTATTCGTAGCCATAAATTCGGGAAGCCTTTCGTGCCCGGGGAAGCGTGATCGCTAACATGGCGGCTGCATCGCGGCGCTTCAAGATCAAACTGTTTTATATGCCTAACTCACCATCCGTTTTTTCGCAAGTCCCGGCCTGTTTCTTCCCGTTACGTCTGTGAGCAGGCATGTGAAACGCGCTGCTTGCCGCGCTGCACAAAAACCGTTACAGGCGCGCGCAACCGGGCCGCTGTCCTGTAGCGGCCGCACCATACAAAAAGTTAGGCCTGTTTCCCGATGTCCCTTCGCAACATCGCCATTATCGCGCACGTCGATCATGGCAAAACTACGCTGGTCGACCAGCTTTTCCGCCAGTCTGGCACGTTTCGCGACAACCAGCGCATTGACGAACGCGCGATGGATTCGGGCGACATCGAAAAGGAACGCGGGATCACCATCCTCGCCAAATGTACCTCGGTCGAATGGAACGGCACGCGCATCAACATCGTCGATACCCCGGGCCACGCCGACTTTGGCGGCGAGGTCGAGCGCATCCTCTCGATGGTCGATGGCGTTATCCTGCTGGTTGACAGTGCCGAAGGTGCGATGCCGCAGACCAAGTTCGTCACCGGCAAGGCGCTTGCGCTGGGCCTGAAGCCGATCGTCGTCGTCAACAAGATCGACCGCCCGGACGGCCGCGCGCAGGAAGTGCTCGACGAGGTGTTCGACCTGTTCGTCAACCTCGAGGCCAATGACGAGCAGTTGGACTTCCCCGTGCTGTTTGCGAGCGGTCGCAACGGTTATGCCAATGAGGATGCCGAGGCGCGCGGCGGCGATCTGACGCCGCTGTTCCAGAAGATCGTCGACCATGTCCCGCCGCCGAGCGTCGATGCGGACGCACCCTTCCAGTTCCTCGTGACGCTGCTCGACCGCGACAATTTCCTCGGCCGCATCCTCACCGGCCGCGTGGCGGCGGGCACGGTCAAGGTCAACGACCCCATCCATGCGCTCGACGCCGATGGCAAGGTGATCGAGACGGGCCGCGCGTCGAAGATTTTCTCGTTCCGCGGGCTCGAGCGCGTGCCGGTCGAACAGGCTCGGGCGGGCGACATCATCAGCATCGCCGGGATGACGGTCGCGACGGTCGCCAACACCATCGCCGAGCCGAGCGTGACGACGCCGCTTGCCGCCCAGCCGATCGACCCGCCGACGCTGTCGATGCGCTTCGCGGTCAACGATAGCCCGTTCGCAGGCAAGGAATCGCGCGACAACAAGGTAACGAGCCGCGTGATCCGCGACCGGTTGCTGCGCGAGGCGGAATCGAATGTCGCGATCCGCGTCACCGAGGCGGAAGACAAGGACAGTTTCGAGGTCGCCGGACGCGGCGAATTGCAGCTCGGCGTGCTCATCGAAACCATGCGCCGCGAAGGCTTCGAGCTCGGCATCAGCCGTCCGCGTGTCCTTTACCGCGAGGAAGCGGGCGGGCGCGAGGAACCCTATGAGGCGGTGGTGATCGACGTCGACGACGAGTTCGCCTCGACCGTGGTGTCGAAGATGCAGCGCCGCAAGGCGGACCTGCTCGAACAAAAGCCCTCGGGCGGCGGCAAGACCCGCCTCGTCTTCTCGGCGCCCTCGCGCGGCCTCATCGGCTATCATGGCGAGTTCCTGTCGGATACGCGCGGCACCGGCATCATGAACCGATTGTTCGAAAAATACGGGCCGTACAAGGGCGCGATCGAAGGGCGCCCCAATGGCGTGCTGATCTCCAACGGCAGCGGCGAGACGGTCGCCTATGCGCTCAATGCGCTGGAGGACCGCGGCCTCCTCATGGTCCACCCCGGCGAGCCCGTCTATGAAGGCATGATCATTGGCGAGAATGCCAAGCCCGACGACCTCGAGGTCAACCCGATGAAGTCGAAGCAGCTCACCAACTTCCGCTCCTCGGGCAAGGACGACGCGATCCGCCTGACTCCGCCCAAGCGCCTCACGCTCGAACAGGCGATCGCCTATATCGACGACGATGAAATGGTCGAGGTCACGCCCAAGGCGATCCGGTTGCGCAAGAAACACCTCGATCCGCACGAACGCAAGAAAGCGAACCGGGTCAAGGATTGAGACGAGTCCTCTCACCCCGGCTTGACCATCCAGAACCGTCCCGGCACTTTTCAGGACGGGATTCATCGTGGAATCATATTTGGGGAGAGAGGCATGTCCACATTATCGCGCAACCCTGTGTTGCTTCTTGCCGCCGCAAGTCTGCTGGCGGGCGGGCCTGCCCGCGCCAACGACAGCGAGGCAGCGGTCGGGATTGGCGGGCTGACGCTCAAGCAGAGCAGGGATATCAGCCTCGATTACGAGGATCTGTTCCTCAGCATCGATGAAGTGCGCATCACCTACCGCTTTACCAACCATGCGAAGCGGCCGGTCGATACGCTCATCGCCTTTCCGTTGCCGCCGCTCGATGCGAACAACTGGTACCGCGACTGGAGCGCGCTTGATTTCCGCACCACGGTTGGCGGCAAGCCGGTAACGCTGTCGAGCGTCGATGTCGCGATGGTCAATGGCCGTGACGTCACCGCGCTGTTGCGCAAGCGCGGCTGGGATATGGCCGAGGCGCTGGATCCCGAAAGCCATCGCTTCTTTGACGGCCTGTCGCGGCCGCAGGTGGACGCCGCGGTGCGCGACGGGCTGGTACGGCGCGAGGGTGATTCGATTATGCCTTTGTGGATTGTGCAGCGGCATATCACCCGGACACAACGCTTTCCCGCGGGCAAGACGATCACGGTCACGCACCGCTACAAGCCGATGAACGGCGGCAGTGTCGGCGGCGCGCTCGATCCGCAAATCCGGGCGGGCAAGGACGGGACGGCGGCGCATTATCGCAGCACCTATTGCACCGATGATGCGTTCCTGTCCGGGTTCGACCGGCGGCTCGTGGCCGCGAAACGGCCCGATGGCTCCTATGCGGCTTATTATTCGGAATTGTGGCTCGACTATGTGCTGAAGTCGGGCGCCAACTGGAAGGGACCGATCAGGGATTTCCGGCTGGTCGTCGACAAGGGCGCGCCGGACAATCTGGTCAGCTTCTGCATGGACGGGGTGCGCAAAATATCGCCGACACAGTTCGAGGTGCGCAAAAGGAATTTCGAACCGAAGAAGGACCTGTCGATCCTGATCGTGCAGTGGCACAAGGCATTGCAAGATGTGGAATGAAGGGCGCCCCCCTCTTGACGCTTCGTGGACGGGGCGGCAAAGGCGGCGGCCATGACTGAAAACGCCGACAAATCCAGCACCCCGCCCGACCGCCTTTCGGTCAATCCGCGCAGCACCCATTTCGATGCCGACGCCTTGCAGCGCGGCGTCGGTATCCGTTTCAAGGGGCGCGAGCGCACCGATGTCGAGGAATATTCGATTTCGGAAGGCTGGATTCGCGTCGCTGCCGGCAAGACCCGTGATCGTCATGGCCAGCCGCTGACGATTAAACTCAACGGCGAAGTCGAGGCCTGGTTCGAGGATGGCAAGGCCGAAGGCTGAACCCCTTCCGTCCGCCAGAAAAAAAAGGGCCGCAAGTTGCGGCTCTTTTTGTTTTCCCGTTGAAATGCGGTTTTTTAACGGACCGCAGCGACGGCGCGCGCCAGCTTGTCCGAAGGCGACTGGGTGTCAGCCTGCGCTAGCTGGATGTCACCCGCGCTGCCCTTGTAGATGAAGCCATTGGTCGGGTTCGCGCGCAGGCCGAGTCCGCGGATCGGGGCATACCACACCTTGACGCTGGTCCAGTCGCCATTGGCCGACACGTCGACGACCTTGACGTTGCGCTCGATCTGGCCACGGCGGCCATTGATCGGTGACCAGTTGGAGTGGCTGATGAGGATTTCGCGCTCGTTGATGATCTTGCTGACAACCGCGACATGGCCAAGCGGCATTGCGCGGGTGCTCTTGAAGGAAAGCACGGCACCGACCTTCGGCGTGTTGCCGCGCGCATATTTGCCGGCCGCCTGATTCCACCAGGTATGGGCATTGCCGCGAATATCAACGCCCGAGAGCTGTCGCGCGAAGGGGACGCACTGAAGCGCCTGCGCTTCGCTGATGGGTGCGATCAGGGCGAGCGCTGCAATGGCTGCGCCGAGGAACTTCTTGCCGTACATTTAATGCGACCCCGCTATGTGACCCCCATATTTGGGGTGCCCGTTTGTGTCTGTTGCAGCCGCGCCTAAGGAGGAAAGGTTAACGAAGGAAGGCCGGAAACGGCCATTTTCCGATGAACGGAAGCGATGGGGCGATGAGTTGCGGAACCATTTTCATCATTGGTCGGCGAGTTGTTTCGTTGGGACGACAAGATGAAAATCGATCCAATTTCGGCGTTTACCTCCGGGGCGATGCTGACCGATAATCGCGTTCGTCAGGACAAAGGCGATTCGTCCGTTCGATCCAGCCAAAGGGAACCCATGGCCACCATTGCGATCTACAACCTCAAAGGCGGCGTCGGTAAAACCACCATGGCGATCAACCTCGCCTGGCTTTCCGCTTATTCGAGCGGGCGGCGGACGCTGTTGTGGGATCTCGACCCGCAGGGCGCGTCCACCTTTTTGCTGGGCGGCGAGAAAAAGGCGAAGGGGGATGCGCAGTCGATCTTCGCGCGGGGTGTCGATCCGGCCAAACTGATCCGGCCGTCACGCTATGACCGCATCGACCTGCTGGCCGCAGACACGAGCCTGCGCGGCCTCGACCAGCTTCTGTTCGAACTCGACAAGAAGCGCAGGCTCGCCAAGCTGATCGAGGGATTATTGAAACAATATGATCGCATCATTCTCGATTGTCCGCCGGGGCTGACCGCGACCACCGAGCAGGTGATGCGCGCCGCCGATCTTGTCATTGTTCCGGTCATTCCGTCGGCCCTGTCGCAGCGCGCGTTCGAGGAAGTGGTCGCCTTCATGGATGAAAAGAAGGCGCGGCAGTCGGCGCTTCTGCCCGTCCATTCGATGCTCGACCAGCGGCGGCGCGTCCACAAGGAGGCGCGGGAGCTTCATCCCGACTGGCCGGTCATTCCGATGGCGAGTGTGGTCGAGCAGGTTGCGACCGAAGGAAAGCCGCTGGGGCTACTTGCGCCCAGCTCACCGGCGCACAAGGCCTATCTGCAATTGTGGCGCGGGATCGAGGCGCGGCTTGCGACGCCCGGGCGTCAGGAAGCGTAGCCGAGGTTGAGCTCTTCCTCGCGATCGCGGAACAGGTCGGCCGCGTCATTTGCCGGCATCGGCCGCCCGAAATAAAAGCCCTGAATTTTTTTGCAGCCGAGTCTGCGGATCATCTCGACCTCGGCCTCGGTTTCCGCGCCCTCGGCGGTCGTGCTCATGCCAAGGCTGTCCGCCATCGCTACCACGGCGCGGATGATGGCGAGGCTTTCGGGCTTGTTGCGCGCGGCCCCCTGAACGAAACTGCGGTCGACCTTGATCGTGGAGAAGCGGGTCTTGCGCAGATAGCCGAGCGATGAATAGCCGGTGCCGAAATCGTCGAGCGACAGCCTGAGGCCAAGCCCGAGCAACTGATCGAGCATCTGCGAGGCACCGCCGCCATCGCGCATGAACACGCTTTCGGTGACTTCGAGTTCAAGACGGCGCGGCGGCAGCCCGCTGTGCGACAGCGCCGATACCACCGAGGTGGCAAAATTGGGGTCGGCAAGCTGTTCGGCCGAGACATTGACGGCGACGCGGATATTCTGTGGCCAGTTCATCGCCTCGTGGCAGGCGGTGCGCAGTACCCACTCGCCGATCTGGCCGATCAGCCGCGCATCCTCGGCAATCGGAATGAACTTGGCGGGCGAGACGCTGCCAAGGTCCGGATTGGTCCAGCGGACAAGCGCTTCAAAACCATCGATGGTGCCATCATGCGCGGACACGACCGGCTGATAGTTCAGATGGAACTCGCCGCGTTCGAGCGCCTTGCGGAGCGCGATCTCGATGACGCGCCGCTCCTCGGCCTGAACATGCAGGCCGGGGTCATAGGCATAGTGATGATTGCCGCCCTTGTCCTTGGCGCGATAGAGCGCAAGATCGGCGCTGCGGATCAGGGTTTCGAATGTGCGGGCATCGCGCGGCGCGACGGCGGAACCGACGCTGGCGCCGATATAGAGGGTCTGCTTGTCGACATCATAGGGCCGCGACAGCGTGGTGATGATGCGGTGTGCCAGCGTGTCGAGATAGGTCGTGTCCGGTACGTCGCGCACCACCACGGCGAACTCGTCGCCGCCGAGGCGGCCGCAAAGCTCGTTGTCGGTGATGATAGACGTGAGCCGCGCCGAAACCAGTTCGAGCAGACGATCGCCCACCGGATGACCCAGCGTGTCGTTGATCGCCTTGAACCGGTCAAGGTCGATCATCATGAAGGCGCAGCGGCTTTTCCACTGCGCGCTATGTTCGATGGCCTTGGCGAGCGCTTCGGTGACCTGGAGCCGGTTGGGAAGGCCGGTGAGACTGTCGAAGCGCGCCAGCCGGTCGATCTTGGCGGCAGACGCCTGTTCCAGCGTCACATCGGATCCGACCCCCCGGAAGCCCATGAAGCGGCCATTTTCATCGAGCCGCGGACTGGCGGACAATTCCCACCAATGGGTTTCCTCGCCGATCTTGACCGGCAAGAGCAGGTTGGAGAAGCTTTCGCGCCGGTTAAGCTTTTCGGCAAGATCGTGCAGCGCCGAGGCAAAACGGCCCGATTCCCATGTGTCCCCCGCGAGCAACTGGACCAGCGGCTTGCCTTCGATCTGTTCGGGCTCGCGACCAAGCGCGATCGCAAAGCGCGGCGAAACATGGGTCAGCCTGCGCGAGGCATCAATCTGCCACAGCCAGTCGGCGCCGCTGTCTTCAAATTCGCGCAGCAACAGGCTGACGGTTTCGGTTTTTTCCACGATGGCGGTCTGGACGGTTTTGAACCGGATGAAATCGCGTGCGGAAGAAATACTCGCAATCAGGAGGCCAAACCCGGCCAGCAGGGTGGTCAATGCCGCGACGGGATATCCCATCAGAAGCGTCATGGCGATATTGGCGAGCGTGATCGTCACGGTCATCGCAATGATAGAGGCCGGGAGCGAACTGGTGCCGACAAGAACGCCGATCAGCAGCGTAGTCGAAACGGTCCAGCTCTGGGCGCCGTGGCTCCAATCGCCCTGGGGCGCAAAGAATAGCGGCGGAATGGTCCAGATCAGGCCAAGAACCAGCGACATCAGGGCATCGCGGCGAATGGTATCGGCGGGCGCCTTGTGCGGATATTCGGCACGGCGGCGATAGCGCGAATAGCCCAGCGAAACCGAGGCCAATAGTGCGATTCCGACCCAGCCGCGCAGTTCCCATGGTGCGATGATATCCGCAAAAATCTTCAGGGTGAGGATGATCGCAAGAACCCCGCCGGCCAGCCGCATGAGGGCGAAACGGCCGACGGCCTGCAATTGAGCGGCGCGGATTTCGTCCCATGCTGCATGGTCTCCGAGACGCAGGCCGAGCAGATGGAGAAGCGACAATTCGCTTTCAGGTAACTGGCTATGTTGGTCCGAAGTGCTCACCAGCCGATTCTATAGGGTGCGATTCTTTCCGAATGGTAAGCAACTGTTGTGCAGTCGCCCCGATTTGGCGGAAAAATCAATCTGTATCAGCACGAATTTTCCACATGAAAAAGTCCGTCATCTGGGCGGGCTTTTCCAGTATCCTTGCACAGTGCCTGGATCAGGCCGCAATATCATAGGGCTGGATCTGCCCGGTGAGATATTGCTGGCGCGCCTTGGCTCGGCTGAGCTTGCCGGAACTGGTGCGCGGCAGCGTGCGCGGCGGCACCAGTTCGACCACGCAGTTCATACCGGTGATGGCGCGGACCTTTTCCTTGATGAGATCGCGCAGTTCGGCGCGCTCGCGGTCATCGGAGGTGCGGCACTGGACCAGCACTGCGGGCGCTTCCTCGCCGCCGGGGGTCGTCACCGCGAAGGCGGCGATGTCGCCGGCCTTGAAGCCCGGAAGCTGTTCCACCGCCCACTCGATATCCTGCGGCCAGTGGTTCTTGCCGTTGATGATGATCATGTCCTTGGCGCGGCCGACGATGTAGATATACCCGTCCGACATATAGCCCATGTCGCCGGTGTCGAGCCAGCCATCCTTCATGCAGGCGGCGGTAGCTTCGGGGTCGCGGAAATAGCCGACCATGATCGAGGGGCCGCGGCACCACACCTTGCCGATAGCCTTTTCAGGGAGCGGAGCGCCATCCTCGTCGCGGATTTCGACTTCCATGTCCTTCACCGGCTTGCCGCAATTCACCATCGCGCGATAGCGTTGCGGCCGGTCGTCATTGGCGGCCGAGGTTTCGCCCGAAAGCTCGGTTTCTTCGACCAGTTCGACGATGATCCCTTCGCCCGGCGGCATGATCGAAACCGCGAGCGTCGCTTCGGCAAGGCCATAGCTCGGCAGGAAGGAACGGGCGTTGAACCCGGCATCGGCAAAGGCATCGACGAAGGCCTGCATGACATCGGGCCGGATCATGTCGGCGCCATTTCCTGCGATGCGCCAGCGCGACAGGTCGAACCGCTCGGCGACATTGGTCTGGCTCGATACGCGGCGCGCGCAGATGTCATAGCCAAAGGTCGGTGAATAGCTGAGCGTCGTGCCCTTGTTGCGGCTGATCATGTCGAGCCAGGCGAGCGGACGGCGCGCGAAATCCTCGGTCTTGAGATAATCGGTCGAAACCTGGTTGGCGACGACCGAAAGGAAGCAGCCGACCAGCCCCATGTCATGATACCAGGGCAGCCAGCTGACGCAGCGGTCGCCATCGCGCACTTCGGTGCCATGCGAGTGCGCCGCAAGATTGTTGAGCAGCGCGCCGTGGGTGACAGCCACGCCATGCGGAAACCGCGTCGAGCCGCTGCTATACTGGAGATAGCAGATTTCGTCGGTCTTCTGTTCCGGCAAGGCGGTTTGCGGTGCAGGCCGCGTCGCAAAATCGGTCCAGTCCAGCCCCTCGACGCCGCGACCACTGGCCGCGGCTCCCGCCATTTCGCCGAGTTCGGGCGGGAAAAACAGGATTTTGGGATCACAGCTTTCCAGCTGGACGGTGAGCTGGTCGATATAGGATTGCGCCCCGCCGAAACTCGTCGGCAGCGGCAACGGCACCGGCCATGCCCCGGCATAGACCACGCCGAAGAACAGCGCGGCGAATTCGGGGCCGGTTTCGGCGATCAGGGCAATACGGTCGCCCGGCTTCACGCCATGCGCGATCAGGCGGTAGGCAGTCTGGAGCGCGTCCTCCCGCAATTCGGTATAGGGATAGGGCCGCGTCAGCGCGCCGCGCGGATCATGAAAATTGAGGCCGCGCGTCCCCTGCGCTGCATAATCGAGCGCCTCGCCCAGCGTCGCAAAGTCGGAATAGCGGCGCGGCAACGCGCAATCGGTCGGTGTCGGAAGCAGCGTTGCCGCTGCTTTTTCCAGTACGGTATCGGTCAGTTCAGCCACCGATGTTGCTCCCTCTTGTTCTCATCGCTCGTCATGCGACCCCGGGCGTGAGGTGACAAGCCTTCTCATGCTTGCATGTTGACGTTGCAGGCGGTGAAAATCCGGCCCGACTGTGGCAAGATTGTGGTGCGGCGGAAAAACCATGTAAGATGCAGCCTTCCCATGCGAAAAAAGCCTATCATTACACCGCTCAATGAAGCCTCGCTGAATGACCTCGCGCTCAGCTATGTGTCGCGCTACGCGACGAGCCGCGCGAAGCTTTTGGCTTATCTCAGGCGCAAGCTCGGCGAGCGCGGCTGGAGCGGGGAAGGTAGCCCCGATCCGGAAGCGGTCGCCGGCCGCATGGTGGAACTGCGCTATATCGACGACAGCGCCTATGCCGCGATGAAGGCGGAATCGCTCGTCCGCCGCGGCTATGGCAAGCGGCGCCTTTCCGGTATCTATTTTCGCGACGGGATAGCGGAATCCGACCGGGAGGATGCCAACAGCGTCGCCGACGAGGGGCGCTGGGACGCCGCCGTCGCCTTTGCCCGGCGCAAGCGCGTCGGCGCCTTTGCCGCCGCGCCGCTCGACCCGGACCAGCAGCGCCGCGCGCTGGCGGCGTTTTTGCGCGCGGGGCACGACATGGCGCTGGCGCGGATGCTGATCACGCTTGAACCGGGCAGCGATGTCGAATTATACCGCCCCGACCCCGGTTGACGGGCGGCCGCGCCGAAACCGCAAGAGCCAACAGGAAAGTTCCTCCGATGATCCGCAAAATTGCCGTTTCGTTGCTGCCGTTGCTGGCGCTGTTGCTCGTGAGCGCGTGCCAGACGCCCGCTGCCAAGGAGAGCCTTATCCCCCTCACCATCACACAGGGCAGTATGACGCACCGGTTCAAGGTCGAAGTCGCGCGCACGCCCGAAGAACAGCAACGCGGTCTCATGTTCCGCACCAGCCTGCCCAAGGACGGCGGGATGCTGTTCCCGTTCGAGCATCCCCGGATCGCCAGCTTCTGGATGAAGAACACGCTGATCCCGCTCGACATGATTTTCGTCCGTGCCGATGGTTCGATCGACCGCATCGCCGAAAACACCGTGCCCGAATCGCTTGAACCGGTTGCGAGCGGCGGCGATGTGGCCGCGGTGCTCGAACTCGCTGGCGGCACTGCCGCAGCGCTGGGGATCGACGAAACCGCGCGTGTCAGCTGGCAGGACGGCGGGGCGAAGCGCCCCTGATCTGCGCAGAGCACCGCTTTGGCCGCGATTCCGTCTCCTTCTCCCGCAATTCTGGCTTGCGGGCGGCAGGGGTAAGGCGCTAAGCGCCAGCCCTATGGGACTGCTTGGCAAGATATTCACCTGGTGGGATGGCGCGACCATCGGCACCATGTTCCACACCTGGCGCAAGGGCAGCAAGGTTGGCGAGGATGCGCTTGGCAACCGCTATTACCAGAGCGCCGAAGGTCGCCGCTGGGTGATCTACAAGGGCAGCAACGATGCCAGCCGCGTTCCCGCCGAATGGCATAGTTGGCTCCACCATCTGATCGAACCGATTCCGCCCGATGCGCCCGCCGCGATCATGCCGCCGCACCGCGTCTGGGAACGCGCGCCGACCGGTAACCTCACCGGCACCGGCCTCGCGTACCGGCCGCCGGGGGCGCTCGAAGCTGGCGCCGTTCGCGCGCCTGCCACCGGGGATTATGAAGCATGGACGCCGGACGGGGAAACCGGGGGTTTCGGCCGCGCATGATGCGCGCGCGTCTGGCCTTGATAGTGGCAGCGCTGAGCCTGCCGCTCGCGGCCTGTAACAGGGCGGGTGATGCCGACAAAATGTCGGGGAACACCGACTCGACGCCGGTGACATTGTCCAAGAAGGACGAAGTGAAGGACGTCGAGGGCGGACTTGAGGGCACCACGCCGATGGCGGAGCGCGTCGCGGTGGTGGGCCTCCTCAACAAGCGCAACGGGATTGTCCGCAATCTTGAAATGAGACCGGGCGAATCGATCCGTGTCGGCCGTGCGGTTGTCCGGCTGCGCGCCTGCGAACAGGCACCCGCCTGGGAAATGCCGGCGGAAACCGGCGCGTTCGTCCAGTTGCTGACGCTGGAACGCGACGGCAAGTGGAAGCGCAGTTTTTCCGGCTGGCTGTTTCGTGAACGCCCCGAACTCAACGTCGTCCAGCACCCGATCTATGATGTCATCGTCAAGAGCTGCCAGATGACGACCCCCGGTGGCGGGCCCGCGGTCAGGTCGGCGGACGTGTCCGACACTGACCGCGAGGGGCTAGCCGGGGTTGAAGGCGAGCCGGGAAGCACCAACCCGCCCGCCAAAAGCGCATCGAGCGCGGACCAGTCCCCGCCGGCGAGGCCGGCTGCGGCCAAGTCCGCGGCGCCCAAGGCGGCCGAGCCGAAATCGGCGCCCAAATCCGCACCCAAATCCGACGACAAGGCCGAAAACACGCCCGCGCCCAAGGCCGACTGAAGCCTGCCGAGATAGTCGTCGCGGCTGATCTCGATCGCGCCGAGCGAGGCGAGATGATCGGTGATGAACTGGCAGTCGAGCAGCTGATAGCCGCCCGCCTTCAACCGCGCGACCAGCCAGGCGAGCGCCAGTTTCGATGTATTGTCGGCGCGGCTGAACATGCTTTCGCCGAAAAAGGCGCGGCCAAGCGACAGGCCATAAAGGCCGCCGACCAGCCGGGGCGGGGCGGAGTCCGGCCCTTCGTCATCGTCCCACACCTCGACGCTGTGCGCATGGCCGAGCGCGTGGAGCAGGACGAACGCTTCCTCGATCGTGCCGTTGATCCAGGTCGAGGGGCGATCGAGCGCGCTTTCGGCGCACAGGCGCAGGACCTGCCGGAAGGCGGTGTCGGCGGTCACGCGGTAGCGGCCCGATACCAGCAATTTGCGCAGCGATTTCGACAGATGGAAACCATCGAGCGGAAGCACCCCGCGCGTCCTCGGCTCGACCCAGTAAATCTCCTCGTCCTCGCGGTCGTCCGACATCGGAAACACGCCCATCGCATAAGCGCGCAGCAGCATGAGCGGGTCGAGGCGCGGCGGTCCGAGCGGGTGTGGATGAGACATATTATTACTTCTGACCGGTAGAATTTCGTATGAAAATTACAAAATAGGAAAATCGCCCAAAAGCCGCATCAATGCAATGATTTTGCCGCCTCAGCTTCCCAAAGTTCCGGGATTTTGCAAAGATTCCTGTAGGATTCGCCGCTGCCCAACTCACCGCCCAAATCGCCGTCCGAATTGCCCCTTGCCGCCGGAGCGCCGCGCGCATCGGCTGCGTTGCGCGCCTGCACCGCAGCGGCAACCCGCCGCACGATCGCATCCTCCCATTGTTCGAGCCGCCTGCGATAGGCTTCGAGTTCGTCATAGTCGCGCGCCCGCGCGGCGGCATCGCCGTCGAGTTTGCGCGCCCGGCTGTTGAGCACGGCGACCAGCGGCCCGGGCTTCCAGCGGTGGATCGTCCCGGCGAGCTTGCCATAATGATAGCGCGGGAGGATTTCGCCGTCGGCCAGCCGCTCGACAATGCGCTCGCGGGTGCGTTCCAGCCCGGCGTTCAGCGCGCGTTCCCACGCCACGGCAAAGCTTTCCGCACCGGGCTTGTCGCGCAGCGCATAGGCCGAGCGCGCGCTCTTTCCGGCACGCTTGGCCGCCGCGCTGACCGATCCGATACGCGCAAGCTCGCGGATGAAGAGCCGCTGGTCATGGCTCGACCAGCCATTGGCGCGGCGGCGTTGGGCAATCCACGGATCGAAACGCGGAACCGGGTCGCCTTCGGGCGTGAAGGCAAGCGGATCGCGGACAGCGGGCTTGGGCACAGGCAATACTCCTTGCAATAGCGCGGAACAGCTTTCCGGCCTGTCATGTCCCGGATATGTAGGAAAGCGATTAAACGAGGCGCGCGGCAATGCCGGCCGGTTCCACTTCCCCCGCACGTCCCCTCTTGCGCTTCGGCTGCCCACAGGGTAGGGGCGCTGTCCTTGGCCTAGGGGTATAGCTCAGCTGGTAGAGCATCGGTCTCCAAAACCGAGGGTCGCGGGTTCGAATCCTGCTGCCCCTGCCATTTCCTCCCGATATTTCGTTTCCTCTCCCGATCCGCTCCGGCGGGCGCGGGCGGCTGGTTCGAAGGGGAGCGAAGGGAAGGCGGCCACCGCTTGCAAATCCGCGCGTTGCGGGCTATCGGCGGCGCCTTGGCTAAAGGAGTCGGAACTTTACGGCCTCCCGCAGCGCGCCGATGGCGGCACGCGGGGTTGCGGGCCTGTATCGCGTCTCCTATCTGGTCGGCACGACAGGGCGGGGCGCTTCCCGCATCCTGAAAGGCAAAAGAAATTTTATTGGGGCTGTTGATGGCTGACGAAACGAAGAAGAAAGTCTCGCCCGGCGAGTTTATCAATCAGGTGCGGACCGAAGCGGGCAAGATCGCCTGGCCGACCTGGCCGGATACGCTGCGCACCTCGATCATGGTGCTCATCATGACGATGATCCTCGGCCTGTTCTTCTTTGCGGTCGATAGTTTTTTCGGCATGATCGTCCGCCAGCTGATGAACTTCATCGGCTGATCGAACCGCACCTTACAACACAGGATTTGACATAAGATTATGGCGCGCTGGTACATCATTCACGCTTATTCGGGTTTCGAGAACAAGGTCCGCGACGCGATCATGGCCGAAGCGACCCGCATGGGGCTCGAGGCGCTGGTCGAACAGGTCGAGGTGCCGGTCGAAACCGTGACCGAGGTGCGCCGCGGCAAGAAGGTCCAGTCGGAACGCAAATTCTTCCCCGGCTATGTGCTGGCCAAGCTCAACATGAACGACGATGTCTATCACCTCGTCAAGAATACGCCCAAGGTCACCGGCTTCCTCGGCAGTTCGGGCAAGCCGCAGGCGATCAGCGAAGCTGAAGCCGCGCGCATCCTCAACAGCAAGGAAGAAGCCGCCGCCGCGCCCAAGCACCAGATCAAGGTCGATTACGAAATCGGCGACAGCGTCAAGGTGCTCGAAGGCCCGTTCGCCTCGTTCAACGGCGTGGTCGAGGAACTCGACTTCGACAAGAACAAGGTCAAGGTCTCGGTCTCGATCTTCGGCCGCGCGACTCCGGTGGAACTGGATTTCGAACAGGTCGAACGGATGAAGTGAGGCGGGCCTTGTCCGCAATCGCTTCTGCGTTACCGAACCAACGAAAGGGCCGCTTCCACCAGCGGCCTTTTTCATTTGCGTGCCGCATCACTCCAAGTTAAGTTTTCCCCGGATTCAAGCATTTGGAGGGATGGGTATGAAACTTCGCCACTGGGTCACCGCCGCTGCCGTAGCGGCTCTCGCATGGCCGGCGCAGGCCCAGGAGACGGGCGATGTCGTGCGCGGTACGCTCGGCGCGCAAAGCCCGCGCGATGGACGGCCCTATGAAGTGCGCAGCATCCGCCTCAATGCCGGGCAGCGCTATGAAATCAGCCTGGAATCCGACGATTTCGATCCGATGATTGAGCTGCTGCGCGGCGATGCGGCCGACACGGTTTCGGGCGACAGCGACGACGAGGATAGCGGCGTGCTGGCGAGCGATGATGACGGCGGCGAAGGCAATAATGCGCTGATCGAATATACGCCCGAGACGACCGGCACCTATAAGCTGCGCATCAAGGCGGTCGATCGCGACCTTGGCCGTTATGCGCTCAAGATGAACCGGCTGGCTCCGCTCCCGGCGCCGGTGCGCGCGACCGGCACCCGTGGAACGATGGAAAGCACCACCTATCGCGGCACGCTCGATGGCAATGACGCGACCGTGCGGCAGCGCCCGGTCGAGGATTATCTGGTCACGCTCGCCGCCGGCAAGCTTACCATCATCTCGCTCGAACAGGATGGCGATGAATTCGATCCCGTGCTCGAACTTTACAAGGGCACGCGCGCTAGCGGCGATGCCGAAGAAACCGACGATGACGGTGGCCAGGGCCGCAATTCGATGATCGTCGTCAAGCCCGGCGAAACCGGCCCCTATGTCATCCGCGTGACGAGCACGGGCCGCGACAACCGCGGCAAGTACAAGCTGACCGTGGTGCAATAGGGGCGAAGCGCCGGTGCGGGGTAAAGAACTGGCGGCTTTCCCTCAACCTTCCGGGGTTTTGCGCAGAGGCACAAGCGGCAAGCAGTTGGGGTCTGAGTTTCAAAACGCATAAAAGCAAGTCCGTGCTCCTGCGCAGGCAGGAGCCCAGGGCGGCATATGCGATGCTTGATAACCCTGGGCCCCTGCCTGCGCAGGGACACATTGAAGGCAATCCAGAAACGCCACGCCCCCGCGAAAACCTTCTTTTCCATTGGCCGATTAGATTTGGTGGACAGGTTCGAGGAAAGAGAGCCTTTCAGCTAATTCCTTGCATTCCGCCCCCATCCCGGCTATGCGCGCGCCTTCCTCGCAGGTTTATCGCCTCAAGGAATCGTGCGGGAGGTGGGTTTTAACAGCCCGCCGTCTGACCGCTAAGCTTGAACCGGGCGGGGCTTTTGGCTCGTGCCTTTCTATAGAGTGAGTGTAACATGGCTAAGAAGATTGCGGGCTATATCAAGCTCCAGGTGCCGGCTGGCACCGCCAATCCCTCGCCGCCGATCGGCCCGGCTCTGGGTCAGCGCGGCGTCAACATCATGGAATTCTGCAAGGCTTTCAACGCTGCGACCGACAGCCTTGAAAAGAACATGCCGATCCCCACGATCATCACGGTTTATGCGGACAAGAGCTTCTCGTTCGTCACCAAGACCCCGCCCGCGACCTTCCTCATCAAGAAGGCTGCGAACCTCAAGTCGGGCTCGAAGGAGCCGGGCAAGGTTTCGGCCGGAAAGATCGCGCGCTCGAAGATCGCCGAAATCGCGGAAATGAAGATGAAGGACCTGAACGCCAACGATATCGAACAGGCGACCAGGATCATCGAAGGCAGCGCCCGTTCGATGGGCCTCGAAGTGACGGAGGGCTAAGGACATGGCAAAGCTGACGAAAAAGCAGAAGCTGCTCGCGGACCTCGACACCGAAAAGCTCTATGGCTTTGACGAGGCGCTGAAGACGCTCAAGGATCATGTGTCGAAGAAGTTCGACGAAACCATCGAGATCGCGATGAACCTGGGCGTCGACCCGCGTCACGCCGACCAGATGGTGCGCGGCGTGGTCACGCTCCCCGCCGGGACGGGCAAGGACGTCAAGGTCGCCGTGTTCGCCAAGGGCGACAAGGCCGAGGAAGCGCTGAAGGCCGGTGCGGACAAGGTCGGCGCCGAAGACCTGATGGAAGCCATGCAGAATGGCGACCTCGATTATGGCCGCGTCATCGCGACGCCGGACATGATGGGCGTGGTCGGCCGTCTTGGCAAGGTGCTCGGTCCCAAGGGCCTGATGCCGAACCCGAAGCTCGGCACCGTCACCCCGAACGTCGGCGAAGCGGTCAAGGCAGCCAAGGGCGGTCAGATCGAATTCCGCGTCGAAAAGGCGGGCATCATCCATGCAGGGCTCGGCAAGGCGAGCTTCAGCGACGCAGACCTCAAGAAGAATTTCGACGCTTTCGTCGATGCGATCGTCAAGGCCAAGCCTTCGGGTTCGAAGGGCAAATATGTCAAGAAGATCGCGCTCTCCTCGACCATGGGCCCCGGCCTCAAGATCGACACGAGCGAAGTCGCAGCCTAACGCGCTGACGCAGCGTGCTCCTGCGCAGGCAGGAGCCCAGTGTTGGTTGCGCTGTGCTGCCCTGGGTCCCTGCCTGAGCAGGGACACATGGGGGCAATGTTTGAGAATAGCAAAAAGGCCGGGGTGGAAACACTCCGGCCTCTTTGCGTTATGCGGGAGAGAAGTGCCGCCGGATCTAGCGTGGATCCCGGACCCGGCGACACCCCCAGCGCCTGCAGCGGACCGAACTCGGCTGCCGGCGAAGGTGCGGGGAGCGGATATGATTCGCGCTGGTGTCGCGTCCTCACGCGAAATCCGCTCCCGGCGTGACGATCAGAATTCGCCGGAAATCCCGACGCGGGCTGCGGTATCCTTGCCGCCCGAATGGCTCACCGCGACCGAGAGGGCGATCGGCGCGGCGGTCGTCAGGCGGTGCGTCAGCGCGCCTGCGAATGCCTGTTCGCCGCGATAGGTCGCAAGGTTGAAGCTGTAGCTCGTCTTGCCGCCTTCGGACGGGAAGGGCGCGGGCGCGATCGCAACCGCCGCGGCGATCCCGCGCCGGGCTTCCTTACGGTAGCGCGCGACATTTCCCGACAGGTTGGCGAGGCCGGTTTCGAGCGCGCTGACCCGGCCTCCGAACCCTGAAGAACCACTTTCCAGCGCGGCCAGCCGGTTATTCTGCGTGAGATTCAGCGCTTCGACTGCCGACAGGCGATTGTCCTGCGCGGTGTTGGCCGTCTGGATCGCCGCGATCTGGGTGGTGTGCGTCGCAGTGGTAGCCTCGACCGTCGCAATACGCCCATCCTGCGCCACATTCTGCGCGAGTGCGGTATCCGCTGCCGTTTGGGCCGTGGCTGAATTGGCGAGCGCGGTGTTGGCGGTCGCCTGCGCGGCTGCGGCCGAACCGGTCGCGCCAGCCACGGCGGTGTTGAGCTGGCTCACATTGACTGCATCGGTCGCGGCAACGCCTGCCGCGAGGTTGACCATCCGCCGTTCGGCACCCGCCGCGCCGATCGACACCGTACCGGCCTCAGTCGCGACCGATCCGTTGCCGAGCGCGACGCTATTGTCGGCATCAGCCCGAGCGGCGCCGCCTAGCGCGACCGCGCCAGCAAAATCGGCACGCGAACTGGTGCCGATCGCGATGGCGTGCGCGACGGATGCCTGGGCATCCTGGCCCATCGCCAGCGTATTGTTGGTAGAAGCGCGCGCGTTGCCGATCGCGATCGCCGCGTCGGCCGTAGCGGTTGCCTGCTGGCCGATCGCGACCGCTCCCAGACCGAGGGCGTTGCTCGTATTGCCGAGCGCGACCGCGCCGTCGCCGATCGCGTTATTATCCGCGCCCATCGCCACTGCGCCGGTGCCGGTTGCCGTGTTGGGATCGCCGATCGCCACCGCCCCGTTGCCGGTCGCGGTGTTGCCGAGGCCGATGGAAACGGCGGCGCCTCCGGTTGCGGTCGCGCCATTGCCGATGGCGACAGCATCGTCGCTGTCAGCCGTCGCGCCGTGGCCCATGGCAATCGCATCCCCACCCGAAGAAACGCTGGCTGCGCCGATGGCGATGCTTTGGGCTCCGCTGGCTGTGGCTGCAATCTGAGATCCATCGGCTGCGCCGCCGATAGCAACCGATTGGACGCCGCTGGCCTGTGCTGCACCGCCGAGAGCCGTTGCGCCGATTCCCGTCGCCTCGGCACGGTTTCCGAACGCCGATGCGCGCAAGCTCGCCGCCCTGGTCATATAGCCGAGCGCTACGGCGGAGTTCGTCGCTTCCGACAGGAATCCGATGGCAGTGGAGTAAAGCCCAGCCGTGGCTCCCGATCCGAACGCATTGGCTTCTAGCGCGGCAGTGGCATTGAAACCAAAGGCGCTGCCGTCATCGCGGGTCACGGAAGAGCTGGATCCAATCGCCGTGCTGCGGTTGGCGTCGATTGTCACCGTCGAGCCGATAGCGGTCGCGTCGTTGAAATTCTGCGTTGGAAGACCGTTGTTCATTCCGATCCGGCTATTGGAACCGACGACGACATTGCGATCACCGGCTGCCCTCGCGTTATAGCCGATGCCAACGCTGGCGTCGGGCATGGGAACCCTAATGAAATAGTTGATATTCTGGTCGGCGGTTGTCACCACCGAATAATTCCCGAGGACGACGGCTCCGTCGCTGCGGGCATTGCCATTGCCGACTCTGGTGATGCCATCACCCTCGAAAAAAGGCGCCGATCCGCAGAGAAATCTCGCCGGAATATCGTCCGCCGTGTTCGCAATACCATCCGGGCCGACATCGTTCTGGACAAATTCGCACTGAACCGGGGCGGCCTCGGCGGCGCTTGGTACAAGCGTAAACGCCGCTATGGCAGCGGCGGAGGCGCTGAAAAGATATATGCTGTGAATTTTCATGGTTTCGGTCCTTCTCCATTGGTTAGGTTCGCCGTCCGCCGCGTGGCGGAGGAAACGGTGCGACCGGATAGAGATGGACCATTGGCCGGGGCGCCCGCTTGAACGGATGCGACTTTCCCTTGAACATTCCGGACGTATCGTTGAACAAATCGGACATCGGACATCGGACATCGGACATCGGACATCGGGCGGGCGGGCGGACCGGAGGCCCGCCGGGGAGCGGCCTGAAGGGGAGTTATCGACGGCGGGCGTTACTTCAGCGCGTAACGCTGGAACGCGCAGGGGCTGATGGACAAGATCGCCCTGAATTCGCGGATCAGGTGCGACTGGTCGGCAAAGCCGCTGCGGAACGCGATTTCCGTCCAGCTGCGGGTGGGTTCGGTTTCGTGCAGACGGATTGCATGACCCAGCCGGCAGAGCCGCGCGAAACTTTTTGGCGGCAAGCCGACCGCCGCCTTGAACGCGCGCTGGAACTGCCGTGGCGAATAGGCCATGTCCTGCGCGAGCCGGTTGATTTCGTGAACGCCGGCGTCGGCCAGCAATTTTGCCGCTGCGTGCATGATGCGGTTGGGTGGCGGCGCGGCGAGGACGCGCGGTGCGAGCCAGCGCTCGGCTGCGGCCACCATCTCATGGTCGCCCGAAAGGCCCGCCAGCTCCTGCCGCAGACCCTCGGCCTGAGGGAAAACGACATGTCGGTTGACAATGTCTGCCGCGTTGCGCCCCAGCAGCGGCTTGACCGCGCCGGGTTGCAGCCGAATGGCAAAGGTCCGCACGCGTCCGCGCGTTTCGATGTCATAGCTGCGATTTTCCAGCGGCCCAAATAGCGCGACCAGCGGCGGAATCGTCGCGCGCTGACTGCTCACACAGCGCAGGAGCGGGTGTCCTTCGAGCACGAAATGGAGGAAAATATGCGGATGCGCGGTCGCGCGGCGCAGCAATATGTCGCTTCCCGCTTCGGTTGCGCGACAGTGATAATCCAAGACCCAATCGGCCAGCCCGGCCAGACGGGTTGCGATGAAATGTTCGGATTTCATAGCCGTCCCCACTGTTTTTTTCCGATGCAGGCGGATCATATCCTCCTCCATCGGCCTGTTCGCCAGAACAGTATTGGCGCGGCCCTGTCTTCGTCCGGGGGGTCACGGCGATATCGCTTCGCCTGTGATTTTCCGGGCCGCTCCTTTGCAGAGCGGCGCCTCGAACGGACGCGATTATGGCGCATCAAGTCCGGCGGGGATTGTACAAATTCGACATTGGGTAAAATATTTTCGGGCCAATGGGGTCGGGCATTCCGCCGCACCAGTCCGTCATTTTATCGCCTCCGCTGCCGTCATTCAGCTTTATCGACGGCGCAAATCGGTTACTATGGGCACATGACGTCATTGCCTCCCGCCGTTCGCGCCCTGCTGGCCGGCGCAGCCCTGAGCTGCGCAATTCCGGCAGCGGCGCAGGATATTCGCGATATTCCGCAGAAGATCGACACTCGCGTCACCGGACCCGTGCAGCCCAAACAGGGGCGCGAGGTGCAGGGGCCGCCCGCGCCGCTCGAAACCCAACTGCGCGACACGCCGCCCGATGAGCCCATCGTGCGCCAGCCACAGTCCCAACCTCAACTGCAGGTGCCGCAGCAGACGCCGCCGCAGGCCCGGCCTGTCCCGGCGCAGCCAGCACGGGTGCGGGGAAGCGCGGCACCGGCTCCGGCGCCCCGGGTGCAGGGGCCGCAGCCGGCGCGTCCGGAAGCGGTAGCTCCGGCCCGTCAGGCTGCACCGGCTGCGGACACTGCGCCGGGCCAGGATGCCGCGCCTATGCCGCTCCCCGATGGCGCCGCGCCAACAGGGCCGCTGGCTGTTCCTCCGGCTGCCACGCCTCCTGCCGCCACACTCGATCCCGGTACGCCGCCGGTGCTGGACGAGGGCGCGGAAACGGCAGCGCCTTCCGGTGCATCGTCCGGTATGCTCCCCTGGGGCCTTGGCGGCGCGGGGCTGCTGGTGCTGGGCGGGCTCGCCTATGCGATGACGCGGCGCCGCCGCACGGCCGCGCCGGGCGCGCGCGACTATGGCGGGATTGCGCTCGGCCAGCAGCCCGAAGCCGACGCGCTGGGTCCGGTCGCGGCGCCAGCGGTGAGGAAGCCCGCCGGCTCGATGGCCGCGCCGCAAAGCACGAGACCCTCCGCTCCGCCGCCTCCCGCTGCACCAGTAGCAGCGCCCCCGCCGCCGCCGGTCAAGGCGGCGAGCGATGGCCGCATCGTCAGCCGCATCCGCGCGCCGCTGGATGACGGTGCCGCCGTGTCCGCGGCACCTCCACCCGCTCGTCCGCAGCCTGCCGCCCCGCCGCCCGTGCCGGTCAAGCCAGCCAGCGACGGCCGCATCGTCAGCCGCCTCAAGGTTGGCGATATCGCAGGCGAAGAAGCGCCCCCGCCCCCGCCGCATCCGCCCCGCCGCAGGGCACCGGTCGTGAAAACCGTCAGCGTGGGCTATTCGGTCAAGGGCAAGTGACGCAGGAGCGCCGCAGCAAGCGTGCGCTCCTGACCGTCGCGGATGGCGATGATGGTGCGACGCTGATACAGGCGGGCTTGCAATCCTGCGCATCCTCGCCTAAAGGCCCGCGCAACCCTTAGGGGCTGCTTGCGGTGATTCTGTCACTGTAAGTACCGTCCGAGACAGTTGGTGACCGGGATTTGCCGGTCTTAATTTCCAGCCTAGACGGGGAAAAGTTTTTGACCGGTGGCGCAATTCCGCCGGGTTCGGCTTTGATGGTTTGCCATGCGAACCGCACGATAAAGCCCGGGCAACGATCCCCACGGACATCGTCATGACCCTTGTTTCCGCGCGCTGCGGCGTGCGGGAAGTCGGGTCATATTTTGGACGCCTGTTCCGGGCAACCGGCGCAGGCTTAACATGGAGAATGGCATGGATCGTGCTCAAAAACCCGTGGTGGTTGCTGATCTGAACGCCGTCTTTGGCGAAGTTGGCGTGGTCGTCGTGACCCGCAACCTCGGCCTGACCGTCGCCCAGTCGACGGACCTCAGGACCAAGATGCGTGAAGCAGGCGCTACCTACAAGGTTACGAAGAACAGCCTCGCCAAGATCGCGTCCAAGGGGACCGATTACGAACAGATTGGTGACATGCTCACCGGTCCGATCGCGCTCGCATCGTCGGTTGATCCCGTCGCTGCGGCCAAGGTCGCCATCGACTTCGCCAAGACGACCGACAAGCTCGAAATCGTCGGCGGCGCGATGGGTTCCACCCTGCTCGACGCGAATGGCGTGAAGGCGCTGGCTTCGATGCCGTCGCTCGACGAACTGCGTGGCAAACTCGTGGGCCTCATTCAGGCGCCCGCGACCAAGGTCGCCCAGATCGCTCAGGCTCCGGCTGCCCAGCTCGCGCGCGTCTTCGGTGCCTATGGCGCCAAGGAAGCGGCATAATCTTTATCGTTTGAACCAATTACGGGGCGAATATCCGATGCCCCACATGGAGACTATCAATGGCTGATTTGAACAAGATTGTTGAAGACCTTTCGGCTCTGACCGTTCTCGAAGCGGCAGAACTTTCGAAGCTGCTCGAAGAAAAGTGGGGCGTTTCGGCTGCCGCTGCCGTGGCTGTTGCCGCTGCTCCGGGCGGCGCTGGCGATGCGCCGGCTGCTGAAGCCAAGGACGAATTCGACGTGGTCCTCACCGGCGACGGTGGCAAGAAGATCAACGTCATCAAGGAAGTCCGCGCCATCACCGGCCTCGGCCTCACCGAAGCCAAGGCGCTCGTCGAAGGCGCGCCCAAGGCTGTCAAGGAAGGCGTCAACAAGGACGAAGCCGAAAAGCTCAAGAAGCAGCTTGAAGAAGCCGGCGCGACCGTCGAACTCAAGTAATCGCTTCGCCGGTCTTTCCGGTAAGCAAAAGAAGGGCGGTTCCGGCAACGGGGCCGCCTTTTCTTTTGGGCCGCGGCAGGGCATTGTGCGCGCAGGAGAGGCGCAGGGAGAGGGGGCCATGAACGGAAAAATCGCAGGCGGATTGGCGGTGCTGGCCTTGGCGGGCGGTTTGCTCGCCTTGCCCTTGTCGGATGTTTCGAGCGGGCTCACCCGCAGCGCCATTTATCAGCCCGACCCCGCGATCCGCGCCGTGACGCGCGACGGCCTGCCGGATGCGGCGCGGGTGATCGATTTGAAGACCGCCGATGGCCTGACGCTCAAGGCGCTCCGCATTGATGGCGACCCCGACCTGCCGCTGTTCCTCGTGTTTCACGGCAACGCTTCGACCGCCCATAACACAGCGCAATGGCTGCGGCCGCTGATCGACCAGGGCTATGGTTTCCTGTTCGCCGAATATCGCGGCTATGCGGGCAATCCGGGCAAGCCGAGCCAGCAGGGCACCGCGCTCGATGCCGATGCGGCTTATGCCGAGGCGGTGCGGATCGCGCGCGAAACCGGCCATGCGCGTCCGGTTTACCTGATCGGCCACAGCCTTGGCGGCGGGGTCGCGCTGGACCTCACGCGGCGGGTGGCGCCGGACATGGTCATCACCATCGGCACCTTCACCGATATTCCGAGCCTCGCCCCCAAACTGGCGCGCGGGCTGATCAGCGACCGCTATGATAATGTCGCGGCCATCGGGACGCTGAACGCGCCCTATTATATCATCCACGGAGAACAGGATGGCGTGGTGCCGGTGCTGCCGCATGCCCGCACGCTGTTCGAGACGGCCGCGCGCCGCGGGCTCAAGGGCGGGGCCTTTGTATTCCGCAAGGAGGGGCACGTCCCCGATGCGGCCTTGCTGACCAAGGCGATCAACCTGGCTGTTGCGCGCGGTGCGGCGGGGCTGCGCGCGGACGACCGGCAGGGCTTTGCCGACACGTCCGTGATGCTGTTCGACGGGCCGGCCACCGGCACGGGCGGCGTCACGCGCTAGAGCGCGATCGTCCGGTCGAGGCCGATGGCTTGCCGGAACGCGGGGTCATGACTGACGCAGAGGATCGCGCCGTCATAGGCACAGAGCGCGGCTTCGAGCAGTTCGGTGGCTTCAAGGTCGAGATGATTGGTCGGCTCGTCGAGCAGGAGCAGTTGCGGCGGACTGGCCCCGGCGAACAGGCAGGCGAGCGCGAGGCGCATGCGTTCGCCGCCCGAAAGGCTCGCCGTCTCGCGCGCCGCCCACGTATTGCGGAAGCCGGCGGCGGCGAGCGCGGCATGGGCGTCGTGGCCGCTCATGCCGGGGTTGAGCCGCTGCATCGCCGCGAGCATGTCTCCGGCCGCGCCGGGCGGCGGATCGAGCAGCGCGAGATGCTGGTCGAGCAGGGCAATGCGGCCGGTCATCACCCGTACCGTGCCGGAGGTTGGCTGGAGCGCGCCGAGCAACAGGCGGATCAGGCTCGACTTGCCCGCGCCATTGGGGCCGGAGAGCGCGATGCGTTCCGGGCCGGTGATGGTGAAGTCGAGCGGGCCGAACAGACGGCGGTTCCCAAAGGCGAGGGAGAGGCCGCGCGCTTCCACCAGCCGGTGCTGCGTGGGAAGACCCGAGGGCGGAAGATCGAAGCGCAGCGGGGTCACCACTTCGACCGCGCGGGCCGCACCGGCGCGGGCAGCGCGCGCGGCATCGACCAGTGCGTCGCCCTGCTGGCGATAGCGGCCTGCTGTCACTTCGGCCCGCCGTTTCTGCGCGCCGAGCAGGATTTTGGGATCGATCCCCTTGGCCGCTGCCGCTTTTCCTGTCCGGTCGCGCCGTGCCTGTTTTTCGCGTTCCGCCTGGCGTGCGCGCTCGGCTTGCCGCAATTCGCGTTCGCTGCGGTCGAGCTCGTCCGCCGCGCGGCTGCGGGCTGCCTCGCGTGCCGCGGCAAAGGCGCTCCACCCGCCGGTGAAGATGGTGCACCCGACCGGGGTCAGCTCGACGATGCGATCCATGCGTTCGAGCAGGGCGCGGTCATGGCTCGCGACCAGCGCGCCGCCGCTCCAGCCATCGAGCAGGGCCGCGATGGCGGCGCGGCCTTCGGCGTCGAGATTGTTGGTCGGCTCGTCGAGCAGGATGAGATCGGGTTCGCCGAGCAGCAGGCCGAGGAGCGACACGCGGGTGCGCTCGCCGCCCGACAATGTGCCGACGCGGCGGCCGAGAATATCGTCGGGAAGGCCGAATTCGGCGAGGCGTGCCTCGACCCGCGCGCCGAGCGCCCAGTCGGCGCGGTCATGATCCTCGTCGCTGGCGGTCCCCGCCTCGATCCGTTGGAGTCGCGCCATCGCCTCGCCGATACCGAGCGCGTCCGCGACCCGCAAGCTGTCGCCTGGCGAAAGCTGGCGCAGCAGCGCGACGCGTCCGCCGGTGCGGATCGTGCCTTGCGCGGGCGGGGTTCCCTTCGCAATCGCGTGGAGCAGGCTCGACTTGCCGCTGCCGTTGCGGCCGACGAGGCCGGTGCGACCATCATCGAGGGAGAGGGAAAGACCGGAAAAGAGCGGGCGTCCGTCGGGCGTCGCCAGCGCGACATGGTCAAGGGTCAGCAATGTCATGATTACACCGAAGCAAAAAAGAGCAGATCAAGGGGTTGCACTTTGCTTCAGCGGGTCATGATACACCTTCCTGTGAGGGGAGCCTGTGGCTAAGGGTAGCCGCGATCACGCCCCGCGACAAGAGTTGCTTGCCCATGACCATCGCCATCATCGCTGCGCTGCCCGAAGAAGCCGACGCTTTTCTGCCGGGGCAGGGGGAGGCGGCGCGCCTTGCCTATCTGCCGTTGCGGCGGATAATTGCGGGCGGGCGCGATGTGGTGGTCGCCACCACCGGGATCGGCAAGGTCAATACCGCCAGCGCTGCGGCGCTGCTTCATGGTGCGTTCGCGCCGGAGCTGTTCCTCGAGATCGGCACCTGCGGCAAGCTCGGCGCGATCCAAGGCGACTGTTTCTGGCTGGCGAGCGCGGTGCAGCATGATTATGGCGCCGAGGAGCCGGGGCGCTTCGTCCATTATGACGCGGGCGCCTGGCCGATCGGCGAGGCCAGCATCACGCCCTACAGCGCGATCGCCGATCCCGGCGTGGGGCTGCCCCATGCGCGGATTGCAAGCGGCGATGCCTTCATCGCCTGCCCGGATCAGGCGCGCTTCCTCGTCGAAGGCCTGTCGGCCGATGTGGTCGACATGGAAACCGGCGCGCTCGCTCAATTCTGTTTACAGGCGGGGACGTCATGGGCGGGGATCAAGGCAACCACCGACGATGCCAATCATCACAGCGCGGGCGACTTTCACGCCAACCTGCGCGCGGCATCGGCGCGGGCGGCTGAGGCGGCCGAACGGCTGCTGGCGCTGCTAAGATGGCGGCTATGATCGAGGTGTGGCGCGATTTCCGGGCATTCCTCAAGCGCCCGGTCCTGCTCGCGCCTGCGGGCGCGAGCCCTCGTGCAGCGCGGCAGGTCGCGGCGCTGTTCGCGCTGGAAACGGTGGTGATTTTGCTGCTGGCCGGAGCGGGCGCAATCGCCGCCCATTTCGGCTTTGGCCCCAGGGGCTTCATGAAGCCCGGCTGGAGCCTGCCGCAATTCCTGCTCATCGGCGCCCTCATCGCGCCGGTGATCGAAGAACTGGTTTTCCGGTCATGGCTGACCGGCCCCGCGGGCTGGCTGTTGCGCTGGCCGGTTTTCGTGCGGATACGCGCGATTTTTGTGCGGTTTTTCCCGTTCCTGTTCTGGTTCAGCAGTCTTGCCTTCGGGCTGTTGCATCTGATGAATTATCGCGAGCCCAGCGCCGCCACATTGTTCTGGATCATCCCGCAGACGATGATGGGCGCGTTCCTCGGCTATGCGCGGGTGCGCTGGGGATTGTGGGCGAGTATCGCGATGCACGCCGCCCATAACGCGCTGTTCATCCTTGCCGGACTGACCAACCAGTAAGCGCCCGCGCGGCGGGTCAGAGCTTGAGGTTGACCCGCGCGCCAATCATGTCGAGGCCGGGATTCTGTTCACCGTTGAAGATGCGCGCGCCGCTGATGTGGCTCCAGTGCGCCTCGATGCTGACGCGCGGCGCGACGGCCATACCGATGCCGATTTCAGGCTCGAACAGCACGCGCGAGCCAAGGTCGGTGCGGGTGCCGTCGGGCGTGCTGCGCCGATTCGGCGCATTGTGGAGGGCAATGCCGACGCCGGGGCGGATATAGACCGGCCCGGCGTTGATCTTCCACGCCAGCCCTGCCGCGACAAAACTGGTGTCGCCTGCGCTGTTGATCGAACCGAACAGATAGGGTGCGGGGCCGCCGATGGGGCCAAGGCCTACGATCGGATCGCCGCGTATCCCCAGCTGGAAATCCGTCCCGCCTTCATAGGTCTTGAGCGTGAACGGCGTATCGACGCCATGTTTGGCGATGCCGCCGAAAATTTCCTGCGCCGAAGCAGGCGCGGCGATGAAAGCAGCGCAACAGGCCGCGATAACAAGCTGATATTTCATTCCCCGGCCTATAATATGCGAAAGCTTGCGGGTCGATTTACCGGTCCCCGCCTCAGCGATACCCCGCTGCCTGCAATTCGAACAGCTCGGCATAGCGGCCACCCGCTGCCAGCAATTCCTCGTGGGTGCCCTGCGCCTCTACCCTGCCGTCTGCCAGCACGAGAATGCGATCCGCCATGCGAACGCTTGAAAAGCGGTGGGAGATCAGGACGGCGGTCTTGCCTTGCGACAGTTCCTTGAAGCGTTCAAAGACTTCATACTCGGAGCGGGCGTCGAGCGCAGCGGTCGGCTCATCGAGGATCAGCACGTCGGCCTCGCGCATATAGGCGCGGGCGATTGCGACCTTCTGCCACTCTCCGCCCGAAAGCTCGACTCCGTTCCGGAAACGCTTGCCGAGCGGCTGGTCATAGCGGTGCGGCAAGCGTTCGATCACGTCATCGGCGAGACTGCGGCCGGCAGCCGCGGCGATGCGCGCCTCGTCTTCGCGCGCTTCGATCCGCCCGACCGCGATATTGTCGCCCGCCGTCAGGTTGTAGCGCACGAAATCCTGGAAGATCACGCCCATGTGCGCGCGCAGATCGTCCAGATCGTAGCGCCGCAAATCCTCTCCATCGAGCAGAATGCGGCCCTCGTCCGGGTCGTAGAGCCGGGCAAGCAGCTTGACGAGCGTGGTCTTGCCCGCGCCATTTTCGCCGACCAGCGCCAGCACCTCGCCCGCGTGCAGCGTGAAATTGAGGTTGCGGTTGGCCCAGCGTTCGGCGCCGGGATAACGGAAACCGACATTTTCGAACCGGAAGCCTTCGCGGATCGGCTGCGGGAAGGGCAACGGATCGGACGGCGAATGGATTTCCGGCTCGACCTCGAAGAAGGAGAACAGGTCATCGAGATAGAGCGCCTGGGCAGCGGTCGATGAAAAGCCGGACAACAGGCTTTCAAGCAGGTTGCGCAGCCGCCGGAACGACCCCGACAGGAAAGTGAGGTCGCCGATCGTGAACTGCCCGGTGAGGGTCTGCCACGCGATATAGCCATAAGCGGCATAATAGCCGAGCGTGCCGAGCGCGGTGAACAGCCCGCCCCAGCCGGCACGGCGGACGGCGAGCCGACGATTGTCGTCGTAAAGCTTGTCCGCGAGCGTGCGATAGCGGTCGATGAGGAAACGGTTGAGCCCGAAGATTTTGATTTCCTTCGCGGTCTCCACGCTCGCTGCGGTTTGCCGGACATAATCAAGTTCGCGCCGTTCGGGTGTCCGGGCAAAGGCGAGGCTGTAACTTTGCGCGTTGAAATGCGCCTCGCCCATGAAGGCCGGGATCAGCGCGAGCGCCAGCAGCAGGATCAGCCAGGGGGCGTAGATGATGAGCCCGGCGGCGAAGCTCACCACGGTGACGATGTCCTGCGCCTGTCCCATCAATTGCGTCATCAGGCCCATGCGGCCGCTGGTCTGCCGGCGCGCGCGTTCGAGCTGGTCCTGGAACTCGGCATCCTCGAAGTCCTCGAGATCGAGCGTTGCGGCATGTTCCATCAGCGCGACGGAACTGTCATTGGACAGTTTTTCCGACAGCAGGCTGTCTATCAGCGAGACGATGCGCCCCAGCAGGTCGCTTGCGACGGCGAGGCCGAACTCGATCAGCAGCAGCAGGATGAGATGATGGGCAAGTCCGCTGTTCCACCAGTCGAGCAGTGATGTGGGGCGGCCATCCAGCGCGATCAGCCGCACGACCTCGTCGATGATGAGCTTGCCGACATAGAGCGTCGCCACCGGCACCAGCGCCCGGAACAGGCGCAGGAACAGCGATGCCAGCGTGAAGAACGGGCTGGTGGCCCAGACCATGCGTATGAAGGGTGGGATGTTGCGAAGCGCGCCGACGCGCTCGCGCATCGAGCGTGGTTGAGGTGGGGCGCCGGGGCCGCGGCCTCCCGGCGGTGCCGGACCGTCCATCCCGCCGCCGCGAAAGCTCCCACCGCTGCCTGCACCTGCGGCAGCCCGGCCGCCGCCATCATAGGTCCGCGGCACGAGTATCCCCCGTAACCTGTTTCGACGAATGAGAAATCATGCCCCCGGTCATGCGGCGCAAACGCACGACCGGCGGCCAATGTTCCTTAATCTCCGGCGGCTGGACGCTGCCACAAAAAAGACCGCCCGCTGACTTTCAGGCGGACGGCCTTTCTTGCGAGCCGAAAGGAGGGAGAGGGGTTTCGAGGCGTTGAGCCTGTTCCTAGCGCTCGGGCTGTTTGCTTCCCGCCGCGCTTTCGGGAAGGACCCCGCATCCAGCCCCACGATCCGGTCCCTGAGGCCGCCACGCGCGGTAAGGATGATGGTGGGAACGCGCTGGCTCTCGCCGCGTCCGCGCAGCCAGTCGACCCCGTCGCCATCGGGAAGGCCAAGGTCGAGCACCATCGCGTCGAACTGCGCACTGGCGAGCGAGGCTTCGGCCTCTTCGAGCGTCCCGGCGGTGTCGCAGGCAAAGCCGCGCTGGCCGAGGCCTTCCGCAATCAGCCGCCCGATGCGCAGATTATCCTCGACGATCAGCAGCCGCACGCTGTTTCAATCCTCCTGTTCCTCGCCGCCCTCATGGTCCCCGGCACCATGCTCCCCGGCCTCACCTGCTTCGCCGCGCGCCGCGGGGTTGAGCAGCGCCGGGTCGATCCGCGTGGCCACCACCGCGGTCAGCGCCATCGCCGCCACCGCAACGGCCAGCGCGAGCGGCCGCCCCGGGCGGGCATCGGCGGCATCGGGATGCCGCGCCCGCGATTTCCTGCCCGTTATCATCGCGCCGATCAAGTTGTCATGCGTGAGGAGCGACATGATCACTACCGCCGCGACATGAACCGCGACCAGCGCCAGCAGCGCATAGGCGAACAGTTCGTGCAGCTCTTCATTGCCGCCCGACAGCAGCCAGACGCCGGTGCCGGAGGCGAGCCCTGCAAGGCCGAGCAGGCCAAGCACGGCAAGGCCGCCAAGGGGATCGTGACCGGCATGACTCGCCCCGTCGCGCCGCCGCATCGCGCCGAGATGGGCGCCGATTGCGCCGGGACGGACAAAGTTCGCAAAGCGCGCATGCTCGCCGCCCGCAACGCCCCAGATGAGACGGAAGACGAGCAACGCGACGACCGCCCATCCGGCGGGATGATGCCACGCCGCAAGCGCGCTGTCCTCCTCGCCGGAAAGCAGCGCAATGCTTACGGAAGCGGCAAGGCTCCAGTGGAACAGCCGGGTGGGCAGGTCCCACACGCGCACCGCTGCAACGGCAGGGCGCGCGGGCTGGACGGAAGGCAGTGATCGGGAGGGCATGACCTATTCTCCACTATTGGAACAACAGGTTTCGCTCCTATCACTACCGGGCTGACGCGGCGCTGACGGCGGTCAGAGCGCGCGGCACTGGTCCTCCTTGTTGCCCTCGACGATATTCTGACCGCCGGTGGGCGCCGGTACGTTGGACTTGCACTGGAGATTGCCGTCAACCCGGTTGCGGGTCACCCGCTGTGTGCCGCGGTTGGAAAAGAGCTGGATGTCGCCATTGACGCGGACGCCATTGATGCTGGCGCTGCCACCTTGCTTGAGCTGGATATTGCCGTCGACACGCGATGCACCGCTCACCTGCACCGAGCGGTGATTTTCGCCCTGGATGTTACCGTCGACACGGATGCCCGAGGCGCGGAGCGAGGCGCCGCGATAGACTTTGACATTGCCTTTGACGACGGTGCCGGAAAGAACGCAGCTGGCCCCGGCAGGAACCGCGATATCGCCGTCAATGGTGCGCGTACCGATCGACCCGCGGCACGAGATTTCATCGGCCATCGCCGGCGCGGGAAGGGCCATCGCGGCAGCCGCTCCGGCAGCCGCCAACGTCAAACTTCTGGTCAAGATACGCATTGCCATTCTCCTTTTTCACTTCGCTGGTTAACTTCGATCAGTTGTAAACTCCCTTGTGTTGCTGGTTGCTGACCGGACCGTTCACACAGGGTTAGTCTGCGGGTAAGTCCGCGCAGGCATAAGCGGGGGATAAGCCGGAGGGCGTTTTGCGAGAAGGCCGAGAAGGCTTTGTGCCCACGCACTAGACAAATCCCACACCCGCTCCTATATCCGCCGCTCACCGCATCCGGATCGGGAAGGGTGGCCCCGCGCAGGCTGACCCAGGGATAGAGATGGAAGAGCGGCTCCAAAACGCGTGACAGCTCATGGCAGGCTCCGGCAAGGGGCTGAAAGCCTTGGGCTTTTTCGCGTTTTGCGCGTCTGAAATGCACTGATCCGCGCTTGCCCGCTGCATCACCCGGGCGAGCGCCATTACAAGAGGCGAATCGACACATGGCAACCAAGGCTCCCTCCAAGGGCAACGTCAAAGCGCTCGAAGCGACGGCGAAGAAGCGTATCCGCAAGATGTTCGGCAATATCCACGAAGTGGTGCAGATGCCGAACCTCATCGAGGTGCAGCGCGAAAGCTACGAACAGTTCCTGCGTTCGGACCCAGCCACGGGCTATGTCTCGGGCCTTGAAAAGACGCTGCGCAGCGTTTTCCCGATCCGCGATTTCGCCGGCACCGCCGAGATGGACTTCGTTCACTATGAACTCGAAGACCCCAAATATGACACCGAGGAATGCCGCCAGCGCGGGATTACCTATGCCGCGCCGATGCGCGTGACGCTGCGCCTCATCGTGTTCGAGGTCGATACCGAAACCGAAACCCGCTCGGTCCTCGATATCAAGGAGCAGGACGTCTATATGGGCGATATGCCGCTCATGACCGACAACGGCACCTTCATCATCAACGGCACCGAGCGCGTGATCGTTTCGCAGATGCACCGCTCGCCGGGTGTATTGTTCGACCATGACCGCGGCAAGACGCACTCATCGGGCAAATATCTGTTTGCCGCGCGCGTCATCCCCTACCGCGGCTCGTGGCTCGATTTCGAATTCGACGCCAAGGACATCGTCAATGTCCGCATCGACAGGAAGCGTAAGCTGCCCGTCACCGCGCTTCTTTACGCGCTCGGCCTCAATTCGGAAGAAATCCTCAACCATTTCTATGAGCGCGTGACCTTCGTGCGCGGCAAGGATGGCTGGCAGATCCCGTTCAACGCGGAAGCCTGGCGCGGTCAGAAGCCCGCTTTCGACATCGTTGATGCGAAGTCGGGCGAAGTCGTGTTCGCCGCCGGTCACAAGATCACCCCGCGCGCCGCCAACAAGGCGGTCAAGGACGGGCTTGAACAGCTCATCATCCCGACCGAGGAAATTTTCGGCCGCTATTCGGCCTATGACCTCATCAACGAAAAGACCGGCGAGATCTATATCGAGGCCGGCGACGAAGTGACCGCGGAAAATCTCGAAAAGCTCGACAAGGCCGGTATCGACCGCATCGAACTGCTCGACATCGACCATGTCACCACCGGTCCGTGGATCCGCAACACGATGAAGGCGGACAAGGCTGAAGAGCGCGACCAGGCGCTTTCCGACATCTACCGCGTGATGCGCCCCGGCGAACCGCCGACCCGCGAAACCGCCGAAGCGCTGTTCGAAGGCCTGTTCTTCGATTCCGAACGCTATGACCTTTCGGCGGTCGGCCGCGTCAAGCTCAACATGCGCCTCGACCTCGATGCTGAGGACACGGTGACGACGCTGCGCAAGGAAGACATCCTCGCGGTGGTCAAGACGCTGGTCGACTTGAAGGACGGCAAGGGCGAAATCGACGACATCGACAATCTCGGCAACCGCCGTGTCCGCTCGGTCGGCGAATTGCTCGAAAACCAGTATCGTGTCGGCCTGTTGCGCATGGAACGCGCGGTCAAGGAGCGCATGAGCTCGGTCGATGTGTCGACGGTGATGCCGAACGACCTCATCAACGCCAAGCCCGCGGTCGCCGCGGTGCGCGAATTCTTCGGCTCCTCGCAGCTGTCGCAGTTCATGGACCAGACCAACCCCTTGTCGGAAGTCACCCACAAGCGCCGCGTGTCGGCGCTTGGCCCGGGCGGTCTGACGCGGGAGCGTGCGGGCTTTGAAGTCCGCGACGTTCACCCGACGCATTATGGCCGCATCTGCCCGATTGAAACGCCCGAAGGCCCGAACATCGGTCTCATCAACTCGCTGTCGACCTTTGCCCGCGTCAACAAATATGGCTTCATCGAAACGCCCTACCGCAAGGTTGTTGATGGCAAGGTGACCGATGAGGTGGTCTATCTGTCGGCGATGGAAGAGCAGAAGCACACCGTTGCGCAGGCGACCGCCGAGCTCGACAAGAACGGCCATTTCGTCGAGGAACTCATCTCGGCGCGTGAAGCCGGCGAACCGCTGATGGCGCCGCGCGACACCGTGACGCTGATGGACGTGTCGCCCAAGCAGCTCGTTTCGGTTGCCGCCTCGCTCATTCCGTTCCTAGAAAATGACGACGCCAACCGCGCGCTCATGGGATCGAACATGCAGCGTCAGGCTGTGCCGCTCGTCAAGGCGGAAGCGCCCTTCGTCGGCACCGGCATGGAAGAAACCGTGGCGCGCGATTCGGGCGCCGCGATTGCCGCGCGCCGCGCCGGTATCGTCGATCAGGTCGACGCGACCCGTATCGTCGTGCGCGCGACCGGCGAGGTCGAAGCCGGAAAGTCGGGCGTCGACATCTACACGCTGCAGAAGTTCCAGCGTTCGAACCAGTCGACCTGCATCAACCAGCGTCCGCTGGTGAAGGTCGGCGATACGGTCAATGAAGGTGACATCATAGCCGATGGCCCGTCGACCGAACTGGGCGAACTCGCGCTTGGCCGCAACGTGCTGGTCGCGTTCATGCCGTGGAACGGATATAATTACGAAGACTCGATCCTCATTTCCGAACGCATCGTGAAGGACGACGTCTTCACCTCGATCCACATCGAGGAATTTGAAGTCATGGCGCGCGACACCAAGCTCGGGCCGGAGGACATCACCCGCGACATTCCGAACGTCGGTGAAGAAGCGCTGCGCAACCTCGACGAGGCGGGCATCGTCTACATCGGTGCCGAAGTCGAGCCGGGCGACATCCTGGTCGGCAAGATCACGCCCAAGGGCGAAAGCCCGATGACGCCGGAAGAAAAACTGCTCCGCGCGATCTTCGGCGAAAAGGCAAGCGATGTGCGTGACACCTCGCTGCGCCTGCCGCCGGGCGTGGCCGGAACGGTCGTCGAAGTGCGCGTGTTCAACCGCCACGGCATCGACAAGGACGAGCGTGCGATGGCGATCGAACGCGAGGAAATCGACCGCCTGACCAAGGACCGCGAAGACGAACGCGGCATTCTGAACCGCGCGACCTACAACCGCCTGTCCGAAATGCTGCTCGGCCAGACCATCTCGGCGGCCCCCAAGGGCGTCAAGAAGGGCGAAGCCATCACCGCGGCGCTGCTCGGCGAGGTTGAAAAGCATGAATGGTGGAAGTTCGCGGTCGAGGACGACAAGCGTCAGGCCGATCTTGAAGCGGTCAAGGCGCAGTATGACGAAGCCGTCAAGCTGATCGTCGAGAAGTTCGAGGACCGCCGTGAAAAGCTCGAGCGCGGCGATGAACTCGCGCCGGGTGTCCTGAAGATGGTCAAGGTGTTCGTCGCGGTGAAGCGCAAGCTGCAGCCGGGCGACAAGATGGCCGGCCGCCACGGGAACAAGGGCATCATCAGCCGCATCCTGCCGGTTGAGGACATGCCTTTCCTCGAAGA
>JAEXAY010000026.1 GCA_023457895.1 Pseudomonadota bacterium
CTACGCACAATTGGTAGATGACAAGGAAGGTAAAACATTAGCATCTGCTTCTTCTAGAGATAAAGGAGTTGACGCTAAAGGTACAAAAACAGAAGTATCTACTGCGGTAGGTAAAGCAATTGCTGAAAAAGCAAAAGCGGCTGGTATTGAGAGTATTGTATTTGACAGAAATGGATTCGTGTATCACGGTAGAGTGAAAGCTCTTGCTGACGGTGCTAGAGAGGCTGGTCTTAAATTCTAATTTTAAAAATTCAGAAAACATGGTAGATAGTAATATAGAAAGAGTAAAACCTGGAGGATTAGAATTAAAAGATCGTCTGGTTGCTGTTAATAGAGTAACTAAAGTAACCAAAGGTGGTAGAGCATTCGGATTTTCTGCAATTGTTGTTGTAGGAAACGAAGATGGTGTTATCGGTTACGGACTTGGAAAATCTAAGGAAGTTGCTTCTGCTATTGCGAAAGCGGTAGAAGATGCTAAGAAAAACTTGGTTAAGGTTCCTGTAATCAACCACACAATTCCTCACCAAACTTCTGCTAGATACGGAGGTGCTGATATCTTCTTGAGACCTGCGTCTCACGGTACAGGGCTTATCGCTGGTGGTGCTGTAAGAGCGGTACTAGAGTCTGCAGGTGTACACGATGTATTGTCAAAATCTAAAGGTTCTTCTAACCCGCACAATGTTGTGAAAGCTACTTTCAACGCATTGTTGGACATCAGAAGACCAGAAGAGATTGCAAGAATGAGAGGTGTTTCTTTGGATAAAGTGTTTAACGGTTAATCAATATAGCAATGGCAACAATCAAAGTAAAATTAGTTAGAAGTGCTATTAATCGTTCTAAAACTCAAAAAAGAACACTAGAAGCACTAGGATTTAAAAGACTTCAACAAGTTGTAGAGCACGAAGCTACGCCTTCTATTTTAGGAATGATTGCTTCTGTAAGTCACTTATTAGAAGTTCAGAAATAAGACATTAGACATAGAGAGAAGAGACTCTAATTTAGAAGTCTCTTATCTCTTATCTTTTAATCTATAATCTCAATTACAATACAACAATGAATTTAAATAACTTAAAACCATCAACTGGCTCTACATTCAGTACAAAAAGAATTGGTAGAGGTCAAGGAAGTGGATACGGTGGTACTTCAACAAAAGGACATAAAGGTCAGAAAGCGAGAGCTGGTTATTCTCAGAAAATCGGTTTCGAAGGTGGACAGATGCCTTTGCAAAGAAGATTACCAAAATTTGGTTTCAAAAATATTAATAGAAAAGAGTTTAGAGCAATCAATCTTGATACTATCCAAACTTTGATCGATACCAAAAACATCACTGGTGATATCACTAGAGACGTATTGGTAGAAAACGGTCTTGCATCTAAAAACGAATTGGTAAAAATCCTAGGAAGAGGTGATTTGAAATCTGGTGTTTCTATCTCTGCTGACAAGTTTACTAAATCTGCTGAAGAGGCGATCAACAAAGCTGGAGGTAAAGCAATTACTCTTTAATTAATATATAATGAAAGAATTTATACAAACACTTAAAAACATTTGGAGCCTAAAAGAGCTTAGAGACAAGATTCTCTTGACGCTTTCTTTGGTCCTTGTGTATAGATTCGCATCTTATGTTTCTCTACCTGCAATCAACACTGCAGAAGTAGGAAACCTATTACAACATTATCAAAACCAAGGCGGGAACCAACAAGGGGCCGGCCTTTTGGGTTTATTGTCATCTTTCACAGGTGGAGCATTTAGCCGTGCTTCTATTATGGCATTAGGAATCATGCCATATATTTCTGCATCAATCATTGTACAGCTGATGGGTATGGCAATCCCATATCTTCAGAAGTTGCAAAAAGACGGAGAAAGTGGAAGAAACACTTTGAACCAGATCACAAGATGGCTGACTATTTTGGTTTGTCTAGTACAAGCGCCTTCTTATTTGACATCTGTGACACAATTTTTCTTGCCTTATTCACAATTTGCTGCAGCATATTACATAGATCCAAACTCTGTGATGTTCTGGTTACCAAGTATCATTATCCTGGTAGCAGGTTCTGTATTTGCAATGTGGTTAGGAGAGAAGATTACGGACAAAGGTATTGGTAATGGTATTTCTATTTTGATTATGGTGGGTATCCTTGCGGATCTTCCTACTGCTTTCTACCAAGAAGTTTTGACACAGAATGGTAAAGGTGGATTGGGAAGCATTATGATCCTAATAGAAATTGTATTCTGGTTGTTGGTAATTCTATTGGCTATTATTTTATCAGTAGCAGTTAGAAAAATTCCAATCCAGTACGTAAGTAGAGCCCAGGCAAGAGGTGGTGTAAGCAGAAACTTGATGGAAGGCGCTAGACAATGGATCCCATTGAAGGTGAATGCCGCAGGTGTAATGCCTATCATCTTTGCACAAGCATTGATGTTTGTACCAGGACTACTTACGAAAGTTGATGAATCAAATACGTTTTTGGCTGGTTTCAAAAATGTTTTTAGCTGGCAGTACAACGTATTGTTTGCGTTATTGATTATAATTTTCTCATTTTTCTATACAGCGATTACCATTCCTGTAAATCAGATGGCTGATGATTTGAAGCGTAATGGTGGGCTTATTCCAAAAGTAAGACCTGGAAAAGAAACGGCAGATTACCTAGATGATATTTTATCAAAGATAACCTTGCCAGGTGCAATATTTTTGTCTATCTTTGCAGTCCTTCCGGCAATAGTGCACGGGACGTTTGTTCAGACAGATAGATTTGCTCTCTTTTTTGGGGGTACATCGTTGTTAATTATGGTGGGTGTTGTTTTAGACACTGTCCAACAAATTAATACGTATCTGCTGAACCATCATTATGATGGGTTGATGCAATCTAAATTATCAAGATCATCAAACCTTTAATAAAGTAAATGGCAAAACAGAAACATATAGAACAAGACGGCGTGATTACGGAAGCGCTTTCCAACGCGCAGTTCCGTGTAGAACTAGAAAATGGGCACGTATTGATTGCCCATATTTCTGGTAAAATGAGAATGCATTATATTAAACTCTTACCTGGAGACAAGGTAAGACTCGAACTCTCTCCTTATGACTTGACTAAAGGGAGAATAACTTTTAGATATTAAAAATAACAAAATGAAGGTTAGAGCATCTATCAAAAAAAGAAGTGCTGATTGCAAAATCGTACGTAGAAAAGGCGTACTATTCGTAATCAACAAAAAGAACCCTAAATTTAAACAAAGACAAGGTTAAGAACCGCAATTAAATTATGGCGAGAATTTCAGGTATTGATTTACCAAAGAACAAAAGAGGCGTTATTGGTCTTACATACATCTACGGTGTTGGAAGAAGTACAGCTTCAGAAATTTTGAAAAGCGCTGGAATCAGCGAAGACAAGAAAGTCAACGAATGGAATGACGATGAATTGGCAGCAATCAGAACTTATATCTTAGACAACGTAAAAGTTGAAGGAGAATTGCGTTCTGAAGTGCAATTGAACATCAAGCGATTGATGGACATAGGATGCCAACGAGGAATACGTCACAGACTAGGATTACCTTTAAGAGGCCAAAGAACGAAAAACAATTCTAGAACCCGAAAAGGAAGAAGAAAAACTGTTGCTAACAAGAAAAAAGCTAGTAAATAATCGTTAGGAATTATGGCAAAACAAACTAAAGTTGTAAAAAAGAGAAAAGTAAAAGTTGAAGCGATCGGGGAAGCTCATATCCAAGCATCATTCAACAACATTATTATTTCTTTGACGAATAAAAACGGAGAGGTAATCTCTTGGGCATCTGCCGGTAAAATGGGATTCAGAGGTTCTAAAAAGAATACTCCTTTCGCAGCTCAAATGGCAGCGGAAAACTGTGCAGCAGTTGCACACGAAGCTGGTCTTAGAAGAGTGAAGGTGTTTGTGAAAGGACCTGGTGCAGGTAGAGAATCTGCAATCAGATCAATTCACAATTCAGGAATTGAAGTTAGCGAAATCGTAGATGTGACTCCAATGCCACATAACGGTTGTAGACCACCTAAAAGAAGAAGAGTTTAATTTTTTAGAATTATACCATTATGGCAAGATATATTGGACCTAAAACTAAGATTGCTAGAAAATTTGGTGCAGCAATCTTCGGAGACGATAAAAACTTCGAAAGAAGAAAAAACCAACCACCAGGACAACACGGACCGAACAAAAGAAGAGGTGCGAAGAAGTCGGAATACGCTATTCAGCTTGCAGAAAAACAAAAAGCAAAATATACGTACGGTATCCTTGAAAGACAATTTGCAAATCTTTTTGATAAAGCAGATAGAAGCAAAGGTGTTACCGGTGAAGTTCTTTTGCAATTATGTGAGTCAAGATTAGATAACGTTGTATACAGATTTGGTTTCTCAAAATCAAGAGCTGGTGCAAGACAGTTGGTTTCTCACAGACATATCACAGTAAACGGAGAGATCGTAAATATCCCTTCTTACTTATTGAAAGCTGGTGATGTGGTTGCAGTAAGAGAAAAATCAAAATCACTAGAAGTAGTTGCAGATGCACTTGCATCAAAAGCAAACTATGAGTGGTTACAATTCAACGACGAGAAGAAAGAAGGTACTTTCATTTCTGCTCCTGAAAGAATCCAAATTCCGGAGGACATCAAAGAACAGTTGATCGTCGAACTATACTCTAAATAATTTTAATCTAAATTTTTGCTCAACCAACAATATGGCAATTTTACAATTCATAAAACCCGATAAAGTAATACTACTAAACTCTGATGATTTCAAAGGACAATTTGAGTTCAGACCATTAGAGCCAGGTTTCGGTCTTACTATCGGTAATGCTTTGAGAAGAGTACTTCTTTCTTCTCTAGAAGGATATGCTATTTCATCTATCAAAATTGAAGGTGTAGAGCACGAGTTTTCAACCATTCTAGGAGTTATTGAAGACGTTACTGAGATTATCTTGAACCTAAAGCAATTGAGATTAAAGGCAAAAGCGGAAGGGCAAGCTAATGAGCAGGTAACAGTAAAGATTTCTGGTAAAGAAACAGTAACTGCTGGAGATTTAGGAAGTACGATGGCTGGTTTTGAGGTTTTGAACCCTGAGCTTATTATCTGCAACTTAACAAAAGACGTTACTTTCGAGATTACTTTTAATATTGAAAAAGGAAGAGGATATGTTCCATCAGAACAAAACAAATCGAACAATGCGCCTATCGGCACCATTGCAATCGACTCCATCTTTACCCCAATCAAAAAAGTAAAGTATTCTATTGAAAATTACCGTGTAGAGCAAAAAACAGACTACGAAAAACTTGTATTGGATATCGAAACTGACGGGTCTATCACCCCTCAGAATGCCCTTACAGAAGCTTCTAAGATTTTAATCTACCACTTCATGTTATTCTCTGATGAGAGAATTACTTTGGAGACAGAAGCTGTAAAAGCATCCATCCAGTACGACGAAGAAACTTTACATACAAGACAGCTTCTTAAAACAAAACTTGCCGATATGGATCTTTCTGTACGTGCACTGAATTGCTTAAAAGCTGCTGAAGTAGAAACTCTTGGTGAGCTGGTTTCTTATAGTAAGTCTGATTTGATGAAATTCAGAAATTTCGGAAAGAAATCATTGACAGAACTTGAAGAATTAGTTCATTCCAAAGGTCTTAACTTCGGTTTTGACGTAGCAAAATATAAATTAGACGCTGATAAATAATTAACAATGAGACACGGGAAAAAATTCAATCACTTAGGAAGAACAGCTTCTCACAGAAGCGCATTACTTTCTAATATGGCTTGTTCTCTTATCGAGCATAAAAGAATCAACACTACGGTTGCTAAAGCAAAAGCTTTACGAGTATTTGTTGAACCAATTCTTACTAAAGCAAAAGAAGATACTACACATAATAGAAGAACTGTTTTCGCTTACTTACAAAACAAAGAAGCGGTTTCTGAATTATTCAGAACAGTAGCTCCAAAAATCGCTGAACGTAATGGTGGTTACACAAGAATCATCAAAACAGGTTTCAGACCTGGAGATGCAGCTGATACAGCAATTATCGAGTTAGTAGACTTCAATGAGCTTTACAACCCTAACGCAGAAGAGAAGAAGACAACAAGAAGAAGTAGAAAATCAACAACAGCTAAGAAAACTGAAGCCGTTGCAGAAGCTAAGCCAGAGGCAAAAGTTGAAAAAACTGAAGAGCCAAAAGCAGATTCTACTGAAGAAAAAACTGAAGAGTAAGAGTATTCTACCCTCAGATATAAGCCACCTGATTCAGGTGGCTTTTTTTATTATGTATAACTTGTGATTTCCAGTTTTTTAGTACCTTGCTTCATATTTACAACCTTTATGACAACACGTCGGATTTTTATTGCTCTATCTTTTCTCATCACCGTTTTCGCATTTGCTCAAAAGAAAAAAGAAACTTTTGAAATTAAGGACGGTCATTTTTATTTAAACAACAAGCCCACCCGAATTCTTTCTGGTGAGCTCCACTATCCAAGAGTACCCTCACAGTATTGGAAACATCGACTGCAGATGATGAAAGCAATGGGTCTAAATACGGTGACAACCTACGTTTTTTGGAACTACCACGAAGAAAGTCCCAACCAGTGGAATTGGAGTGGTGAAAAGGATTTGAAGCGCTTTATTAAAAAAGCACAGGAGGTTGGTTTATATGTAATACTTCGTCCTGGCCCCTATGTATGTGCAGAATGGGAATTTGGCGGCTATCCTTGGTGGCTGCAGAACGTGGCTGGACTGAAAATTAGAGAAGATAATGCACCTTTTCTAGCCGAAACAAAGAAATATCTAAGTCAGTTATATACGCAAGTTAAAGACTTACAAATAACCAATGGCGGCCCAATTATCATGATTCAGGGCGAAAATGAATTTGGCTCGTTTGTCGTTCAACGGAAAGACCTCTCGTTAGAAAGTCATCGCGCTTACAATGCGAAGGTTATTCAGCAATTACATGATCTCGGTTTTTCGGTACCGATGTTCACCTCCGATGGTTCATGGCTTTTTGAGGGTGGTACAGTTGTCGGGGCGCTCCCAACTGCCAATGGCGAGAATGATGTTGAGAAATTGAAAAAAGTGGTTAACGAATATCATAACGGAAAAGGGCCGTATATGGTTGCCGAATTCTACCCAGGTTGGTTAGGACATTGGGCAGAGAAGTTTCCGCGTGTTGATGCTGGAAAAATTGCGCGTCAGACGGATAAATATTTGGCCAATGATGTTTCTTTTAACTATTATATGGTACATGGAGGAACCAATTTTGGTTTTACCAGTGGCGCCAATTACGATAAAAATCATGACATTCAACCGGATTTAACATCGTATGACTATGACGCTCCTATAACTGAAGCTGGTTGGAGAACACCGAAGTATGATTCCATACGTAATGTCATAGCCAAGTACAGTAAAGAAAAGCTACCGGAAGTTCCGAAACCTGTTGCTGTAATCGAAATTCCGAAAATAAAATTAACCGACGCGTACAGTTTGTTGGCTTTCACAGACAAAAAAGAAAAAATAACCAATGAAAAGCCACTTACTTTTGAACAGATGAACCAAGGTTTCGGTTATGTGCTATACCGTAAGCACTTTAATCAGCCGATTTCCGGTACATTAGACTTGAGTGGTCTGCGTGACTATGCAACAGTGTATATCAACGGTGAGAAAGTCGGTGAACTAAACCGTTATTATAAAAACTACACCATGCCAATAGAAATTCCGTTCAATGCTACATTAGAGATTTTAGTGGAGAATTGGGGACGGATAAACTACGGTGCTAAAATCATCGAAAATACAAAAGGTATTGTAGAGCCTGTGAAGATAGACGATGTCGAAATTACCGGCGATTGGGAGATGGTGCAGTTGCCATTCGATGCGGGGATTCTGAAGATGTCGAATTTTGCAAAGCTTAACCCGAATCAAACACAGTCTCAGAAAAATTTACCGACACTGTACAAAGGCGAATTTACGCTAAATGAAGTTGGCGATACCTTTCTAGATATGCGTGATTGGGGCAAAGGACTAGTTTTTATTAATGGTAAAAATCTCGGTCGTTTTTGGAAAGTCGGCCCGCAACAAACGCTATATGTGCCAGGGGTTTGGTTGAATAAAGGTCGAAACGAAATTCTGATTTTTGATCAATTAAACGAAAAGGTACAAATGGATATTTCTGCCATCAAAACACCAATACTGGATCAACTAAATCCATAAAAATAAAAGAAAGCCCTTGAAAAAGGGCTTTTTTAGTATTCGATTATCTAGTAAACTACTTAGAAGCGTACAAGTTCAATCACCGTATCTCCTTGCATAATAAATAAAGAATCTCCTTTTATCTCTGCATTAACGCCGTTTCTCTCGTATTTAGCACCAGTATCGGTTAATTCCTTACGATCCAGTTGGAACATATGATTATTAGCTTTAATCAAGATGACGTTGGACTTATCCGTATTGGTTAAGGTTGCAGTGGCACGGCTTCCATCAACTGCTTTATAGCCAATGATGACTTCTTTTTGCGTGTTATTAAGATCTAGCGCCGAGGGCTCGGTCTGAATGTTGGTTTCTACTGTTGGAAGTTCTTCGGTAGAAATTGCCGATGTATTTCCTTCCTCTTTTTTGCTGCAGCTAACCGCTACTAAGCCAACTAACGCGGCTGAAAATATGATTTTTTTCATATCAGATGATTTTATAATGCTAAGGTACTTTTAATAAAGGAATTTTCCAAAGTAGAAACGTATTAATTTCGCTTAATTATGTATTTTTTCTATAATGTTTTTGCATATTATAGATTTTATGAATAACTTTAGGCTTGAAAAATACATATATGTTTAAAGATTATTTTACTTTCAAGAACATTAAAGGAGATTTTTTCGGGGGAATTACCGCGGGAATTGTCGCGTTACCATTAGCATTAGCTTTTGGTGAACAATCCGGATTGGGTGCTGCAGCGGGGCTTTTCGGGGCTATCGCTATCGGTTTCTTCTCTTCTTTATTCTGTTCTACTCAACCTCAGATTTCGGGTCCCACAGCGCCTATGACCGCCGTAAGTGTGGTGGTGGTTTCTGAAATCGTTCAAAGTTTCAATGGTGATTTGGGAAGCGCCATGCCCGCAATCTTAAGTGTCTTCTTTCTCGCAGGAATTTTCCAGGTGCTCCTGGGCATCATTGGTGTTGGAAAATACATCAAATACATTCCGTATCCCGTAATTTCTGGGTTTATGAATGGTATTGCCATTATTATCCTCATGGGACAGATCTTCCCACTTTTGGGCTATGTGGCTAGTGAAGATCAAGCTTTGGTGGAGAAAAATATGGTCATTGCAGAATCCAATATCCTTGCAAAAGAATTTCAGAATCTAAGCAAAGACAAAACAATCGGAATTGATGACTTGTCATTATTTGAGTCTAAAATCAACGAGGTGAAAAATATCTCGCATGGCGAAATTGTAAAGGAGGCACAAACGATTTCTAAAATGCAAGTAAAATC
>JAEXAY010000027.1 GCA_023457895.1 Pseudomonadota bacterium
GCACTGTAGAAGGTCACGCTTGGATCGGGTGGCGAGAAATAATCGCGGGTCGGTCGGCGACCGAGATAGTAGACACCCACCGATACGGCAGTATCTGGCAAGCCGAGAGGCTCAAAAGCTATCTTGGTAAATAGGCTAGCACTGTGGCGCGGCGCTTCGGACAATTGTGTGCCAATTGGGATGCCCGTCACCGCGACATTGCTGTTTGTGACCTTGGCATCAACATAGGCGTAGGTTGCCACGAGATCGATCCACGGCAGCAGCTTGCCGGTGAGTTCGGCCTCGAACCCCTTTGCGCGTTGTTCCCCGATTGCAACCGAGAAATTGTCATCAACAGGGTCGGTTTCAGTCACATTCTGGCGGGTAAGATCGAATGCCGCGAGCGACAAGACCAGCCGCCCCTCGCTCAACAGGTGCTGGCGGACACCAATTTCATATTGCGTGCCGCGTTCCGGCGGCAGCAAATTGCCCTGCCGGTCGGCATAGGGCTGCGGCGCGAACGATTTCGACCATGATGCAAAGACCGTCGTCCGTTCGGTCGGCTGCCAGACGAGACCAAGGCGCGGCGAGAAGGCATTTTCCTTACCAGCCGGCGAGGCACCGTTGACTGCGGGGTCATTGCTCTGGAGGCAGCCCGGCGTCTGGCAATAGAAATACTGCGCTTTGGTCATGTCGTAGCGCAGGCCCGCCAGCAGCTTCCAGTGATCGCCGAGTTCGATGAAATCCTGGGCATAAATGGCATTGGTCCATGTCCGCGTCGCGCCGGGTTCGTCGAACGGCAGCGCGGGCAGCGGTGCACCGTAAACCGGGTTGTTGAGATCGAGCGGCGCGTAGGGGATTTCTGGGGTAAAGCTGTAAGCAAAATCCTGATAGCTGCGCTCGTAACCGATCAATAGCTTGTGACGGAACGGTCCAGTCTGCACCGTCCAGCGCAATTCGGTCTGGCTCGAAAAGTCGTAGTTGTCGCCGGTGCCATAGGAAACCGCGCGCTCTACCACATTCGGCGTGATGAAATTGTTGCCATAAGTTGGCGCGACCGCAAGGTTGACCTCATCATACTGCTGCACATTGACGCCCTGCCGAAACGTCAGATTGGGCGCAATGTCCCACGTTGCCTCAATCCGTCCGCTATATGTGTCGCCCGTGTTGCGGTCAGCGTAATCGCCCAGCTTGAAACGGTCGGGCAGTGTAAAATACCGCGCGTAGTTGCGGTAGAGGCCCGCCTCGCGCGTCGGCTGGACGCCGTGAAAGTAAATGCCTTCCGCCAGAATCGCGACGCCGGGCAGCGGACGCCAGCGCAGCGATGGCGCGACCAACTGGCTTTCGAGGTCGGTGAAGGCGTTCAGAGGATCTTCAATGGTGACAGCAGTATTTAGCCGCCCATCAAGCGTGTCCGTCAGACGCACATTGGCATCCACTGCGGCCCGGCCATAACCAAACTGGCCGCCGGTCAGTTCGACTTCGAGGAAATTGTCGCTTCGCGGCGTCTTGGTAACGATGTTGGCGAGTCCCGACAGCGCGCTCGACGCCCCATAGAGCACCGAGGCCGGACCTTTGATGAACTCGACCCGATCAACAACAGCCGGGTCACGGCCGGCGGCATATCCATCGACACGAAAACCATTGATTGAAACGCCGGTCGCAAAGCCTTGGAAACCCCTGATTGTGAAATCGGTCGAAAATGCCTGTGCGCCACTCGACCGCGATTGCACGCCTGCGACATTGTCGGCGAGTTCGCGGATGTTGCGAACTTGGCGATCTTCGACGACCGCCTCTGTCACGACGCTGATGGATAGCGGCAAGTCCTCGATCTTCGCATCAATTCGCGCGCCGCCCGAGGCGACCTCGCCACGGTAGGCCGTGCCGGTAACGACAATATCCGCACTGGAATTATCATCGGCTTCCGGTGTCTGTGCGATGGCCTGAGATGAGCAACCGGCCAACATCAAAACGAGCAACTTGCGAATCATTCTTAATCCCTTTCGAACGAAATAGATTTGTTGCGAATAAATCGCAATAGCAGAAATCGCACGCGGCTTGGATTCTAGACTCGCACCCGCCAATGCGTTTGGCGTAAGAATACCGCACGTTGCTCATCTGACGCGTATCAGCACCTGTCCTTGATTGACGGAAATTGGTCGCTTGCACCGCCTTCATACCCGCAAGCAAAAAACCGGCGCGTTGCGCCTACGGTTTCCATGAATGGAGCCTCCGTTTTTTGGCTGGCGCGCAGGCGGCGCGCGGCCTTGTCATGTCCGTCAGGACATTTCGCCTGACACGATCAGGAGACAGACAGTGCAGAACATCGTCGAATTTCACATCATCGGACGGCTCGGCAGGATCGACGCCGCCAAGAAAGTCACCCACATCTCCGTCGCCACCAATTACAACCGCCGCGAAGGCGAAACATGGAAGTCCGATCCGCAATGGCATCGCATCACCCTGTTTGGCGAATTGCGCGAGCGGCTCGAAAAAGCAACCGTTGGCGATCTTGTCCGTCTCACCGGGCGCATCGGCCAGTCGAGCTACCAAGCCGATGGCAGAACCAACTACTCGGTCGATCTCATCGCCGATGGTTTCGCGATCCTCGCCAAAGCCAAGGTCAAGACTGTCGAAGACGATATGCAGGACTGACCATCCAGCGGGGCGGCGTAGCCGCCCCGCTTCAATCAGCTTTTGTCGAACAGTCCGGCAAATTCCTTGTCCGCGTAGTAGCGCAGTTTTTTCACGATCAGCGGGCTTTCACCGACGCGCATGAGCAGCAGCGTATCGGGCGCGAGTTTCATGATTTCATTAGGGTCCATGAGATTGCGGGTTGCGAGGTGCTGGGTCTTGCTCACGGATCGTTCGGGGTCTTTGACGATCACGTCCCGCTCGCTCTGTCCGCCGGTTTCGTAGGCGATGGTTTCGCGGCCCATCGTCTTTGAGAGCATATCGGCGGTATCATAGTCATTGACCCCGAATGCCTGGAGGACACCGGCGTTGGACAGGAACGTCCCGGCGTTCTTCCCATACAGGCTGCGCAACTGGTGAATGTCCTGCAAGATCGGCCAGAGTTGCAGGCCGTAACCTGCCATCAGGCCCATTGCGCGCTCGACGGGTTGCAGCCGCCCGAGCGCGGCAAATTCGTCGAGCAGGAACAGCACCGGGCGCGGCGGCTTGGCGGACGACCTCGCCATTTCGTTGATGGCTTGCGCCACAAGCAGGCGCAGCCAGCGCGAATAGGTATCGAGCCGATCAGGGGGCAAGATCAGGAACACCGTTGCCACATTGTCCTTGAGATCGGCAAAGGTGAAATCAGATCCATTCACGACCTGGGCTATGCGCGGGCTGTCGAGAAAATGGGTGTGGCGCTGCGCGCCTGACAACACGCCCGCCGCTTCGCGGTGCGATTTGCTGAGGTAGCGATTGGCAGCGCGCGCGATCAATCCGCCCGCGCCGTCGCTCGCCTGCATCACCGTTAGCAGCGCAGTGAAATCATCGGGCGCAAGGGTGAGATAATCCCGAACGCTGGTCAGGTTCCGGTGTGCGGCATCATCATGGTAGACGACATACAGGATGATGCCCGAGATCAGGGCTTTGGCTTCTTCGTTCCAATGCGCTTCGGTTTCATTTTCGTCGAACACCAGCGCGTCGGCGAGCGTCATGGCATCTTCGGCCAGATCGAGGCTTTCGGCATCCAGCCGGTCGAGCGGATTGTAGCGGGCCGTTGCCCGTCCCGAGATACCGAATGGATCGAGGCAATGAACCGGGCCGAACACTTCGCGCTGGCGCAGCGTCACACGGGCATTCTCACCCTTGGGATCAATACAGACGACCGACCGATTGGCGGTCAAGAGATTGGGAATGATCGAGCCGACACCCTTGCCCGAGCGCGTCGGGGCAATGGTGATAAGATGGGCAGGGCCGTCATAACGGAGCAATCGGCCAAAGGTATCGCGCCCGATCAGCAGGTCGCCCTTGTTCTTCGCCAGCGCGTTCACATCGGCGCGCGATCCGAACTGCGCGGAGCCAAGTGTATCGTCAGGGCGGGCGAACCTGACCTTTAGGTAGATGCCCCCGATCCACGCGGCGAGGCCACCAATCAGAATCGACCAGAATGCCGTGTGCGTCTTGGGCAGCCACCACGCGATGAGCAGCACCCCGGCGAACAGCATTAACGCGCAACCGAGGAGCCGACCTTTCACCAATCAATCCTCCCCGCCGGGTGCATCAGCAGAAGATGCGGTTTCCGTAGCTTCCGCTTCGGCATCGAATGCCCGCTTGCCACGGCGCTTCCACAGCGCCAGCGCGTTCACGCTGTCATCGCCATTAGCGCGACCCGCAAGATCGAGCATCGCGCCATAGAGCGTGGCGCGATCATCGCCTGCGAGTTCGACCAAGCCTGATTTCTGGACGAGTCCGCCCAGTTCGATCAGATGCCTTGTCCGCTCGCGTCGCTCCACCACCCACTCCCTTGTATCGGAGCGGCGCTGGCCTGATTCAGCCCGCCGCCGCGCCGCCACGTTTCTAGCCAGCGCCTGTTCCGTCGCCTTCAGCAGCTTGATTATTTTTGCGCCCGCGCCCTCTGAGAAAGGTGGCACCGTCTGCGCGCCAGCCCTCCTTTACAGACTCTCGCTTGGCTTCCATTACGCCGTGCCGGAGCATCCCGGCGATGACTTCAAGGTCAAGTGCATCGGCACCAGTCGCTACAACGAGCGCGCCAAGCTGTTCGACTTTGCGGGCTTTAATCAGCCGCGCCTTGTCGCTCAGGGCTTTTAGTTCAGCATCATAATCCCGGACTTTACGCATAGCGTTTCTCCGATTACTTGCATTTAGAACGCAAGCGTATCTGCAAATTGCATTTCTGACAACATCGTCATTCACAAAGCGAAGCAAGTCACGCCAAAAATGGCGAAGACAGTTTTGAGTGCGCGCTTATACGTTGTTGCCAACGTTGCTTGAAAGTGAGAGACTTTGCAGTGCTATGGCGATCTACCATTTCTCTGCCAAAGTTGTCAGTCGCGCCAATGGTTCGAGCGCGGTTGCATCGGCTGCCTACCGCGCCGCCGAACGGCTGACCGACGACCGGCTTGGCCGCAGCCATGACTTCACCAACAAGGCCGGTGTCGTTCATTCCGAGATCATGCTGCCGCAGGATGCGCCGGAACGGCTCGCAGACCGCGAAACCCTCTGGAACGCAGTCGAGCAAGGCGAGGTCAGGAAGGACGCGCAGCTTGCGCGCGATGTCGAGTTTGCGATTCCAAGGGAGATGTCCGAGGCTGACGGCATCGCGCTGGCGCGCGATTTTGTCGCCCGCGAGTTTGTGGCGAGGGGGATGATTGCCGACCTCAATCTCCATTGGGACAAGGCCGCCGATGGCAGCCCCAAGCCCCATGCCCATGTCATGTTGTCGATGCGCGAAGTCGGCCCGGACGGCTTTGGCCAGAAGGAGCGCGACTGGAACAGCAAAGAGCTTTTGGGAGCATGGCGCGAGAGCTGGGCCGATCATGTGAACACGCGCATGGCCGAGCTTGGCCTTGATGCCCGTGTCGATCACCGGACGTTGGAGGCCCAAGGCATCCCGCTTGAACCGCAGCACAAGATTGGTGCAGCGGGAAGCCGCCGAGAGATGAACAGCGAAGACGCCGAGCGCGCCGACGATCATATGCGGATCGCGCGCGAGAATGGCGACAAGATTATTGCCGACCCTGCCATTGCGCTCCACGCTATCACGCATAGCCAAGCTACGTTCACGATGCGCGATCTTGCTCAGTTTGCGTTTCGGCACAGCGACGGCAAGGATCAGTTCGATAGCGTCATGGCATCGGTGCGGAGTTCCCCGGAGCTTGTCGCATTGGGCAAGGACGGCAAGGATCAGGAACGGTTTACCAGCCGCGACATGATCGCGGTGGAGGAACGGCTTGGCTTGTCGGCGTCGATGCTGGCGACCAGCGAACGCCACGGCGTTGCGGATCGTAACCGCCATGCGGCGCTTGATAACGCAGCAGAGCGCGGGATGATTTTGTCGGGTGAGCAGCGCGATGCGTTCGATCATGTCACCAGCCAGTGCGACCTTGCCTCGGTCGTTGGTTATGCCGGTAGCGGCAAGTCGGCGATGCTAGGCGTGGCGCGCGATGCTTGGGAACGTGAAGGCTATAATGTGCGTGGCGCATCGCTTTCAGGCATCGCTGCTGAAAATCTAGAAGCCGGTTCGGGCATCACGTCGCGGACAATCGCAAGCCTTGAATACCAATGGAAAGAGGGGCGCGAATTGCTTGGCGACCGGGACGTGCTAGTCATCGACGAGGCGGGCTTGACCGGGACGCGCCAGATGGAGCGGGTGTTGTCGGCAGCGCGTGACGCAGGCGCGAAGGTCGTGCTGGTTGGCGACCCCGAGCAGTTGCAGGCCATCGAAGCGGGGGCTGCGTTCCGTTCGCTCGCAGAGGCCCACGGCGCGGTTGAGATCACCGAGATCAGGCGGCAGCGCGACGACTGGCAACGCGGTGCAACCCGCGCACTCGCCACCGGACGGACGGGCGAGGCCATTCATGCCTATGGCGAAAACGGTATGGTTCACGGTGCCGAGACGCGCGAATATGCGCGCGCCGAGCTTGTTGAGGGCTGGGATGAGGCGCGCTCCATCAACCCCGACAAGAGCCGGATCATCCTCACCCACACCAATGCCGAGGTGCGCGACCTTAATATCGCCGCCCGTGAGAAGCTGCGCGATGGCGGCGAGCTAGGTGGCGACGTGGACGTGAAGACCGAACGTGGCGAGCGCCAGTTTGCCAGTGGCGACCGGATGATGTTCCTGCGCAACGAGCGCGGCATGGGGGTGAAGAACGGAACGCTTGGCACCATCGAAAGCGTATCATCCGGGCATATGGCCGTCCGCACCGATGACGGGCGTAGTGTATCGTTCGACCTCAAGGACTATGCCCATATCGACCACGGCTATGCCGCCACATTCCACAAGTCGCAGGGGGTGACGGTCGATCAGGCGCATATATTGGCGACGCCGGGTATGGACCGACATTCAGCCTATGTTGGCCTCACACGCCATCGTGACGGGGTGCAGGTTCATTATGGGCGCGATGACTTTGCCGATCAAAGCAAACTTGTTCGCACACTGTCCCGCGAACGATCAAAGGACATGGCGAGCGACTATCCGCTCCCCGATGCCGCAGCGCGCGGCTTTGCCGAGCGGCGCGAGTTTCGGTTTGGCGAGGTCGCCCGCGATATGGTCGCCAAGGCGCGCGGGCTGTTTGCCGACCCTGAACGCATCGCGGCCTTACGGGGCCGTCTCGACAAGGCGCTGGGGCGTGAGCCATCAACAGCGCCCGAAGCTGCGGATAAGGAACCGGCGCAGGATTGCGGCCCCGACACCGCTGCGAACCGTCTCCGCGCCCGCATTGCCGAACTGGGCAAGCAGGTGCGTAAGGATGATGAACGGGATCGCGACCGGACCAAAGACCGCGAACGCGACCGTGGAGGGCCAGGCCGATGAGTGACACGCAGGATGATCCACTGTTAGGGTTGCTGACAGATATTGCCGAAGGGGTGGCGACACTTGCCGCGCGCGTTGACGCGATGGAAACAGTGGCTGCGGCGCATCAGGCGCAGGTGAACAAGGCGCTGGCGACCATCGCCGAAATCGCAACACGTGCTTACTACGCCAGCAAGCCGTCCAGCGCCTTGCCCGATGACATCATCAACGCGAATGTCATGGACGCCATGATTGAGCGGTGGCCGCAAGGGGCAGCCATCGGCTTGTCGAGCAACGACCGCAAATTACTGGACCGACTCGACCGCCATCCCATCGAGGCCATCGACCGGCTGATTGCTCGCGCAGAGGATCATCCAGATCAGAGCAACGCCAATCGTCTCCGCATGGGTGCCTTTCTTGTCTTGCTCAAACGGGAAAAGGACAAAAGGGCCAAAGCCAAGGCGCAAGACATTGAGCGCGATGCGCCCGGACGGAGCCGGTGAGGCTCGTTACTGAACTACGAACTGATGGACAAATGCCACCTCCGCTGCCACACTCCGAGACACGATCAAACGACATGACACTGCACAGAACCCTAATTTATTCTACACAGTTCCTGCACAGGCAATTTATGTCGATATTTATCAAGCAATATCAACATAATGCAGAACTACCGTCATTGGACCAGCATGTCTGTAAGCATTTCCCGATCGTTGGCGAACTCACCGAACCGTGGCGCTGGATCAATTCCGGCGAGGAAGGGTTTGGTCGGTATCTTCTCGATGTTCGCCGCTCGCTCATTGCCGGGCAGGGCATTGACCTTACGGCCGCCCCGCCAAACCTTAGCTGGGTCCATCTCGATGGCAGTGAAGACCATCAGCGACGCCTCCGGGCGGGCGCGGTGGCTGCGGCAGAGGGCGAGAAGGTGCTTATCATCGCCGATTCGAAGAGCCCAAGCGGACAACGCCAGTTCGCCAGCCAAATCCATGGCGCCGTCACAGTCGAGAATGTCGACATGCGCGATCTCGTGACCTTCGGCGAGGGCCTCGATCTTTCGTCTGCTGGATTGCTTGAGCATGTCGTGTCGTTCGCCAGCACGGTCATGACCAACACCGGTGCAGCGAATTTGCTCAGTAGGGTGGCAACGCTGCGTGCGGGGCGCGAGCGACGCCCTGCATCGCCTGTCGAGGGCCTTGCGATGCAGCTTGTCGAAGCGCCCTCCTACCGCCTGGCTGCCGATCTCTTGGTCGAGATCGGACGCGAGCACGATGTTCGCACGCACCGGCCGGCGATCCTGCGCGGTGCTCTTCGCATGCTTAAAAAGTGCCTCGATTGTCCCGATGTCACGCCTGCGGAGGCAGCCGTCCAGGAACGAGAACGGTCGCGCCTCATTGGCCGGCCTCTTGCTAAGCGGACCGTCGGAAGCACCTTGCTGCTCAAAGGGCTCGAAGCCGATATCGCCGTCATCCTCGACCCAGCCGAGATGGACCGTCGGCATCTCTATGTGGCAATGACGCGTGGAGCCAAAAGGCTCATCATCTGTTCGCGGACGGCGAAGGTGGTGCCCGCCTGATTCAGGGTTTAGTCGCCGCGCGGCCGACAACCTTTGCAAATGATGGGTCGTCGGCGAGTATCGCGAGGGTTACCCGATGTCCGGAAAGTCAGCGTTGGTGCCTGAAAGCCGACCGTCTCCTCGTTGCCCAATGCAGCCGGTGTGCGAGGGTGATCCACCAGATACTGCATGTCGGCTCCTGGCGAGACCTGACGTTCAGGCCGGAACTCGTGAATGGCGGCTTTGTCCCAAACCAGGTCGTTCCTGGCGTATGCACGACAAACAGGTGTTTTGGGAGGGTCTTTTGAGCACCATTTTCGCGGGAAAATCGGTCAATCGGGGGGTGCTTAAAAATTTAGGATATTTGAAGCAGGCAGGGCGCGCAGATTCGGGGTTTCACACACGCGGCGGCTTAGGGCCGACCGCGCTTCTCGAACCAAGTCTGACAGAATTTCAGGAAGTGCCTTTCGGGATGCTTGGGAGCGATTTCGTTATCACCCAGCCAGTTGCGCCATTCATTTTCGGGCTCTGTTGCAAAAATCGTGAAGCTTGAGCATGCTTGGCGGAGATTGGA
>JAEXAY010000028.1 GCA_023457895.1 Pseudomonadota bacterium
AGTGAGAGGTAGGGCAGCGCAAGTCAATCCTGGCGGATTCACTACCCCTGCGCGAAGGCCATCGGTGCCGCATCGAACGGCCGGTTGCGGAAAGTCCTCCCTGCGTCCGCTGATGGCCGGCAGCAGAGCCGTGCCGCCAGGCCGCCCCGCCCTCCCCTTCTCAATCTGCATCGGGGCTGGCGTCGTCGCCACTGTTTCCAGCGCGATTGTGAATATGGAAATGTTTGGCGATCAGGTCGGTGCCGTAAATGGTTTCGCCGCCCCGCTCATAGGCGGTTTCCTCAGGGACTCCGGTAATGCGAACCAGGTCGCCAACACCAGCCTTCTGCGCCTTCTCAGCCACTTTGCCGAAGCAAGTCACGCTGTTCCAGCGGGTATGCTCCGTCCATTCATCGCCTTCCTTGCGGGAGTATTTTACGGCGACCCGGACATATGTGACCTTCTCACGCGGTCGGATGCTGCCGATATTCCCGATGATATGAAACTCTGCTGTGTCACGCGACATGGCTTCAACTCCCTTCCTTCAGTGAAATCATCATTCGACCGGAATGGCGGGAACCTCATAGGCTCCCCCTCCCCGCTCGATATTCGTTTGCAGAATGACCGGCCCTTGGTCGTTTCCGGTCTGGATCGACGGCCCGATCTGATCGCCGTTCTTCAAGGCCCACCGCTGCGGCAACTGATGACGCGCGAGATTTTGCGGTGTCACGACACGGCGGTAAGTCTCGATCCAGTCTCTCGCGATCGCGTGCCGCGCTGAGTCCAGGGCAAGTTCCCCGTTGCACACCATGCGATGCAGCACGGTTTCGAGCGCGTCTTTGCGGCTCGCGTTCCACGGCCCGGTCCATGATTGGAGCCACAGATTGCGCGCGTCGGACGCAGCGCCGCCAAGGGAGATCGGGACGAGCTGATCCAGCGCATAATTCTCCGCGCTTTCGCCGGGAAGCCGTGCGCTGGCGAGGCGGCGCCGCACCGCGGCCGTCCATGACGGCCTGGGCGTGCGCGCGGACAGATAACCGGGATCGCAGACGGTCGAAGCTATATCGCGCTGGGTTATGGCCGGGTCGACGGCACCGGGGGTTTCGATCCGATCGGGGAGGAAGGTTGAAACGCCCGGAACGGGCGGGCGATCATGCCGCAATGCGTCGATGGTGCCGGCGACTTGGCAAAGCGCCTGGTCAACAAACTGATCGCACGCCCCGCGCGCGCTTTGCGGCGGATTGGCGATCAAGTCGGGGTGAGCTTTGGAAAACAGGGCAGCGAGAATGATCCCGCCTGAAAAGAAGATCGGGATGCGGCCGATCACGCGGCCCGCCATGCGTCGTTCCAGTCGCCACCGGGGGGTGGCAGCTCGACCGCGATCGTTCGGCCGCGAGCGCCAAGATGCGGTCTGGCCTTGGCAATGCCATTGGTGGCGGCTGCGCCGTGCTGCGAATAGATGGTGATCGAACGGATATGGTCGGGGATATGGACCCGTGCATATAGCTCTGCCCCATTCACGGACCAGCAGCCCGCAAGGCCAAACAGGGCTATTACGGATTCGGCTTCCTCGAAACCTTCGGCCAGATTGAGGTGATCGCCGTCCAGTTGACCGATACGGACAGCGCCGCCGCGCGGATCTCCAAGAGTGCGCTTTGCATCTTCGAGCAACGGATGCTTGTTGCCATCGCGGTCGACGAACACGCGGGCCAGGGCGACGATTTCGCGCCGCTCGATGATGGGCAGGAACAGAGCCGGAAGGCGAAGGCGCTTGCCGCCTTCATAGGTAAGCGCGGCGGGATCATAGCGGCCGATGGTCGAATGACCGAGACGGCGGCCTTCGAGATAGAGTTCGGCGGGCGTTCCGGGGAGCGGCAAAGCCTTGCTCCAAAGGTCGCGGGCGAGCGGTGCGAGGTCGCGCCGTTGCGGCGGGTTGGGATCGCGTTCTGTGGGACGGATATAACCACCCTTCTTTGACAACGCCTCCATGATCGCGGCCTGGCTGCACCCGGCGAAGCAATGGAACAGCACGGCGTCTCGGCCCGGTGTGATCGAAAGCGATGGGCGCTTGTCGTTATGGGCTGGGCAAAGTGCCTTCCCATAACTGCCGTGCCAGGTGCCATTCAGCCGCCGCACAGCCTCTTTCGCCGCTGCCGTGGTCGTGATTGTCATGTGTCGGAAATAGCGTATAATACAAATCCGACAATGATTATTCTATTCGCCCTGCCCTTTTACCTCCCTGCCAAGCCCTCCGGCGGCGAAGCTGCCGGTTGCGACCGTGCGGCAAGATCAGGTGCGTAACGGGTGAGCGCGGTGCGATCGGCCTTATTGAGCAGCGGTCGCGGTCCTTTGGCGCAACGCTGGGTGAATCACCTTTTCAATCGAATCATTATGAAAAACGCCCGTCGCGAATGCGGCGGGGTGATTCCAGATTCTAAGATTCATGATTCAGGGGGAGGCAAGTATCTGGATTAGCGCGATAAATGAAGGTCAATCCTGTCGTCCTGGGGGCATTAGCCTGACGCCTTGGGGGCTAAACCCTGTCGGTTTGGGGGCCGTAACCTGTCCGATCGGGGGGAGCCTGACGCCTTGGGGGCGATTCGCGAAATCGGTGATAATTGGTCCCTCCCCTCGCCCTTTGTGGCGCTTATCGAGGTCCGCGACCGATAACGCGCGACTCGTGATGACTCCTTGGCTTTTCCGGGGTTGGCGCGAAGATTCAAACCTGTCGTCTTGGGGGCTGTCCTTTCCGTTATCCTGTCCTGACTTGACGAACGGCGACAGGTCAGGCAACCCATGAAGGGCGAGGTGATAGCGATGGGGAAATCGCAAGCGATAGATATAACCGAAGCAGAGGAATTAGTCTCCCCTCGCTCGATGAAGGTGGCGGCCACGCTCCAGCGCAAGGGCGGCGAAGAATTTGCCAAGCCCGGAAAGCTCGTCGAAGTCCGCTTCGTCAAAGGTCAATCGCTAAGCCTTGCGGCCTCACGCCTGTTCGCACTGATGGTTCTTTCCGCTGGCGGCGATGCGTGGCGCGATATGCGGCACCGGCTGCGGAAGTCCGATATTCGGCGCGGTCACAAGAGCAATGAACGAATACTCGACTTGCTCATGGAATTGCACGGCACCCTGTTTGCCGAAAATGATACGTCCTGGCGCGGGAAGCGTGCGACCAAGCGATTCAGCCTTATTTTGCGATCCTGGGAGGAAAGCGAAGAGAGCGAGGAAACCGGGTGGATTGAATGGGAGTTCACGCCCGATGCGCGCAAGCTGATCCAAGAATCGGAAACCTATGCGGTCATGCACCGCCAGGCCGTGCTGGGGTTCCGATCCGCCTATTCGCTCAAGCTCTATGAGGAAGGGGCGCTTCGCCTGCATCGGCGGCAACCTGTGTGGAAAGTCGATATAATCGGTTTGCGCGCTGCCTTGGGTATCGACCCGGACGCCTATGCCGACTTTGCTCAGCTCCGTCGCAGGGTGCTGAAAGTCGCGCAGGCGGAGATCGACCAACTGGCGCATTTCACCGTGGAGTGGACCGAGACGAAGCGTAGTCGCGCCGTCTCCGAAATCGAATTTCGATTTAAGCCCAAGGCACCGCCCGAACAGATTGAAACCGTCGACGAGCTGGCCCGTCATTCGAGCGGTCGTGTCGCGCGCCGCGAAAAGACCGTCGAAACGATGACGGTCGCTGACGATCAATTGGTATCGCCGGATGCGATCGGGCAACTGGTCGCGGGACTGTCAGCAAAACTCGCCGCGCCCGACAGCACACCGCGCGCCAAATTCGCCTCCTTCCCTTCGGGTTCGCTGAAATATGGAAACCAAGAGGATTTCTATAAGATCGGCCGAGACTACGGCGGAGGCTGGGACGTGGACATGATCGCGACAGCGTATCGCGATCATATGGGTGAACGGTTGCACCGCCTCAGTGGGAAGGCACTCGAAAAATCATGGAAAGGCTGGTGTGAGTCGTATTTCAGCCGTCGCGGGCGGCCCTCTTAGGCGCAAATTGCAGCCCTGCAATTTGTGCCTCCCAAGGCATCCGGTGGAGCAAATTGCAGCCCTGCAATTTGCACCGGCAAGGGATGATGTGCCCCCAAGATGACAGGTTAGGAGGGGGTCGGGTAACAGAAGAAAGGCAAAACCACACTTGTCCGCTCGCCACCTTTCGAAAGTGGCGTGGGCGATGCCGCACTTTCGATTATAAGCCCGTTATTGACCAAAAAGCGAAAGTTGGCCATTGTCCCTTTGGATTTCACAAAGGGAGCGCCAATGGCATCTGCAATCGACAATGTTCTCGAAGAACAGACGCTAAGCGTTGCCGATCTGGCGGCGCGCTCGTCATCGGTTCTTGAACGGCTGCGGAGCGACGCGCAATCGGCCCGCGCGGGTGAGAGGCGCGAGCCGACATTTCCCATTGGCAAAGCCGCCGAGTTGGTTGGAAGGACGCCGGCGGCGATCCGCGATGCAGAGAATGACGGCCGCTTGGTGCCGCCGCCGCGCGGAAAGAACAACCGGCGCGTTGGATATACGCTCGCGCAGCTCAATGATATGCGCGGGACGTTCGGAACGCGGCCCTGGCGTCGACCGGACGAACCTTGCGCGATTCTGGCCGTTCAGAATTTCAAGGGCGGCGTGGGGAAATCCACGATCAGCGTTCATCTGGCGCAAAATCTGGCGATCAAGGGCTATCGCGTATTGCTGATCGACTGCGATAGCCAAGCATCGGTTACGACCCTGTTCGGCTATGTTCCCGATCTGGATTTGACCGAAGCGCAAACGCTCTATCCCTTCCTGCGCGAAGGCGAGCGCGACACGCTGGAATATGCGATCCTCAAGACGCATTTCGACGGACTCGATCTGATCCCGGCGAATTTACATCTGTTTCAGTCCGAATATGAGATTGCTGCGCGTATGGCGCGAGGGGAGGGGGTTCTGCTCGATCGCCTCGCGCAAGGAATCGCGTCGGTCAGCGATCTTTATGACGTGGTGGTCCTCGATCCGCCTCCGGCGCTGGGCGCAATTTCGCTGTCAGTGCTGCGCGCTGCCAATGCGCTTGTCGTGCCTGTGCCGCCAACGGTGATGGATTTTTCCTCGACCGCGGCATTTCTCGCGATGCTTGATGAAACGATTGAGAATCTGAAGGAACATGGTCTTGCGCCCAATCTCGCATTTCTGCGCTTCGTCGCGTCGAAGGTCGACGAGAACAAGTCGATGCAAAAGGGCCTGCTCGAATTGATGCGCCAGCTCTACGGCAATGCGATGTTGCGGACGCCGCTTAAAAACTCGGCGGAAATCGACAATGCCACGGCGCGACTGATGACGGTCTATGAAGTCGACAAGCCCATGACCGGCAAGGACGTGCGTGATCGTTGCCTGACGTATCTCGATGGCGTGTGCAACGAAATCGAGCTGGATATTCGGCGGCTCTGGCCAAGCCATTTGGCCAAACTGAGGAAGGAAGGCCATGCCTGATCGGACCAAATTGCAGGGCTGCAATTTGTGCCATGCGGGCGTTGTGAGGACCAAATTGCAGCCCTGCAATTTGTGCCAAAGGAGCGGGCGGTGAGTTCAAATAACAAGAGTTTTCTCGACAATCTGGCTAGTGCGGTTGAGGTCAAGACTCCCGCTCCTGATCGCCCTGCGGAGCGCAATTCACGCTTGGGGAAGGGCGTTTTGGGCAATCGCGCCAACAGGCTGTCCGATCTGGCGTCGGGCGCGGTGGTCAACAATCCGCAAGAGCTGGTGGACCCCGCGCGATGCCGGATTTGGGAGCATCATAACCGCGATTACACGGCGCTCACCTATGAACGCTGCGCCGATGTGATCGAACCGATGATCGCGCAGGGTAAGCAGGAATTTCCCGCGATCGTGCGCCGCGTTGCCGATGATCCCGACTATGATTTTGAGGTTATCAGTGGTGCGCGCCGCCATTGGAGCGTGACATGGCTGCGCGCGCATAATTATCCTGAATTTCGCTATCTCGTCGAAATTCGCAGTCTTACGGATGAACAGGCTTTTCGCCTTTCCGACATTGAAAACCGGGCGCGCGAGGATCTGAGCGATCTCGAACGCGCGCGTGATTATCTGAAGGCGCTCGATCTCTATTATGATGGCAGTCAGAAGGAAATGGCGAGGCGCATCAACCAGTCGGAGTCCTGGCTGAGTCGCTATCTCGATCTGGCGCGCTTTCATCCCGACCTGATCGCCGCTTTTCCTGATCCCTTTGAATTGAAGATTTCGCATGTCGGCCAGCTCAAACCGCTGCTGAAAGGCGATGGCTCGCGCGCCGCCGTGATGGATGAAGCGCGGCGGTTGAAGGAAGCGAGGGAGGCCGGGGAGGAAGGACAGCCCGGAACCGTCCCCGATGTGCTGCGCTCGTTGACGGCTGCTGCGGGCCGCGATGCGGAGAAGGCCAAGCCCACTCCGCCCAAGCCGGTAGCCCCCAAGAAGTCAGGAATGGACGATTTCACGGTTCGCAACGGAAGCGGTGCGGCTCTGTTCCGGGTGGAGGGTAAGGATCGCAAAGGGAAGGGGCTGAGCCTGACACTATTCCTGAAAGGCGGCGGAACGCGCGAGGAAACGGAAGCTGCCTTGCGGGAATTGCTCGATCATCACTGGCCTAAAGGGAGCTGACTGGCACAAATTGCAGCCCTGCAATTTGTGCCGGAGGGCGCAAGCGGATGCTCCATGCGATAGGAGAGATGAATAGCCACAAGCCCGTAAATGTGGTAATGTGGGTTTGTTGTAGTTTATGAGGTTCTTATGAGTCGTCTGACGATCGACATAACTGACCAGCAGCATATGAGCTTGAAGGCGCTCGCGGCGTTGCAGGGCAAGACGATCAAGCAATATGCGCTTGAGCGTCTTTTTCCGGCTGATGGTAGCGATCAGGCATGGCAGGAATTGAACACCCTGTTGAACAAGCGGATTGCTGACGGACTGGCGGGCAAAGTGTCGTCCAGAAGCATTGCCGACATTGTGAATGAGGAGTTGGGCGAGGATGGCCGCGCTTGACCGCTGGCTATGTTCTCACTGATGCGGCCGATGCCGATTTGAGCGGTATCGTTCGCTATACCCGCAAGCAATGGGGCGCGTCCCAGGTGCGTCGCTATATGGCCGATCTGCATGAGGGCATCGCGCGCCTTGCTGCCGGGGAAGGGCGGTTCAAGTCTCTGGACGCGATCTACCCGGCGTTGCGGATGGCGCGTTGCGAACACCATTACGTCTTTTGCTTGCCGCGCGACGATGCGCCCGCGCTGGTGATCGCGATCTTCCATGAGCGCATGGATCTGATGACGCGACTTATAGACCGGCTGAAATAGCCGGAGCTAGATCGCCGCGCCGCCTAGCAGGCGGTCGATCCGCTCCATTTCCTGATCGAAAGCATCGAACACCTCGGCAAGATCGCGGCTTGCGGCAGGCAGGGGAGGGGGTTCCTTGGCGGGCCGCCCCCGCTTGGGCCGCGCATAGCCAAATTCGACGGCCAGGTCCGGCGCAAGGAACTGGCGCCAGCTCCGCCGCTGGGTGATCTCGATAAACAGGCCAGCGGTCGCGGCGCGGTCCAAGAGCTTGCTCGCGCCCGCGATGCTCATCCCAAGCAAGCCTGCGACCGATTGGGGAGACAGGAGAGGACGGTGCTGGCTCAACGCCAGCAGGGCCGGGAGCGAGCCAGAACGGTATTCGGCGGCGATCGCGCGCTGGGCGTTGCGATATTCCCTTTCGAGGCTGTGAAGCCGCTCCAGGCCGATTTGAGCGGCATTGGCAAGCGAGCGCAGGACAGCGAGCCAATCGGCCTCGTTGGGCCGGGGCTTCATCCGGAGCGCCTTCGCGCCCCCGGCAAGACAGGGCAGGGGGACGGCGGAAAGGCCACGGTCGCGCAGCGCAAACGGCAAGGACAGCCAGGCCATGACGCTATGGTCGATCCGGGCGAGCTGGCGCAGCGTATCGAGCGCGCGGATAAGGGGAGGGTGATCGGCCGCCTCTACCGGATCTCCGATCGCGGTGGGCAGGCGGTCGCGCCAATGATGCCTGTCGTCTTCGCGCAAGGTCGCGTGCCACTCGTCGAAGCGGCCGAACAGGTCGAGATGGCTCGGTATCGCGGGCCGATGGGGTAGGGGAAGGCCACAGCCCCACGAAAATACGTCAATTTCGTCGATCTCGGCCGACTGCAATTGCAGCGCCTTGGCATAGCCGGTCCAGGCCGCGCGCGCCGTCCATGCCTTTGCTACCGGACTGACGCAAATCCGCGCGTCGAGACGGGCGATTGCCGCCGTGGCCGCTGCGATCTCGGCGACCATAGGCGGGGCATATTCGGGGCCGTAGCGGCGGGCGGAGGGCAGGGCGGCCATGCCGTTACTTAACCGAAAAGTGATCTCGGTTAAATGTGCTGTGATGCAGAGTGGTGATAATACACCCTTATCAACACCCTATACAATAGGATGTCACCGCGCTAATCCTCGCCGCCATGAGCGCCCATGCCCCTGAAACCTTGTCCGGGCCGCTGGCGCTGCCGTCGCCGGCGGCCGCGCTGCCCGATCCTGCCGTTGAGGAAGTCGTCGAGGACGTGCGCGATCTAGTCGGCCCCGGCGTCCGCCTCGATGCTGAACTGGTGGCGGCCGCGGTGCGGGGCTGGTCGGACAATACCCGTCGCGCCTTCCGCGCGGATTTGGTTGTGTGGGGCGACTGGTGCCGCCATCATGGCATCGTCCCCGCGCAGGCGACGCAAAGCCATGTGGCGGCCTTTATTCGCGCGCTGTCGGGCATCGACACGTCGGCCGAAGAGATCCGCGCGATGGCGACGCTCGAACGCTATGTCTCCTATATCGGCCGTGCCTATCGCATGGCGGGGCTGGCCGATCCGACGAACGGGGAGCTGGTGACGCTCGAAAAGAAGGCTGCGCGCAAGAAGCGCGGGGTTCGCCAGCGCCAGGCCCGCGCAATCCGCTTCAAGGGCGATATTGCCGATTTCGATTCCCCGCCAAGCGGCGTCTGCCTCGCAAATCTGCTGAAGGCGGTCCGGCGCGATGTGATGGGCTTGCGCGACGAGGCGTTGATGCGTGTCGCCTATGACGTGGCCGCGCGCCGCTCGGAGGTGGTGGCGATCGACGTCGACCATATCCACGGGCCAGATGCACAAGGGGCGGCGGCCTTGTTCATCCCATCGAGCAAAACCGATCAGGAAGGCGAGGGGGCCTGGGGCTATCTGTCGCCTGCGACCATGAAGGCTATCGCGCGCTGGCGCGAGGCGGCGCATATCGGCAAGGGGCCGCTGTTCCGCCGCATCGAAACCCACTTTGACGGCTCGATCGCGGCGATCGGGACCAAGCGGCTGCATCCCAACAGCATCAACCTGCTCTACAAGCGTCTCGTCCAGCGCGCGTTCGACAAGAAGTTGCTCGGCTCCATGAGCGAGGCAGAAGTCGCCCGCTGGGTGGCGGCCGTGTCGAGCCATTCATTGCGTGTCGGCGTGGCGCAGGACAATTTCGCGGCGCGCGAACCCTTACCCGCGATCATGCAGGCATACCGCTGGCGCGATCCCAAAACGGTGCTGCGCTATGGCGCGCAGCTCGCCGTAAAAAGCGGAGCGGCCGCGCGCATGGCAGCGCGTGTCAGTGAGAACTAGAAATCAGCTCCCGCCCTCGTCAATGGTGCCCGCGCCGTTGATGATGGCGGCGACGTTCGTGACGTGGCCGGTCATACCGGTCATAGCGACGCTCATGGCGATCGTAACCGTAATGCCGGTCGTAGCCACGATACCGCTGATCGTAATGGCGATTGTGGGAGGGCGCGACATGGCCGGTGTTGCCGTGACGGCTTACGCTGCGTTCATGGCCGCCGCGATCGCCATGATGCTGTGCCATCGCGACCGAAGGGGTCAGGGCCGCAAGCGCGGCAGCGCCAAGTATCATCAGAAATTTCATTATACCTCTCCTGGGCATCGAAAAGCCCAACAGACGCAATTTGGAGAACGGCAATTGAACTCGCGGTGAATAGGCAATTCATCGACGCGGATCGCGCAGCAACGGCAGCATACGGTGAAGAACCTCGTCCTTGTCGAGGAAATGATGTTTAAGCGCCCCAAGGACATGCAACCCCAGAACGACATAGATCGCCTTCACCATTGCCTTGTGGAGGCCACCCAGCGTCTCGGACAGATCTTCCCCTTGCGGCACTGGCAGATTGGGGCCGGGGAGTGCGCCGAATAGGGGTGTTTCAGGGGCGCCGCCTGCTGAAGCCGCTGCCCAACCAAGGAGCGGAGCGCCGATCAGCAACACATAGAACAGGATATGCGTGCCGCGCGCGAGGATGCGTTCCCATGTCGCCATATCGTCGGGAAAGGCGGGCCAGGGATGAGCGATGCGCCAGCCAAGCCGGATAAGACTCAGCAACAGGACGGTGAGGCCAACAGACTTGTGGAGCTGATAATAGTCCAGCTTTTCGTTCGGGGCGGCTTCCTCCATCCAGCCACCAAAGGTCGCGTTGGCGAAGATCAGCACGAAGATGGTCCAGTGGAGCAAGATCGAAACCGTCGAATAGCGACTGCGTGGCTCGCGCATGGCCCTCTCTCCTTTCGCATATCATGTTCGGCCCGCTCGGCAATGATCCCTTCGGGGATGCGAGGTGTCCTGCGTCCGGAGCGGAATTACGGCAAATTTACCCGATCCGGCCAAGGGAGTCAGCGCCAATTGTTCATTGGATCGGAGCCGTATTTCTGCACCCTGCGATCACAAATATTTTGAGATCGCGCGAAACTGTTCGATCGCCTGCTGCGAGCGTTCTCCATCGACAGCATTTATCAGGCAATGATCGATATGATCGTTGATAAGCGCGCGCTTGGCGCTGGCGATCGCGTTTTCCACGGCCTGAAGCTGCTGGGCTATATCGACGCAGGGCCGTTCTTCCTCGATCATCGCTATGATGCTGCGTAGGTGGCCGTTTGCGCGATTTAGTCTTTTGACGATGGCCGGATGGCTGGTGTGAGGGGCTTGCGGCATATCGGCTTCTCTCATGCGCGCTTTTTGATGTCGAGCAATATCCCCCTATGGGGATAGACGTTATCCCCCATGGGGGATATGGCGGGGCATGGTTTCAATTTTGGCCAACCGGACCTACCGACACCTGTTCCTGGCGCAAATCATTGCGTTGGTGGGCACCGGCCTAGCTACGGTTGCGCTGGGCCTGTTGGCCTATGAGATCGCTGGCGCAGATGCGGGTGCGGTGCTGGGCATCGCGATGGCGATCAAGATGGTCGCCTATATCGGCGTCGCTCCCATTGTCGGAGCCTACGCCAACCGCTTGCCGCGCCGGGGATTTCTGATCGCTATGGATGTGATCCGCTGCCTTGTGGCTCTTGCGCTGCCGTTCGTCGATCAGATCTGGCAAATCTACATTCTGATCTTCGTGCTGCAATCGGCGTCGGCCGGGTTTACGCCGACATTCCAGGCCACGATCCCCGACGTGCTTCCGGACGAAAAAGATTATACACGGGCGCTATCGCTCTCACGCTTCGCCTACGACATGGAGAGCCTGACCAGCCCCATACTCGCCGCCGCATTGTTGACAGTGATGAATTTCCACTGGCTGTTCGCCGGCACGGCAATCGGTTTTGCCTGTTCCGCATTGCTGGTGCTGGCGACAGTCCTGCCGCGATCAGCCGCAGTCAGGCGGGGCGGGGGTATCTACGACAATACGACCCGCGGTGCGCGACTTTATCTCAGAACGCCGCGACTGCGCGGTCTGCTCGCTGTTACCCTCGCTGCCGCCGCCACCGGCGCAATGGTGATCGTCAATACGCCGGTGCTTGTGCAATCTGCCCTCGGCCGTGGACAGAGCGAGGTGGCGATTACGCTCGCTGCTTTCGGCGGCGGTTCGATGCTGGCTGCGTTGCTGTTGCCGCGCCTGCTCGATCGGCTGTCCGATCGGAAAGTCATGCTGGTGGCCGCTTTGACTATGACGGTCGCGCTCGCTGCGCTTGCTCTGAGTTGGCGTGACCTCGCTTCCGCCGACTATTGGATCTTGATCCTCGCGGTCTGGCTGATGCTCGGCATAGCCTATTCGGCAAGTATCACGCCGGGCGGGCGGCTGCTGCGCCGGTCATCGGCGGAAGAGGACCGCCCCGCGCTGTTCGCGGCACAATTCGCGCTGAGCCATATCTGTTGGCTGGTCGCCTATCTACTGGCGGGCCAGGTAGGTGCGATAGGCGGCATGGGCGCTGCACTTTCCGTGACGGCTGCACTGGCGCTGGTCGGCACGATTATCGCGTATCGTATCTGGCCCGTGGACGATCCTGATGTGGTTTCGCACGCCCATGATGATCTGGCACCGAATCATCCGCATCTGGCGGAGGGACACGCACAAGGCAAAGCCGTCCACTCATTCGTGATCGACGACCTGCATCCGCTTTGGCCCCGCAAACGATGGGGCCGTTATCATAAGGGATGATCGTGCGTTGCTGGACCGCGAGAGAATTTCGGAATCTGTTCTTGCCGAACCTTTTTGACGCGCCGGTTCATCCAGTGCCGCACGAAGTTTTGATACAGCCATTCGCGCGCCGTCCCGAAATGCTGTCTGTGGCGCGCGTAGAAGTCATCGGGACTGTCGAACAGCCCCAGGTCGGCGTTGATCCCCGTGCGCTGGATATAGGTGTCCTGCCCACGCCAGTCGATCGGCGGCGACGACAGGCAATCGGTTCCGGCTCCGTAGCCGCACAGGCTGTTCGTCTCACCGGCAAATTTCGCCTGTAGCGCCTGAAGAAAGGGCCGGTCCAGAATGAAGCCTTCAAGATTGATCCAGCGGCCATCATGCTCGATTTCCACCCAGCTATGAAGGATGCTGTCCGGGGCAAGGGGATAGACCAGCTCAGGGACAACGCCGCGCTGCAATCCCTTGTGGATGGTAAATCCGTGCAGGCGGCACGGAATCTTCAGCGCCCGCAAAAGCGCCATCAACAAGGTTCCCTTGGTGTTGCACTGACCATATCCGTCCCTGAGAACCTGTGATGCGGGAATGTCGTCGGACCTGTTGTAGCCGAAGGCGATTTCGTCCTGAACAAAGCTGTAAGCCTGTCCGATCTTGTCGAACGGGGCCAATGCACTCCAACCCCGCGCCGAAAGGAGATCGCGGATGATTGGCGAGGCAAAGTCCAGCAAAGGCGTTTGCCGCAAGTATCGTTTGTCCATATCGCTCGCCTTCCTTCAGTGAGGGTTGCTGGAACGAATACGGCCTGTAGTAGCTATAGGGTCAAGAGCTGATTTAATTTTCACGCAGGGGCAGGAAAGCGGGACGGTTTTTGCGCCTGATAGATCGAGATCGATCCGGTAGGCGTGCGGATGACTTTCGATTCATCGATCCCTTCAAAGCCCGCGGCCGCGAAGATGCCCGGCATACAGCCTGTGGCATTGGGTTCGGTCTTGTCGAAACCGTCAAGCATCTGCACCTGACGGAAAAGCGTCCGCATCAAAAAAGTGCGCTGCATCCCGTAATCGGCGACAAGCAACAAGCCACCCGGCGCGAGCGCGCGATACATGGCATGGGCGTCCGCCTGCTTCACCCCCAGCGCGCATTGGTGAAAGACCAGGCTCGAAAGTATGACATCGCAGCCGCCGTCCTCGACCAGAGCGCCGATGCGGTCGCCCATTGCCTGATGCCATTGGATAGCGACGCCTGCCCTGGCCGCCTTTTCGCGCGCCAGTGCGAGGGCCGGCGCGTCGGGATCGACGGCCATGACGGTGCATTCGGGATGACGCTGTTTGATTGCGACCGCGAGCGTTCCCGTCCCGCATCCGACATCGACGATTTGCAGGCCGGGCCGGGGCGGGATGCGGCGCATAAGCTCGGAGCGCCAGCGCCCTTCGCGCGTCATGAGCGCGATCATGCGGTCATAGTGGCGGGTCAGGGCAGGGCGGCCCAAGGGCGGCACATAGTCGGGCGCGTTGGAGATGGGGTCGGTCATATCGACGGCGTAGCGCCGTGCCGTGCCCGATGCTTGAACGTGGCGGCTATGGCGAAAGTCAGACTGGCCGGAGTTGGCGGGCATTGATCCCGAACATGCGCTTGATGGTGCGCGCGAAGTGAGCGGCATCGGCAAAGCCCGCTTCATGGGCGGCCGCCGTGATCGTTCGGCCTTTCGCCAGACCGCGCGCGGCGAGCGCCATGCGTCGCCACAGCACATAGCGACGAAGCGGGATGCCGATCTGCGCTGCAAACAGATGGCGGAAACGGTCCGGCGAAAGTCCGGTGGTGGCTGCGAGCGGGGCGAGGCGAACCGGGCCTTCGGCAAGGGTGCTGTCGAGCAGCTTCATGGCGCCCTCCAGCCTGGGATCGTTCGTTGGAGTGATCTCGCCTTTAAGCCACGCGGTCCAGAAGGACGGCGCTGCATTGCCTGCATTGACGATCTTATACGGAAAGCCGGTGATGATTTCGGCAAGCTGCGCCCCCTGCCAGTGCAAGGTTGGCTCCACGAAATGCAGTTCGGCATCGGGATGGGGCAGCAGCCTGTGGCGCGCGCCGGGTTCAATGAGGACGCATTGCGCCGCGACCGCCCCGGTTTCGGTTTCGACGACAACCGGCGTCGCGGCGATCACGGCCTGGGCCGCAAAATGGCTATGGGCTTCGGATTCTCCCACGGCCCCGCGCCATGTCGCGGCAAACTGGCCGATTTCGAGATTTCCAAGCCATCGGTCATTCATCGGATGGTCGCGCCCCGCTCGATAAGGATCTGTTTGTCGGCGCAAGGGCTTCAATGATCCGGCAATCGCCGATGGTTTTCCCCCGGCAATGTTCCAGAGTCCGAACCAGTTCGGCCCGGAGCGCGCCGAGATCCGCGAGCTTGGTATCGATTTCCGCAATGTTCGCGGCGGTGATAGCGTCGACCTCCGCGCACGGCGCGGCGCGGTCATCGGCCAGCTTCAACAGCTTGCGGACTTGATCGAGCGTGAAGCCGAGATCGCGCGACCGGCGGATGAAGGAAAGCCGGTTAAGGTGCGCCTGTTCGTAGATGCGATAGTTGCCGCTGTTTCGGGCGGGTGCGGGAATAAGCCCTTCCTTCTCGTAGAAACGGATAGTTTCGACGCGCGTGTCCGTGCGCTTTGCGAGATCACCGATTTTCATGCTTGACCCTATAGCGGCTTCAGGGTGCATAGGTCCATGCCATATCCAACCGACTCGGACACGGACCATGGCTGACGACTGCTGCTCGAAGAAGGGCGAAACGCTTACGGAACTGGCGCGCAAGAAGGACCAGCGCCGGGTTCTCGTCATCGTCATGGTCATCAACCTCGCGATGTTCTTCGCGGAGTTTGGGGGCGGCCTTGTTGCCCGGTCCTCGGCGCTGATGGCCGATTCCGTGGATATGCTGGGCGATGCCTTCGTCTATGCCCTCAGCCTCTATGCGCTGCATCGCGGCGCGCGCTGGGAAGCTGGGGCCGCGATCGCCAAGGGCGGTATCATCCTTGTTTTCGGTATCGCGATCATCATCGAGATCGCGGACAAGATCGTGAACGGCGTGCCGCCATCGTCGAGCCTGATGCTGACCTTCGGCGGAATGGCGCTCGTTGCCAACCTTGTCTGCCTCGCGCTGCTGTGGCGTTTCCGCACTGCCAATGTGAACATGTCGAGCACCTTCGAATGCTCGCGCAATGATGTCGCGTCCAATATCGGCGTGCTGATCGCCGCCGGTCTGGTCGGTATGACAGGTTCCGCCTGGCCGGACATCGCCGTGGGTGCCATTATCGCGGTCATCTTCCTGCGTTCGGCCTTCCGGGTGCTTTCAGAAGCTGTCCCCGCCTGGCGGCAGGCAAACATGCAGCCACAAGTATCGAAGTAGAATACAAGTCAATATGATAGGGTATTACGTAACAATAAATGGCGTCTGCATTCAATGTCAGAGTGCCATCTTGCCCAATGTCATCATATATTGATACAAAAGGGAATAATACATGATATTCGTAAAGTTACCGCGCAGATTGCCGTTTTTACCCGTGACACGGCGGCTGATCTAGATTATTGCCGCACCATGTTCCGCAAGGGGTTCCTCATTGTCTGGCTGCTGGCCGTCTCGCTGATTGCGACGACGACCGTGCACGCGCAAGAGATTCCCGGCCTCACGACGCTCGAATGCTCCGGGGCGGTGCATGTCGAACCGGAGAAAGACAGCAAGCCCGCCTCCGGTGAACCCGACAAGGGCACCGCGCATCATCACGGGTGCCACAGTGCGTCGACCTTCATAGCCGGAAGTGCTGATGCAGACGCGGTTTTCGAGCTGCCATCGCGCGCTTATTCTCTTTTGGATGTAACGGCCCTGCTGCGGCGCGTGTCCGGTCCGGGGCTGCGCCCTCCCATAGTCTGAGCAAGCTGTAACGATTCCCGTGCCCCGATCTGTCGAGGGCAGCGGATTTTACACGTCTTTGTTCAGGATTGTTCATCATGCACCGTTTGCTCGCGGCCCTGCTGGCTGCGGCGTCCTGCGCCACCATGGCACAGGCGCAAACCTCGCCGCCTATCGAGGCAGGCCAGACCTTATCACTCGATCGCGCGCTGGAACTGGCCGGTGCGACATCACCAACACTGGACGCGGCCGAAGCCGACATCCAGGCCGCTGCCGCTGCGCGCACCGTTGCGGGATTGCGGCCGAATCCCAGCGTCACGGTCGAGGCCGAGAATGTCGCCGGGAGTGGCCCCTATCGGGGAGTCGAAAGCCTTGAAACGACGACATCGCTCGCCTTGCCGATCGAGCTGGGCGGCAAACGCTCCGCCCGGATCGGGGTCGCCGACGCCCGCTCGCAACGCACGCTGATCCAGGCGGCGATCACGCAAGCCGATCTGCGGCTGTCGGTGATCCAGGCTTATGCCGAAGCGGCGGCGGCGCAGCAAAGAGTAACGACAGCGCGGGACCAGGCCCGCATCGCGGCGGAAGGGCTGCGCGCGGCTCAGGTCCGCGTGCAGGCGGGACGCGCCTCGCCGATCGAGGCAGAGCGCGCCAATGTCGCCCGGATCAACGCGGATGCCGAAGTCGAGCGGACACAGCGCCTTGTCGAAGTGGCCCGCTATTCGCTGTCGAGGATCATCGGCCAGCCCGTTGCGGGCAATCTCGATACGGGATGGTTCGCCAATGTGCGCGCGGCTTATGGTCCGATGCCGGAAATCGAGAGCGCGGGCACGCTGGCAATGGCCGCGGCCGAAGCCGATCTGGCGATTGCCGATGCTGGTGTTCGGCTCGCGCGAGCGCAGCGGGTTCCCGATCTGACGGTTGGCGCTGGCGCGCGCTATATGCGCGACACCGGCGATACGGCGGCGCTGTTCAGCATTTCCATTCCTCTGCCTGTGTTCAACAACGGCAGGGCAGCGGTTGCTCAGGCATCTTCGGAACGGCTGCGCGCGGAGGCACAGCAGCGTGTCACCGCGATCGAGGTCGATCAGGCCATTGCCCGCGCACAGGCCGAAGCCGCCAATGCGGCGACGACTGCCGCGACGGCGAGTGGCCCTGCGTTGCAGGCGGCGGAGGAAGCCGCGCGTATCGCCCGCATCGGTTATCGCGAGGGTAAATTCGGGCAGCTCGAACTGCTCGATGCTGAACGGACTCTTGCCGAAACGCGGCTCGCCGCGATCGACGCGCTGCTCAACTATCATAGCGCACAGGCGCAGCTTGAACGGCTGACCGTTCGCGCGCCCGATCTTCAGGGGAATTGACCATGAAACGCTCCATAATGGCGGTGCTGCCGCTCACTCTTGCCGCCTTGCTGATGGCGGGATGCTCCGGCGGCGATCCAGAACGGCAAGAAAAGAAGGCCGAAGCCGGGGAGGAAGCCGGGCACGCCGACGAAGAAGGCGAAATCGACTTGACGCCCCAGCAGATCAAGACCGCCGGGATCGAGCTGGTGCGCGCCCTTCGCAGCGGTGGCGGCGCGCTGACGCTGCCCGCGACGATCGAAGGCGATCCGCAAGGGATGCAGGTCGTGTCCGCCGCGATCGGCGGGCGTGTCGTCTCGCTCACCCGCAATCTCGGTCAATCGGTCGGGCGCGGACAGACGCTCGCGATCATCGAAAGCCGCGAAGCTGCGACGCTCAATGCCGAAATCGAAGCGGCGCGGGCACGCCTGGCGCTCGCAGAATCCAATCTGCGCCGCGAGCAAAGGCTGTTCGATCAGAGAGTTTCGCCGGAACAGGATCTGATCGCGGCGCGAACGGCGGCGACTGAAGCGCGTATTGCGCTGCGTCTCGCCCAACAGCAGGTTGCGGCGGCAGGCGGCGGCGGTGGCGCGCTCAACCGGATCGCGATCACCTCCCCGCTGGCAGGGCAAGTGGTCGGTCGCAGCGTGACGCTGGGACAGACCGTCGCGGCTGATGCCGAGCTGTTCCGCGTGGCGAACCTCTCGCGCGTCGCAGTCACGCTCGCACTTTCGCCCTCGGACGCCGGCAAGGTGCGCCCCGGTTCGGAAATCGAGATTGTCGCGGGCGAGCGGCGTTCGGTGGCGCGGGTCGATTTCGTGTCACCGATCCTCGACGAGACGACGCGCCTCGCCACGGTGATCGCGGTGATCGACAACCGTTCGGGCCAGTGGCGCGTGGGCGAGCCGGTAACGGCTTCGATCCAGTTGCCCGGAGGCGGTGCGGGGTCGGTGCTGGTCCCGCAAAGCGCGATCCAGACGGTCGAGGGGCGGCCGACGGTGTTCGTCCGCACCGATCACGGCTTCAAGGCCGTGCCCGTCACTCTCGGCAATCCCAGCGGCGACAATGTGGTCGTCACGTCGGGCCTCACTGGCAACGAACAGATTGCCGGGCCGAACAGTTTCACTCTCAAGGCTGAGCTTGGAAAAGGCGAAGCGGAGCATGGGCACTAAACCATGATCGACAAAATCGTCACCCTGTCCGTCGAGCGGCGCTGGTTCGTGCTGCTCATGACGCTGATCGCCATGGTCATCGGAGGCTGGGCGCTGTCGCGCCTGCCGATCGATGCCGTTCCCGACATCACCAACAACCAGGTGCAGGTAAACATCACCGCACCCGCGCTTTCGCCCGAACTGGTCGAAAAGCAGATTGCCTTTCCGATCGAAAACGCGCTCGCGGGCGTTCCGGGCCTTGAATATACACGTTCGCTCAGCCGCAACGGCTTCGCGCAGGTCACGGCGGTTTTCACGGAATCGACCGATATTTATTTCGCGCGCCAGCAGGTCGCTGAACGGCTGCGCGTCGCGGAAGAAAGCCTGCCCGAAGGGGCGACCCCGACAATGGGGCCGATCGCGACGGGGCTGGGCGAGGTCTATATGTGGACCGTCCACCTCGAACATCGCAAGGGTGACGAGCATAAGCCCGGTCAACCGGGTATTCAGCCGGACGGCAGCTACATCACGCCGGAAGGCGACCGGCTTGTCACCGAAGCCGACAAGGCGACCTATCTGCGGACGGTGCAGGACTGGATCGTCGCGCCGCTGCTCAGAAGCACGGAAGGTCTGGCGGGCGTCGATTCGATCGGCGGCTATGTAAAGCAGTTCCAGGTGATCCCCGACATGCAGCGCCTTGCCGCGCTCGGAATGAACCTTACCGATCTTGCACAGGCGCTCGAAGCGAACAATGTCGGCGTCGGCGCAGGCGTGGTCGATCGCGGCGGCGAAGGGCTGGCGGTGCGCTCGGATGCACGTATCCGTAACATCGGCGAGCTGGCCAGCACCGTCATCGCCACGCGCGAGGGCACTCCGATCCGGCTCGATTCCGTCGCGCAGGTCCGCCTTGGGCAGGCGATCCGTTACGGCTCGGCGTCCGAGAACGGCAAGGAAGTCGTCGTCGGCACCGCGATCATGCGGATTGGCGAGAACAGCCGCACGGTCGCCTCGGCGGTCGCTGAACGGCTCGATGAAGTGAATGCCTCGATGCCGACGGACGTGGTGATCCAGCCCGTCCTCGATCGCACGGCGCTGGTCAACTCGACGATCAAGACGGTGGCGAAGAATCTCACCGAAGGCGCGTTGCTCGTCATCGTCGTGCTGTTCCTGCTGCTCGGCAATTTCCGGGCGGCGCTGATCGCGGCGCTGGTGATCCCGATCACCATGCTGATGACCAGCTTCGGGATGCTGCGCGGCGGCGTGTCGGCCAACCTGATGAGTCTCGGCGCGCTCGATTTCGGTTTGATCGTCGATGGCGCGGTCATCATCGTCGAAAACGCGCTGCGACGTATCGCCGAACGCCAGCATCATCTTGGCCGCAATCTGACGCTCGAAGAAAGGCTGAACTCGGTTGCCCGCGCGGCGCGCGAAATGATCCGTCCATCGGTATTCGGGCAGGCGATCATCATCCTCGTCTATGTGCCGCTGCTCACGCTGAGCGGTGTCGAAGGCAAGACGTTCACGCCGATGGCGCTGACCGTCATCATCGCGCTCGTCTGCGCCTTTGTGCTGTCGCTGACCTTCGTGCCTGCGATGCTCGCTATCTGGCTGTCGAAGCCGGTGGAGGAGAAGGAAGGCCGGATCATGTCGTGGCTCAAACGCAAATATGAGCCGGGCCTCGACAAGGCGATGAAACGTCCGACACTCACCATGGGCGTTGGCGTGGGCGCTTTCCTCGCCGCGCTCCTGACCTTCTCCTTTTTGGGCCAGGAGTTTTTGCCTCAGCTCGACGAGGGCGACCTGACCGCGCAGGTTCTGCGCGTTCCCGGCACCTCGGTCGATCAGAGCCAGGCGATGCAATCGCGGATTGAACGGGAGATAGCCAAGCTGCCAGAGGTGCGGTTCGTCTTTTCCAAGACGGGCACGGCCGAACTCGCGTCCGATCCGATGCCCCCCAATATCTCCGACACCTTCATCATTATGAAACCCAAGGACGAGTGGCCGGACAGTCGTCTGTCGCGGGCGGAGTTGATAGCCAAGGTCGAAAAGGTGCTGGAAGGCGTGCCGGGCGGCGCATTCGAGATCAGCCAACCGATCCAGATGCGGTTCAACGAGCTGATCGCCGGTGTGCGCGGCGACATCGCGGTCAAAGTATTCGGCGACGATTTCGACACCATGAACGCAACCGCCAACCAAATCGCCGCGATCCTGCGCCAGACCGAAGGCGCGGCGGATGTTCGGGTGGAGCAGACCGAAGGTCTGCCGATGCTCGATATACGGCCGAAGCGCGACATCATGTCGCGGCTCGGCATCACCGCGCAGACCGTTCAGGATACCGTGTCCGCCGCGATCGGCGGGCGCGATGCCGGGATGATCTTCGAGGGCGACCGGCGGTTCGCCGTGACTATCCGCCTGTCGGATGTGTCACGCGCGAATCTCCAGACGCTCGGACAAGTGCCGGTGCCCTTGCCGAATGGCGGGTTCGTCCCCTTGCAAAGCGTGGCCGACATTGGCGTCACCGATGGTCCCAACCAGATCAGCCGCGAGAATGGCAAGCGGCGCGTGGTCGTCCAGGCGAATGTGCGTGGCCGCGATGTCGCCGGGGTCGTTGCCGATGCCGAAGCGGCGATCGCCAGTCAGGTGCGGCTCCCCAGCGGGCAGTATCTGGATTGGGGCGGGCAGTTCGAGAATCTTCAGTCCGCGAGCGAGCGGCTGATGCTTGTCGTCCCGGCCTGCTTCGCGCTCATCATCCTGCTGCTCTACGGGGCATTGGGAAGTGTGCGTGATGCCGCGATCGTGTTCACCGGGGTTCCGCTGGCGCTCGTCGGCGGCGTCCTCGCGCTGTTCCTCAGAGGGATGCCCTTCTCGATCTCGGCGGCGGTGGGGTTCATCGCCCTTTCCGGTATCGCGGTCCTGAACGGCCTCGTCATGGTGACGTCGATCCAGTCGCTCATGGAAAGCGGCATGGAACGGGCAAAGGCGGCGTATGAAGGCGCGATGATGCGCCTGCGCCCGGTCGTGATGACCGCGCTCGTCGCCAGTCTCGGCTTCGTGCCGATGGCGATCGCCACCGGCTCCGGCGCGGAAGTGCAAAAGCCGCTGGCGACGGTCGTGATCGGCGGCCTGATCTCGGCGACGTTGCTCACCCTGTTCGTGCTGCCGACGCTCTATGCCCGTTACGGCCGACGCCTTGGCAGCGAGCAGAATGAAAACGAGGCGCAACCGCGCGTCGTGGGAGAGGATGCGGGACCGGCAGGCGAACCCGCGTGATGAAGGGGATCGCGCGCGGTTCAACGGGCTGCGCGCGATCCCGCAATTTCGGCCGATGGAGGTCCGTCGGTCGAGGAAGGCTCGCGTTGGCGATGAAGGAAGAAGATACTTTCACTTTCAACATGGCCCCCATCCGGGTCTGGACGCATCTTGCCGATCTCGGCGCCTATGCGTTCTGGCATCCCAGCTATCGCTTCGAGGGCGGTGCGGAGCCGGGCAAGACCGTCAAGCTGACCTATGCGATGTTTAAGGGCGAATATCGCATCCGCGCCGACGCGACGATCACCGGGTTCGACAAGTCCCATCGCATCGCCTGGAACGTGGGTGTGGGCGGCGCGACCGTATTCAGCGAAGCCTATGAGCTGGAAGCGGTGGGGACAGGCACGGAAATCCGGCACAGCATCGCTTTTGAAAGTCTTATGGGCAAGGTTGTCGGCAGGCTGTTCCGCCGGACATTCCGCCGTGCGGTGCGCGCGCAGGATCTCGCCTTACTGAGCTATCTCAAGCGGGAATCGCGCGGCGCGGCCGCCGGGGTCAATCGCCAGCGCAGGCGCGCCCAAAACGCACGTAAGGCGAGGAGGGCGAATAATGACGGATGAATGCCGCGTCGATGGCGGCGCCAAGCATCGGACCTTGTGGATCGTCCTGCTGCTCAATTTCGGCGTTTCGCTGGCCTTCTTCGCGACGGGGCTGGCAGGCGATTCCAGCGCGTTGATCGCCAACGGCGTCGACAATCTGTCGGATGCGTTCGTCTATCTTCTGAGCCTGATCGCGCTTGGCCGCGCCGCCGTCTGGAAAAACCGCGCCGCCACCGTGTCGGGCATCATGTTGCTGCTGTTCGCGGGCGGAATCCTCGTCGATGCGGGACGGCGCTACATCTACGGCAGCGAGCCGATCGGCTCGACGATGATGTTGATGTCGGCGGCGGCGGCCGTCATCAACTTTATCTGCCTCAAGCTGCTTCAGCGCCTGGAGAAGCCCGATGTGGCGCTGCGCGCCGCGACAACCTTCAGCTTCAACGATTTCATATCGAACGGCGGCATCCTTGTCGCGGGTGGCCTGGTGCTGTGGCTCGGCAGCAATTGGCCGGACCTCATCGTTGGCGTGATGACGGCGCTCATCGCCATCAAGGGGGGCATCGAAATCCTGAAGGACGCGCGGGCCGAAGCCGACCAGCGCGCGGAGGCCGCGCCATGACCGGACCGGCGTTCGCTCATTCCCTAAAATTGCAGCCCGATGTGGCGCTGTTCCATGCCGCATCGCCCATTCCCCAAGGAAGAAGGAACTACCCATGGTAGAGCGCGCGTCAAAGCAGGGGCTTCCCTGTCCTGTCTGCAAGGTCGATCTCGTCATGAGCGAGCGGCAAGGCATCGAGATCGACTATTGCCCGCAATGCCGGGGCGTGTGGCTCGATCGCGGCGAACTCGACAAGATCATTGAGCGAGGCGCCGCCGAAACAGCGCCCCCTCCGCCCCCTCCGTCGCGCGGCGGATACGATCGCGGCCACGACAGCCACAGAGGCGATTACGGCTACGGCGACCACAAGCGCCGCCGCCGCAAGAGCTTCTTCGAGGAGCTGTTCGACTGACATGAGGATTGGCCCCCCACAAGCCCATGCCCCCCTTGCGTGCTTGTGCGAGAAGGGTCCGCGCCGTGAACGCCCTGCCTTGGCGTTCACGGCGAAAGATCGCACGCCGCTGCCTTCCTGTGGCGTGTCC
>JAEXAY010000029.1 GCA_023457895.1 Pseudomonadota bacterium
GGTCTATGGATGCTGAAACAAGTTCAGCATGACGATGGGACCGGGTTGAGCGGTGTGACCAGTGCCTAAACTCCCCGACACCGCCGCCCCCCTTTCGCGTGAAGAAGCGGATACCGCCTTTTCCGACCTGCTCGATGGCCGCATCGACAGCGAGGAGGATGTCGCCAATTTCCTGATCGGCCTCACCGAACGCGGCGAAACCGCCGACGAGATTGCCGCTGCCGCGCAGGCGATGCGCGACCGGCTGATTCCGATCAGCGCGCCCGCCAACGCAATCGACGTCTGCGGCACCGGCGGCGATGGGCACCATACGCTCAACGTTTCGACCGCAGTGTCGCTGGTGGTCGCCGCCTGCGAGATACCGGTTGCCAAGCATGGCAACCGCGCGGCGTCGTCCAAGGCGGGCGCGGCCGATACGCTTGAAGCGCTCGGCCTCGACCTCGAACGCGCGGCCGCCAATGCCGAAGCAACGCTCGGCGACCTTGGCATCTGCTTCCTGTTCTCGGTGAACCATCACCCTGCGATGCGCTGGGTTCAACCGATCCGGCAGAAACTGGGGCGGCGCACCATCTTCAACCTGATGGGCCCGCTCGCCAATCCGGCCCGGGTTCAACGCCAGCTGCTCGGTATCGCGCGCCCGGCCTATATTCCGATCTATGCCGAGGCCCTGCACCAGCTCGGTACGGAGAAGAGCTTCGTTATCTCGGGCGATGAAGGCCTTGACGAACTGTCGCTGGCGGGCGGCAACGAGGTCGCGATCGTCACCGCCGAAGGCGTGCGGATGAGCCGCGCGAGCGCTGCCGATGCGGGCCTCCCCTCCTCGCCGGTCGAGGCCATCCGTGGCGGCACCCCACGGGAAAATGCCGCCGCGCTACGCCGCCTGCTGAAGGGCGAGCATGGCCCCTATCGCGACACCGTGCTGTTCAATGCCGCCGCCGCGCTGATGATCGCCGACGAGGTGGACAATTTCGCCGATGGCGTCGAGGAAGCCGCCGAGGCCATCGACAAGGGCCTCGCCAATGCGCTGCTCGATTGCTGGATTGCGACTGGAAAATGACCGACAAGCTTGCTGAAATCTGCGCGACTAAACGCGACGAAGTGGCTGCCCGCAAGGCAGCGGTTTCGATTCCGGAACTACAGGACCGCGCCGCTGCACAGACGCCGCCACGCGGGTTCGAAGCCGCGCTCCGGCGCAAGGTCGAGGCGGGTGGCTTTGGTCTTATCGCCGAAATCAAGAAAGCCTCGCCATCCAAGGGTCTTATCCGCGCCGATTTCGATCCGGTGGCGCATGGCCGCGCCTATCAGGCGGGCGGAGCGGCCTGCCTTTCCGTGCTCACCGACGCGCCCTATTTCCAGGGGCATGAGGATTATCTTGTCGCCGCGCGCGCGGCCTGCGACCTTCCGGTGCTTCGCAAGGACTTCATGGTCGATCCGTGGCAGGTGCTTGAGGCGCGCAGCATCGGGGCGGACGCGATCCTCATCATCGTCGCCGCGCTCGAAGATGCGGCCATCCAGGATATAGAAGAGGCCGCGCTCGGCCTCGGCATGAGCGTGCTTGTCGAAACCCATGACGAGGCCGAGATGGAACGCGCACTGACGAAGCTCACCTCGCGGCTGATCGGAGTCAACAACCGCAACCTCAAGACCTTCGCGACCGACCTTGCCGTCACCGAACGGCTGGCGGCAATGGTACCGGACGATGTCGTGCTGGTCGGTGAAAGCGGCATTGGAAGCCATGCCGACTGCCAGAGACTCGCTGCGCACGGCGTGAATTGCTTCCTTGTGGGCGAAAGTTTGATGCGGCAGGACGATATCACGGTCGCAACGCGGCTCCTGCTCAACGGCGCCTAAGCTCGTCTCATCGCAAAAGTGTAAATTCCATCGCCGTGACGCCACGCATCACCGGCGCGGCTATTCCTGTTCATCTGCGAGCAAGGGTTGGAAGGCATTTGTAAAAACTCCCAGGGGGGCATACCCTTTCAGGAGACGATAATGACCAAACGCTTGATGTGGATCTTGCCGGCAATGCTGGCGACAAGCGCCATTGCAACCACCGCGGTCGCACAGGATGTGCCGCCACCCCCGCCGGTCGAAGAACCCGCGCCGCCTGTGGCTGAGCCTGCCGCTCCCGCCGAACCTGCTACACCGGCCGTTCCCCCGGTTCCCGGCGAAGGCAGTGCGATTCCGGCAGAACCCGCACCCCCTGCCGAACCGGCGCAACCCGCCCCGCCCCCTCCGCCGCCACCGCCACCGCCGGTGATGGCGCCGCCGCAGGCCGCACCCGCTCCGCAGGCGGGCCCCGAAACCTATCCGGTGTGCAGCAAGACGGTGACGGACAATTGCGTCAACCCGTCGGAACGGCCGCGCGGCAAGAGCAAGGCGAAACCGCGCCGCCGCTAAAGCAGCATTCATAAAATCTGACCGAACCACTCCCTTGGTCTCACCTGTGCCCGGCCGGCCCCTCCAAACGGCCGGGCATCTTTTTATCCCTTTGCCTTGCGTGTCTGCGCGACGTTCCCTAACTGTTCACGGGTGAATCAGCCTGTACCCACCGACCATGAACCGGCCTATATTGCCGGATTGAACGCCCCCCAGCGCGAGGCCGTGCTGACGACCGAGGGGCCGGTGCTTGTGCTGGCCGGCGCGGGAACCGGCAAGACTGCTGCCCTTACCGCGCGCCTCGCCCATCTCATCGCTACGCGCCGGGCATGGCCGAGCGAAATCCTTGCCGTCACCTTCACCAACAAGGCGGCACGCGAGATGCGCGAGCGTGTGGGCCGTATCATCGGCGATGCGGTCGAGGGGATGCCCTGGCTCGGCACCTTCCATTCGATAGGCGCAAGGATGTTGCGCCGTCATGCCGAACTCGTGGGGCTGCAGAGCAATTTCACCATCCTCGATACCGAAGATCAGCTTCGGTTGCTGAAACAGTTGATCATCGCCGCTGACATAGACGAGAAGCGCTGGCCCGCGCGTCAGCTTGCAGGGCTCATCGATGGCTGGAAAAACCGGGGGCTGGTTCCCGCCGATCTCAATGCAGGCGATGCGGAGAGCTTTGATAACGGGAAGGGACAGAAACTCTATCAGGCCTATCAGGACCGGTTGAAGGCACTAAACGCCTGCGATTTCGGCGACCTGCTGCTGCACATGCTGACGATCCTGAAAAACCACCGCGACGTGCTCGAACTCTATCAGCAGCGCTTCAAATATATCCTTGTCGACGAATATCAGGACACCAACCAGAGCCAGTATCTGTGGCTGCGGCTGCTTGCGCAAGCACGCAAGAATATCTGCTGCGTCGGCGATGACGACCAGTCAATCTACAGTTGGCGCGGCGCGGAAGTCGCCAATATCCTCAAGTTCGAGCGCGATTTTCCCGGCGCCAAGGTGATCCGGCTGGAGCAGAATTACCGCTCCACGCCGCATATCCTTGGCGCGGCCAGCGGCGTCATCCACAATAACAGCGATCGGCTTGGCAAGACGCTGTGGACCGAGGTTGACAGCGGCGAAAAGGTCAAGGTCGTCGGCGTGTGGGATGGGCCGGAAGAAGCGCGACGGGTCGGCGAAACCATCGACACGCTGCAGCGGCAGGGCGCGGAACTCGACGATATCGCCATCCTCGTGCGTGCGCAGTTCCAGACCCGCGAGTTCGAGGATCGCTTCATCGCAACCGGTCTCCCCTATCGCATCGTCGGGGGTTTCCGCTTTTACGAACGTGCGGAAATCCGCGACGCGCTTGCCTATCTCCGCCTGATCCACCAGCCCGCCGACGATCTGGCGTTCGAGCGCATCGTCAATGTGCCCAAACGCGGGCTCGGCGACAAGGCGGTCGCGCGAATCCAGCAATATGCGCGCGCGGCCAATATTCCGCTGCTGCAGGCGGCCGCGCAAATTCTCGCTACCGATGAACTGACCCCGCAGGCGCGCCGCAGTCTTGGAAATTTCGTCGGCGATATCGCGCGCTGGCGCGACCTTACCAACCAGTTGCCGCACGCGGAACTGGCGCGGCAGTTGCTCGACGAATCCGGCTACACCGCCGCGCTGCAGGCCGAACGCACCGCCGAAGCGTCGGGGCGGCTGGAAAACCTCACCGAACTCGTGCGGGCCATGGAGGAATATGAAAGCCTCGATGCTTTCCTCGAACATGTCAGCCTGGTCATGGACAATGATGCGCAGGCCGACGAGGCCAAGGTCACGATCATGACCATCCATGCCGCCAAGGGTCTCGAATTCGGCCATGTATTCCTCGCAGGCTGGGAGGATGGCGTATTCCCCTCCCAGCGCGCGCTCGACGAAGGCGGCGCGGCCAGCCTCGAGGAAGAACGCCGCCTCGCCTATGTCGCGATCACTCGCGCACGCCACAGTTGCACCATCTTCCACGCCGCCAACCGCCGCATCTACGGCCAGTGGACCAGCTCGATCCCGTCGCGTTTCATCGGCGAGTTGCCCGACGCGCATGTGATCCATGAAACCAGCATGGCGGGCGGAGAATCCTTGTGGCGCGCCAACTGGACCAGCAGCGCCGACCCGTTCGCTCATGTCGCGCGCGGCACCGGACGCGGCCCCGGCTGGCAGCGCGGCCAGCAGGCATCCAGCAGCGGGGGTTTCAGCGCCCAACCTTCCCGCGTCATGGACAGCCGGGCCAGCGCCGTTTCGCTCGGCAACAAGGGACGCGGCGACGTCAGCGTCGGCCAGCGCGTGTTCCACGAAAAATTCGGTTACGGCGAGATCGCCGAAATAGAAGGCAACAAGCTTGAAATCGATTTTGAGCGGGCTGGGCGCAAACGCGTACTCGACTCGTTCGTCCGGCCCGCCTAACCTTGTCCGGCGATGACTGCCGCCGAAGCCGAGAAACTTGTCCGTGAAGGTCTTGAAGCGCTGCGCCGTGGCGAAAGCGTAGCGGCCCGCGCAGCATTCGAGGCCATAACGGTCAGCGACACCAGCTTCCCAAAGCCATGGTTTCTGCTGGCACAAGCATGCCGTCACCAGGGCGACCGTCAGGCGGAGATCGGAGCACTGGAACAGCATCTCGCTCACGAACGTGACCATCTGCCCGCTCTGCTGATGATGGGCGAGGCCAAGGCGCCGGATGATGAACGGGCGGCAGCGGCTTTCTTCACGCGCGCACTCTCGCTCGCCGCGCGGGCCACCGATGTCCCGCAAGCGCTGCACCCCATGCTGCGGCAGGCGGAAAGCTGGCTCGAAGCCTCGACCCGTCGCTTTACGGAGCATATGCGCACCGCGCTGGCGGAGGCGGGTGTTGGTGCCGGAGCGCCGCCGCGCGTCGCCGATGCGGTTGCGATTCTTCTCGGCGACAAGCAATTATATCTTCAGCAACCGACCATGTTTTATTTCCCCGGCCTTCCCCAGCGGCAATTTTATGATCGTGAGGAATTTGCCTGGCTACCGTCCGTCGAAGCTGAGACTCCCGTTATGCAGGCCGAACTCCAAGCATTGCTTGCGGAGCAGCAGGAATTCTCTCCCTATATCGAGGACAGCCCCAACCGGCCGGGCTCGTTCAACCCGCTTGCGGGCAGTAACCAATGGGGCGCTTGGTATTTCTGGAAACAGGGTCAGCGCATGACCGAAAATTGCGCGCGCTGCCCACAGACCGCCGCCGTCTTGGAAAATATACCCTTGTCCCACGTCACGGGCCGTTCACCGATGGCGCTTTATTCGGTGCTGGAACCGGGTGCGCACATCATTCCCCATCATGGTGCGCTCAACACGCGTCTCATCTGCCATATTCCCCTGATCGTACCCGGCGATTGCGCTCTGCGGGTAGGCAATGAAACCCGAGCCTGGGAAGAAGGCAAGGCACTGATCTTCGATGATTCGGTCGAGCATGAAGCCTGGAACCGCAGTGATCGCACCCGTATCATCCTGCTGTTCGAAATCTGGCGCCCCGAACTTTCGGAGGCTGAACGGGCCGCTCTTGCAACCCTGTTCGAGGCTGTCGACCTCTATGGCGATGGCTGACAAAGCTCCGCTTCGCATCGTCCAAGCATTATTATACCGGTAAACCCGCGCGTGCGCTTGCAAGCCTGCCGGTGGCCGGTAAAGCAGGCGCTATGACCGCGTTCCGGGACCAACCCGTTCACCCCCTCAGCATCCCGGATTTCCGGCGGTTCTGGGTGGCGCGCTTTTTCGCCAATTTCGCGACGCTGGCGATGATCGTAATCATCGGGTACCAGGTCTATGACGTCGCCCGGACCGATTATGGCATGTCGCTCAAGGAGGCCTCGTTTCAGCTGGGGCTGATCGGCGTGCTTCAGTTCGTTCCGCTGTTCCTCCTGGCCCCGGTCGCCGGGTGGGTGGCCGACCGGTTCGACCGGCGCAGCGTGGCGCGGTTTGCCAATACAATCGACATGACGATCGCGCTGGCGCTCGGCTGGATGAGTTATAGCGGCAATCTCACCCTGCCCGCCCTGTTCGCTGCCGCGGTCGCGCATGGCATCGCGCGCAGCTTCGTCGGCCCGTCAATGTCGGCACTGGCGCCAAATCTTGTGCCGGTCAGTTCGCTGCCGCAGGCGATCGCTCTCAGCAGTATTGCATGGCAGGCCGGTGCCATCCTCGGACCGGCGGCGGCCGGATTCCTCTATATCCTCGGCGCCGATGTGCCTTACTGGATGAGCGCGGCGCTGCTCGCCACCGCCAGCATCATCCTCAGTTTCATCCGCCTGGTCCGCGCGCCGTCGATCAAGGGCACGGCAAAGCCGGTGCGGCAGATCATCGACGGTCTCCATTTCGTGCGCCAGCGGCGCTTCCTGCTCGGCGCGATCACGCTCGACCTGTTCGCCGTCCTGCTGGCCGGTGCAACCGCCCTCCTCCCGGTCTATGCGCGCGACATTCTTCATGTCGGCACCGAAGGGCTGGGCCAGATGCGCGCAGCACCCGCAGTTGGCGCGGCCATTGTCGCGCTCTATTTCGCCTTCCGTCCGCTCCGCCACGAAGTCGGCCTCAAGATGCTGCTTGCGGTGGCGGCGTTCGGCGCGCTGACCGCTGCCTTTGGGCTGTCGCGCAACTTTCTTCTCTCGCTCGTCCTGCTTGCGCTGCTTGGCGCGGCCGACATGTTCTCGGTCTATGTCCGCTCCAGCCTCGTCCAGTTGCACACGCCGGACGAAATGCGCGGCCGGGTCAGTTCGGTCAGCCAGATCGCCATCTCCGCATCCAACGAGCTCGGCGAAACCCGTGCCGGGTTTGCTGCCGCGCTGATCGGCCCGGTTGGCGCCATTGTATGGGGCGGCATCGGCGCGGTTGTAGTCACCGCCCTGTGGGCCTATATTTTCCCCGAACTCAGGCGGGCCAAGAATTTCGATCCACCCAAGGAGATCCTCTAGATGAAATTTGCCAACGTCCTCGAAACCATCGGCAATACGCCGCATATCCGCATCAACCGCCTGTTCGGTGACGCGGAGGTGTGGATCAAGTCGGAACGCAGCAATCCCGGCGGATCGATCAAGGACCGCATCGGCCTCGCCATGATCGAGGCGGCGGAAAAGAACGGCGCGTTGAAACCCGGCGGAACGATCATCGAGCCGACCAGCGGCAACACTGGCGTCGGGCTTGCGATGGCAGCAGCGGTGAAGGGCTACAAGCTCATCCTCGTCATGCCGGAATCGATGTCGATCGAGCGCCGCCGCCTGATGCTCGCCTATGGCGCGACCTTCGACCTCACACCCAAGGAAAAGGGCATGAAGGGTGCGATCGAGCGGGCAATGGAACTGGTCGAACAGACGCCGGGCGGCTGGATGCCGCAGCAGTTTGAAAACCCCTCCAATATCGACATCCACGTCCATACGACCGCGCAGGAAATCCTCAAGGATTTCGCCGATGCGCCGCTCGATGCGGTGATCACCGGTGTCGGCACCGGCGGCCATATCACCGGCGTTGCCAAAGTGCTCAAACAGGCCTGGCCGCACGTCAAGATATTCGCGGTGGAGCCCGTGCTTTCTCCGGTCATTTCCGGCGGACAGCCGGGCCCGCACCCGATCCAGGGCATTGGCGCAGGGTTCATCCCGGCCAATCTCGACACCCAGTTGCTCGACGGGTCAATCCAGGTCGAGGCCGAAGACGCCAAGGAAATGGCGCGACGCTCTGCCCGTGAGGAAGGCCTGCTGGTCGGCATCTCGTCGGGCGCGACGCTCGCGGCTATCGCGCAGAAACTCAAGGAGCTTCCCGCCGGCAGCCGGGTGCTGGGTTTCAATTACGACACCGGCGAACGCTATCTGAGCGTTCCGGACTTCCTTCCGGAAGCGTGATGCGCTAAGGGGCAACGCCTCTCATGGATATGCCAACGCCCCACAAGGATGCTTTTGCATCATCTTCGGACCTGCCTTTTGCACGTGCAACGGGCGGCTGGGGCGCTGGCATGCTGGCCGGCCGCGGCGACATAAGCGGCGGCAAGGACCTGATAAGCCGCAATCATGCCGTGCTGTTACTGGCCGCCTTGGCCGCGCTTGCGGTGCTGATCGCCGGCGGCCTGTGGATCAGCAAAGGTTCGTCCACTACCGGAAAATCCTTGACCCGCGCCCCGATAGGGACCGCGTCCGGGACTATGGAAGCCGGAACGCTTCCCGATGAAGCGCCGCCGGAAGTTGAACCCAACGAAATTCTCGTGATGGCGCCGGAAAACGCCCGTACGATGAACGCGCGCGTTCCCTTTTCGACCGACGCCAACCCGGCCGCCACACCGTTTGTCTTTGCCGGCTTGCCGGATGATTTCCTGCGCGCGGCCGACTGCCTGACCGCAGCGGTTCTTTACGAAGCGGGCGATGACCATATCGGTCAGCAGGCGGTGGCGCAGGTGGTACTCAACCGCGCGCGCCATCCAGCCTATCCGCGTACAGTCTGCGGTGTGGTGTTCCAGGGATCGGAACGCCGTACCGGCTGCCAGTTCACTTTCACCTGTGACGGCGCACTCAACCGGCAATGGTCGGACGCGGCCTGGTCGCGCGCACGTCTGGTCGCCAATGCGGCGCTCAGCGGCTATGTCTATGCGCCGGTGGGACTTGCCACCCATTATCATACCGACTGGGTCGTGCCCTATTGGAGCTCGAGCCTGGAAAAGATCACAGCGGTCGGAACGCACCTGTTCTTCCGCTGGCCGGGCAACTGGGGCAAGCCCGGAGCATTTCGCCAGAAGATCGCCGGCGTCGAGCCCGGCATCGCCAAGATGGCAAAATTCTCACCGGTACACGGAGCCGCACCCGAAGTGCTGGCGGAAGTCATCGTTCCGGGCGCCGAGGCGCCGCTGGCAGCCGAGGTGGCGGCCGTGACCGTCCCCGGCACCTCCACCATCGGCACCAATGCCGCAACCGGCCGCGTTTCCGGCGTGATCATGCCGAGCGCGAGCGTCGTCACCGGTGAAGCCATCGTGCTGACGCTCAGCAAGGGCAGTGATCCGGACAGTTTCGAAACGCTTGCGCGCGCCAAGTGCGGGGTCAAAAGCTATTGCAAGGTGCTGGGCTGGACCGATGCGACGAAGGTCGCGGACTCATCCGATGTGAGCGATACCGAACGCGCGGCCATGTCGTTCAGCTTCCTGCGCAACAGCGATGCCGGGTTTGAGAAGGCGCTGTGGAACTGCAAGGAATTCCCGCGGTCCAACAAGAAGCAGTGCATGCGCGGCGTCTGATCGCTAGCGGGTGAGAAGGTCGGCCTCGGCCTGATCCGCGGTTTCGCTGGCCTCGTCCCGCGCATAGCAGAAGCGGTTGCGATCGGTTTCCCAATAACGTTCAAGACCCCGGCGCCTGCCGCGCATTTCGGCGATGCGATGGCTGAAGCCCTTGAACAGCCCGCGCCGTGACATCGGCTCGAAAAAGCCGTCCGCGCTCTTTGGGTCAAGGATTTCATTATCGGCGATGAACTTGTCGAGGCCGTCTGGCTCCTCGATCTCCAGCGTGCGCAGCGAGCGGCCGCCGGTTTTCTGGAACGCGTAGATGGTTTCGAGCAGGCTGCCGCTTTGTTCGAATTTGGCGGCGACCTCTTCGGGTGCAACATCGAGATGTTCGGCCATCAGGCTGGTGCGCAAGGCCGCGATCCGGGCGGCATCATCGGTCCCGGCGCCAGTCTGCAGCATCACGTCACATTCGCTGTCGAGCCCAAGCGAACGATTGTTCATATTGGACGACCCGATCCGCAGCACCTGGTCATCGACGATCATCAGCTTGGCATGGACATAGATCGGCTCGCCGCGCGCCGTCACCGGATAGAAAATGCGGAAGCGGTTGCCTTTATCAAGATTGCCGATCGCCTGGCACAGGCGCACGCGCGCGCCATCCATCGCGGTCTGCTCGATCCAGCCATCGGCCTTTTGAGGCATGACAATGACGATCTCAGGCGGATTTTCCTCCTGCATCCGCCGCGCAATCGCCGCGGCGATCTCCGGCGCGGTGAAATACTGGTTTTCGCAGTAGATATAGCGCTTCGCGGCCGCGATCATGTCGATGTAAAGTTTCTCGATCTCGCGGATTTCGGGCAAATCCTTATACTCGGCGCGCGTGCGCGAAATGGCGAGATCGATCCCGGTATAATCGGGCTCAAGGTCTTCGGGCCACAAGACGCAATCGGTATGGACCGGATCGAGTTTCTTGTCGGTTGCCAGTTGCCAGCGCTCGCGCCCCAGTTCGGCAAGCGCCCCGGCCACCGGCCCGTCGATCAGCGTGGTGACATCATGCCACGGCGTATAGAGCTTGCCATTGGGGAGCTTGCGCCGCGGATCGTCGTCGCGATGCTCGCGCGTATCCCAGCGCGCGCCGGTCATGTCGATCCCGCCGCACACCGCGATGCAATCATCGATCACGACGATCTTCTGGTGATGGCTGCATCCCTTGGGATGGGCACTGTCAAACTTGAAGGTAATCTGCCGGGTCATCATCCAGCGGATGAGCGTCAACAGATGGCGGCCGCGAAACAGCGACTTGAGCGCCCCGAAGTCCCATTTGAGGATATCGATCGCGAGGCCGGGTTTGCGTTTGGCCAGCCGCAACATGAACTGGCCGAGCGCTTCGCCCTTTGCAGCGTCATCCTCGCGGCCATGTTCCAGTTCGATGCGGGTGTCGAAGTCCCAGCCGATCAGCAATATCCGCTTTTCGGCCTTGAGCATGAGGTCATGGACGATGTGATAATAATCGGCCGCATCGACAATAACCTTGACCCTGTCGGCGCGCTCTATCCGCCAGCAGTTGCGGCCAGGCTGTGCGACCTGCGCGATTTTGTCTTCCCCCGGGCGATCCATCCTCCACGAAACGCCAATCCTGCCAATTGGTTGCGCCAAAACAGCAGAGGCGCCCCGCAAAGGACGCCTCTATAATTATAGGGTAAGCACTTAGCCGGATCAGGCGCGCGCGAACATCTCCGGTTCGAGCGCCATTACCGCGTCCGATCCCGCCTCGATCTTGCGGCGCAGCGCGCCCGCTTCGGGCATGATGCGTTCGGCGAAATAGCGTGCGGTGACGAGCTTGGCTTCGAGGAACGCGCCGTCGCCCGCTCCTTCTCCGAGCAGCTTCACGGCCGCGCTCGCCATGCGCAGCCACATCAGGCCGAGCGCGACAATCCCCATGATGTGCATATAGCTGTGTGCGCCCGCGCCAACATTATTGGGATTGGTCATGCCATTCTGCATGAACCACATCGTCGCGGCCTTGAGTTCGCCATTCGCCTTTTCAAGCCGGGTGGCGAAATCGGCTAGCTTTTCGTCCGCCTTGGCCGCCGCGCATTCCTCGTCGACGACCTTGAAGAACAGCTGGATAGCGCGCCCGCCATTCTGCGCAAGCTTGCGGCCGACAAGATCCATCGCTTGCACGCCGTTGGTGCCTTCATAGATCATCGCGATCCGGGCATCGCGGACATATTGCGACATGCCCCATTCCTCGATGTAGCCATGACCGCCGAACACCTGCTGCGCGTTGGTCGCGACATCGTAGCCCTTGTCGGTGCCATAGCCCTTTATGACCGGCGTCAGCAGCGAGATGAGGTCATCGGCATGCTGGCGTTCCTCCTCGGTCGCCGCGAGGTGCGACAGGTCGACCTGGAGCGACCCCCACAGGCAGAGCGCCCGCAAGCCTTCGGTCAGCGCCTTGCCTTCCATCAGCATGCGGCGGACATCGGGGTGGACGAACAGCGGATCGGCCTTTTCCTGCGGGTCCTCAGGTCCGGTCAGCGCCCGGCCTTGGCGGCGGTCGCCTGCATATTGCACCGCGTTCTGATAGGCGATTTCGCCCTGCGACAGGCCTTGCAGCCCCACGCCCAGCCGCGCCGCGTTCATCATGATGAACATGGCCGCGAGCCCCTTCATTTCCTCGCCAACCAGATAGCCGGTCGCCTCGTCATAATTGAGCACACAGGTGGCGTTGGCGTGGATGCCCATCTTGTGCTCGATCGAGCCGCAGGAAACGCCGTTGCGCGCGCCGAGCGAGCCGTCTTCGTTGACGAGGAACTTGGGAACGATGAAGAGCGAGATACCCTTGACCGTGTCGGGCGCATCCGGGGTCTTGGCCAGCACCAGATGGATGATGTTGCTGGTAAGGTCATGCTCGCCCGACGAGATGAAGATCTTGGTGCCGCTGACCTTGTAGCTACCATCGCCCTGGGGCACCGCCTTGGTGCGGATGAGGCCGAGATCGGTGCCGCACTGGGGCTCGGTCAGGTTCATCGTGCCGCCCCATTCGCCCGAAATCATCCGGGGAACATATTTTTCCTTCTGCTCCTGGCTACCTTTGGCAAGGATCGCCTCGACCGCGCCGTTGGTGAGGCCCGGATACATGGCGAACGCCATATTGCCCGACGACATATATTCGCCAAAGGCCGATCCGAGCACATGCGGCAGCGCCTGCCCGCCAAATTCGGCCGGCGCCGAAAGCGTACCCCATCCCCCTTCGCGATATTGCGCGAAGGCTTCCTTGAACCCCTTGGGCGTCGTCACGCTGCCATCCTCATGCCGGGTGCAGCCTTGCTGGTCGCCGCTGAGGTTGAGCGGAAAGGTCACCTGTTCGACAAATTTGGCGCCTTCGGTGAGGATCGCATCGACCATGTCCGCCCCGGCATTTTCAAAACCGGGCAGATTGCCGTAATTTTCAAGTCCGACCACATGGTCGAGGACGAAGCGGGTGTCTTTTACCGGGGCATTGTAAACAGGCATGGGTGTCTCCAGGGGGAAAGGCAGTTGGGGTGGGAGGTAATCAAGCTGCGTTCGAGCGCTGGCTTTCATCGACGCTCTTCACCGCCGCGATAAACTGTTCCAGTTCTTCGATCGCGCTGTCGATATCCTGCTTCTGGCGATTGAGCAGATCGACGCGCGACTGGCATTTTTCGACCGTTACCCGCCGCTGAATCGCGCGGCCATCGTCGAGGTCATAAAGGTCGATCATCTCGCGGATTTCGGACAGGCTGAAGCCGACGCGCTTTCCGCGCAAAATCCAGGCGAGCCGCGCGCGATCGCGCTTCGAATAGATGCGGGCAAGGCCTTTGCGCGCCGGCGCGATCAGCCCTTCGTCCTCGTAGAAGCGCAACGCCCGCGCGGTGATGCCAAACTCGTTCGACAAGTCGGTGATGCTGTAATGATCCCGTTCAAGAACGTCGGGCGTGTTGATGTGCGAGCGGCCAAGATCGTCTGTCATGCCGTGATGCTATTTGACGTTAACGTGAACGTCAAGAAGAAGATAGTTGTTTCCTACATTGCAGCGATATGGCCCGATGTCCGCATGACGATTCGTGTCCCTTTCCTCCGCTACCGTTCCCGCCCGGCTTTTTTTCGCGCAAGGCTCGTTGCCGGAATGTTGCCGGAGCTGCTCAAAGGTTACAGGAAGGAACGAACAAAAAACGCTACACCCTGTGTCTTTTGTAACTTTTAAAAGCATCCAGCAGCCGCTTATTGCTGTGGCTAAAAATACCGGATTGCCGTTCCCGATAAGGAGCTAGCTGGCGCGTACCAGCGCACCGTCCGCCTCGACCTTGCGATAGAAACAGCTTCGGACGCCGGTATGACAAGTCGGCCCGGCCGGGTTGGCCCGGACCCAGAGCGCGTCCTGGTCGCAATCCACCCGCATTTCCACCAGCGCGAGCATATGACCGGAACTCTCACCCTTCTTCCACAGCGCCTGGCGGCTGCGCGACCAGAAATGGACAAAGCCCGTCTCCAGCGTCAGCGCCAGCGCCTCGGCATTCATGTGGGCAAGCATCAGCGGATGGTTATCCTGCGCGTCGGTCACGATCACACTGACGAGGCCATTGGCATCGTAGCGCGGTGTCAGGCGGGTTGCGGTTTCAATGGTTTCGCTCATCTTTTCCTGATTGCGCATGCCAGCCGGAGGTTCAACGATTAAAAGATAACCGATTAAGGGGGCGACAAAATTTCCCCCCTTGCCTATATGCGCGACAGAATCATGACAAAGCGGAGGCTGCAATGCCTTCCCACGGACATGCAGATGCTCACGACCCATCCTTTTGAAGACGACAAGCTGCGCGAAGAGTGCGGCGTATTCGGCATTGCGGGCGCCGAAAAGGCCGCTGCCGTAGTCGCGCTTGGCCTCCATGCGCTGCAGCATCGTGGCCAGGAAGCGGCCGGGATCACCAGCTATGACGGCGCCGATTTTCACAGCCACCGGGCGATGGGCCATGTCGCGGGCAATTTTGACCGCGACGACGTGATCCGCGCCCTGCCGGGCGAAATGGCGATCGGCCATGTGCGCTATTCGACCGCGGGCGGCGCGGGGCTGCGCAACGTACAGCCGCTGTTCGCCGAGCTGTCGAGCGGTGGTTTCGCGATCGCGCACAACGGCAATATCTCGAACGCGGGCAAGCTGCGCCGCGAACTGGTGCGGCGCGGTTCGATCTTCCAGTCGACCAGCGATACCGAAACGATCATCCACCTCGTCGCAACATCGACCTATCGCACCGTGATCGACCGGTTCATCGATGCGCTGAAACAGGTCGAGGGCGCCTATTCGCTGATCTGCATGACCGCCGAAGGGATGATCGCCTGCCGCGACCCGCTCGGTATCCGGCCGCTCGTCATGGGCAAGCTGGGCGATTCCATCCTGTTCGCCTCCGAATCGGTCGCGCTGGATGTGGTCGGCGCCGAGTTTGTCCGTCAGATCGACCCCGGCGAGATCGTCATCGTGCAGAATGGCGAAACCCGCTCGATCCGGCCCTTCCCGGAACAGCGCGAGCGGCCGTGCATTTTCGAGCATGTCTATTTTTCGCGGCCCGATTCGATTGTCGATGGGCGCTCGGTCTATTCGGTGCGCAAGGCCATCGGCGCGCAGCTCGCCGTCGAAAGCCCGGTCGAAGCCGATCTCGTCATTCCGGTGCCGGACAGCGGCACCCCTGCCGCGATTGGCTATGCGCAGCAATCCGGGATCCCGTTCGAGCTCGGCATCATCCGCTCGCACTATGTCGGGCGCACCTTCATTCAGCCTTCGGACAAGGTTCGCCATCTCGGCGTCAAGCTCAAGCATAATGCCAACCGGGCGCTGATCGCCGGCAAGCGCATCATCCTCGTCGACGACAGCATCGTGCGTGGGACGACCAGCCTCAAGATCGTGCAGATGATGCGGGAGGCAGGCGCAAGCGAGGTTCATATGCGCATCGCATCGCCGCCGACCCGACACAGCTGCTTCTACGGCGTCGACACGCCCGAACGGCAAAAGCTGCTCGCGGCGAAGATGGATATTGATGGCATGACCAGATATATCCAGGCCGACAGCCTGGCGTTCCTTTCGATCGACGGCCTGCACAAGGCGCTGGGCGAGGAAGGCCGCGACAATGCAGCCCCGCGCCATTGCGACGCCTGCTTCACCGGCGACTATCCAACCACACTCACCGACCATGACGAGGCGGCGGTCGAGGACCAGTTCTCGCTGCTCGCCGAGCGCGTTGTTTGAAACAAGAAAAGACAAGACGGATGAATGACAGGCCCCTGAACGGGAAGCTCCACGGGAAGCTCGCTTTGGTGACGGGTGCCTCGCGCGGCATTGGCGCTGCAACCGCCGAGGCGCTGGCGGCGCGCGGCGCGCATGTGGTGCTCACCGCGCGGTCTGCCGAGGCGCTGGAGGAGGTCGAAGAACGCATCCACGCTGCGGGCGGCTCCGCCACCATCGCCCCGCTCGACCTCACCGACGGCGACAGCATCGCGCGTCTTGCCGCAGCGATCGCCGGACGCTGGAAGGCGCTCGACATCCTCGTGCTCAACGCCGCGATCCTCGGCACGCTGACGCCGGTGACGAGCATCGACACCAAGGAATTCAACAAGGTGCTGACTCTGAACCTGCTCGCGCAGCAGGCGCTGATCACCGGTTTCGACCCGATGCTGCGCAAATCGGACGCGGCGCGGGTCATCGCCATCACCTCGAGCGTCGCGCGCGCCCCACGCGCATACTGGGGCGCCTATGCCGCATCGAAGGCCGCGCTCGAAAATCTGGTGGCGAGCTATGGCGACGAGATGGCGAATATCTCGACCGTCCGGACCGCGATCGTCGACCCCGGCGCGACCCGCACCCAGATGCGCGCCAAGGCCTATCCGGGCGAGGATCCGGCCAGCCTCAAGGACCCGTCGGTGGTCGGCGAGGCGATCGCCGACCTGGCCGCCCGCAACTTCGCCAGCACTGAATATCTCGCGCTGGGGAAATAAACGTAGCCGTCATTGCGAGCGCCGCAGGCGCGTGGCAATCCAGAACGGTTTACGCGACACTGGCTTGCCGCGCCGCTCCGCGGCTCGCAATGACGGCATATTAGCGGGAAGCCGTCGCCCCTTCCCCGTCGATCACCTGCTGGACCTTTTTGTAGAAGGCCTCGCGCTCGGCGCTGACGCCTTCGGGCTCGGTTGCCCTCGGCCAGTTGCCGTTGGTCGCGATCACCAGCCTGCGTTGGGGATCGATGAAGATGCCCTGCCCGAAAATGCCCTGCGCGGCGAAGCTGCCATCATCGTTGGTCCACCATTGGTAGCCATAGCCGCGGCCGGGCATCGCGATATCGGCCTGTTTGCTGGTGGCGGCGGCGAGCCAGTCGTCGGGCAGCACCTTCCTGCCGCTGGCGACGCCGCCGTTGAGAATGAACTGGCCGAAGCGCGCATAATCGCGCAAGCTTGCCGAAATGCAGCAGCCGCTGATCTCGTGCCCGGTGTCGCCGAGCATCCAGATCGCATCCTGCTCCATGCCGAACGGCCGCCAGATTTTCTCGCTGAGATACTGGCTCACCGTCTTGCCGGTCGCGCTTGAGACCAGCACGCCGATCAAATTGGTCTCGCCGGTCTTGTAGACCCATTTGGTTCCCGGTGGCGCTTCGCGCGGCAGCTTGCGCATGTAGGACACGGTGATGTCGACGCCCTTTTCGACCGGCTGCTTCGAAAACAGCGCAACGTCCGACTGGGGATCGGCATAATCCTCGTTCCACTTGACGCCCGAGGTCATGGTGAGAAGCTGGCGGATCGTCACATCGTCATAGGCCGATCCCTTGAGGTCCGGGATATAGGCGGAAACCTTGTCGTCGAGGCTCTTGATATAGCCGTCCCTCACCGCCACGCCGACCAGCGTCGAGGTCAGCGACTTGGCGACCGAAAAGCTCGTCCACTGCCCTTCCCTGCCATAATCCATGGCATAGCGTTCGAACCGGATCTTGCCGTCCTGAACAATGATCAGACCTGCGTTACGCTGTTTCGCCATATGCGCGTCGATGTCGAACGGGAAGGACAGCGGCTTACCTTCGGGCAAGGGATAGACCGGCCCGCCGGCCTTGATCACATTGTAGCTGCTGAGCTTTTCCAGCTGGCGAAAGGCGGCGTCGCGTTGATCCTGGGTCCAGAACAGCACATTCTTGTCCTTCGGCAGGTTGGTGACGAGTTTTACCGTGTCGCTGTCACACCCCATCAACAGCAAGGGCACAAACAGCAAAACCCACCTCTTGGGAACCATGTCTCTCCCCTCAATCCTTGACCAGCGTCACCTGCGCGACATGGATGCCACCGCCGCGAAACCCGCCTTCGCAATACATCAGATAATAGCGCCACAGCTTGATGAACCGTTCGTCAAACCCCGCCGGGAGCCTTCCTTCTGCCACCACGCGCTCGAACCGCTGGCGCCAGCGCTTCAGCGTTTCGGCATAATCGGGCCCGAATTCGCAGCGATCGGTCCAGCGTAAGCCTCGAGCTTCGGCCAGTGCACGGAAGCGGTTTTCCGAAAGCAGCATACCGCCGGGGAATATATAGGTCTGGATAAAATCCATCCCGCGTGAATAGGCGGGAAACAGCGCGTCATCGATCGCGATATACTGGATCGCCGCGCGGCCACCCGGTTTCAGCAACCGGGCAATCGCATCGAGATAGGCTGGCCAATAACGTTCACCTACCGCTTCCACCATCTCGACGCTGGCGATTGCGTCAAAGGCTCCGGTAACATCGCGATAATCGGCGAGCTGAATATCGGCGAATGCGCTCAAGCCATCGCCCTCGAGCCATTGCCGCACCCACGCTGCCTGCTCCTGCGACAGTGTGATGCCCGTATAGGCAACATTGTGCCGTGCAAGTGCGCGGTGCGCCAGCCCGCCCCAGCCGCAGCCAATCTCCAGCAACTTGCGGTCGGGCTTCAAGTCGAGCCGATCCAGTAACCGGTCAATTTTGCGGAGTTGCGCGGTTTCGAGCGGTTCGGCGTCGCTATAAGGCCGATCGAATATCGCACTAGAATAGACCATATTGTCGTCGAGCCAGCCCGCGTAGAAATCATTGCCGAGATCATAGTGGAACGCGATATTGCGCTTGGCCTGCCGCTTCGAATTGGCGCGCAGGCCATGCAATACCCGCTTCGCCAGCCGCCAGATGCCGCGCGCTCTTGCCGTATCGCCAAGCGTTTTGGCGTTGCGCATAAACAGGTCAAAGATCGCGACCGGATCAGGACTGCTCCATTCCCCCGCGTCCCAGGCTTTGTAGAACCCGACCGAACCCGAGCGTACAAGCCGGACGAACATCGCCCAGTCATGGATGGTGATTTCCGCAGTTGGTCCCGCACCTCGGCCGCCGACCACCCGCATCGTTCCATCAGGCAGGTGCCCGGTAATCCGTCCCTGTTGCAGCCCTGCATCGATGCGGTTGATCAGGCGATTGAAAAAGGCAGCCTCGCCCTTTTCCATGAAACGCGAAAAGCGTCCGCGTGAGGCCAGCCCCTTGTCGGCGGCGACAAGATGCTGGCCGCGTTGCAATCCTCCGGACGTCATGCGCGTCCGATTACTCTTCGCGCAACTGCTTTTCGACCTGCCAGGTCTGCCCCTTGCTGACGAGCTTCTGGAGGTCCGCCGCCTTGCCTTCGGCGAGCATGTGATTCTGCTCGATCACCGCGGATTCGAAGGTCGGCCGCGGATCGTCGTACAGCACGCCGAGCGCCATCGGGAACGGGCCGAACGGCATTTCGACGAGCATGTGCGCGACCGAACGGTTGGTCTTGTCATGGACGATGACGTCAGCCGCCTGCCAGTCGCCGTCCGCCACATCGACCACCTTGAGCGTCAGCTTGTCACGGTCTAGCGCAATGCCCTTCATGCCCTTGGCGAACAGCATTGGTTCACCGTCGGCAACCCACAGCTGATGCTCGTCCTGATTCTTCTTTTCGGTAAAATCAGCAAAGACATCCGCATTATAGACGATACAGTTCTGAAAAATTTCAATGAATGCCGCACCCTTGTGCTGGTAGGCGGCCTTCAGCACATCGGGCAGTTGCTTCGACACGTCATAGGCGCGGGCGATGAACCGCGCGCCCGATCCCAGCGCGAAGGCGCAGGGCCGTGCGGGGTGATCGACCGATCCGAACGGGGTCGAGGGCGTCTTCGTGCCCTCGCGGCTGGTCGGCGAATATTGGCCCTTGGTCAGCCCGTAAATCTCGTTGTTGAACAGCATGATCTGGCAATCGAGATTGCGACGCAGCACGTGCATGGTGTGATTGCCGCCGATCGAAAGACCATCGCCGTCGCCGGTGATGAGCCATACGTCGAGTTCCGGATTGGCTAGCTTGATGCCCGTCGCGAACGCCGGCGCGCGACCGTGGATCGTGTGGAAGCCATAGGTTTCCATATAATAGGGAAAGCGCGAGGAGCAGCCGATCCCCGAAACGAACACGGTGTTTTCCGGCCGTGCCCCAATTTCGGGCATGGTGCGCTGCACCGCCTTCAGGATCGCATAGTCGCCGCAACCCGGGCACCAGCGCACCTCCTGGTCGGTTTCCCAATCCTTGATCGTGGTCTTGGCGATGTGAGTCATATCGTTCATGGGAGCTGCTCCTCGATGGCGGCCTCAATCTCGGCGATCTTGAAGGGTTGGCCGGATACCTTGTTGAGCGGCCGCGCATCGACCAGATACTGGTCGCGCAGCACGGTCTTCAATTGCCCGGTATTCATTTCGGGCACCAGCACACGGTCATAGCCTTTCAGCAAATCGCCCAGATTTTTGGGGAGCGGCCAGATGTGGCGCAGGTGAATATGGCTGACGTCATGACCCTTGCGGCGGGCGCGGCGCACTGCTTGATGGATCGGGCCGTAGGTCGAGCCCCAGCCCACCACCACGAGCTTACCGCGGGCATTACCGAGATCGACGCCCTGTTCCGCGATGCTGTCGGCGATGCCCAGAACCTTGTCGCGGCGGATGTCGGTCATCGCCTGGTGGTTGAACGGCGAATAGTCGAGGTGGCCCGTCCCTTGCGCCTTCTCGATCCCGCCGATGCGGTGGAGCAGCCCCGGCGTCCCGGGCTTGACCCACGGACGCTTGAGCTTGTCGTCGCGGGCATAGGGGAGGAAGCCACCCTCGGGCGCCTCGCTCAGGAACGCTACCGGGAACGGCTTGAACTGCGCCATGTCCGGCACCTTCCACGGCTCGGCCGCGTTGGCGATATAGCCGTCGGTGAGGAGCATTACCGGGGTCATATATTCGACCGCGATGCGGCACGCCTCGATCGCGCACTCGAACGCATCCTCGGGCGAACGCGCGGCAATCACCGGCATCGGCGCGTCGCCGTTGCGGCCATAGACCGCCTGATAGAGATCGGACTGCTCGGTCTTGGTGGGCAGGCCAGTCGATGGGCCGCCACGCTGCGAATTGACGATGACGAGCGGCAGCTCGGTCATGATCGCAAGCCCCATCGCCTCACCCTTCAGGGCAATGCCGGGGCCCGACGAACTGGTGACGCCAAGCTGCCCCGCATAGCTCGCGCCGATCGCCGAACAGATGGCGGCGATCTCGTCCTCGGCCTGGAAGGTCGTGACGCCGAACTCCTTGAGCCGAGACAGGTGATGGAGGATCGCCGAGGCGGGCGTGATCGGATAGCCGCCGAAGAACATCGGCAGCCCGGCGAGCCTCGCGCCGGCCACCAGACCGAGCGAAATCGCCTCGGCCCCGGTGACCGTGCGGTAAAGGCCCGGTTCGACCGGCGCAGGACCGATATGGGTCTGCTTCAGCCGCGCATGATTGATGCCCTCGCCCGAAATCTCGGCGGTCTCGCCATAAGCATGCCCCGCATTGAGCGCTGCGATATTGGCCTGTGCCAGCACCGGGTTGGAAGCGAACTTGCTGTTGAGCCAGTCGATAATCGGCTGGCGGTCGCGGTCGAACATCCACAGCGCGAGGCCGAGCGTCCACATATTCTTGCAGCGCAGCGCCTCCTTGTTGCCAAGCCCGAACGGCTTGACGCTGTCGAGCGTCAACTGCGAGATGTTGAACGAGAGCAGCTGCCACTTGGCGAGACTGTCGTCGGTCAGCGGATTGTCCGCATATTTGGCCTTGGCGAGGTTGCGCTCGTTGAACTCGCCCTCGTCGGCGATGATGAGCCCGCCTTCCTTCAGCGCATCAAGATTGACCTTGAGCCCTGCCGGATTCATCGCGATCAATATGTCGGGAGCGTCGCCCGCGGTCGAAATGTCGGACGACCCGAAGTTAATCTGGAATGCCGACACGCCGAACAAGGTGCCCTGCGGCGCGCGGATTTCGGCGGGAAAATCCGGAAAGGTCGCAAGGTCGTTGCCCGCCAGCGCGGTCGAAAGCGTGAACTGGCCGCCGGTGAGTTGCATCCCGTCGCCCGAATCCCCCGCGAACCGCACCACCATCGATTCCAGAGGCAGCGTATCGACCTCGGTATTCCCGTCGACCTTGAATGTTGCGCTGACTGTCATGAAGCCTCTCGCTTGATTTGCCCTTGAGTCCTTGTCACCCCTACGCCCCCCGGGCGCCGCTCGCAAAGTAGAAAAAGCGGTGTAAGGCATAACATAACTTTCCGGCGGGCAAAGCGCCTTCATTACACTTTATTGGCAGTAGCCGCCCCGCGCGTTAAAAGCGGCGTCCATGAGAAGGAGACTCTGATGTCCGGAAAGCCCGAAGTTCGCCCTGACGTTGCCAATTTTCTTGCGTTTTTGAATAATGTCGATGGACCAAAAATGCATGAGGTCGCGCCGGAAGTTGCGCGGCAACTATATAAGGCAATGGGCCCTGTGGCTGAACTGCCGACCGGGGATGTGCGTTTGATTCGGGATATCGAAATACCCGGACCGGCCGGCCCCATTCCCGCCCGTCTCTATGATAATCGCGCCGAGCGCGAGACAGGTCCTGTCATGGTTTTTTTCCATGGAGGCGGTTTCGTTATCGGTGACCTCGAAGGTTATGATCCCTATTGCGCAGAAGCGGCTCGCCTTCTTGACCTCCCGGTTATCTCGGTGGATTACCGGCTAGCCCCCGAGCATCCATTCCCTGCCGCTCCAGATGATTGCGAGGCGGCAGCCCGATGGGTCGCGGAAAGCCCCGCCGAGATTGATCATGACGTGACCGGGTTGATCCTGTCAGGCGATAGTGCAGGTGGCAATCTGACCATCGTTACGGCGATGGCGTTGCGCGACAAGCCGGCCAAGGTGCCGGTGCTGCTGCAATATCCCATCTACCCGGCGACCAGCCATGATAATGACTGGGACAGTATGCGTGAATTTTCGGACGGTTATTTGCTGACCGGCGATGGCATGGCCTATTTCCGCGAACATTATCAAGCTACTCCGGACGATAGACGTGGCTCTCCGATTGATCACGACCAGTCCGGCATGCCGCCGTCGCTTGTCGTGACCGCAGGCCTTGATCCGCTCCGTGATCAAGGTGCAGCCTATGCGCAAAAGCTGAAGGATGCGGGGGTTCCTGTCGAATACCGCAACACCGAGGGAACCATTCATGGCTATATCAATTTGCGCAAGGCAATCCCTTCGGCGCAGGACGATGTGACGGCCAACCTCACCTTGCTGAAATCCATGCTGAACAAAATTCAGGAACAATAATGACCGATATCGCCAGCCTTCCCTATCGTCCCTGCGCCGGCATCATGCTCGTCAACCGCAGCGGCAAGATCTTTGTCGGGCAACGCCTCGATACGCGCACCGAAGCCTGGCAGATGCCGCAAGGTGGTATTGATGAGGATGAAGACCCCGAACTTGCCGCGTTGCGGGAACTTGAAGAGGAAACTGGTATCTCGCGGCGTCTCGTGACGATCATCGCCCGCTCAAATGACGAGCATTTTTATGACCTGCCGCCCGAACTGGTCGGGAAGCTCTGGAAGGGCCGCTGGCGTGGACAACGCCAGACCTGGTTTCTGATGCGCTTTATGGGTGAGGATGAAGACGTCAATATCGAAACCGACCATCAGGAGTTCCGCGCGTGGAAATGGGTCGATCCGGATGCGGTGCCGGCCATGATCGTGCCGTTCAAGGAAAAGCTATATCGAAACGTGCTCAAGGAATTCATAGCGCTGATCTGAAGGAAGCTGGGCGCTTGTATCAATATGCCATCGCGCTTGGCTCGAACCGGCGGCATCATCGCTATGGGTCGCCCTCCGCGACGCTACGAGCGGCGACCACATATCTGGCACGAAACAGCCTGCGGGTTACGGCCCGCTCCCCCATTATCGCCTCAGTGCCGGTCGGCCCGTCGATCCGGACCTATGCCAATGCCGCGGTGACGATCGATACGGACCTGTCACCGGAGGAACTGCTGGACCTGCTCAAGGGCATCGAGCGGACGTTCGGCCGCCGCCGGGGCCAGCGCTGGAGCACGCGTACACTCGACCTCGATATCATATTGTGGAGCGGCGGGTGCTATACCGGACCTAACCCTACCATCCCGCACCCGCTGTTCCGCCAGCGCATTTTTGTGCTGCGCCCCCTGCGCACGGTCGCACCGGACTGGATCGATCCGGTCACGCGCAAAACCGTCCGCCAATTATTTGCCCAAGCGGCAAAAAGACGGCCTAAAACGGTTGACCGTGCCGCCACGCCTGATTAGGGCAGGCGCCTCACCCGCGCACAAGCGCCGTGGGCCCTTAGCTCAGTCGGTAGAGCAACTGACTTTTAATCAGTAGGTCGCTGGTTCGAATCCAGCAGGGCTCACCATCATGTTATTATAGAGCGCCCGTTTTCTATATGGTCAGCTTAGTTGAAGCGCCTCAAGGAAACATCTTGAATAAATACCTCACTCTCGCCCTGAGAGTCTCCACCTGATAATTGCAAATCCAACAACTGAGCCCTGCAGGTCTCGAGAACTTTGATTGTCCATGCAGAGCGACTCTGTGACGCAGGTCGGTACTGGCCGCTATTCCAAGCAATATGGAAAGTTCCGTCACCTGCGGTACACACCAACTGCCAGTTGAGGGTTGCCTGCGATCCCAACCGTATATCGCCATAACCCACCGTTAGCGTATAGCTGCCTGATTTTAGCATCAGCGGTTTTCGGGCTGCAACGCCATGGCGTCCAGCCAACACCGTGGCCAACATCACCGTGCGGTCTCCCTCTCTAATCGCGCTGGCTCCCACGGAAGTCTGAGACAGCAGGCCCCAACCCAAGGGCGCAAATCTTGAGTCGAGAGTGTAGTTGAGGCTTGCGTCGGTCTGGGCACGGAGAACTTGGGCGTCACGCCCCATAATCGCGAAGAGATTATTCACCTGATTTGCTTCGACCAGTTTGGCGCCTAAGGTGGCAATCGCGGCATCTTCATCCCGCCCCGGAGGCAAACCACCGGCCCGACGAATTACATCCGCTATCGGCAGTAGGTCTTTGCTGTTATCAATTGCGTAATTGACGAAGTCATAGGACCAGAGATTCCCGTCCTTGATGTAGGGGGCCACTGCTTCTCGAATTTCGGGAGCACGGATCGCTTCTAGCAATATTGGAAAGAGCATGGGCCGCGCATTTATCGACGTTCTCAAGGCGCGATCGAAAGCCTGGATTGCATTTGGCAAATTTCCGTCCTTGGCAGCTCGCTGAACGAGCCAAAGCTGCACGCCAACTTCTCGTCGCGACAACCGCTGCGCCAGTTCCATAAGTGCCAGTGCTCTTTGATCGTCCTTTTCCCGATCTGCGATAAGACCTAACACCCGCAAAGCTCTGGTATTAACTGCTTGACGGTGGAGGGACTGCAGGGCCAGGGCTCTGGCCGTGGAGAGGCTCTTGCTGTCCAGCTCCGGCTTCGTCAACAAGCGATCAGCCCGAGCGGCAAGAGCCAAGGGTTCATTATGCACAAACATCAAAGCGCGGTCAGGCGCACGGTTTCTACTTATCATCGCCATACTGTGGGAAAAGCTTAACCATGCCACCACAGCTGCGACTACAAGGCACCCAAGTAACCGCCACAAAATCGTTCTGTGCACCACAGGCAAGCGCATGTTCACCTAGTTTTTTCCCGCTCCGTAACCGTAACCGTAACCGTAACCGTAACCGTAACCGGCACGGGCTTGGTCTAGTTTGGTCAATACAGCTCCGAGAATGTTTGCGTGGACAGCTTGCAGGCGGCTCAGGGCCGACTTGATTCCACGGACCGCCACCCCTTCTGCTTCAATCACAAAAACGCAACCTTCCACTGCGCGGGAAACTAAGGGTGCGTCGGCAAGCCCCAGAATAGGCGCGGAATCGACGACAATATGATCATAATGCTCACCCATAGTCGACATAAGCTGGCTCAGCCGATCACTGCTCAACAATTCAGCTGCGCTAGGTGGCAAAGGCCCAGCGCTAAGAAAATCGACGTTCTTGAAGGAAGTTGCATGAACTAACGGACGCCAATTATTTTCCCCAGCGAGAAGGTTGCTAAGACCCGCTCGGTTAGGCAAGTTTAACAGCGCGTTCAACGACGGTGAGCGCAAATCACCGTCTACGAGCAGCACTCGCCTGTCGCTCCTTCCTGTTACTGCCGCCAACGCTAGGCTCGTGGTGCTCTTTCCTTCCGCCGGGCGTGTACTCGTGACCATCAGCGACCGGGGGAAACCATGATCTGTTGAGAAGGCTAGATTGGACCTGATGCTAAGATAGGCTTCCGAAATTTCCGACTTCTGATCAGACAGTTCGGCCAGCGTATCTGTGTTTTCCGCGATCGGAATGCTGCCCAGTAGCGGCAGGCCCAACAACCGCGGTATCTGAGCCGGTTCGCGAACGCCCTCATCCATTTGATCTAGTGCAAAGGTGGCGACGGCTGCCAAGGCTAGGCCCAACAATCCGGCCAGTGCCAAATTGATCGGAAGATTGGGAGCGGAAGGCCCTTCCGGAACCTTGGCCGGGTCGATGATCGCAATGTTATTTGCGCCTACTCCGGCAACACCGATTTCTTTATAGCGCTGGAGTAGAGAGTCGTAAAGCTGCCGGTTCGTGTCAGCCTCACGTTGATAGATGTTATACTGAATATTGGATCGCTCTTGCGTATCCAGTTGGGCCTTGAGCGCATCTACCTTCCGGGCGAGATCTTGCTCTTTCTGCGCAGCCTGCTGATAGGCAGCCTTTCTGCCGTCGGAGTCGAGGCTTCGAATCCGCTGCTCTTCGCGGGCGATATTCTTGTCCAGCGTCTTCATCTGCTGAGAAAGTGCAAGTGCAGCAGGGTACTGCGGCTCGAACTGGACCATCAACTTGGAATATTCAGCAGCAATTTCCGCCCGCCGCTGCCGCAATGCTCCAATTGCCGGATTGCTCGCAATTTGCACATTATCGGGCGACGACGCCCCGCGCATCCTGCTTTCCGCCGCTATGCGCTCGGCGGTAGCGGTATTAAGCGCTGCGCTAAGTGCCTCGACATTCTGCGCTGCCAAGGTTCGCTGGGCCAAGGTACGGCCATCCGCTCCACGCTCCGTAGACAGCGTGACAATACCGTTGCGTGATGCATAATTGGCCGCGTCCCGCTCGGACTGCTCGAGTCGACCGCGAAGATCAGCAAGTCGCTCTTCGAGAAAGCGTCGCGCATCAGCAGTTGACGAAAATTTGCGATCGATGCTCGCCTCTATGAACTGTTGTGTCCAAGCATTGGCTATCTCGGCTGAAATCTGCGGTGAAGCGCTGGTATATTTGATATCCACCAAACTTGAGGCCCGGATTGGACTGATGGCAACATTACCCAACAGCAATCCAACAGTGGTCTTTTCCTGCTTAGCACGCTCAGCAGACGTCAACACCCTGCGCCGCCCCTCGTCCTGCCCCCCGTCCAATCCATGTGCAGCAAGAAAATCCGGCCTGGACGCAAGCTTCAAGCTCTTCGCCACGCGTTCTGCCAAGGATCTTGCCTCCAGTAATGAATATTGAGTCTGATAAAACTCAAGGTCACCCCGAGCGTCAGAAGAATCTACTCCCTCCACTTTTGTGATATTCTTTTCCTCGCGGCTAATTTCTATACGCGAAGTCGCAGTATATTGTGGCGTCATCATAAGGGTCAAAATCAAGCCGCCGATCAGCGATGCGGCGATAATGCCGAGAATGATCCATTTCCAGCGGAGCGCGACGTTCCAGTACTGCAGCAACAGCGGAGCCGCCAGATACCCATTGTCACCAACCTCCATTTGGCCCGCAACTGAGCCCGGTGCGTTGTCGATATTCTTTGTCAGCATGATCGGTCAGTATCCAAAAGTGGAATCAAGATTTGTCAAAGTTTCACTTTCCCTGCAGCGCCACGACCAGCGGATAGGTCAGCGTGGGTAGAACCTGAAGCAGGTCCTTGAACAATTTTCGCGCCGGCGAGTCTCCTACGACAATGACATCGTTGGCGTAGATATCTGGATCGGGATAGGCACCCCTTCTGATCGCCCCTAAATTATAGAGCGCTGCCATTTGTTGACCACCAACCGATCGAAAGACGACGATATCGTCGAGTTTGGCAAACTCGGCAGGCCCTCTGGCTGTCGCAATCGCGCGCAGCAGCGACATGTGGCCACCAACTGGATAGGTCCCCGGGAGTGTGACCTGACCTTCGACCGTGAAAACTTGGCTGACGGCCTCCTTGAGGTTCACGGTTACTTGAGGGTCACGGACATATTTAAGTCGCAACCTCTGCTCAATGATGTCCTCAACCTCGCTCGGCGTCTTACCAGCCACTTCAATCACCCCAGCTAATGGTACGGAAATACGACCGCCTGCATCGGTCTGAATTTCCCGCTGACTGAGTTCCTGAATCCCAAAGACATCAACATTCAATCTATCGAACGGGCCGATAGAATAAGGACGCGCTTTGCTGAACATGTCGACCCTTTGCGGCGCGGGCAAATCACCGCTTCCAACTACCGTCAAATCAGGGTTGCCGCCCATTGTCTTAGGACCCGACCCCAAGCCGGTGCAAGCACTCAATCCGGCGACGGCGACGATCAAGGTAAGCCGCTTAAGCATCCTAATCTAAGTACCTCATTAATTGCATTTGAACGCGCTGCTACCCCAATAAGCAGCGGCTCGCCACCATTTATTTGCCGTTCAATGGCGTCGCGGGCTTTACAATTGGCCACATCATGACCGCACCAATGATGAACAACGCAATTAGGGATGGGGTCCGTAAGGGATAATCGACTAGACTGGCCGTTAAAAACAAGCCTGTAACGACTAATCCTGCCCGAGCGATAGGATCCGCTCCCCCGAGTGGTTGCCTCCATGCATTCCAAATGCCCCGCACCCAGCATGCACAGAATGCTGCAACCAACAACAGCCCCGGAAGCCCTGTGGTAAGGAAGACCTCCAGCAGATCATTGTGCGCGTGATTAACATATTGATAGCGCAATTCGCTATCCGCTTCCGCCATCTGAAACACCTCGACAAAGGAACCTGCGCCAGACCCAAAGGGCATATACTGTGCGCCCAAATTCCAAGTGGCTGTCCACAATCCCCATCGAATATCACCGTCATTGCCGGTCAAACGATCGACCGCGAGCGCGCGCGAAAACCAGATAGAGCCGAATACAATCACCCCCAACAAGAGAGCACCAAACACATGGTAACCCCAGCGCTCAAACCATCGGCGAGCAGCCGAATGCGTAACGCGCTTTTTGGGAACGGATAAATTTGGTGGGTGATATATGAATGGAACCGAGAGGAGGCCAAGCAATCCGCATATCAAGCCCGCCCGGGAACCCGTCATTAATATCATTGGAACGAGAATCACCGACACTCCCAGCGCGAACCATTTTCTTCGCTGCAGTTGCTCTGGCGCTTTGAGGAAGGAACAACTGTATGCTGCCAGCAGCGGAAACATGCAGCTCAAAAAAACAGCCTGATGGTTGCGGTTGGAGAATAACCCGACGGGGAGACCATCATTGGTGATTCTATAAAGATAAAAAGGACCTTTAATCGGGCCCAGTATCTGCAACACCCCCAGCAACGCGCTAACGAAACCGATAGCGATCATTAGCAACAATATTGGTCTGAATTGCTCACGCTGTAAGTTGGATAGCAGAAACAAAGTTGCGGCAGGTATTAATAAGGAAAAAAGTGCGTTCAAGGTTGCAGGCGGAACCAGTGACAAGGGGCGCCAAGGCTCGGGTGATATCCCTCCAGTCTTATTGATTTCATGAAGAATTTCCCCCTGCGGCAATTGGTTTTGCACCCCTGGCGCCAGTGGAACAAGGTGCGTCACAAGCAGTATTGCTGTGAGTATCAGTAAGGCGAACAGAAAATTGTAGCGCTCTAGAGTTTTCCGTGTCGTCATGAAGACGCCATACCCCAGCGCCAGAGCCGCTAAGGGGCGCAATATCAACAATGATTGGAGATCGTGCCTTGCTCCGCCGCCCAGCAAAAAAACTAATGCTATGAAAACCAAGAAAACGTACAAATTCCAAGCTTTCGTTGGAAAGCTCCGCTGCGTCGATAAACCCATTCCCGATCCTGCTATTCCGAAGAAAACATCATTGATCCGCAGCAATTATTTGAACCATAACGCGCAGGCGCTCCAGATAACCACCGCAAAAATTCTCATCTAGGCACAAAGGAGCGACAAAGAAAGAAGAGATTAGCCTTGGGTTGATGTTGCGCGTAGCGCCAAGGTGGCCGGTCGCGACGACGTAGAACGGTGAGCTATATAGTTATCAGATTTATGGATTGCATCGAATCCACAAAACTGGCTACGGCCGGATCGGTTTTCGGCAAGATCTGGATCGATGAACCAGAGCCCATGGAGCAGACGCATGGATTTACCTGGTTGGCCTCACTATTCCGAGGAGGAAGCGGCTGCTGTTCGCGACGTCATCGCGTCAAACAAGGTTAATTACTGGACCGGCTCGATCGGCCGCGAATTCGAGCGAGAGTTCGCAGTATGGGCAAATTCGCAGTACGCGGTCGCACTGGCCAACGGTACGCTCGCGCTGGACCTCGCGTTGCGTGCGCTCGATATCGGACCCGGCGATGAGGTGATCGTAACACCGCGGACATTCATCGCATCGGTATCGACGGTCGTCAACGCCGGTGCCCGCCCCGTGTTTGCGGATGTGAACAGGGAGAGCGGCAACATCGACGCCGTTTCTATTCGCGCGGTACTCACTTCAAAAACCAAAGCGGTCATTCCCGTCCATTTGGGCGGATGGCCATGCGAAATGCATGAAATAATGAAACTGGCCCGTGATGAGCAGCTGGCCGTGATTGAGGATTGCGCGCAGGCGCATGGTGCTAAGATCGGAGATCGCTCTGTCGGCTCCTTTGGAAACGTCGGCGCCTGGTCCTTCTGCCAAGACAAGATCATGACAACGGGCGGCGAAGGCGGCATGGTCACAACCCAGAGCGAGGAACTGTGGCAAAGGATGTGGTCGTTTAAGGACCATGGGAAGAATTGGGAGGCTGTTTATGAACGCAAACATCCGCCTGGCTACCGGTTTGTCCATGAAAGTTTCGGAACTAATTGGCGGATGCTGGAAGTCCAAGCGGCCATTGGCTTGATACAGCTCAAGCGGATGGCGGTATGGACGGCGCGGCGGCGCACGATCGCCGACGCGATATCCGCTGTTCTGGCAGATTATGGCGACATTATACGGGTTCCTGCGCCGCCGAAAGGCGTGACCCATGCCTATTACCGGCTTTACGGTTATGTGCAGCCGGAAAATCTAGGAACCGGCTGGGACCGCGATCGTATCGTGGCCGAGTTGCTGGAAGCGGGCGTTCCCGTGATGCATGGCACTTGCTCGGAAGTTTATCTAGAGAAAGCCTTTGCCGGAACAGGCTACGCCCCTCCCGAGCGCCTCCCCGTCGCTCGCGAACTGGGGGAAACCAGTATCACGTTCCTTACCCACCCCACTCTCAAAGACCGGCACGTCGATAAAATCGCCGATCGCGTGCGCATGATATTGGAACGAGTTGCACCTTGACCCACTTATGCAAACATCCCTCGCATGCGTTGCCACACAAATGGCGCGCCAATTTTTGTTGGCAAAGGCTATCCGCACTATACACTCCGTCAATTCGACGTTAGTAACTCGGCGCCACCTGTCGGTCGAAACCACCTTAATCATGAGAAGAGAGAATCGCTTGTGAGCGTCAAACGCGTCGTGATTACCGGAGGGACTGGCTCTTTCGGCAAGACCATGCTGCGAGCATTGCTCAAAGGCCCAGCAGAAGAGATTCGAGTCTTCAGCAGAGACGAAGAAAAACAGGACGCATTACGTAACGAGTTGGGAGATACTCGAGTTCGCTTCTTTGTCGGCGATATCAGAGATCGCGACAGCGTTGATCGGGCGCTGGATGGCTGCGATGCCGTTTTTCATGCGGCAGCCTTAAAGCAGGTTCCCTCTTGCGAGTTCTTTCCCATGGAAGCGGTTAGAACCAATATCATCGGCAGCGAAAATGTAATCCGTTCAAGCATCTTACGTAGCGTTAAGAGCCTCGTCTGCTTGTCGACCGACAAAGCTGTCATGCCGATAAACGCCATGGGCATCTCAAAGGCGATGATGGAAAAGCTGGCGCAGACGGCCGCCCGCGAGATCGGTCCGCACGCCGTTACGAAAATCTCGTGCGTTCGTTACGGCAACGTGATGTACTCCCGCGGCTCGGTCATCCCGTTGTTCATCAAACAAATCAAGCTGGGACGGCCGATCACGATCACCGATCCGAATATGACACGATTTCTGATGCCGCTTCGCGACAGCGTCGAACTCGTAAAGTTCGCGTTCGAACAGGCAAGACAGGGCGATCTGTTCGTCAGAAAAGCGGCGGCCTCCACTATTGAGGATTTGGTAATTGCGTTAAAAGACCTTTTTAATGTTCAGGACCATCCGGTCCATGTAATCGGGTGGCGGCACGCCGAAAAACTATACGAAACGCTAGCCAGTGCCCAAGAGCTCGCAACGGCTGAGGACATGGGAGACTATTACCGGCTTATGCTGGACGGTCGCGACCTCAACTATAACGTGTATTTTTCGGAGGGCGACCCCTCTACCCATTCCTTTGAAGACTTTCATTCGCATAATGCTGAGCGTCTGGACGTCGAAAGCGTCAAGGATCTTCTGATGACGCTCCCTGAAGTGGCCGCCGAAGTGGCAAACTGGGCCGGAACTCAGTGACCAGGATCGCAATTTCAGGAGTTCGCGGCCTGTTAGGCTGGCATACTGCGGCACGTCTTCATGCGCGCAACTGCGCCGCGCGTTATAAAGGGGATCCTGAACCTTTTAGCTTGGTGCTCCTAGATCGCCATGACTTCGCTTCAGCCGAGATACTTGGCGAGCGCCTCAGGGGCGCTGATCTGGTGCTACATTTTGCGGGTATTAATCGCGGTACCGATGCCGAAGTTGAGCAAGGCAACCCGCAGATCGCGCAACTAATTGTTGCTGCATGCTCACGCGCTGGGATAACGCCTCACTTGGTCTATGCTAACAGCACTCACGCAGCGTCGGACACGGTTTATGGTAATTCAAAGCGGATAGCGGGGCAGATTTTGGGTAATTTTGCCGGGAGCAATTATACAGATCTCGTCTTGCCGCATATTTTTGGCGAATGCGCCCGACCATTTTATAACAATGTTACGGCAACCCTAATTGATCAACTCTGGAATGGCATTATTCCACAAGTCAATCCTGTCGGCCGGGTTAATCTTCTTCATGCGGGGCGCGCAGCCGAGACTGCCATTGAAGCGGGGCTTCGCGGGAGCGGCGGGCGGATCGCCCCCGATGGAAAATCCATGAGCGTACTTGATCTGTGGGAAAAACTGCGGGGGTTTCATGATCTATACACCCGACAAATCTTTCCCGACCTCTCAGATCCGCTCGACCTCGCACTTTTCAATTGTTTGAGGACAGGCGGTTTTCCTACACATTATCCGCTCTCCCTATCAGTCAACCGTGATCACAGGGGCTGCTTGTTTGAAAGCGCGAAGGGCGGCAATGCCTCTCACACGTTTCTGTCCTCAACCCTACCGGGCAAGACGCGAGGTGATCATTTCCATATCGACCTCGTGGAGCGTTTTCTCGTCGTATCGGGGGAAGCTGTGATCCGCGTCCGAAAAGTTCTGGACGGAACCATCCATGAGTTTCCGGTAAGCGGCAGTCAGCCGGTTGCGATCGATATGCCTCCACTCCACACGCACCATATAGAAAATAGAGGTCACAGCGAGTTGATTACCTTCTTCTGGTCGCATCGAATGTTCGACCCAGCCAACCCCGATACTTTTGCTGACCCGGTGAAACTGACACCATGAAAAAGCTGAAAGTTATGACGGTGGTCGGCACACGCCCCGAAATTATTCGCCTTTCGCGTGTCATGGCGGTTCTCGATCGATCGACCGAACAGATCATCGTGCATACCGGTCAAAATTATGACTATGAATTGAACGAAATTTTCTTTCAAGATCTGGATCTTCGGAAGCCCGACTATTTTCTCAACGCTGCTTTGGGCACTGCCGCCCAGACGATTGGTCAAATCATCATAGAAGTAGACAAAGTACTGGAAAAGGAACAGCCGGAGGCCGTTTTAATCCTCGGCGACACCAACAGTTGTCTGGCGGCGATACCGGCCAAGCGGCGCAAAATCCCTATTTTCCATATGGAAGCCGGAAACCGCTGCTTTGATTACAGGGTTCCGGAGGAAACCAATCGGCGCATCGTTGACCACACCTCTGACATCAATTTGCCTTATTCAGATATTGCCCGTGAATATCTTCTCGCAGAGGGTTTCCCGGCTGACCGAATTATCAAAACAGGCAGTCCTATGTTTGAGGTGCTCTCCCACAATCGCGAGAAAATCGAACAGAGTGACATTCTTAAGCGACTGGGATTGACCAAGCATCAATATTTCCTCGTTTCCGCCCACCGGGAGGAGAATGTCGACGGGCGCGAGATGCTCGCAAAACTGACAGAAACATTGAATCTAATCGCTGACCATTACGGGCAGCCTGTACTAATCAGCACCCATCCGCGCACCCGGAAACGCATAGAGGAGTTCGGACTGGAGTTTAATTCAAAGGTACAGTTGCTTAAACCATTTGGATTCCTTGATTATAACGCCTTGCAGATCAATGCGCGTGTCGTTCTGTCGGACAGCGGAACCATAAGTGAGGAAAGCTCGATCCTGAACTTTCCGGCCCTCAATATTCGCGAAGCGCATGAGCGCCCAGAAGCGATGGAAGAAGGCGCCGTGATGCTTACCGGACTGGGCCCCGACCGTGTGATGCAGGCCTTATCTGTTGTGGAGTTGCAATCCCGGGATGGGGAGCCCCAATTCCGGCAGGTAGCCGATTACAATATGCCGAATGTTTCGGAAAAAATACTGCGCATCATCCTGAGCTATACGGATTACGTCAATCGAACGATCTGGAAATCCTGAGGCCTCGACTCCCATGCGCGTGCTTTACTTGACCCAATGGTTCGAACCTGAACCCGCGTTCAAAGGCGTTGACTTCGTCAAGGCGCTCCAGCGCAGCGGCCTGGAAGTCGAGGTCGCCACCGGTTTCCCGAATTATCCCGGCGGGAAACTATATCCTGGTTTTCAGTTGCGCCCATACCTGCGAACGGAAATGGACGGGCTAACCGTTCATCGTCTATACTTATATCCCAGCCACAGCGGTTCAGCCGTCAAACGAGCTATTAACTATCTAAGCTTTTTTCTCAGCTGCTTGATTTTCGGACTTTTAAAAGGGGGGCGATATGATGTCATCTACGTCTATCATCCTCCTATCACTCCTCCATTTGCCGTGGCTCTTTTTAGCCGCTTGTGGCGCCGCCCTTTCATAGTAGACGTACAGGATCTGTGGCCCGACAGCGCCATTGCTTCCCAAATGGTGCCTCCTCGTTTTCATGGCATCCTGAGCTGGATGTCCCAATTCGTTTACCGGCACGCCACGCACCTCATCGCCCAATCCCATGGAATGTATCGCAGGCTGGCCGACCGTAGCGTGCCAGAGACGAAATTGTCTGTCATTTACAACTGGTCGAACTATCGGCCAGCAACGGAAGCGACATCTTCTCGCCTCTCCAGCCAACTTGATATCCAGCGCATTAATGCCGTTTATGGTGGCAATCTTGGCCAGGCGCAGTCGCTGGAATCCGTCGTTAGAGCTGCAATTCTAGCGCAGCAATCAATTCCAGATTTCCGATTGCATCTGTTCGGTGAGGGTATAGAGCGCGCCCAGTTGATCAACGCGGCAAATGCAGCCCCGCGCGGTATTGTGCAAGTGCACAAGCGCGTCTCACGGGAAGAGATGGATAGAATCTTTGAAGAAAGCGACATGTTGGTTCTTCAACTGAATGAAGATCCCTTGTACGAAATTACAATCCCATCAAAACTACAGCATTATTTGTCTTGCGGTAAGCCCATTATTGCCGGCTTGAGGGGAGAAGCGGCCGAACTTATAAGGAAAGCTGAGGCCGGATTGGTATCAGACCCCGGAGACATCCAAGTCATGGCCGGAAATATGATAACGATTGCTCAGCTGTCGCCGTCAATGAGAAGAGAAATTGGCTTTAAAGGTTTTGATTATTATAATCAGCATATGTGTTTCGAACAAGCGATCAAAACGACTGTCGAATTAATCAGGTCCACCAAAAAGAGTTAAATTTCTATATCTATCTCAGTTCATAAAGGAGTTCTATGTTGACGCCTCCCGCAGATCGCAGCGAGCGGATTGTTGTATTGGGCTTGGGTTATGTTGGCCTGCCCATCGCAGTGGCTCTCGCGCGCCACTATCCCGATACCATCGGCTTAGATATCTCGCAACGGAGGGTCGAAACACTTCAAACCGGTCATGACTGGACAGGTGAAATCGAAACGTCTGAATTGCTGACATCTTCATTGCGTTTCTCCTGTGACCCGGAGACACTCAGCGACGCGACTTTTATCATCGTCACGGTGCCGACACCCATAGACGATATGCGGAGACCGGACCTCTCACCGATTACCATGGCCTGTAAGACCATTGGCAAGCGTTTGAAAAAGGGCGCACTGATTGTTTTTGAGTCCACTGTATACCCAGGAGTGACGGAAGATATTTGCGCCCCGATCTTGGAGCAAGAAAGCGGACTGACTGCGAGTAAGGATTTTTTCTTGGCTTATAGTCCCGAACGGGTCAATCCAGGAGACAAAATTAGAAGACTCGAAACAATCACCAAAATTATATCGGCTGACAGCACCGAAACCCTCGATCGCGTACGCAACGTTTACGGCTCCATCATCGAGGCTGGTTTCCATGAGGCTGAATCGATTCGCGTCGCCGAAGCTGCCAAGGTGATCGAGAATGCGCAGCGCGATATAAACATAGCGTTCATGAACGAAATCACGCAGATATTTGCGTTAGACGGAATTTCCGTGTGGAGTGTCCTTGATGCAGCGCGCACCAAATGGAATTTTCTTCCATTTTCGCCCGGGCTAGTCGGGGGGCACTGTATCGGGGTCGATCCCTATTATCTCTCCTATCGTGGACAAATGTTGGGCCATGACCCGCAGGTAATTCTTGCGGGACGCTTCACCAATGACGACATGGGTAGGTGGGTCGCCGATCAACTGCATAATCGACTGGACACAAAGGCAAGCAAGATTTTGATATTAGGCCTGACCTTCAAGGAAAATGTGCCCGACCTTCGTAACAGCAAGATAGCGGATGTTGTGGAGCGCCTCAAATGGCTGGGCCATGACGTAACGGTTCACGATCCACATGCCGATGGGGAACAGGCCAAGGAAGAATATGGCATCACCATAACGCCCGATGCGATGAACGACCAATACGATGCCGTCCTGGCCACGGTCGCCCACGACGAGTATGCCGGAATCGAACCACAGCAGTTGGACAAAATTCTGGTACCCGGCGGACTTCTGTTCGATCTCAAACGCATCTGGCCGGAGCTCGCCGCTGGACAAAAGAAGCTTTCGGACGGTCGACGGTACACCGGCATCTGATTGTCCTTTGCCACCCCCTCGCAGGAGCGTTGCAAAATCAGGATGGCTTGTAAGGCAGGTAAGTGCGGGCCAATAGCTCATCCTTCTGGCTCGGCGTCGGGTAGTTGATGAGCACCGCCTTCAATCCCCCCTTGAATACGAATATGCTACCAGCACATGCACCGACCAGACCGCACTCTTCGATAAGCCTGCCTACATCGTCAAGTGATCCAGCGCCACCTAATATAGTCAGCGGAACGCGGACATACTGGCGCATTTTTTTTGCTAGGGGGATATCATAGCCGGCATAAGTGCCGTCAAGATCTACCGAATTAACCACAATCTCTCCCGCTCCGGCGTTTTGCATCTCTTCGGCCAGCGCAAAAGGGTCGACGGCATGAGATCGGCGTCCATTGTGAGTAACGACTTCCAGCCCCTTGGAGAACAATCCGGCCTTTTTTCGCACATCGATAATAACAACCACGCTTTGTTGACCTACACGCTTGGCTATTTGGGTCACGGCATCCGGGTTCTCGATGGCTTGGGAACTTAGCGCAACTTTCTCTACCCCCAGACCGATGATGCGGTCCGCCTGATCAGCCGATTTGATGCCACCCCCATAGCACAAGGGCATCCGGCACTCGGCTGCCAGGCGAGCGATCAGATTATAATCGGGTTCCGCGCCTCTTACCGTCGCATCGATATCGAGGACGGTAAGCTCATCGCACATCTTTTCGTTGAAAATCTTCACCGCATTGATCGGGTCGCCCACATAACGGGGCGATCGGAATTTTACTGTCTTTACCAGCCCCCCTTCATGGATCAACAAACTGGGAATGATGCGCGGCCTCAACATCCTAGCACTCCGCAAAATTCGACAATAGACTCACGCCCCAAGCGTGGCTTTTCTCCGGATGGAACTGCACGCCATAAACCTGGCCGTGCTGCACTGCGCAATCGAAGAGGTTGCCATAATCGGTTTGCGCGATCACATGGTTTCGATTCTTCGCCGAGAAATAATAGGAATGCAGGAAATAAAACCGATAATTCTCACTCCTAGGTCCGGTGAACAGAGGCGAAGGCGCTAGCGGAACGACGTCGTTCCACCCCATGTGCGGCATCGGGAGAGCAGTTTGATATCGATCGACATCGAAGCGGTGTACTTCGCCTGGTATCCAGCCTAACCCCGGCAATTCACCTTCGTCGCTGGAATTAGCGAGCATCTGCATCCCGACACAGACGCCGAGAATACGAACGTCTCCTTGCGCTACCAAGCGCTCCAGCGGATCGCGCATTCCCGAATTGCTGAACTGCTCCATGGCATGGTCGAAAGCGCCAACACCGGGTAAAATGATATGGCTGCAGCCATCGAGTTCACCGGGCTGGGCAGCCCGTTTCGCGGCAACCCCGGCTCGCTTGTAGACATTCAAGAAAGCCTCGACGTTTCCCAACCCATAATCAACGACACCGATCATCGAAATAGGCGACTTTCCATCCCGAATAGGCGCATCACCTTGGCGCCGAGACCAATCAACCAGCGCTTGTTACGATAATCCTGGTAGGTTTTGTTGTCGCCATTAAATATTTCCTGCAGTTGGGGCACCGTCATATCCAGCTTGCCGGCCACATATTCGAATTCCTGCTTGAGAAAATTCTCGTCCATTTCAGGGCGCGAAATTCGATCTATTGCCTCGTCGCGCTTCATTTGTCCGGTAAGGATCAAACTTGAAAAATGGGCACGCCGCTTCTCGTAACCAAATTTTCGCGGCATCCAATAATCTTCATAGAATCTTGTGAAACGCGATTCATGATGCTTGTGCTTAAAGGGCTCCCATCCAAAACGCGTGTTCAATTCCGCTTCGGCGTCCTTCTTGACGTAGGGCACCATGTTAAGGGGCTTAACAACCTGCATACCAAGAACGCGCTGATAGAGAATCTTGTATCTCAAGATATCCACCACAGGAAAGGTGGATAGC
>JAEXAY010000030.1 GCA_023457895.1 Pseudomonadota bacterium
TTCTGAACCTTTATAGCAGCCCATTACTTTTTTATCATACTCTTTCTTTTGTGCAAAGATTATAGCACTAATGCATAGCATTGAAAAAAGGAAAATTTGTTTCATTGTTAATTTTTTTTGTTGATAACAAATACACTTTTCAAATTAATAAATAATCTAATTTTTTTAATTTTGTTTCATAGTACTACTCTAAATATGTACAACTTTTATTTGCGAACATAATGAGTTAATATTGCAAATCTTTCTTCTTCGAGTACTTAAAAAAATAAATTTTTTATTAAGTTATAAATTTTATCAATTAATAGCAGCTTCCACCGCAATCTGTCGCGTTTTGGTAATCTTCATCAACAATAGTATAAACCTCTACTAACTGATCATTATGCGTGTTATCAAAAATATTTCTCGGATTGTTGCATACATAATCTGTACATGTGTGATAAATTATTTTTTTATTATTATCAAAGATAATTTCGATATCACTAGTAAATCCGCTTGTTTCAGAATTAAACAACGCCCACATACTTAAGCCACTAGCGGGTTTGGAAGCCTCAAATCTTTTCTGAAGTTTTTCTCCGTGTTGAAGTGTAACCTTGGATGAAATATCTCTTAGATCGTTTTTATACAAAAACATAGTGACTGTTTTATGCGAACTATTAACTATGCTATAATCATAGATATCTGTACCACCAACCTCTGGACAGCTGCATAAAATAAAACATATTCCCAGCAGTAATATTCTCATCTTTACTAATTAAAAGAAAAAGTATTGGCGAAATATAATATTCGGCGCAGCCACCTAGTGGTTTAATTTAACTGAAAGTTCAATTCAGACTGCGTGGAGCCGATGCTTTTTCTTGGAACTAAATTACTAAAATATGTGGAAATAAAAAGCAGCGGCGGCAAAATATGACAAAATTTTCAACTTGTTACTTCACCCCGCATTTTGCCAATACACTGTTAGCAGAAGTTTTATTTTTCAGTTAATTCAGTAATAATATCAAATGGAATATTATTAGAAGTAAAATATTTTAAATTTCCAAAATCATCAGTTACAATGTCCGAGAAAATACAAACCGTAGCATGATTATTATTTAAATGACCTACATTTAATTCAATGAATTCAATTGCATTTAAAATCTTATTCTCAAAAATTTCTAAAATTGAAAACCAAAATTCATTAAGAGCAGTTTTCATTTCATCGAGTAGTGGGAAAATTGAGAATGCTTTTTTAGTCTGTAAATCCTTTGTTACAATGGCTCCCCATTCTTTAAATTTGTTTAGCAAATCAATTGATGAAAAATCAATTCTATACTCTGGTACAATTCTATTATTTTCTATTACTGTTCCTGAAACTTCAAATTCGTCAATTGGAATTCCACAATGCTGAGCATAATTTCTTAGTTTATAAAAGAATCTATATGCAAAATATTTGTCAAATAATGAATTAGTTAAGTTGCTAAATTGATTACATTCAATAGAATTCTTTTTATATTTTCTTTTGATAATTGTTTCTGTATGATCGATTAAAGTTCTAAATGAACTTAAATAGTTTAATAACATTCTATTTAAGTTTAAATGGTGTAAATAATAAGTGTTTTTATCTCCTATGATTGATAGTGAGTTTTCATATAAAAATTTCTTTTCGCTATCAATAAACATTATAAATTGATTATTGTTTAAAATTACAATTTCATACAATCTTTTTAGATTTTCATAGTTATGAAGTTCATCTATTGCATTTAAAAGTAAATTATATTCTTGTTCACTAAGTTCTTTGTCTAAATGTGTTGAATAACCATTTTCATATTGCTTGATAAAACCTAATTGTGCATTCATCTATAATTGTGAGAATTGGTGTGAAATTTCTGCTAACGGAAAAAGTATTGGCGAAGTGCGGGCTTAATTTAACTGAAAGTTCAATTTAGACTGCGTGGAGCCGATGCTTTTTTCGGATTGTTAAATTATAAAAAAAATCAATACGAAAAAGCAGCGGCGGATAAATATTACAAAATTTTCAATTATAACTTAATCCCGCATTTTGCCAATACAATGTTAGCAGAAGTTATGTTATGAGCCATAGATGAATAAAATGTATTCTATATCTTCTTTAACTTTTGGAATTGCTTTATTTAATAGACTATTAGATTCTATCTCTATTTTTTGAGAATATCTTTCAACTAATAACTCATATTTTTCATCTGACAAATTTATTAGATGTAGATTTGTACGGTCGGTAGGATACTTGTGGGAAATATTAACAGGAATTTTAGTAGAAATAAAATTAACTCTATTATAAATTTGAGTAATTAATTTAAAATTATCGTTAAAAATTTTCAATAAATCCGATTTGTCTGCGGTTTTGTATAAATTATCATTGAAATCAACATGCATGTCATAAGTGCCGATTTTTGTATTATTTTTTCGATTTGATAAAAAACGTGGTATTTCATCATTAATATTTTGTAATGATGGTAAAATATTATTACTTAAATCATACAAAATCATATGTTTTAAATTGTCTAATTCTAGCTTTTCTTTATTTTTTTCAGATTCAATTTGGAACTGTAGAAGTTTGTTTGCATTCAGTTGTTCAGTAAAAGCTATATAAATTAATACAGCATTTAATAGATTCAAAATTGGTGCAGTAATTCCACCAATTGTGTCACCGATTTGTCCTGTTTCTGTGAAATCAATTAGATTCCATTTTCTAGTTAAAATAAAAGGTGCAATTATTGATAAAATTGCAAATATTAATATTGTTTGAGGAATGTTGTTTTTAACCTTCTCAAAAATATCTTGGATATTTTCTTTCACGTAAAGTTTTTTTATAATTTCTGCTAACGGAAAAAGTATTGGCGAAGTGCGGGCTTTCGAAGAACAAAATGTTCAAGGAAGACCAAACGTAGCGAATGCTTTTTCTATTATGCTAACTTACAAAAAAATGCAGAATTGAAAAGCATGAGCGGAATAATATTTCTGCTTTTCAATTTGTATCTAAACCCCGCATTTTGCCAATACAATGTTATCTGCAGTTTTTTTATATTTCAAGTTTTAATGTTGTCTCTTCTAAGAATTCTCCTTTTGATGAGATTATTGGAATTTTTTGATTTTCGGTATAACCTAGTGTTTCACCACTTTTAAATATTATATCATTTTGAATTACATAAGATGTAATATTTAAAATGAAATTATATAATTCTTCTATTTCTAATTTTGAATTTACAATTTCCATTTCCAATTTATTGAAATCTTTTAAACCATATGTATAAATGCTATTACCTTGTTCTGGTCGGCGAATTCCAATGTAAATCCATAAAGGGACAGGAATTCCACCATCTTTAATTGTTTGACTATAATCTAAATATTGGTTTTTAGGAATTAATAATGTTTGATTCCCTTGATAAATTCCTATTGATTCTGACGTAGATAGAATAGAACAAAGTATTTTGCTCAAAATTTGATAACGTTCCTTTGTGGATTTTGTTACAGACATTATTGACACAATAGCATGTCCATCAGTATTTTTTAATTCTTCGATAGCATTATTCCAATTATAAGCAAATTTCGCTGTATTTTCAAGATCATTCAAAGGGATTTGTATTGGCATAAAGGTGATTGCAACCATTTCTCCGTCCACTTTGAAGACAGCTGTTTCATCATTCCCATCAAAATCTGTTACATTTAAACCCCAATCGTCTTTCAAGCATTTAAATATTAAATCTAAATTGTATCGATTACCATCTGTAAAAAGTGGCATTGCTAAGAGAATTTTTGATTCATAATTTTGTTTAGTTTCTTTCTTTTTAAATGAGTCAAATAATCCCATATTTTGTTCTGTGACGGTTTTTGTAAAATTGCAGATAACGGAAAAAGTATTGGCGAAGTGCGGGCTTAATTTAACTGAAAGTTCAATTCAGACTGCGTGGAGCCGATGCTTTTTCCGGATTGTTAAATTATAAAAAAAATCAATACGAAAAAGCGGCGGCGGATAAATATTTCCACTTTTTCTATTTTATATTCAACCCCGCATTTTGCCAATACACTGTTGTCTGCAGTATCTCTAAAGCATTCCTGAAATTAACATCAGAATTATTATGATGATTATTGCTTTTTTAAATTTTATATTCTCAAGTCTGAGTTTGTTTCCAATAAATATTATTGCGATGTTCAAGAAAGATTTTGCAATAGATTTTCCAATTGAGAGTTCTTCTGAATCATGATCTATAAAAATCGACCAGTTTAAAATGATTAGAAATAAGGAATAAATTATTATTACGATTCCGTATTCTTTATGCCTTTCAATTTTTGAATTTCGAGAGTATTTGATTGAAAAATAAAATAATATTATTCCAATAATAAAATTTAAGTGAATATTTGGATTGGAAATTAAATCTGTTCTTGTTAACAAATAAAGGGATAAATCAACCAAAAATCTATAATATATTATAAAACCTGGTGTAATTAGTGTAGTTAGAATTAATAATCTTGAATAAAATTCCTTATTCAGTTTTGCGATAAAAAAAGAAAGTAATGAAAGAATTGTAATTATTACAAAAAAGAGTCTTATAATTAATTGGTCTAAATGTTCAAATTCATTGAATAATAAATATGATTTATCAATTAGTGTTAAAGCCGAAAATATAATTAATATCCAATTAAAAATTCTTGAAGAATAGATTTCTTTCATTTATTAGTCGGTATTTTGGTGATATTGCAGACAACGGAAAAAGTATTGGCGAAGTGCGGGCTTAAGTTGAATGAATGTTCAAGTTCAGACCAAACGGAGCCGATGCTTTTTCAGATTGTCTAAATTAAAGAAAAAAACAATATGAAAAGCAGCGGCGGATAAATATTTCCACTTTTTCTACTTTACATTTAACCCCGCATTTTGCCAATACAATGTTATATGCAGTGCTTTTTTTTTCAGTATTGTTGGAAATATGCAAGAGTAGCGGTGGGAAATTTATTCTTTTTTGGCGGTGGGAAAAAGAGGGAAGGGAAAAGCTCTTTTGCAGTCTTTGGTTTTGCGGCTGGTGGAGCGGACTGCAAATGTGCTTTTTCCTGTGGTGCTGGTGTTCTTGTTTGTATTATGAACTTTATCGGAAGAATTGTAAAGCAGGATAGAAGATTTATAAACTCCGGTATGAGTTTTATAAAGTATCGTAGTAGTTATACAAACTCCAACGCAAGTTTTATGAACTCCGACAGAAGTTTTATAAACTCCGAAGCAAGCTTTATAGATGTTGGTGGTAGTTTTACAAACTTCGGAGCGAATTTCATAAATGCTGGTGCTTGTTTTATACAAATGAAAAAGAGTTGCCTGTTTTACTTTTGACAACTCTTTTACTATTTTTTCAGTTTTACTTTACTCTTTTCTACTGGTAAATTTGATTCCGCTGATTTGCTTGTACTGTGCTGAAGTTGCTCCAAACACTGCTTTCACATACTTCTTTACTTCCAATGCAATGTCTACCAATCCTGTGTTTTCTGCGTATAGAACGGTATTTCTCGAAATTCTTGCGTTGCTGTAAAGGACTTCTGCATTAATAACATTGGTATTTGCGGTTTGCAGATTTGAGTGAAATATTGTGAGTGAAGTAACGGTTAGTTCGGTTTCGTTAGGAGCGTATGACGGAACGGAAGATACTAAATCTATCAATGCTGAAAAGTTTTCGGTAAGCATATCGTAACTCTGACGAGAAACGGAAACTGTATTTGGTGCAGTTCCTCCTTCTGTTGGTGGAGTTTCCGAAACTGTTTTTGCTCTTCTTCCTTGCAATTTGTTATTGATGGTTTTGGCATCTGCTATGGTTTGTTCTGTAGCATCGGTAACAGATAGATAATTGAAAATATTTGTTGCTAGCGATTTTAAGGGTTCAAATACTAATTGACGGTCTCCAGTAAAAATATCGAATGCGTTTTTTGCAGTGGTTACGTTGGAAATTTCTGTTTGTGCTGATGCTAGCAACGTATTTAATGATACTATAATTGCAAAGTTGTTTTGGATGGATTGTAGGTAGCTCCATAAGCGGTGCAATAGGTAATTAAATCTTGAAAGTTCGCTACATTTTTAGCGTGTCCTACTTCTGATTGTGATGACATAATATTTTGTTTTTTTAAGTGTTAGTATTGATTTTCTATGTAAGAAACATTTTCTTCCATTTTGCAACCGTATTTCTGCTTAATTTGAAATGATTAGCCAATTGGCTATTGTTAAGGTTGTGTTTTTTTTGGTAATCAAGAAATCTAATAATATCTGATTTACTGTAAGAGCGAAGCTTTTGGTTATAAGATGTATTTGTTCCGAAGATTTTTTCATTCAGCATAATGACATCAAATGCCGATAAATTTGCTTTCTCAATTATTGGATTACACACTTCTTTTTTCTCAGGGTATCTTTTATTAAGAATATCGGAATAAATCCTTTTGTAATTGGGTGTGGTTAAAGTCGTATTGTAATAATTTGCTCCATCTCAGTAAGATTTCTGTATCTAAACTTTTATGTTTGTACATTTCATCTATCTCTTCTTCTGTACAATTGAAAATATTACAGATGCGGGACATTTCTGTCCCACTTTCTGCAATCGTCTCTCTCATCATTTGTCCGATATGGATATTTTTAAAATTCATATTTTTATTATAAACTAGAATTTATCAATAAAAAGTTGATTAAAAATGTTCCGGCCCAGTTGGCTGAAGTGGAGTTATTTGAAAAAGTAAAATTATCCATTCTGTTTACAACAACAGTCATTCTTGTTTTTCCTGTATCATTATTGATGTTAATAAAATTTACAAGAAATGTATCGGGATAACTAGTATTATTTCCAGCAGTATATATCGGATATAATTTGTTCAAACTAAAAGGAGTCCCTTGGTATTCATATACAATAATCATCTTAGCAGGATATCCGTTTGCTGCAGCTGTGGATGTTTTGGAAATAACATACCAATTATTAAAGTCATAAGCAGAATTGCCATGATTGGAAAAATCTGCCACTGCTGTTCCTTGGGTTGCAGATGCATGAGGCGGTATTTTTACTTGCGAAGAATATACGCTTACAATTGAACTATTAAAAGCAGTTGAGCGCCAAGCACCGTTACTGTATATGAATTCAACCGCGAAACCATTTGCGATATTTATATTATCTAGTTTTCCTGCATATCCGCCCGTTGTGTTGTTGAAAATAACTAATCTTTGACCCTCTATTGACGCTGCTCCTACAGTAATTGTGAAATCAGCTGTTGCAGTACCGGTAATCCGATATTGACTCATATTTGGTGTAATGGTAACTGCGTTGGAAGCTATTGAAACAATAGATTCTCTGTTTGCAAGAGATCCATTGATATCTAATGTTGCTTTTGGATCTGAAGTGTTAATTCCGACTTGGCTATATGCTATTGTTGAAAGTGATAATGCTGTAATGTATACTATTTTTTTCATTTGTTTTAAAATTTAATGATGTATGTGAGAAGAGTGATTTTAAAACTCTTTCTCCTGAGTTGATTTATTATATTTCTAAACAAAAGGCGGCGGACGGATGCTGTTTGCCGTTAAGCAAACAGAAAGTAGTACGAGGTTTATATTCTCAAAAATCAGTTTTTTGGAAGTTGCATTAGTGGTTATATTATTCTTAGCTTCTTTCGGAAAAAAAGCAAGCAGTTTTATATTTTGTGAAGTGGTGGGAGCAGCAGCCGAGCTGTGATGCGCCGAAAAAAGGAAGGTTTTTTGGCTGTCATTTTGCTTAAAAGTTTCTTTTTGGTGTATTGCCTTTTTTTCGCTTGGTGTATGTTCCGCTACCTTTTTTTCGCTTGGTGTATGTTCCGCTACCTTTTTTTCCTGTTCAGAATGTTTTTCCGCTAAATGTGTTTTTGTTTCTTCAGGTTTTTCCAAATAAATAACCGCAATGTTTTGGTCAGAGTGTAACCCTGTAACCGTGGTTCCTGCTGTGATGTAAATATGTACAGAGTCTGGTTTTTGGATTTGCGAAAAGTTTTGTGTAACTACCGTTTCATCTCCGATAAAAATTTCCGTATTGTTGATTTGGAAAATCTGTGCTGAAACAGTAAAAGAAAAGAAGAAACATAAAAGCCCGAACAGCTTTATGGCTGTTCTGAGTAAAATTAATTCTCTTGCTTTTATGTCCTTTTTTCTCATCAATTGGTTTAAGAATAGTCCTATGTAGACTACTTTTGCTTGCAAATGTAAAAAAAATAATTAATAAAAAAAGTGTATAAGATACTGTATTCCAGTATTCTGTAATATAAAATTGTTTTGGATTTTATGTTTAGCCATAAAAATAGGGCAACAATAAATACTTATCCATACCTGTTGTGCATTTAGCACAAATTAATTTTTATTTTGTTTAAACTTCTTTTGAAAACAAAGAAATTGAGGTATTGAATCATTGTAAAAGAGGTTATTTTAGAAGCAATTCTTGTCGCTAATCCTTGAAAAGTTTTTGCTAAATTGATGTGAACCAAGAATTGTCCGCCCAGTTGAGAAATCGCCGTTTCAATTCTTTTTCTGATTTTTGATTTTGTTTTTGAAAATTCTACAAAATCAAAAATCAGAAAAAGATAAAGGAAGAAATAGAATTGCAAGATTCTTCTAAAGATAACCTAAATTTTTCAACCTAAATTTGGATTTCTAAGTAGAACAAATTTGCGTTGGAAAATCAGCTCTTTTGCAAAACAAGGTGCTGGTTAAGCGTTGGCGTTTTGCAAATGTGCTGATAAGCGTAGGCAAAAAAGCGGCTGGAAAAAGAATAAATTTTGCGTTTGGAAAGATTTCATTTTATTTGTGCTTTTTGATTTAACGCAATCTTGGGGAAGGTGGATTCAAACATTTAACGCAACGGTTAGATTGGATAAAATTAGAATAAATTTTTTATATCAAGAATAAAATATGGATAACTTTTTCAGCCTTTTTGGGCAAAAAGTTACCCACATTTTATTTT
>JAEXAY010000031.1 GCA_023457895.1 Pseudomonadota bacterium
TTCGGCAGGATCAAGGACTGGCGCCGCGTCGCTACCCGCTATGATCGATGCGCCCACACTTTCATGTCCGCCATCTCCATCGCCGCAATCTGCTGCTATTGGTTGTGATCAATGAGTCCTGAGCCTAATCATCTCTTAAAGTAGCATGATCAGATATCGTTCATGCATGATGTCGTCCATCAGCGACCAACGCTGGTCAATGCTGGAGCCCGCCATACACAACGCAAATTATTTATTCTCATCCGTCTGAAGTCCATAGATCACAATGACAAATTGGAGAAAAGGGCAAGTTCATTTGAGTTGAATGGGTTTCTGGCAGGGCCGTTCACAGGTCTTCATATATCGGCTACCCGTCCAGCAAATGTTTGCGCGCGGCACGATGGAGCAGAAGCATCCTGGCAATGGAGGCAATACCCGTCGCGATGGCGGCTCCGGTCGCGCCCCAAAGTTTCAACATGACGAGCAGGAGGACGATGAGGATAAGCAGCCGCACGATCTGAATGTAAAGCGCGGTATTGGCACGATAGCTCGACATCAAAGTCGGTTCATACATTGCGCCGGCAAGTTCTACCGACGCCGCGGCAGCCAGCAGAAGCAGCAATGGATAGGCTGACAGAAATTCCGGTCCCGACATGAGCAGGAGCACGGGCTTCCCGAGCAGCGCGACCAAGAGCACAACAATTCCTCCGGTAAACAGCAGAATCCGGTTAGCCTTGCGAAACAGGTTCTGAAGGGCGGCGACACCCTCCTGCGCTCGTACAAGGTTGACCTCGGCAAATATCGTTCGTGACAGCAGACCGGAAATCTTGGTCATGGCCGCGGCCAGCTGACTCGCCAGCCGGTAGAGCCCTGCGGTCGCGGGGTTCACGAAAAAGCCGATCATCATCATGGCAAGATTCTGGGAAAGGCCGGCCACAGCCGAACTGGCATTGGTAATCATCAGGAACCGGCCGATCGCCTCATTTTCCTGCAGCGCGGCGCCCGGCTTTCTGACGTGCCGAAGGGAGAGGCGGCCCCTGAGTTGCCAGCCCGCCAGCGCCCAGTGGACAAGCGCACAGGCAATCTCCGCAGCCGCCCAGGCCCACAGGAAACCTTCAATGGACGGGCCAAGCCACATGACAGCCGCCGCGCCGCCCATGCGCATCAACGGGATGATGGCGTCGGCATAGGTGGAAAGGTCAAACCGGTCTTCCACACGCAAAATCCCGATCGGCGTGGACCGGACCGCCAACAGCATAACGATGCAAAACAACAGCGCGTTGCGGCTGAGTTCGGCATCCCATCCAAAAAAAGGCGCGACCCAGTGGACACCAAGGCCGGCAACCACGCACCCCACCACTGCGCCCGCAATGTCGAACAGCGTGGCCAGTGCAATCAGGTGGCCGTACCGGCGTTCATGTCCACCCTCTTTTACATAGGCCGCGCCGTAGCGCACGACGACCTGCCATGTCTGGAAGGCGACCAGAGCGGAAATCATCTGCGCTGTACCGAGGATCAGGGAGAACTGCCCGAATGCCTCTGTTCCCAATGTGCGGGTCAGCAATCCGAGGTAGAAGAAGCTCAGGACGGCGCCAAAACCCTTGCCCGCCAGTAGCCACATCGTGTTGGCGAAAATCCTCCGGAGACCGCTCTTCGAACTGACCGGCGTTGGCTGCGCTATCGCTTCGCTACTGTTGATCGGTTCCATGGGGTTCAAAAGACTGGCTTCCTTGATAATATGTGCGATTACACGCTTGGAGCCAGGGGAGCCAACCGCTAGGGCGCGGGTGGGGAAATATCATCAGGAACCGTATATGATCAAGAATGCCATAATCCTGAGCGCAGGTCAGGGATCCCGCCTCCTGCCGCTTACGGCAGAAAGGCCCAAATGCCTGATCGATTTTTCCGGCCGCTCGCTCCTCGCCTGGCAGATTGACATTCTTTCACGAAGCGGCGTGACAGACTTTCATGTCGTCACTGGCTTTATGACCGAATTGGTGGAAACGGAACTGGAGCGCCTGAAACGCAGCGGCCGCTCGATTACCGTGCATTTCAATCCCTTCTACAAGGTCGCGGACAATCTTGGCAGTTGCTGGATTGCCCGCAGCGCCATGAAACAGGACTTTCTTATCCTCAATGGCGACACGCTGATTTCTCAAGAAATTGCGAACCGGGTTCAACAGGGCAGCTCCTGGCCGATTGCGGTCACGGTCGATGTCAAACCTGCTTATGACAGCGACGACATGAAGGTGACGCGTTCCGGAGATCAACTGCTTGCCATCGGTAAGACCCTGTCCGCGTCAGAAAGCAACGCCGAATCCATCGGCTTTATCGCGCTGCGGGGCGAAGGCAGCGAGATGTTTCGCCGCGCGGTCGATCAATATCTGCGCACGCCTGCCGGGGTAGAACATTGGTATCTCAAGGTCGTTGATTCGCTCGCCGCATCAGGCAAGGTGGGAACCGTCAGCATCGAGGGGCTGGGCTGGGCGGAGGTTGATTTTCTGAACGATATCGAGGCAGCGACCAGACTTACCGAGCGATGGGCGGCCGCAGGCCTATAGTCTGGCGGCAAGCACCTGTTTGATTCCTTCAACCTGTTCGGGATTCAAGGTAATCGCGCTCCCCAGTTGCGGCACGGCGGGCCAGCCTGCATCCGCAAAATCGGCGCCCTCGAACCGTCGCGTGCCTTCATAGCGCGGGATGATATGAAAATGAACGTGGGGATCGACCATCATCAGCATGAGATAATTCAGCTTGTCATAGTCAACCGCCGCCTTGAGGCCGGTTTCGATGACGCGGGTGATCGTTGCCAGTTCGGCATGGGCCGCTGGATCAAGGTCACCAAATGCGGTGGCATTGCTTTTTGCCGCCAGCACGCAGGAACCAAGCGTCGGCTGGGCCGGCCGGAGCAACAATAGCCAGTAATCCCACTCCTTCAGCAACGTGGCCGGATAGCCGAATTTCTGGATAGTATCGTTCATGCAGACTGCTCCTCCATCCACGAAGTGACTTTTCCGCCCTGCCTGACCCGCGCTTCAGCCTGAAACAGCTGCGCTATATGGAACAGCAGGGACAACAGGGTCCAGATCGCAATCGCTATCACACCCCAATCGGGACGGCCCAGCAAGAGCGACACAAACAGGAGCACCATGTTGGGCTTGCGGCGGGCCGTGATCAAGCGGAATTGGCTGTCGATCGGCCGCCACGTGTGCACGTCAAGCTCGTGACGCCGGATGAACCAGCCTTCGACCAGCCGCTGCAGAATATAGCCGGCAAAAATTGTCCCGATGACCCACCAGTAGAGCCGGTCCGGCAGGCCCAGCCCCCAATGCACAAGTCCATGCGCCCAGGCGAGCCACCAGAAAGGCGGATGGACAAGATCTATACCATGATCGAATATATTGCCCCAGGCACTTGATGTGATCGTGCAGCGTGCCAGCTTCCCGTCGACCGTGTCCAGCACCATGAAAACAAAACCGGTCCCGACGCCCAGCCAATATTGCCCCTGCCAGAAAAAATAGAGCGCCAGCAGGCAGAAGATGGCGCCGATGCTCGTAACCATATTAGGGGCCATGCCTGAACGCGCCGCGATGCGCGTCAGCATCAGCGCAAGTTCAGGCCAGAGATATTTGGTCAGAAGATCGGTAACGCCCTTGTAGGCACCATAATAGCTTTTGCGCTCGATACTCGCGGCACTGGCTGCAGTCAGCGGTTCAAAAAAAGGATTCTCGAGCTTACGCAACTGCTTGTTGTAAAGCGCGGGCTTGTCCGCGATGTCAATGATGGACGCGCCCGGGACAAGGGCGCCATCGTCAAGCAGCCCTGCATGGCGGGACTCGACATTAGCCAGAATGGGACGCCCGCGATCGACAATGACGATGCCCGGTTGATCGAGGACATGGGTCAACCAGACCGGATCAAATATATAGGCAAGGTCGGTCCAGATGACCCTGTCCCCTCCCGCCGGTTCAGTCGAAATGCCTGACTTGCGCGCGAGTCTGCCGACACGCTCCGCATTTTTCATGCCCCATATCAGCGTGTCATTGCTCCCATGAGCCGCGAGCGTGTAATTATTCCTGACCATCGACGACCGGGTTGGCCGAACCGCGTCTGCTTTGCAAGTCAGGCCGCCAGATCAACGCGTCTTCCGGAAGCTTTCCATCTCAGGATGGTCCGCAAAGCGCGCTTTTTCTCGTCACCGAAGCTCGCCTCGGGGCGCCTAGCAGAAGGAGGAGTTGGATGGTCCGGCTGTTTTGATCCATCTCCGCCAAACTGCGGCGAGACCGGAAACAGACTTCGGCCCCGCAGGAAAGCCTTGAGGATGAGGAGTGGGCGATGGCCGGAACAGCGAAGCACAGGGTGTTGAAAACTTCGGTTGCAACCACAGCAATCGCGGCGTTTCTGGGCGCTGGGGCGGCACACGCCCAGGAGGCGCCCGCAACCGCGCCGGTTGCAGAAACCGCACCGGCCAGCGAGGGCGTCGAGGAAATCGTTGTTACCGCGCAGAAACGCGCCGAGAATATGCAGAAGGTGCCGATTGCCGTAACCTCGGTCAGCGGCGCCGCGCTGGAACGGGCGCAGGTGAAGGATATTCAGGGCCTCGCCAATTCGATCCCCAACGTCCAGATCAACTCCTTCTCCAATTCGCCCGATTCGGCCGTTTTCACCATCCGCGGCGTCGGTGTGAACGACGCCGACCCCTATGTCGGGACCACCGTGTCAGTCGTGGTTGATGGCGTCCCGGTCGGCGTCAACACTGGTGCGCTGCTGTCGCTGTTCGACATCGAGCGGGTGGAAATCCTGCGCGGGCCCCAAGGCACCTTGTTCGGCGCGAATACGACCGGCGGGGTGGTCAATGTGGTCACCAAGCAGCCCACCGGCGTGTTCGGTGGTGAGGCGCAGGTCGTTTACGGCAATTATAACCGGCTTGATCTCAACGCCGCGATAAATTTCCCCATCGCCGATGGCCTCGCCGGCAAGGTCAGCGTGCTCCACACCGGGTCCGACGGTTTCTTCCGCAGCTATTCGGACGGTCACCGCATAGGCAAACGCGACATGACGTCGCTGCGCGCCTATCTGAAATATGATGCGGGCGATTATGACGCGACGCTCATCGGCGAATATGCCCGCACCCGCAACGGGTCGCAGACCGGCGTGATGATCGCCAGTCCCGGCGAACTCTTCTATGATCCGGTGGAGACCGGGTCCGGGTTCAATTTCCGGCGCGGCCTCAGCAGCGACCAGCCCGATTATAACAACCGCGACAGCTACGCCGCAACGCTGACACAAAATCTCGAAACCGGGATCGGCAATCTGGTGTCGATTACCAGCTACCGCGAATATGACAGCGATCTATACAGCGACGACGACGCCCAGACACGCATCCTGCTGCAGACGCACCGCATTTCGAGCCAGCATCAGTTTTCGCAGGAACTGCGTCTCCACACGGACCTGTCCGATCGCGTCCGCATGATTTTGGGCGGTTTCTACTTCAATCAGAAATATGACCTGCAACAGGGCGGCAAGCTCGACGGTTTTCTCCTGGGCCTCGGACAACCCCAGAGCCAGCATCAGAAGAACTGGTCGATTTCCGGTTTCGCGCAATTATATGCCGACATCACCGACACGCTGCGACTGCAAGGCGGCATCCGCGTCAGCCATGAAAGGACCAGCGCGGTTTCGACAACGGCCAACAGCTTCACCAGCGTTCCGGGCGGCCATTCCAGCTTCAACGATCCGCTTATTCCGGGTTCGCTGATCGTCGCGACGGGTTCCAAATCATGGAATGATGTCGGCTACAAGGTCGGCCTCGACTGGCAGGCAACGCCGACGATCATGCTTTATGGCTATTATGCCCGCGGCTTCAAATCCGGCGGCTTCACCGGGCGCATCGCGGTGGCGCAGGACATCGGTCCGTTCAACCCCGAACATCTCGACACGATTGAGGCCGGCGTCAAGGCGGACCTGCTCGACCGGCGCCTGCGGCTCAACCTTGCGGCCTTCCACAACAGCTACAAGGATATGCAGGTTACCCAGAACCTGACCTATCTCGATGGCAAGAATTCGGCTGCCATCCGCAATGCAGGCGGCGCCAAGACCAAGGGCTTCGAACTCGAAGCGACCGCCGTTCCGGTCGACGGGATCACGCTCAATGGGGCGATCGCCTATCTCGACGCCTATTACACCAAATATGACACCTTCGTGCTCGACCCGAATGGCAATACCGTCGCGGTCAGCTACGCCGGAAACCGGTTGATGAACGCGCCGGAATGGAACGCTTCGGCCGGGGTCACGGTGAAGCAGCCACTTGGCGGCGGCAATGTGACAGCCACCGGACAATATACCTACACCAGTAGCAAATATACCTCGTTCACCGGTCTGCCCTCGGAACTCGTGGCCCCGGTCAACCTCGTCAACGCCACGCTCTCATGGGCGCCCGAAGGCGAAGCCTGGTCGATCGGCCTGTGGGGCCGCAACCTCTTCAACGAGAAATATTACGGGCAGAAGGTGACGCTGGTCGGGATCGGCACGCTCGCGTCAATCGGCAACCCGCGCGAATATGGCGTCGATTTCAAGGTGCGCTGGTAGGCCCCGTGGGCCGAAGCGATGATCAACAGACAGGAGCAGGATAGATGACTGATATCGAAATGCGTCTGCGCACGCTGGAGGATCGCGAAGCCTTGAAAGCGGTCCTGCTGCAATATTACTACGCGGTCGATTCGATGACGGATTACGACCGGCTGGTCGATTGCTTCACCGAAGACGCCACCTTCGATGTCGAGGATCTTGGCCTTGCCGTCTATCGCGGACATGATGCCATTCGCGCCTTCTTCGAGGGTGTGTTCAGCTCGACGCTGCACCACTGCCACCACATCTCCAATTTCGATATTACACGTCTTGAAGAAAATGAAGCCTCCGCACGCGGCTATGTATTCGCCAAGGCGCAGGGGCGCGATGGCAGCAATATCGTTGTCCACTGCTCATACGCCATCGAATATGTCCGCACCTCAGCGGGCTGGAAGATCGCGGTGTTCGACGAGGATTTCCTCATACCAATGGCTGACGAGGTCCGGAAACTGCACAGCTGACCGGCCACTCCTATCCCGCTTTTCCGTCGGCCCGGCGGGTAAGATAGATATACAGGTTGCGCGCGACCCAGGGAAGGAGCGTGAGCGCGAACAACGCAGACGAGATCAGCAGAAGCGATCCCGCTTCCTGCTGCGCACCGGCCCAAAGACGTACAAGCGCCGCGATCTGGATGCCCGCAAAGGCGATCCACGCAATCGCGTTCATGGCAAGCGGCCGTCCGGAATGGCCCTGAGTCACCCGGGTCACCATTGCAACAATCATTCCTCCGGCAAAACCGATCGTCAACGCATGGCTGGGCGCACGTCCGAGCGCATAGCCCGCCGCTGCCGCGGCTTCGAGTGCATAGCCAACAGGTGCCCAGGCAAAGCTCAGCATCAACACCCACAAGAGGCCGGGCGCCTTTGCACGCGGCCACCAGCGCACGGCTATCAATGCAGCGAGCGCCGCAAGAATAAGAGCACAGGCCTGCATCGTCTCCGAACTTGCCGCCGCGAAACCGAACATGAAACCAAGGCTCGCCGTCCAATAAACAGCCAGCAACCAGAAGGGTCGCCAGCGCACATAATTTTCAACGACATTGCCCGCGAAGAACGGCACCATGCGATGGGCCACAGTAAAGAAGACTGGGAGCACAAACAGCATCAGTCCGGCCTTGTTCGCCAGCAAGAGGCGATTGCCGTCCTGATCTTCAAAAAAGCCAGACGTCATCAGCAGGGTACCGAAACCGAACAGCATAGCGGCGGCAACCGACCAGCCGTGCCAGGTTGGCCCCTTGCCGTCCCGTCGCTCCCGGATCAGCAGCCATATCATGAAGCCCAACCCCCATAACCACCCTACCCCGGCGGCACCCAGGGCGAGCGCAAACAGCATGGAGCTTCCCGTCGCGATCGCCAGCCAACTCAGCAGGCTCGCCGCGGCGAAACCCAGCATGACGGGCAGATAGGCCGCCGGCGCAGTATCGGGATAGCCGATCCAGCGCGGAAACACGGTCAGCAGAAAGCCGAAAAAGAGCGGAGGAAGGACGAGATAGATCATCAGAGGCGCATGAAGGAGGGACAGGGGCACGCTCTCCTCCGGCAGAGCCGGTCCCCCGGCATGGAGGTTCGCCTGAACCAGTGTCCACCAGGTCATGACCAGCAGCAATTGCAGAACCCCGATGAGGAACAACCCGCGATGGGGCGCAGCGAACAGGGGAAGCCTTGGTGCCATACCCCAAGCCTACATCATTACAGCGCCGGACCGAAGCCCCCCATTACCGGCTGCCCTGCATGAGGAAACCATGCGCCGGACACATTGGGAAATTGCGCAAACCCGCGTGACATTCCAGTCCCAGACAGTAAACATATTGCACGCAAAGCGGGCGGAAAGCCTGCCGTGTGGGAGGGTGAATGGCATGACTGGGCAGGCACAGATAGCGCCGGTGACGGTGGCGAAGGATTTGACGCTGGGCGATTTGCGCGCGGCGGTAGCGGCGGGCTGGCGCGATTTCATGGCGAAGCCGCTGTTCGGGCTGTTTTTTGCCGGCATCTATGTGGCGGCGGGGCTGTTCCTCTATTTCGCGCTGTTTTCGCGTGGCGAGATTGTCTGGCTGGTTCCGGCAGCGGCCGGTTTTCCGCTGCTTGCGCCGTTCGTCGCGGTCGGCCTTTATGAAGTGAGCCGCCGCCGCGAGGCCGGGTTGCCGATGAGCTGGGGCGATATCCTCGGCGCCATCGCGACGCGCGGCCACGGCCAGCTGGTGGTGATGGGCATGGTCGTGTTCATCATCTTCGGCTTCTGGCTGGGCCTTGCGCACGGGATTTTCTCGATCTTTCTCGCCGAATCCGGGATCGGCGCGCATTCGCTCAACACCTTCCTCACGCCAGCCGGGCTGATGATGCTCGTGGTCGGCGGCATTGTCGGCGCGCTGATGGCGCTCGCCTTTTTCTCCGCGATGGTGGTGAGCCTGCCGATGCTGGTCGACCGCGACGTCGATTTCGTCACCGCGATCATCACCAGCCTCGCAACGGTGCGCTCCAATACGCGCGTCATGCTGATCTGGGCGGTGATCGTCGCGATCGGGCTGTTTGCCGCGATGCTGCCCTTCTTCCTCGGCCTGCTGATCGTGATGCCGGTGCTCGCCCATGCGACATGGCATCTTTACCGGCGCGCGGTGCAGCCGATCGCGCGCTGAGGAGGTAAAAAAGAAAGGGGAGCCGGCGGGCTCCCCTTTTTCCGCTGGTGATTTCGAGATTGTTTATTTGCGCTTGCCCGCCGGGCGCGGATCGCTCCACGCAAAGGCGTTGTTGGCCACCGCGACATTGAATTTCTGGTCGCGCAGCTTGATCGCGGTGCGCTTGTTCTGCGAATCGAGCGCGACCCAGCCCGACAGCTTCAGTCCTGCAGGAGCAGCCGCATCGCGCACGAACACCATGGTAATCGTGCCATATTCCGGGCGCTTGGGGTCGCGCACCTCGACCGAAAGCACGCGAGGGTCGCCGGTCTGGATCACCTTGCCATATTTGCTCATGTCCATGTCGGGATTGAGCAGCACGCCGAGCGGCGAATTTGAGATCGGCCAGCGCTGGACCTGCTTGACCTCATAGTCGATCATGGTGAGCGCCTTGCCGTCCGAAACGATCAGCATGGGCACGCCCTGCTGATACTGGAAGCGGATCTTCCCGGGCCGCTTCAGCGTCAAGGTGCCGGTGAGCGACTGGTTGTTGCGATCGGTCTGGACGAAGCCCGCGGTCATCGTGTCGACCGCACGGAGATGCGCCTGCACCGCGTTCAAATCGCTGGCGGTCCCGCTCTGCGCCACCGCTGCGGGCACGGCAAAAGCCGCTGCCGCAAGAGGCGCGCTCAACAGGGCAAGAGCATATTTATTCATCACAAATCCTTCTTGATATTCTTGTCTTTATGCGGCGTTTAACTGCCCCGCCATGAACCCGTGCTGACGCCACAAGTTCCTCATTGTTCAGCTATTTCGCAAATTGTCGCAATGGCGCGAAGGCCATAGGCGACCTGCCAGATGGATGCAAACAGGGCCGGAAAAGCGGCCCCTTGTCTCACCTGTCGCCCTTACTGCCGCCGCCTTGCAGCGACAGGAAAAAACGTGACATTTCCCTATCGCGGCTGGGTCCCTACCGCGGCTGGCCGTGCTGGTCGATCATCACGTCGCGGCGGCCGACATGGTTGGGCGCCGACACAACGCCTTCTTCCTCCATCCGTTCGATGAGCCGCGCCGCGCTGTTATAGCCGATGCGCAATTGCCGCTGGAGCCAGCTCGTCGAAGCCTTCTGGCTGTCGATGACGATCTGGCAGGCCTTGCGGTAGAGCCGTTCCTCGGCGCTGTCCTCGCCGGTGGGGGCGCCCTCGAGCGCGAAGCCGCCGTCTTCGGGTTCCTCTGTAACCGACTGGATATATTCCGGGCTACCCTGCGCGCGCCAGTGATCGGCAACCGCGCGCACCTCGTCGTCGGAGACGAACGGCCCGTGGACGCGCTGCAGCCCCTTGCCACCCGGCATATAGAGCATGTCGCCCTTGCCCAGCAGTTGCTCCGCGCCCTGCTCGCCCAGGATAGTGCGGCTGTCGATCTTCGAGGTCACGGCGAAGGAAATACGCGTCGGCAGGTTCGCCTTGATCACGCCGGTGATGACGTCGACCGAGGGGCGCTGCGTTGCCATGATGAGGTGGATGCCGGCCGCGCGCGCCTTTTGCGCAAGCCGCTGGATGAGGAACTCGACCTCCTTGCCCGCGGTCATCATCAGGTCGGCGAGTTCGTCGACCACCACCACGATCTGCGGCAGGGGCTGATAGTCGAGCTGCTCCTCCTCATAGATAGGCTGGCCGGTTTCGCCGTCATAGCCGGTCTGGACGCGGCGTCCGAGCGGCTTGCCCTTGGCGATCGCGGCCTTCACCTTCTCGTTGTAATTGGCGAGGTTGCGGACCGACAGCGAGGACATCATGCGATAGCGGTCCTCCATCTGCTCGACCGCCCATTTCAAGGCCCGCACCGCCTTGTTCGGTTCGGTCACCACCGGCGAAAGCAGATGCGGGATGCCGTCATAGATCGAAAGTTCGAGCATCTTGGGGTCGATCATGATCATGCGGCACTCGGCGGGGGTGAGCCGGTAGAGCAAGGACAGGATCATGCAGTTGAGCCCCACCGACTTGCCCGAGCCGGTCGTGCCTGCGACCAGCAGGTGCGGCATCGGCGCAAGATCGGTCACAACCGGATCGCCAAAGATATTCTTGCCGAGCACGATCGGCAGCTGCGCGGTCTGGTCGGCAAATTCCTCGCTGCCGATCATTTCATGGAGCACCACGGGCTCGCGCCTGGCGTTGGGAAGTTCGATGCCGATCACCGTGCGTCCCGGGATCGGGGCAATACGCGCCGACATGGCGCTCATGTTGCGCGCGATGTCCTCGGCGAGGTTGGAGACGCGGCTCGCCTTGGTGCCGGGCGCGGGCTCCAGTTCATACATCGTAACGACAGGACCGGGGCGGACGGCGGTGATCTGGCCCTTCACCGAAAAATCGTCGAGCACCGATTCGAGCAGCCGCGCATTTTGCTCCAGGCCCGCCTTGTCGATCAGCGGCCCTTGACTTGGCGGCGCGGGGGTGAGCAGTTCGAGCGCCGGGAGCGAGAAGCTGCCGAACATTTCGGTCTGGCGCGGCGCCGCAGGCTTGGGCTGGGCGATGGTGATCGGCCGCGCCGGTTCGGCGATGGTCGGCGGCGTGCGATCGGTCGGGGTAACATCGGGGCGCGGCTGCACCGGGCGGCGCGGCGCGCTTTCCCGGTCCTGCCCCTCGGCGCCCGCGATATAGGGGAGCGCCGCCGGCACGTCCTTGCCACGCCAGGAGATCCGGGGCAGAAGCGGCCGGTCGAGCTGCAGGCTCTTCCACACCAGCGACAGGCCAAACAAGCCCAGCCCCGCCGCAGCCGCCCAGCCGATCAGCCGCGCGGCCTCAACACCAGCAAGCCCGGCGAGCGCGCCGATGCCGGTCGCACCGCCAAAACCGATGAGGCCGCCCCAGCCGGCGGGGAGCGAAATCCACGGGTCGGGCTGGATCAGCGTCAGCGCGATGCCGATCAGGCTCACCCCGATCAGGCATTTGATGAGCTGCCCTTTCCATTCCGGCTGGGCGTCATGACGCCACAGGCGCGACGCAAAGACGAGGAACAGGGTCAGCACCAGCGCAATGGGGGGGCCCCAGGCCTGCATCAGCATGTCGGAAATCCACGCCCCGCCGGCGCCCAGCATATTTTTCGGCGGGCCTCCGGCGGCGGTGCTGAACGACGGATCGCTTGGATGATAAGTGATGAGCGCCAGCGCCAGCGCGAGCGTTGCGAGGCCGAGCAGGACCGCACCGATCAGCGTTCCCGACCGGGCGAGCGTCTGCCGCATGACATTGCGCCAGTCGCTTTTCTTTGCTGCCGGTTTCCGGCTCGCCATTGTCGTCATGCTCCCACCCGCTGTATTAAGTGCATAGCACAGACGAGGCGTCCATGCCAGATTTCCTCGCTGAATCTTTGAATCAGGCGGGACTCGGCGTCAAGAGTCCGCGTAAAGGGGCTGCGGCGAAGCGCAGCCTTCGACAAAGCCGCACGCTGCGCTATAAGGCGCCAAACCAACAGGAATTGACGCCATGCCAAGCAACACGCCCTCCCCGCTTCGTTCCGACGTGATCATTTCCGGCGGCGGTCTGGTCGGTCAGGCGCTGGCGGTGGCGCTCGCCCATCACGGCCTCAGCGCGGCGGTGATCGATCCGGTCGACCAGCTGGCCCAGACCGCGCCCGGCGCCGATGGCCGTGTCGCCTCGATCGCGAGCGGCAGCTGGAAGATGCTCGAGGTGATCGGCGTGGCGCAGGATATTCGCGAAGCCTGCCCGATCGAACAAATATGGGTATCGGACGGGCTGAAGCCCGGCGAACTGGATTTCGTGCCGGAAAAAGACAGCGGCCCGCTCGGCTATATGGTCGAGAACCGCAACATGCGGCTGGCGCTGCAACAGGCGGTGGCGCGGCACCCGGACCTCATCCGGCTCCACATGCCGGCGAAGGCGGTGGACATCATGCGCGACGCCCACCGCGCAGCGGTGACGCTCGATACCGGAGCGGTGCTCGAAGCGCCGCTGCTCATCGTCGCCGAAGGGCGGATGTCGCCGACGCGCGAGGCGGAACAGTTCGGCCTCGCCTCGTGGGATTATCACCATGTCGCGCTGGTCGGGCAGATCACGCATGCGCTGCCGCATGACAATATCGCCTATGAAATCTTCCAGCCCGACGGCCCGTTCGCGATCCTGCCGATGGAGGATCTAGGGGGAAAACATCGCTCGGCCTATGTGTTCACCGTGCCGAAGGAAAAGGCTGCGGCCTATAACAAGCTGGGCGACCGGGGCTTCCTCGCCTCGCTCTACAAGCATACCGGCGGCATGTTTGGCGAGATTGCGCTCGCCGCGCCGCGGATGAGCTACCCGCTCGGCTTTCTCCATACCACGAAGGTCATCCGCGAGCGGCTCGTCCTCATCGGCGACACCGCGCACGGGATGCACCCGATTGCGGGGCAAGGCCTCAACCTCGGTTATCGCGATGTCGCCGCGCTTACCGAAATCCTGGTCGAAGGCGCGCGGCTCGGTCTCGACCTTGGCGATACACAACTGCTCGAACGCTATGAACGCTGGCGCAGCATGGACAGCGTGGTGACGATGGGCGCGACCGACGCGCTGGTAAAGCTGTTCGGCGTGCCGGGGAAAGCGGTGTCCGCCGTGCGCCGTTTCGGCTTGGGCGCGGTGCAACGCTCCGGCCCGCTCAAGGCCTTCTTCATGAAACAGGCGCGCGGCGAGGGCGGCGATTTGCCGAAACTGCTGGTGGGCATGGAGGTTTGAGGGGGCAGAGTTTTAGGCTCAGGACTCATTGCGGCAACCAGAAAATGACGGTTGCGGCGGTGCATATGGCTGAGAAGGAGGTATGGGCGCGTCGGTCATAACGGGTATGGATGCGTCGCCAGTCCTTAAGCTTGCCGAACATGTTCTCGACCTTGTGGCGCTGGCGGTAGAGGGTCGTGTCATGCGGGATGGCGACCTTGCGGTTCGTCTTTGACGGGATGCAGGCGGCGATGCCACGCTCGGCCTGGGCGGCGCGGAACCAGTCGGCGTCATAGCCCCGGTCGGCGAGCAAGGCCTTGGCTTTGGGGAAGGCGTCGATCATCAGCGCAGCACCTTTGTAGTCGCTCATCTGTCCTTCGCTGAGCAGCATGATCAGCGGGCGGCCCTTGCCGTCGCAGACCGCATGCAGCTTGGAGTTCAAGCCACCTTTGGTGCGCCCGATACGTCTGGGCAGAGCCCCTTTTTTAGAAGGCTCGCTGCCGTCCGGTGCGCCTTGAGATGGGTGGCATCGATCATCAGCCGTCGGGCTTTCCGCCCCCGGCTGCCAGTTCGGCGAAGATGCGGTTGAACACGCCCAGGCGGCTCCAGCGGATAAAGCGGTTGTAGATCGTCTTGTGCGGACCGTAACCGGCCGGCGCATCACGCCACCGCAGCCCGTTCCGGATCACGAAGATGATCCCCGACACGATCCGCCGATCATCGACACCCGCAATACCGTGCGACAGCGAAAATACGGCTCGATCCGGCGCATCGGCGCCTCGCTCAACAACCACACGTCAGACATTAGCAGCACCTCCTCGATGCTGCGGTTGAATCAGTCAACGCTACTCAGAACAAGCGATCTAATGGGTCCTGAGCCTAAGCTATGCAATATGTAGAGTAATTGAAGGAAATTTTGTTCAAGCGCTGATCGTTATACCGATCGCACTTGCGTTCGTCGTGGTTGAGTATCTCTTTGCACATATTAAGGTTCTTGCCCCTTAAGTTGAAAAATCCCCATTCAGGTCAATGCGCCAGCGGAACGCATCTCAAACGTTTGGAGCGGCCTTGCGCCTAAGTTTTCGGCAACTACTATCGTGATGCTGGTGCGCTTCTGCGGCGTCAAATCGGGCGATAAAGTTCGCGCGGATCCATGCCCATTCGGATAGCGGACTGTGCCGGGGGCGCGCCGGTAATGACGATACGGTCCGACGCCTTGCCCATGAGCTCTACGCCTTTGCGTTGCCATGCGGAGAGGCGCTCCTGTGACAGGCCAATTCGCGCGCGCTGACCGGCACTATGTCTATTGCCGCCTTGATCAGCAGATTTTGCATCGGCTGGGCGAGCCGCGAAACAAGGGCTGTGCTGCGCAGGATCGCGAGGTACTCCTCGATGATCGGCGAAGGCTCAAGGCTCGGGAGCATCGAGGCACATTGTTGCTCCCATTCTTCCAATGATTGCGGCGCGCCAAGCGCACCATAAAGATGGGATGCCGTGGCGCCTTCCCGAAAGGCCTGGGATTTCTGAGCGTCCGTCAGCGGCGCGACGAACTGACTATAGGCTTCGATAAAACCAAAAGAGGCGGTCGCTTGCACCCAGTTGAGCAGGCGTTCGTCATTGGCATGGTAAGGGGTTCCGTCCGGGGTTTCTCCGATAACATGACCGTGCATTTTCACAACCCGCGAGATGAGTGAGCGAGCGGCGCTTTGCGGGCCATACACCGTCATCATTGCGGCAGCACCGGTACGGCGTAAGCGCATGGCCGGATCACGCTGAAAGCTGCTATGATCCCAAACACCGGTACGAACGGAGGGTTCTGCCAGTTCCATAATGACGGCGGCCACACCGCCGATAAACAAAGCGGCCGGATTTTTGAAAATCTTCCACGAAATGGATGTCGCAGCGATGAGGGCGGGCTCTCCCGCAGGCTGACTGTAATCATAGGCCAGACCGGGCGGCGGCTCCATCAGTTTTTCGGTTAGAGCGGCGATAGGGTTTGTCGGCTGAATGGAGGCATGAGCGTTCATGGAAAACGAAACGCGCGGATAGCGGGTTTTCTCCTTCGATTACACTAAAACGGCGAACCGGGAGCGTGTTGACGTTCAGGGCGGAAGGATGCCTCATCGCGACCATCAACACTATGTTTATCGCGGCGACGCTTCTCGTCGGGGTCAATGCCATCGGCGAAAAGCGTACGCGCTTCATCGCGCAGCGCCCGCGCCTTTTTCAAGCTGACCTCGGGATAAGTGCTGACGTGACCGCCTGATTTTCCTCCAACAGTGATTAGAGTCCGGCCTTGAAGGAAGGACGGACAGATGAAGCGTTTGAGGTTTTCGGAAGAGCAGATCATCGGGGTGTTGAAGGAAGCGGAAGCGGGCGCGAAGACCGGCGAGCTAGCGCGGCGGCATGGGGTGTCGGAAGCGACGATCTGCAACTGGAAGGCCAAGTATGGCGGCCTGGAGGTGTCGGAGGCGAAGCGGCTACGCTCGCTCGAGGACGAGAACGCGAAGCTGAAGCGGTTGCTTGCGGACTCGATGCTCGACAATGCGGCGTTGAAGGATCTTCTCACAAAAAAATGGTGACGCCCGCCGTTCAGCGGGAAGCGGTCGCGCATCTCCAAGCTTGCCATGGGATGAGCGAGCGGCGGGCGTGCCGTGTCACAGGGGCCGATCGGAAGAGCATGCGCTACCGGTCGCAGCGGGGTGACGATGCCGAGGTTCGGGAGAAGCTGCGCGAGCTGGCGCAGCAGCGTCGCCGGTTCGGTTATCGGCGCCTGCATATCCTGCTGCGCCGGGAGGGCGTGATGATCAACAGGAAGAAGACCCAGCGCCTGTATCGGGAAGAAGGGTTGATGGTCCGATGACGACGCAACCGGCGCCGGGCGATCGGTGCGCGGGCTCCCGCTCCTGTGCTTGCGCTGCCGAACCAGCGCTGGAGCCTCGACTTCGTGCATGATCAGATGGCGTCAGGCCGGCGTTTCCGGGTGCTCAACATCGTCGACGACGTGACGCGGGAGTGCCTGCGCGCGGTGCCGGATACGTCGATTTCCGGGCGCCGGGTCGTGCGCGAGCTCAGCGATCTGATCGAGGAGCGCGGCAGACCGGGGATGATCGTCAGCGACAATGGGACCGAACTGACATCGAACGCGGTGCTCGCATGGTGCGGCGAGGTCGGGGTCGAGTGGCATTATATCGCGCCGGGCAAGCCGATGCAGAACGGCTATGTCGAGAGCTTCAATGGCCGGATGCGTGATGAGCTTCTGAACGAGACGCTGTTCCTCGACCTCGATCATGCCCGCACGGTGATCGCGGCTTCGGCCGAGGATTATAACCAGTCGCGGCCGCACTCGGCGCTTGGATATGAGACACCGGCAGCGTTCGCCGCCGAACTGCATAAGCAATGGCCTGCGCAGCTACGCCCTTCGGGCTCCGCTGCGCAGGCCATTGCTTACACCGCGCTCATGCGCAACAAAGCTACTGGGCTCTAATCCCGGCTGGTGGAAACCAGGGGGTCACGTCACTGCCCAAACTGATTTTTCGTTCGATCCGCTTTGGCTGCCCATTTTCGTTGCGGCCATCGGTCCGATATCTCCAGCGCCACAGCATTCCGCCTGATGGCTGGACGAGCAGGAACAAACCTTTCTCGTCGGCAAGTTTGCAGGTCTTTTCTCGGGCCTTGGCATTGCGAATTTTAGAGTCGGTTAGAGCCATTTGGGGGCCGCGCATTTTTCGAGTTTTCAAGTGGCCCCCAAAATGGCCCCCACATTTGTCCGGATTTATGCGGACGGTAGTGGATGCTCATGGTGGCAACCATGCGCATTATTGGCAGATTTCAGCGACTTTTTCAAGATTTTGCGGATGTTTGCGAATGAAAAAATGGTGCGCTCGACGGACCGATGCGCAACAGCTGGCTCAGCCTCATCGCTTACAATGCGGACAAGGCAACATGGGACAAGATCCACCGCATGGCGAAGGCCGAAACCAACAAGCAGGCCCGCAGCGCGCTTTACCGGATGCTGGCGGGCAGCCGGGATGCGGGGCTCGCGCGCACCGCGCTTGACCTTGCACTCACCAGTGAGCCGGGTCCGACCGATAGCCCGGCGATGATTTCCGAGGTGGCTGGAAGCCACCCCGAAATGGCGCTCGATTTCGTTCTCGCCAATCACGCGCGGGTTGAGCAACTGGTCGATGTGGCATCACGCTCGCGCTACGTTGCGCGCATCGCCTCGGCCTCCACCAAGCGGGAAAGCATCGCCAAGCTGGAAGATTATGCGAGGCGCTATCTGACTGCGGACTCGCGTAAACCGGTCAACCAGGCCATCGCCGCAATCGAGGCGTGGCTCGCGACCGATGCCCGGAGCAGGCCACAGCTACGCGACTGGTATCTGGCGCCGGGCAGACGATGAGATGACGACAACCGGAGCCGTTCGCCGGAACGGCTTCCGGGGTCCATTAACGAACGGACGCCTTCGCATTTACCAATCCTAGAGCAATCCCACTTATAAGAAATCCAGCCCGAAACAGGGTTTTACACATGGATTCGGGATTATCCGGTTGCAGTTCTGGCGAAAGAAGGAGCGGGTCGATTACTGGTTGCTTGAACGCCAGCTGCGCGTTCACGCCAACACGTTGCTTTCTTCCACGATTGCAAGCGTGGTCGCTTCGGCAATCCTCATCGCATTCATGTGGGGCCGCGTTCCGGCGAAGGGCCATGCCATCATCATCGCGCTGGGCGTGATTGGATATGCGCATCGTTTTGTCATCCATCGCCGGGGCATCAAGAAACGGCGGCGGATCGCAATGCTGCAATCGGCTCGCAGCGTTTTGATCAACGCGTTTCTGACGGCGATTTACTGGAGCGCCCTGTTCGGTACTTATGTCCATCTGGCACCGAATGGAGACCTGGTGCTGATCAGTTCGATGGCGGCCGGGGTGATTTTTGCGGCTACGCTGATGTACCGCACCTTTCCGGCAGCGGTGCACATCTATCTCGCGACCGTAACGATCCTCATCGGTTCTTCCTTTCTCCTCCTCGATACTTTCTCGGCCGGTCTTGCGGTGGCCGCGCTGGTGCTGTTTGATGGATTGCTGATCGCGTATATTCACGCCAACCATGCGGATTTCCGCGCGTATAATTTGCGCGAACGCGAACTGACGGAAAAGAGCGAGATCATCCAGCTGCTGCTTAATGAATATGAGGAGCAGGGATCTGACTGGCTGTGGAAAGTGAACTACAACGGCGTGCTGCGCGACGTGAGTCCGCGCTTTGCATCGGCGCTTGGCGTCCGGCCGGAAGAGCTTGAAGGCTCGATGTTCGCCGACCTGTTCAAGCCCTGCTCGGAAAGCCGGCAGCTTGTCCGGTTCATCGAGGCGGGGCGTCCTTTCCGCAACCTTACCCTGCCGCTCAAATCGGCGGGTACGCAGAAGTGGTGGATGCTGAGCGCGCGGCCCGAGCGTAACGAGGATGGCAGCATGGTCATCAGTTTCCGCGGGGTCGCCGCCGACGTCACCGCCGCCAAGCAAGCCGAAGCTCATATCTCCTATCTCGCCCATTATGATGCGCTGACCGACCTTGCCAACCGGTCGCTGTTCAACGACATGCTGGCCCACGCCCTGCGCCGCAAGGCACGCGGAGAAAAGCTTGCGCTGCTCTATCTCGACATCGATCACTTCAAGGCGGTCAACGACACGCTGGGTCATCCGGTCGGCGACAAGCTGTTGCAGGTGGTCGCGCGGCGCCTGGAGGAGGTGTGTCGCGATTGCGACGTCGTCGGGCGGCTGGGCGGCGACGAATTCGCCGTGCTCCTGTCCAGCAATGTCAGCGACACGCGGCTGGCCGATCTCGCCAACGAAATTATCGATGCGCTCAATCGGCCCATCCAGATCGACAGCCAGCAACTGCTGGTCGGCACCAGCATCGGGATCGCGGTGTTCAACGAAGGCGAATGCGACGCGGACGAACTGATGCAACGCGCCGACCTTGCACTTTACGCGGCGAAGGAAGCAGGCCGGAACTGCTGGTTCCCGTTCCAGCCGGGGATGGTCGAGGCCGCACAATTGCGGCGCCAGCTTGAACTCGATCTGCGCGCCGCACTGGGGCGCGGCGAACTGGTGCTGCATTATCAGCCTCTGGTCGATTGCCTGACGGAAAAGACCGTCAGTTATGAAGCGCTCGTGCGCTGGCACCATCCGGAGCGCGGCGTGATGATGCCCGACAGTTTCATCGCGATTGCCGAAGATTGCGGGTTGATTGTCCAGCTGGGCGAATGGGTTTTGCGAAAGGCGCTTCACGACGCCGCGCTGTGGCCCGAACATATCCGGGTCTCTGTCAACCTTTCGCCGGCGCAGATGAGCAGCGCGACGTTGATCGGCACGATCGTGTCCGCGCTGTCCGCCTCGGGCGTCGCCCCCGAACGGCTTGAGCTCGAGATTACCGAAAGCGTGCTGCTCAAGAAATCGGAAGAGAACAAGGCCCTGCTCCACCAGATCCGGCGGCTCGGGGTCCACATCAGCCTCGATGATTTCGGCACCGGCTATTCATCGCTCAACTATCTGCGCAGCTTCCCGTTCGACAAGATCAAGATCGACCGCAGCTTCGTCAACGACATCGATTCGCGCGAGGACAGCCGGGCGATCGTGCGCGCCGTCACCGATCTTGCCAGGAGCCTCAACATGACGACCACCGCCGAAGGGGTGGAGCGCGAGGAGCAGTTACAGCAGCTTATCGCGGAAGGCTGCAACGAGGCGCAGGGATTCCTGTTCGGCCGCCCGCAACCGCTTGAGGCCTTTCCCGAACTGCGCAGCAGCGATGCCGACCTGCTGCGGCTCAAGCCCTCGCGCAGCATCATCGCGTTGCCGCTTCAACCCGGCGTCATGGCCCAGGATGACCGCAAGGAACGCCGCGCCAGTTGAGCCGCGCGCTTATTTGAACAGGCCGCCCAGAATTCCGCGCACCAGGCTCTTGCCGAAGCTGCCTGCTACCTGACGGCCGATGCTGGTCGCGGCTGAACGCGCAGCCGACTGGAGCATCTTTTCGGCCATGCCGGGCTTCGCATCCTCGCGTGCCTGACGCGCCGCCTCGCGTGCCGCTTCCTTGGCGGCGGCGGCTTCCGCTTTCGCCTTTTCCTTGGCCTGCTGCGCGGCGAGCTTGTCGGCCTCTGCCTGCGCCTTCGCTTCGGCGGCTGCAGCCTGCGCCTGGCCTGCCTTGGCGGTGAGGATTTCCTCGGCAGATTCGCGGTCGATCAGCGTGTCATATTTGGTGCCGATCGCGTCGGTGGTGATCATCACGCCGCGTTCCTGCGGGGTCAGCGGCCCGACGCGCGAGGAGGGCGCCTTGATGAGGGTGCGCTCGACAATCGACGGCGAACCATCGGCCTGCAGCAGCGAGACCAGCGCCTCGCCGATCTTGAGTTCGGTAATTGCCTGCGCGACGTCGATCTTGGGATTGGGGCGGAAGGTGTCCGCCGCCGATTTCACTGCCTGCTGGTCGCGCGGGGTGAAGGCGTTGAGCTTGTGCTGCACACGGTTGTTGAGCTGCGCTGCCACGGTATCGGGAATGTCGATCGGGTTCTGCGTGATGAAATAGACGCCGACGCCCTTCGAGCGGATGAGGCGGACGACCTGCTCGACCTTCTCGACCAGAGCCTTGGGCGCATCGTTGAACAGAAGATGGGCTTCATCGAAGAAGAACACCAGCTTGGGCTTGTCCGGGTCGCCGATTTCGGGGAGCGTTTCGAACAATTCCGAAAGCAGCCAGAGCAGGAAGGTCGCGTAGAGCTTGGGGCTCGCCATCAGCTTGTCGGCGGCGAGGATGTTGACGATCCCGCGGCCATTTTCGTCGGTCTTGATGAAATCGTCCATGTCGAGCGCAGGTTCGCCGAAAAACTTGTCGCCGCCCTGACTGCGCAGTTGCAGCAGCGAACGCTGGATCGCGCCGACCGACTGCTTGGAGATATTGCCATATTTGAGCGTCAGTTCATCGGCGCGCTCGCCGCAATTGACCAGCATCGCCTGCAAGTCGTCGAGGTCGAGCAACAGCAGCCCTTCCTCGTCGGCGACATGGAAGGCGATGTTGAGCACACCTTCCTGCACGTCGTTCAAATCCATCAGCCGGCCGAGCAGCAGCGGCCCCATCTCGGAAATGGTAGTGCGAATGGGATGCCCCTGTTCGCCGAACAGATCCCAGAACTGCACCGGATTAGCCTGCATCGTCCAGTTCGCCTGATTGATCTCGGCGGCGCGGGCGGCGAAAACATCATGCAGCTTGCCGCTCGGGTCGCCGGCCATGGCAACCCCTGCAAGATCGCCTTTCACGTCGGACACAAAGCTCGGGACGCCAGCGGCGGAGAAACCTTCGATGAGGCCCTGCAGCGTCACGGTCTTGCCGGTGCCGGTCGCACCTGCGATCAGACCGTGGCGGTTGGCGCGCTTGAGGTTGAGTTCCTGCGGAACGCCGTCTGCCGATCCGATGAAAATGCCCGCATTATCGCTCACTTGCCTTGCTCCATCATTCTGGAAAAAACTGTCTGCGCCGGTCTAAACGGCAGGGCGGCAAAATCAAGCCGACGCGGCCGGGATATGAAAAACCCTCCCGTCACTTCTGGTAACGGGAGGGTATATTCATAAAGCGCGGCCGGATCAGTTGAACCGGATCGGAATAAGCCGGGAGTCGACGCCGCGGGCCCGCACGTTGAGCATGATCGCGGTGCGGTTCTGCTCCTTCGCCGTCTTGATCTGCTGCGCAAGTTGCGCCGCAGTGGCGACCGGCTGGCCATTGGCACCCATGATGATGATGCCGCGGCCCAGCCCCTTGCGCGCCGCATCCGAACTGCCGGATACCGCGCTGATCACGACGCCGCGGGTATTGCTGTCCACGCCCACCGCGCGCGCGATGTCGGGCGTAACCGGCTCGACCGCCATGCCGAGCGCGTCACGAATGACCTTGTCGTCCGCCGTGCCCTGCGCTTCGTCGATCGTCTTTTCCTCTTCGGGGTTGAAGGTCGGACGCTGCAACTGGTCTTCGGGCGGCCGGGTCCCGACCGTCGCATTGAAGGTCATGCGCTTGCCATCACGGATAACCTCGATCGGAATGCGTGTGCCCGGTTTCAGGTTCGAAACGATATAGGACAGCGTGTTGTTGGGGGTCACTTCCTGGGCGTTCACCTTGACGACCACGTCTCCCACCTTGAGCCCAGCCTTTTCGGCCGGCTGGCCCGGCTGGATCGTACCGATGAATTCGCCGCGATCCTTGGCAAGGCCAAGCGCAGCCGCCGTATCCTCATCGACCGGCCCCAGCCCCACGCCGAGATAACCGCGCGTGGGGGCCGAGCCCTTGCGCAGCGCATCGACTACGGGAACGGCCGAATCGGACGGAATGGCAAAGTTGAGCCCGATATTGACGCCGGGGCCGATCAGGCGGTTGTTGATACCGATGACATTGCCGTTCATGTCGAACAGAGGGCCGCCTGAATTGCCCCGGTTGATAGCCGCGTCGGTCTGGATGAAACGATCGTAGGCACCCGCTCCGAAGTTGCGCTGCACGGCCGAAACAATCCCTGCCGTCACGGAACTTCCTATGCCGAGCGGATTGCCGATCGCGACCACCCAGTCACCCGCCCGCAACGTGCTCGACTGGCCAAAGCGCACGAACGGCGTGTTGGTCGCATCGATCTTGAGTACCGCCAGGTCAGACGCCGCATCACGGCCGATCAACCGGGCCTTGTATTCCTTGCCGTCCGACAGCGTCACGGTCATCGAACTCACCACCTGTCCGCGATCACTTGCAATCACGTGATTGTTGGTGACGATCAGCCCGTCATCGGAAATGAAGAAGCCGGAACCGCCACCTTCCTGATCCTGCATGACCGGGCTGCGTTCGCCCGAGAAGGGGTTGATCTGGATCGCGACGGGCACCTTCGCCTTGGTCGAGATGTTGACCACGGCCGGTTGCAGGCGGCTGACCAGATCCGCGAAGCTCGATGGCGCACCGGCGCGCGGAACAACGGTCGCGCTCTGCTGGGCGACCAGCGACGGCATCGCGTCCTGCGCCATGGTCGATGGCGAGGCGATGGCAAGCGCCGTTCCTCCAAGCAACACGGCGGCAGTTACTCCATAAACATAGCGCACCATAATTTTCCTTCCTCGTGGCTTATGTTTTCCGATCCTCGCAACGCTCGCTCATGGCGAAAACCGGCTTAACGCAAATTGAACATGAACAGCAGGCAACGCGCCTTGCGAAGCACGGAAATCAGCGGCCCCGGAACTCCTTGAGATAGGCGTTGTCCGGAGACAGGACGACTGTCGTGCTGCCCTTGTTCTGATCATTGAACGTCTGGCGATAGGACTGCATCGCACGGTAGAAATCATAGAAGGCGGGGTCCTTGCCGAAACTGTCGGCATAGATTTTCGCCGCCTGTCCATCCGCTTCGGCGCGGATGATCTGCGCCTTCTTGCGTCCTTCGGCGTCGATCGTGATCGCGGCCTGCTTGCGCGCGGTGCGCATCCGGGCAAAGGCGGAATCGAGCGGCGTGCCTTCGGGCAGATCGGCGCGCTTGATCCGCACGTCGATGATTTCCGCGCCGTATTTGCGTGCATCGTCGTTGAGACCGCGCTGGATGTTTTCCATCACCTCGCCGCGCTCGGCCGAGAGCAAAGCCGCGAAGGGGCGCTTGCCAAGCTCGCTCCGGAGCTTGGAACCCAGGATGGTCTTGAGCTGGCCCTTGAGGGCTTCCTCGGTCCGGATAGACGTGTACATCTTGAGCGGATCGGTGATGCGATAGCGCGCAAAGGCGTCGACCAGCAGGTTGAGCTGGTCGGTCGACAGCACCTGCTGACGATCCATCTGGACGCTGAGGATGCGCTTGTCGATCCACTGGATTTGTTCGAAGAACGGAATCCGCGCAACGACGCCCGCACCGGTTTTGCCGAAGTCCTCATCGCTCTTGTAAGCATTGACCACGCGGATCGGCTGCCCGAACTTCAGGATCAGGGCCTGCTTGGTTTCGGGGACGACCGAGAAGGTCATCGCCGCAGCCGTCGCTGCAATCGCTGCAACAATGGCGAGACGCCCGGGGCCGCCGAAAAAGGGGTTGACTTTCATCACTGCGCCTCCTTTGGCGCTTCGGCGGGTGCAGCCACCACCGCGTCAGGCGCAGCGGCTGCGCGCCTGCGGATTTCAGGAAGCGGCAGATAGGTCTGCGTCCCGTTGGGTTCGACCACTGCCTTGTCTACCTGGCTCAACACATTCTCCATCGTTTCATAATACATGCGGCGGCGCGTCACGTCGGGCGCGAGCCTATATTGTTCATAGACCTTGTCGAACGCGGCGGCTTCGCCGGTCGCGCCCTGCGTCACCTGCTGGGCATAGGCGCGCGCATCATTGAGATAGCCCTCGCTCTTCTGCTGCGCGGCCGATACTTCGTTGAACGCGTCCTTGACCGCTTCGGGCGGTGCGGTCTGGTTGAGCGCCACGCCTTCGATCAGGATACCCGCCTTGTAACTGTCGAGCAGCGCCTGCATGCGTTCGCGCACCTCGGCCTCGATTTCGCCGCGCGCCGGACCGATCGCGTCGGTCAGCTTGAAATTGGCAACGGTGGCACGCATGGCGCTTTCGGCCACTTCCTTGATGGTTTCATCGGGATCGGCGAGCTGGAACAGATATTGCTGCGGATTCTTGATCTTCCAGCGCACCGCATAAGCGAGATCAACGATATTCTGGTCGCCCGTGAGGACTAGGTTTTCGACATTGGGATCGGTCGATCCGATATCGACGGTGCGTACGCCCGCCACATTGACCTTTTGCAACCGTTCGAGCGGCGCAGGCAGCGTCATGTTCATCCCCGGCCCGACATTGCGGCTGAACTTGCCGAAGCGCGTGACCACGCCTTCTTCGGAGGAATCGATCCGGTGGAAACTCGTAAAAATGAGCCACAGCCCTATAAAGGCAATCGCCGCGATCGGCCACAAGGACTTGCCCGAGCCAAAGTCAGGCATCCCGCCACGGCCGCCGCCACCTCCACCCCGGCGGCCGATGCCGTCGCGGCCCATTCGCCACAAATCATCGATCGCGGTCGGACGCTGCCCCCTGTCGCGCGGCGGACGCTCGCCCTGTGGTGGCTGGGTCCAGGGATTGCGTGGACCGGTCGAGCGGTCCGGGTCGGGGGCGCTGTCGCCGCCGCCCCATGGCCCCTTGATCGGCTCTTTACCCGGCGTTCCCCCGGACCCATCGCCGGGGTCACCTGCAGCCATCAAGCTGGGAGTCCCGTCTGCGGTAAAATTGACATCAGCCCCGGCCGTAACACGCCTGCGGCGGACAATATCGGCCACGCTCTCGAATATTTTTTTCATATCCTCCCATTTATAGGAAAGCGCGCCACGAAAAACAGTGCCTTTGGATTTTTTTCGGCCTATCCCCCCTTCCCATGTCCGATTTAACCCAGATTCAATCGATCGCCGCTTCGCAAGCCGATGGACGCGCCAGCGCCATCCGCCAACAGGACGGCGTGGTTTCGCTCGTCCTCGACGTCAGCGGCCTCAGCGTTGCCGACCGTTCGGCGATGGAGGCCGCGCTCAAGCAGCAAATTGGCGGCCTTCCCGGCGTCAGCGACGTCCGGATCGTGATGACGGCAGAAAAGAAGAACATGACGATCATCGCAGTCGCCAGCGGCAAGGGCGGGGTCGGCAAATCGACGCTCTCGACCAATCTTGCCATCGCGCTCAGGAAACGCGGCCGCCGGGTCGGGATCGTCGATGCCGATATCTACGGCCCGTCGCAGCCGCGCCTGCTCGCAAGCGAAGGCGTGAAGCCCGAAGCGCGCGGTAACCAGCTGGTACCGGTTGCCAACGCCTATGGCGTGCCGATGCTGTCGATGGGTCAGCTGGTCAAGAAGGGCCAGGCGATCGCCTGGCGCGGGCCGATGGCGGGCAATGCGCTCGCCCAGTTGATCGATGCCGATTGGGCCGGAAGCGGCGTCGACACGCTCATCGTCGACATGCCGCCCGGCACCGGCGACGTGCAGCTCAACATGGTGCAGAAGCACAAGCCCAGGGGAGCGGTGATCGTCTCGACGCCGCAGGACCTCGCACTGATCGACGCGACGCGCGCCATCCACCTGTTCGAACAGGCCGACGTGCCGATTGTCGGCATTATAGAGAATATGTCGGGCTATCTCTGCCCGCATTGCGGCGAACTCAGCGATCCCTTTGGCCGCGGCGGAGCAGAAGCGACGGCGGAAACGCTCGGCGTGCCTTTTCTTGGCCGCATCCCGCTGAGCCTCGACATCCGCACCGCGTCCGACGCCGGAAAGCCGCCGGCGGCCGGAACCGATCCGGTCGGCGAGCCGTTTGATGCCGTAGCCGCGCGGATCGATGTGTGGCTGTCCAGCCACGGGGTCTGACAATGCCGCTCGAACAAGCCGAAGATATTGCCACGCTGCTGAAGGAAACCCGCCGCATCGCGGTAGTCGGCGCCTCGAACAAGCCCGAACGGCTAAGCCATGGCGTGATGCGTTTCCTGATCGATCAGGGTTATGAGGTCATTCCCGTCAATCCGGGCCTTGCCGGGCAGGACATATTGGGCCAGCCGGTCGCGGCCTCGCTCGCCGACATCGATCCGCCCGCCGACATGGTCGACATCTTCCGCAATTCGGAAGCAGCGGGGGCCGTGGTCGATGATGCCATCGCGCATGGCGCCAGATCGGTCTGGATGCAGATGGGCGTCATCAACGAAGACGCTGCCGCACGTGCCGAAGCGGCGGGCCTGAAGGTGGTGATGGACCGCTGCCCCAAGATCGAAATCCCGCGGCTCGGCCTGTTGCGATAGCGGGAAGGCCCGGGCGAAGCGCACCCGCCATTAGCCATTGACGCCGGTTTCTCCGGGACTATCAGAAAATCCCATGGGGACCTCCACACCGAGCCGCCGCAAATCCATGCCGATCGCCGACCGGCTGCGCTATCGCGTCAACCGGCGCAACGTGCTGATCGGCGGCGGTGTCGGCGCCGGACTGCTGATCGGGTTCGCGCTGTGGCCGCGCAGCTGGCCGCCCAGCCTCAACGCCAAGAAGGGCGAGACGGTTTTCAACCCGTTCCTCAAGATCCGCCGGGACGGCGTGGTCACGGTCATCGTTCCGCAAACCGAATATGGGCAGGGCGTGACCACCGCGCTGCCGCAAATCCTTGCCGACGAACTGGGCGCCGACTGGCGCACGATCGCGATCCAGCCCGCCCCAATCCACCCGGCTTATGGCAATATGCTGCTGGTCGAGGAAGATTCCGAACTGGTCACGCCGAGCCGCTGGGTCCCCCAATGGGCGGATGATTTCAATCGCTATATCAAGGCGGAAAATGCAGCGCGCGGCTCGGTCATGCTGACCGGAGGATCGACTTCGATCCGCGCGTTCGAGGCCAAATATCGAGAGGCCGGGGCGGCGGCGCGGATCCTGCTGCAAAAGGCGGCGGCCGAAAAAATGCAGGAACGCGTCGGCAGCGTCACCTGGGACAAGCTTCGCGTCGGCAATGGTTTTGTGCTGGGCCCGGATGGCATGCGGCTGCGCTTTGGCGATCTGGCCGAGGCTGCTGCCGCGCACAGATTGCCATCCGAAATCCTCTACCGCAGCCCGCGCCCGGAAGACGTGCTCTACGGCAAGGAACTGCCCCGGCTCGATGCGCCCGCCAAAGTCGATGGCAGCCCGGTGTTCGCCGGCGATATCCGCCTCCCCGGCCTCCTTTATGCATCGGTCCGGCAGGGTCCGCTCGGCCACAACCGACTTACCGCGCTAGACCGCAAGGCCGCTCTGGCGGTCAAGGGCGTGAGCGGCATCGTCGAGCGTCCCGGCTGGGTAGCCGTGACCGCAGCAAGCTGGTGGAGCGCCAACAAGGCACTCGACCGGCTGGCCCCGTTATTCCGTTCCGATGGCCCGCTCACCAGCAATGCGGCGATCGAGAAGGGATTGAAAGACGCCCTCGCCGCACCCGGGAGCCGGATCGATGAAATCGGCGACATCGATGCCGCCTTTGATGGCCGTCCGCTGGCAAGCGCCACCTATGAGGTCGCACCTGCCCTGCACGCGACGATCGAAACCCGCACCGCGACCGCGCGCGTCGAAGGGGGCCATCTCCAGCTCTGGGTTGCAAGCCAGGCGCCAGCCGCCTGCCGCGCTGCGGTGGCGGCGGCGACCAGCTATGCACCGGGCGACATCACGCTTTTTCCGATGATGGCGGGCGGCCACCACGGCATCGGCTTTGAACATGATGTCGCGGTGCAGGCGGCGATCATCGCGATCGAAACCCGAAAACCCGTGCAGCTCATCTGGTCGCGGGCCGAGGAAATGCTTCAGGACCGCCCACGCACACCGGCGCGCGCCCGAATGACCGCGACGCTCGACACCGCCTATAATATCCACGGTCTCAAGGCCGATATCGCCGCCGCGCCCTCCTACCATGAATGGAAAGGCCGGGTGCTCGATGGCGAGACGGCGCCGGATGCGATGGCGAATGCGGCAGGCGCTTCCGATGCCCATGCGGTGCGCGGCGCGCTTCCCATCTATGCAATCCCCCACCGCGCGGTCGACTATCACAGCGCCGATATCGGGCTTCCGACCGGTCACTGGCGCGGACAGGCGGACAGCTACAGCTGCTTCTTCACCGAATGCTTCATCGACGAAATGGCGGCCAGGGCCTCGCTCGATCCGATGAGCTACCGCATGCAGATGCTGGTCGACCAGCCGCGCATGGCGCGCTGCCTCACCCATGCCGGTATCCTCGGCGGCTGGACCGGGGGCAGCAAGGGCGCGGGCGAAGGCATCGCCTGCCACAGCATGCGCGGCAGCCATATCGCGGTGATGGTCGCCGCCCATCCGACCGGCCGGGGCCTGCGCGTCGAACGGATTGCGGCGGTCGCGGACGTCGGGCGCATGGTCAATCCGGGGCTCGTGCGGCAGCAGATCGAAAGCGGGCTGATTTTCGGCCTCGCCGCTGCACTCGGCAGCACGACGGGGTATGAAGGCGGACTCGCCACAATGAGGACGTTCGGGGGGCTGCGGCTGCCGCGTCTCGATCAGACGCCGGAAATCCTGATCGAACTGATCCCATCGACCGAAGCGGCGGGCGGCGTCAGCGAACTGGGCGTGCCGGCCATCGCGCCGGCCCTCGCCAACGCCTATTTCAGTGCAACCGGACAGCGCATGCGCCGCCTGCCCTTCAGCCTCAAACCGGTAGCCTAGACTGGTGCAACGATGACTGCCCCCAAACCCGCAATCCTGCTCGTCAACCTTGGCACTCCTGATGGTCCGGACGAAGAATCGGTCCGCCGCTACCTCAAGGAATTTCTTTCCGACAGGCGCATCGTTTCGCTTCCACCGATTATCTGGCAGCCCATCCTGCGCCTGTTCGTCCTCCGTTCGCGGCCTGCCCGCTCGGCCGCCGCCTATGCCAAGGTGTGGACCGGCAGCGGTTCACCGCTCCTTGCCAATACCGAGGTGCAGACCACGGAACTGGCACGGCGTCTGGGTGACGATTTTCGTGTCGACTATGCCATGCGCTATGGCAATCCCTCCCTCGGGGACCGGTTGCGCGGGCTGCGCGACGATGGGGTTCGCGACCTCCTGATCGCGCCGCTCTATCCGCAATATTGCACAGCCACCACCGTCACCGTCGAAGAGGAGGTGGCGCGCGTGCTGCAGCAAATCGGCTGGTCTCCTAAGCTCAGCTGGCTGCCGCCTTATTATGATGCCCCGGATCATATCGAGGCGCTGGCCGCCACGATCGGGACCGCGCTGGCCGAGCTGCCGTTCGTGCCGGAACGGCTGATCGCGAGTTTCCACGGGATGCCCGAGCGAACCCGCAAACAGGGCGATCCTTATTATGACCAGTGCCTGCACACGGCCGCCTTGCTGGAACAACGTCTGGGGCGGCCGGTCGAACCGAGTTTCCAGTCACGTTTCGGCGCGGAGAAATGGCTCCAGCCCTATACCGGAGAATTACTTCAGCGTTTGCCGGGTGAAGGCGTCCGCAAGGTCGCGGTCATGGCGCCGGGATTTTCGGTCGATTGTCTTGAAACGCTGGAGGAACTGGCAATACGCGGCCGCGAACAGTTCCTTGGTGCAGGGGGAAGCGATTTTGCCTATCTGCCCTGCCTCAACGCCTCCGAACCGGGCATGGACATGCTCGAGACGCTGGTCCGTACCGCGCTGTAGCGGCCGGGTGCGACGCGCCGGTAGCTGCATAATATCCAGTCCATTTTTTCGCATCAGCGGCTTGCGCTTCACAGTGCGCAAGCTAGTCTGCCGTAACGATAAAAGGAGATGGACCATGTCACGAGTCGCTGTTGTAACCGGAGGATCACGCGGGATCGGAGAGGCGATCAGCCTCGCGCTCAAGGACATGGGCTATACCGTTGCCGCCAATTATGCCGGCAATGACGAGCGGGCGAGGGAATTTACCGAACGCACCGGGATCAAGGCCTATAAATGGGACGTAGGCGATTATGCCGCGTGCCAGAAGGGCTGCGCGCAAATCGCCGAGGAACTGGGCCCGATCGATATTGTCGTCAACAATGCCGGCATTACCCGCGACGGGACATTGGCAAAAATGAGCGCCGACGACTGGAACGAGGTCATTCGCGTCAATCTCGGCGGCTGCTTCAACATGGCCCACGCGACCTTCCCCGGCATGGCCGAGCGCGGCTGGGGGCGGATCGTCAATATCGGCTCGATCAACGGCCAGGCGGGGCAATATGGCCAGGTCAACTATGCCGCCGCCAAGTCGGGTATCCACGGCTTCACCAAGGCGCTGGCGCAGGAAGGCGCGAAGAAGGGCGTTACCGTCAACGCCATCGCACCGGGCTATATCGACACCGACATGGTCGCGGCGGTACCGCAGCCGGTGCTCGACAAGATCATTGCGAAAATCCCGGTCGGCCGCCTCGGCCATGCCGAGGAAATTGCGCGCGGCGTCGCGTTCCTGTGTTCGGAGGATGCCGGTTTCGTCACCGGCTCGACGATGAGCATCAACGGCGGCCAGCACATGTATTAAAGGCAGGGGCCGCGCGCGGATTGCCGGGCGCGGCCGCCATCCCGTTTGCCAATCCTGCTTGATCGTCAGCTTCTTGCTGGTGTTCGCCCGTTCGTTGCACCGGGTCGGCACCAGAAGCTGGCTGCTCCGGAAAGAGCCGGAAAGCATAGGTACCGGAAAAGCGCATGCCTGACACCCCCGCCCTGCTCTACCACCCTCCGGTCAAGCGCAGCGTCACCATCGCCGGACACCAGACTTCGATCAGCCTCGAGCCGCTGTTCTGGGAGGCGCTGCAAGCAGCCGCGGCGGAACGCGGGCTGCCGCTCAATGCGCTGGTCGCGCGCATCGATGCCGAGCGGCTGGAGGCCGAAGACCCGCCGGGGCTCGCCGGCGCGATCCGGCTATGGCTCATGGCGCAGCTTGTACAATGAACCCGGCCTCCAATTTTTATTGATAATCATTCTCAATATAGTTGACAGTGCAAATGACTCGCAATAACGATCCACTCCATCAGATTGGAGTTGGGTAGAGCGCGCACAATGACAACAACATCCAGCCCGGAAGCCCGCGCAGCGCGCGCTTCATCGTGCGCTTCGGACTGTAAGGGACAAGGTCATGTCAAAGATCGCGATGCGCAATTTCTGGTTCCAGTTCCACAAGTGGATCGGCATCCTGCTTGCCATCGCGATCATCCCCATCTCGCTCACCGGAGCGGCGCTGGTGTGGCACGATGCGCTCGACGAGGCGCTCAACCCGCAGCGTTTTGCTGAAACCGGAGCGCCCATGCTCGCGCCGTCGGCCTATGTAGCGGCGGCAAAACATGCCATCGGGCCGGACCAGCGCGTGTCGCAGCTGGCCTATCCGGAAAGCGGCACCGGCCCCGTCAGGCTGGTGCTCGCCAACCCGCCGCAGCCCGGCGAGCGCCGCCCGGTGCGCACGACGCTGTGGCTCGACCCGGCGGACGGACATGTCATCGACAAGGCAAGAAGCGACGAAGGAGCGGTGCGGTTCATGCATGTTCTCCACGGCTCGCTGTTCATCCCCGGATGGGGCCGCCCGATTGTCGGCTGGATCGGGGTTGCGATGCTGGTGAGTTCGGTTTCCGGTATCTGGCTGTGGTGGCCGACGGTGGGAAGCTGGGTGCGCGGCCTGCGCTGGCGGCGGCAGAACAGCATCAATGCCAATCTTCATCACATGCTCGGCTTCTGGATCGCGTTGCCGCTCGCGGTGCTGTCGCTGACCGGCGCGTGGATCAGCTTCCCCAAGGTCTTTTCCGCATTCGATGCCGCACCCGCGCCGGCGGCGGACGCCAAGGCTGCGGGCAAGGCCCCCGGCAAAGGCGGCGAAAAGGGGAGCGGCGGAAAGCGTGAAGCCGGCAGACCCCAGCCGCCAGCCCAGCCGCTGATCGCGCCCGCGCTCGGCCCCGATGCCGCGCTTGCAGCAGCCAGACAGGCAACGCAGCGCCCCATCGCCTCCATCGGCTGGCCGACGGAAAAATCGGCCGACTGGGAAATCCGGACGGCGGGCAAGGCTGGCAGCGCCACGCCCCCTCTCACCATCGCGGTGGCGGATGCGGACGCAGGGGCCAGGATCAAACCCAACCAGCCCAACGCACGCGGGCCGGTGATGCAGCTGATGCGCAAGATCCACGACGGCACCGACATGGGCATCGTCTGGCAGATCATCATCTTTCTCGGCGGGATCATCCCGGCGATCCTCAGCGTGACCGGGCTCATTATGTGGTGGCGCAGCCGCCAGTGGCGCCGCGCGGTGAAGGCGAGGCAAGCCACGAGGCACGCCACCCCAGGTCTGTCCGGCGCCGGCTAGGCCAGCCGCCGCCCCACAGCGGCCGCGAGCGCCGCGCCGCCGTCGGGGGCGCATGACAGAAACAGAGAGGGTTCGATCGCTTCCAGCTCGATCAGCGCGAGTCGCCCTTCATTGTCGCGCAGCAGGTCGATGCGGGCATAGAGCGGTGGTTCCGGTCCGAACGCGAGCGGGATCGCGGCGAGCGTGCGTTGGGCGACGGCGCGCGCTTCGGCGTCCGGCTCTACCGGCACCTCTTTCGCGCCGAACTGTTCCTGAACGCGGAAGTCCCCGGTCTTCGGCACCTTGCGCAGCGCGTGACTGTAGCCGCCAGCGAAATAGAAGAGCGAATATTCGCCCTCGTCATGGACCGCGTCGAGCATCGGCTGGACCATCATCCGCCGTCCCGCGACATCGGCGGGGATCGCCTCGCCGGGGCCAAGCACATAGGTGCCGCATGACCCGCCGGAAACCGGCGGCTTGACCAGCAGCCGCTCGCGCCCGAACGCCGCGCGCGCCGCCGCCAGATCGGCCTCGGCGAGCGCGTCGCTCCAGCGGGTTTCGACCACCGGCACGCCGCCTGCCTCAAGTTCGGGGAGATAGGCCTTGTCGCTGTTCCAGCGCAGCAGCGCGGCCGGGTTGTGGACGTTGACGCCCTCGGCCTCAAGCCAGTCGAGCAGCGCATACCATTGGCCCGCGAAATGCTGATAGCCCCAGGCGAACAGCGGCAGCACCAGCGCCGCGTCACGCAGGGGCGCCGGATCGCTCCGCCAGCAGTGAAACGTCACGCTGGCCGGGAGCGCACCCTCGAGCAACGCGGCGAGCGCGGCCGCATGTGGTTGCCAGCGCTCGCCATAGCTTGCGTCGGGAACCAGCAGCGCGATCTGCCGCACGGGCGCGTCCCTTGGGCTAGCGCCGCGCGAGCAGGCCGCGCGCCTGACCGGCGATCTGCGCCAGCATCACGCCTTGCGGCGCCGAGGCCTGCCGCGCGCGGTTGACCAGCACGAGAAACTGCGCGACCCGCTCGGCATTGCGCGCAAGCCATTTGCCGACATGCTCCTTAAGATCGCCGCCCTTGCCGCGGGCGAGGAAATCAAGCCGCATATGCTGGAAATCGCGCGCGAGTCCATTGACGAGCAGCCGCTCCCACGGATCGGACGGCGACATGCGCGCGGCGGCCGTCTGCGCCCAGTCGAGGCCGAGCGCCGCGCCTAGCTCGGTGAAGGCTTGCGTGACCTTTTCCTCGTCCGCGCCGAGCCGTTCCGCAAGGTCGACGATGCCCGCTACGCCATCGGTCTTGAACAGGCGGACCACTGGCTCGACCAGTTTGGGATCGGCGCCGGCTTCGGTCAGGCGGGCCGCGATCTGCTGGGCATTGCGTTTGCCGACTTCGCCGAGGAAGCGGTCGACCCGGCCCGCGATGCGGTCGGTCCCGTCCTTGAGGCGCGCGACGATCTCGCCCGGCTGCGCCCCCGGCATGACACGCAGCAGGTCCGCCATCTGCGAACCGAGCGCGGCGGCCGACTGGGCGAACAGCGCCAGGCGCGTGCCCTCGTCGATCTTCGCGGTATCGAGCGCTGCCCAGATCTTGTCCATGCCGAACAGCCGCTCGGCGGCGACGAAGGCTGCGGCGATATCGGCGAGCGAGGCGCCTTCTTCCTCGGCGAGCTCGAACGGATGAACGAGACCGAGGCGGTTGATCATGCGGTTCGCGACCTTGGTTGCGATGATCTCCTTGCGCAGGCGATGTTCGGAAATCGCCTTGGCGAACTTCTGCTGCATCTCGTCGGGGAAGGCGCGCAACAGCTCGCCTTCCATCGTCGGATCGTCGCCCATCTCGCCCTGCTCGATCGCATCCTGCAGCGTCAGCTTGGCGGTCGAGAGCAGCACCGCGAGCTCGGGCCGGGTGAGGCCGCGTTCCTCCTGTCCGCGCCGCAGCAGCTCCTCGCTCGAGGCGAGTCCTTCGACCTTGCGGTCGAGCTTGCCGGTTGCTTCGAAAATCTCGATCAGCCGGACGTAGGAGGGAAGCGCATCGGTGCCGCCGCGTTCGGCGATCGACAGGCCGAGCGTCTGCAAGCGGTTGTCCTCGAGCACCAGCTCGGCGACATTGCCGGTCATGCGCTCGAGCAACTGGTTGCGCGCCTCGAGCTTCAACCGGCCCTCGATCACCTCGCGGTTGAGCGCGATCTTGATATTGACCTCATTGTCGGAGCAATCGACGCCTGCGCTGTTGTCGATGAAGTCGGTGTTGATGCGCCCGCCCGCCAGCGCATATTCGATGCGCGCGGCCTGGGTGACGCCAAGGTTGGCGCCCTCGCCGATCACCTTGGCGCGCACGTCGATCCCGTCGACGCGCACGCGGTCGTTGGCGGGATCGCCGACATCGGCATTGGCCTGGCCCGAACCCTTGAGATAGGTGCCGATTCCGCCGAACCAGATGAGGTCGACCTCGGCCTTGAGGATTGCCGAAATGAGCGCGGCGGGTTCCATCTCGCTGTCGGTAACGCCGAGCAGCGCCTTGATCTCCGGCGTCAGCCTGATCGACTTTTCGGCGCGGCTGAACACCCCGCCGCCTTTCGAGATCAGCTTCCTGTCATAATCGTCCCAGCTCGAGCGCGGCAGTTCGAACAACCGCTTGCGCTCGGTCCAGCTCTTCGCCGGATCGGCCGGATCGGGATCGAGGAAGATGTGGCGATGGTCAAATGCGGCGACGAGCTTGATCGCTTTCGACAGCAGCATGCCGTTGCCGAACACGTCGCCGGACATGTCGCCGCAGCCAATGACCCGCACCGGCTCCTTCTGCACGTCGATGCCCATTTCAGCAAAGTGGCGCTGGACCGAGACCCAGCCGCCTCGTGCGGTGATACCCATGCCCTTGTGGTCATAGCCGTTGGAGCCGCCGGAAGCGAAGGCATCGCCGAGCCAGAAATCGCGTTCGAGCGCGATCGCGTTGGCGACATCGGAAAATGTCGTGGTGCCCTTGTCTGCGGCGACGACGAAATAGGGGTCCGCACCATCGCGGATGACGACGTCTTTGGGGTGAACGACCTTCCCCTTGACCAGATTGTCGGTGACCGAAAGCAGCGTGCGGATGAAGATGCGATAGCTTTCCTTGCCTTCCTCGAACCAGGCATCGCGGTCGAGCGCCGGGCTGGGCAGCTGCTTGGGATAAAAGCCGCCCTTGGCGCCGGCCGGGACGATCACCGCATTCTTGACGCGCTGCGCCTTCATCAGCCCCTGCACCTCGGTGCGGAAATCGTCGCGCCGGTCGGACCAGCGGAGGCCGCCGCGCGCGACCGGTCCGGCGCGCAGATGCACGCCCTCGACGCGCGGGCTGTAGACCCATACCTCGCGCCAGGGGAGCGGATGGGGAAGGCCCGGAATGCGCGAGGAGTCGATCTTGAACGCCAGCGCTTCGGCCGCCGCCGGGGTAAAGGCATTGGTGCGCAGCGTCGCCTCGATCACCGCGCGGGTCATCCGCAGGATGCGGTCATCGTCGACGCCCTTGACGGCGGCGAGTCCGGTATCAATCGCGGCGCGATACTTGTCCGCCGCCTTGTCGTCCTGTGCCGCCGGATCGTGCAGCGCGCGGAACAGGCCGATCAGCCCATCGGCAATCGCCGGCGCATGGCGCATCGCCGCGACCACCGTATCCATGCCATAGGTGAGTCCGGCCTGCCGCAGATAGCGGAACCAGGCGCGCAGCCACACGGTTGCGCGATGCTCCAGCCCGGCCGAGACGATCAGCTGGTTGAACGCATCATTTTCAGATTCGCCCATCAGGACGCACGCGATGATCTGCTCGATCGCTTCGGCCCGGTCCAGCACTTCGGCCGGATCGCCCTTGTCCATGCGTTCCAGTTCGATGTCGTGGACATAGCCGGTCGCGCCGCCATCGAGCGGGGTGGCGATTTCCTCGATCACGCGGAAACCGAAATTCTCCAGGACCGGCACCACGTCCGACAGCGCCAGCGGATGACGGATGGCATAGGCCTTGAGCCGGAGCTGCTCGCGCCGGTCGTCGGCGCGGCGGTGGAAGCGGACCTTGTGGACCGGCTTGTCACCGCTGATCTCGTTCGCAATATCGCGCAGCCGCAAGATATCCTGCGCCGCCTCGGCCGCGCCATAGGTGGTGCGGTAATGCGCCGGGAAGCTGTTGGCATATTTGATCGCAAGCGCGGCCGCCCGGCCATCGTCGCCCAGTTCCGCGAGGCGGTTTTCCACCTCCGGCACCCAGCCGCGCACCATTGCCTGCAACTGCTGGTCGAGCGAGGCGTCCGAAGGCACCTTGCCGCCGTTGCGCATGTCGAGCGCATAACGCAGCAGCGCGGGCGCGCCATCTTCGAGCGACATGGTCCAGCCGATCACATTGGCATGCGCGGCCTTTTCCACCATGTCCTCGATCGCGAGGCGGCGGCCGGTCGAGATTTCATCGCGGGGCAGCCAGACAAAGGCATAGAGGTGCCGCGCGAGCGGCCCCGTCGCGGTCAGTATCTTGGCACGCGGACGGTCCTGCAGCGACATCGCCGTCAGCGCGAGGCGTTCGAGCGTTGCCGTGTCGAAACTTGTCAGCAGATCATGCGGCAGCGCGGTCAGTGCGTGCACCAGTGCCTTGCCCGCATGGCCCCCGGGATCGAACCCGAACTTTTCCATGAGGCCGGTCAGCTGCGCGCGCAGCACCGGCACCTTGTCGGGCGAGGCCGACAGTGCGGCACTGGTCCAGAGTCCGGCATGAAGCGACAGCGAGCGCAGCCCCTTGTCGTCATGGAGCGGCACGATGATGACGTCGATCAGCACCCGGCGATGCACGGTGGAGATATGGTTCGACTTGACAAGCAGCGGCGAGCGTCCGCCTTTTTCAAACCATTTGAACGCACGCTCGACGGTTTCCGGCGCAAGAAACGGCTCATCGCGCGTCGCACTGATGCCGAGCGCGTCCCGCTGCTTGTTGTCACGGTCGCGGATCTCATGGCCCAGCTGTGTCAGATTGCGATCGAGGAACCAGCGCAGCAACGCCGCGCCCTCGACATCGGCAATGCGATCGGCGTCGGCGTTGAGCGCGGCCTGCATCGCTGGCCAGTCGCGCACCGCCGCACGGACGTCGGCCAGCGTGTTGCGGATCGCCGCAACCAGTTCGCCGCGCTGCCTTGCATCGGCGCGGTCGATTTCCATGTAGATCACGGATTCGCGTTTTTCCCCGCTCGGAGCGCCATCGAGAATATCCTTCAGCTTGCCGTCGGCATCGCGGCGGACTGCCAGCACCGGATGGAGGATGCGGTCGACGCCAAGCCCGCTCGCGGTCACCGTTGTTGCAATGGAATCGACGAGGAACGGCATGTCATCATTGACGACCGCGAGTTGCATGGTGCGGCGGCCGCTCGCCGGCGCCAGCGTTTCAAGCGCAATGGCGGGGTCTCCGGTCTTGCGTTTCATTGCCGTGGCGGCAACGAACGCCGCCGCCTCGCTGCGGAAGGAACCGTCAAACCCATGTTCCTCGCCGTGGAGCACCGCATCGTTCAGCGCCTCGCCGAGCGCATCAAGCAGCGCCGCAGGCACATTGGTTTTGCTCGCAGGAGAAGACTTGGCGGCCTTTTTGGCGGGGGTTTTCTTGGCCGCTGCGGCCGACGGCTTGCTAGGCATGGGAAAGAGCATCCTCCAACATCTCACGCGCCCTCACCCGCTATGCGGACGGCGCTGTCATCTGTTCGCAGCCGCGTCTGGAAGAACAAGTGCCCCGGTGCCGCTGCGCCGCTCCCGTATGCGCCTCCCGGACAACAGTCTCAAGCCCCCGCACGAAAATAATTGTGCGTGCTGGAGTAATATTATGTCTCGAAGGTTGCGGCAGCAACAAAATGTCCGCAACGGCGCATGGCCGTTCAGCGGGTGGCACCCGTCGGTTATGAGAACGGGGAATCAGCCCGCGAGCTTGCGCAAGACCTTGTCCAGCAGGGTGGGGTCATTAAGCGCCGCGACCACGCCGACCTGCGCGTTGCTGACCTTCCGGCCGACCAGAAGGACAAATTCGTTGTCACCGGCGTTGAGTTCGGCAAAGCCCAGCGCCGGGGCCAGCCGCAACGCGTCGATCAAGCGCGGCATATCGGCAGCGTTGCTATCCTTTGCCGCCTCGCCCCGCTTCGCTGCACGCTCGGCCTTGACCAGCGCCTTGAGCCCGCCCTCATAACGGTCGAGATAAGCGGCCAGCGTACCGCGCCCCAGCCCCTGGCTGCGCGCATGGCCTACCACGGTCGCATATTCGGTGATCCGGGTCTTGTCATAATTGCTGCCGAAGATGAGCTTGATGACCGGCGTCATCGGCGCGCGCTCCTGCGGCTTCAATCCCGCCTCGGCGAGCAGTGCGGCGTAATCCTGCGGGTGCGCGTCGGCGATCAGCGAAAAATCATAGGCGCGGCCGATGGCCCGATAGAGCGCCCCGCGCCCGCGCACATCGGCGTCGTGCGCCGCCGCAGCTGAACGCCGCGCCGCAGCCAGCCACTCGGCGAGCGCCGCATCATCGCCCGGCTCAGCCGATATGGCGGCATCCGGTTCATCGCTTTCATCAACAGAAAGGTCGAGCGCATCGGCCGTGTCGCTGACATGCGCCATATCCTGGCTGTCCGGGCCATCCGCCCACGCCGGAACCGGCACGACAGCCATGGGCGCAGCCGGCACCGCTAGCACCGCTGCGGTCACTTCCTGCTCCAGCGCCGCCGCCATTTCGGCACCAGCGGCTTCCTTCCAGTTGATGACCCCGAGGATGAAATCGATCATGTCGCCATCAGATGAAAAGGGCAGCAGGATGCCGCGATACATCACATTCGCCCCGCGCTCATTCTGGAACTCGGCCTCGAAACCGATCGGCGCCTGGTTGGCGATGATCTGGAGATAATGGTCGGTCAGCCGCGACAGCAGCGAGCGGCCCGGCACGTCCGAAAGACGCGTAATTGGTTCGGAAAGGCCGCACGCTTCCTGGATGTCCTTGCCGAGATAGGAAACACCCGGATTTTCGAGCCCTGCGGTAAAATCAAGCAGCACCGCATGATCGCCGAAATCGCCCAGGTTGGCGAGATCAAGATCTTCGATCGCGGGGAGCGAACCATCCTTGAGGAGTTGCGCCCAGAAATTATAGGCGCGCACATGCATGCGCCGTTCATCCGAACCGATAGCGGGCGGCGGCTCGATTGCGGCATCGTCGCGCAGTTCGAGAATCCCTGCTTCCGCATCGTCTCCCGCATCATCAGCCAGATCGAGGATATCCTCGTCGGCGTCAGCATCATTCTCCCGCACTGGATTCTCCCGCACTGGCACGATCGCCAGTCCCGGCCGGATAACGGCAGCCCCGGTCGCTGTTTCACGCGCCATCGGCGTCAGACCGATGCCCGGCGCCCGCCCCTCGCGCTCTTCGTGAAATCCCCGTAAACTGTCCATCAGCCAACCCTTGGTCCTGTGCCCTGACGGCAGGCTATGCGGCCGGAATGGTTAAATCGAAGTTAAGTGACCCGGCCGGCTTTCCGGGGGCGATCAGGGGCTGGCGCGATTTTCCCCGTAAACGGGAAGCAGCGGGGCCGTATCGGCGCTCGATTCTTGCGGCTTGCCAAGCCGGAGAGAGGTTGCTAACGGCCCACTTTCCAAAACCGGCGCCACACCGCCGCCCATGGGCCGCTTTAGCTCAGTTGGTAGAGCACATCATTCGTAATGATGGGGTCACGTGTTCGAGTCACGTAAGCGGCACCACCCTTTCAGCTTGGAACAACAAGGTTTTCCTAGGGAAAGCGCGTAAGGCTTGATGGCGCTGGGCTGTCCGGCTGGACGTGCTTTCGGCTGGAAAACCACGGTGACCTACTGGGGCTACGTGGGTCGTGCGTGGGTCATCCGTAGAATCTTATATCCCATCCGCCACTTAACAGGACCAGTTTGGTGATCAATCACCAGGCGTAGGTAAGGCAATCATGGGTTTTTATCTGACGTAGCGGCGGAATATGGCAAAACACGCAAGATGAACGCCTACCACGGTACCTCAGCGCCCGTGTAGCGCATAAACTTTCCGGACGTGTCCAGCGTGTAACCATCAATAACCGGGATGAGCGCCCCGGCACTCTGGCTGGGGGTGATGATCAGATCGCGCGGAATGCCGACATGACCGCCGCCCAGTTCGGTATCGACCAAACCGGGTGACAACATGCCTACGATGATACCGCGCGGCTTGAGATCGCGCGCAACCAGCGACATTGTCATATTCAGGGCCGTCTTTGAAATGCGATATATATAGTCACCCCACGGAGATGGTTCAGTACCGGCTATCGAAGAAATGCTTCCTGCAAAACTCGAGACCACCATGACTTTTCGCAATTTTCCGAGTTGGACATTGGGCAGGAGTGCTTCGGTCGCAGCAAGAACACCCCAGACATTTGTTGCGATAGCCAAATCGCCAACGGAGAAATCGAGCGTCCCGAAGGTCGATTGATCAGACGATCCCGGAGCCACTCCCGCATTATGCAACAGAATGTCGATCGGTTCATTATCCAGTCGTTGCGCCAATGAGCGAACGCTTTCGCCATCCGTCACATCGAGTTGCTCCATGCGGATATTAGGATAGGTCGCAGCGAGCCCGGAAAGCTCGGCAGACGTAGCAAGGTTGCGTGCTGTCGCAATCACATTCCAGCCTCGTCCGGCATATTGCCGGGTCAGTTCCAAGCCAATCCCCCGGCTGGTTCCTGTAATAAGTACAGTCGGCATGATAATCTCCGCGGCAACTCAGTTAATATCACCGTGAGGCCAATCAATTGGGTCAACAGCTCGATATCGCGGTAACCGCCATGATCGAACGGTAATAACCGCCCGTATAGGTCCGCAGCCTTAGAGACGTTGGGCAAGAACCTCCAGCACGCCCTAAGGGGGGTACGTGTTCGAGACACCTAAGCACCATTTTTTCATTCGCAAGCATCCACGAAATCTTGAAAGCGCAACAGCCCGTGACAAGGTGATTGGTCCATTTCAGATCCTTGGTGCCGTGCGCCATCATGAAGCCGCCCATTTGTGGGCCCAACGCGTCGTCCTCACCGGCGAAGCGCGTAGCTCCCCTCTTCCGGCGCTCTAGTTTCGTTGAAATAATCGACGAGACGCCACGGCCAGGAGAGGAAGATGCGCCGCTTGCTGTTCATATAATAGCTGCCGGCGCGCGGGTGAGACCAGATCATCTGCGGCATACGCTCCTCGACCTTGCGGTTCCAGGCGTCATAGGCGTCCTGCGTAACCTCGAAGGCGCGCGCGCCATTGGCGACGACGCGATCAAGCGCTTCGATGATGTAGTTGACCTGGCATTCGGACACGAGATTCTGGCCCGCCGCATGGTTGGGCGCGCTGTTGGGGCCGACGGTGTGGAAATAATTGGGATAGCCCGGGATGCACATGCCGAGATAGGAGCGTGGGTCGTCCTCACCCCACTCCTCGCCGAGATCGCGCCCGCCCGTGCCCCTGATGACGAGATCGCCCGTCATCTTCGCCACGTTGAAGCCGGTCGCGCAGATGATGACATCGCATGCGAACAGTTCGCCGTCTTCATTCTCGATGCCCTCCGGGCCGATGCGCCGGATGCCGCGATCCTCGAGCGTCACATTGTCGCGCAGCAGCGCGTCAAGCCAGCCATTGTCGAGCACGATCCGTTTCGAAAAAACCGGAAAATCGGGGGTCAGCTTGTCGAGCAGGTCGGGCCGGTCTTTGAACTTGGCGGCGAGGTGGGACAGCACATATTGCCTGATCCCCTCATTATGCGCTGACACCGCGATATCATTGCCCGTCCATTGGGGATCGATCAGCACATTGGGAAACAGCCCATCGGCTGCGCCCCAATAGACCCGGAAACGGAAAAACTCCTTGAAATAGGAAATATGGGCCAGCGCCCATTTCATCCCGTCCGAAACCTCGTTCGCGATTTCGGGATTGTAGAGCACCCAATGTTTGGTCCGTTGATAGACGGTCAGGCTGGCGACATCGGGAGCGATCGCGGCGACGAGCTGGGCCGCGCTTGCCGCAGTGCCGATCACCGCGACGCGCTTGCCTTTCAGATCGAGGTCATCGGGCCAGGCGGCGGTGTGAACCACCGGTCCTGCGAAATCCTTGAGGCCGGGGATATCGGGCCATTTATACCGATTGACCGGGCCGTGGCCGTTGATGATCGCATTGACGACGAGGTCTTCCAAAGTCCCGCCGGATGTCCGCACCGTCACCGTCCACAGCGCGGTCTTTTCATCATAAACGAGCTTTTCCACCCTGGTGTTGAAACGCACCTTGTCGCGGATGCGGTATTTGTCGGCGACTGACAGCATATAATTCTGCATGTCGCGCCCTTGCGGGTGATAATGTTGCCAGTCGGGCCAGATTTCCCAGCTGAAGCTGTAGAAATGGCTTGGCGTATCGACCCCGACCCCCGGGTAGCGATTTTCATACCAGGTTCCCCCCACATCGGGGTTCTTTTCGATCACGACATAATCATAGCCGGCTTCGTCGAGCTTGATCGCTGCGGCCATGCCGGTCATGCCCGCGCCGATGACGAGAATCTTGAAGTCCTTTGGCGGCGCGACGCGTTGCGGCAGCTGCGAGCGGTCAATCCACGGCTTGAAGCCGCATTGATCGAGCACGAGGTCGAGAAATTCCGGCGACACGTCTTCGCCCACCGATACCGAGAGGATGCGCAGCATCAGGTCATCCGATGGCTCCGACGGGTGGAGCCCCTCCCCGGTGGTGAGCAGGTGGTGCATCGCGGTTCGCAGCCGCCCGGCGTCGGCTTCGCGGATGGCGGTGGGCTCGACGCTGAATGCAGGCCGGATATACGGCCCAAACTGCGCCAACATCGCCTCGTCATGGGTGAGATAGACGTAGGTGGCGAGCAGGGTCGGCAGATTGGCCTCGGCCAGCGCGGCTTGCAGGTCGGGCGAATCCGCGATGGGCAATTGCGCCCGCATTTCATTGACCTGCCGCTGTGCCATCATAGTCTCCATTTGCTATATAGTAAGTGTTTGCTTACATATCAGGCAGCAGACTTCAAGCAGATTCTGCAGCGAGGCGCTGGGTCGGCGCAATGCCGTTGAAAACCGGACTTCTACGGCTGTTGACGACCGTCACGGCCAATGGTAAGTGGCAACACACTTATAAAAATCGCCCACGAGGCGCGAGTCTTTTTTCAGGAGAGTGAGCATGCAGTCGAATTTTGGGAATCCCGCGCTATCCGATATTCTCCGCCCCGCCTCGCCGCCGCGGGAACTGACCGGTATCTATACTGAGGACCAGCGCGCCCGGCTGCTTGACGTTGTTCGCCAGCATGGCCCCTGGAAACTCATCATCGCGCAGCATTTCGCGTCGGTCGAGGAATTGATCGCCACCATGTCGGGCGCGATGCCCGAAGGCGTCGAGCCATCGCTCGACATGTTCCTGACACCGACCTTCCGCGGTTTTTACGCCAATTATTCCGCCGCGCTCTATCCCGAAATCCACGACTGCTTCTATCATGCCGGTTTCCTCGAACATGCGAAGGCCTATTGGGGGGCGCAATATGCCAAGCCCCAGATGATGCTGTTCAACATCAACGGGCCGTGCGGCAACACCGACCCGGGGCATCTCGATTCTCCGAGCTTTCGCGGCATCCGGTACGAAAATTCGCCGACCTGGCTGTGCGCGGTGATGGGAAAGTCGGGCCTGTTCCGCGATTATCTCATCAAGATGACGCAGGTGATCACCTGGTTTTCGCACGATGAAAACAGCGGCTTTACCTACTGGCCCGATGGTCCGGCAAAACCGCCGCAGCGGCTGATGCCGCCGATCTATAATCGCGGCGTGGTCGTCCAGAACGAGATGATGATGCATCGCGGCGAAGCCAATGGGCCGCTCGACCAGCAGCGGCCGCAAGGCCTGTCGTTCGACACGGTCTTTACCGGCGATCCGTCCGACAAGGATAATTGGCGGCTGATGAACGGCGATACCGTCATCGCCCAGCACCGCACCGACGAATTGCGCTTCCTCGTCCATTGGTCGGCGGAGGTGTTCGAGGATTATGCCGAGCTCAAACGCAATATGGACCGAACCGACGATCTCAGTTTCGATCAGGTGTTCGACACGTTCCTCAAGGATCTGCGCGCCCGGGGCATAGAAGTCGAAACTCCGACCGACCCGATGCGCGACCCCGCCTTCATCCGCACGCTGATGGCGGCCTATGATTTCGGTCCGCCGTTCGCCTACCCGTCCGGCGCCGAGCCGACACCGATCTACATGACGGCGGCGTGAACTTCATAACGACAATAACGACAAGTGGGGAGTGATACCGAATGAGCCAGAGACTATTTGAGCGTGCCGCCTTGCTGTGCGGCGCGGCCATGACCCTCGTTCCGGCAGCCGCCTATGCACAGCAGGACGAACGGCCGGCAACGGCCACGCAGGATGATGTACGCGGCGACATCGTCGTCACCGCAACCCGCCGCAACGAGGCGATGAAGGACGTCGCGATGTCGGTCAACGTCGCGACCGGCGAGCAGATCGAGAAGCTCAACATCTTCGACGCCAAGGATATGCAGCAGCTGGCGCCCGGGCTGGAGTTGACCAACACGACCGGACGCAACAACACCACCACGCTTCGCGGCCTCACCTTCGATCCCGACCAGGGAACCAGCCCGGCGGTCCAGGTCTATTATAACGAGGTCCCGACCGATGCGCAGACGGTCTATACCGCTATCTACGATATCGAGCAGATCGAGGTGCTGCGTGGCCCGCAAGGGCTGCTGCGCGGGCTTTCCGCCCCCGCCGGCGCCATCACCATCGCGACCCGCAAGCCCTCGTTCGACCAGATCGAAGGCTATGCCCAGGCGACCGCGACGACGCGCGGCGGCTATAATGTCCAGGGTGGCATTTCGCTGCCCTTCTCCGATGCCGTATCGCTGCGCGTCGCCGCAGTCGCCGACGGCAACAGGCTCAATCATGTGCGCAACCTCAATCTCGACAAGCGCTCACGCAGCCGGACCCAAAGCGTGCGCGCCACCCTTGGGCTGCGCCCGAGCGATGCGTTCAAGGCCTATCTGAGCTACCAGTATCTGACGGCAGACAATGTGCAGTTCCCGCAGGTGATCGGCACCGGCAACACCCCTGCCTACCAGCTATTGCCGTTTCTGGGCGGTATAGTGCTGCCGGATACGACCGAGCGTTCGGGACCGCCGCTGGTGGCTTCCGATTATGCGTCGGTTTCCGAAGGCATTTTCCGCAACCAGAACGATACGCACATCGTCAATCTCCAGATAGAATATGATTTCGGCCCCGCCACGCTTTCCTTTGCCGGCGCCCATCAATATTCCAAGCTCAACATCCTGCGTGACTGGGACGAAGGCAACGCAGTTCCCAACTATGTCGATACTTCGCGGGTCGTCACCCCCTACAAGGTCGACACGGCGGAATTGCGGCTCGCCTCGAACAATGACGAGGGGCTGGGCTGGGGCGTCGGTGCTTTCTATACCAAAACCACCGGAACCACGCGGGTCAACGAACATGCGGACAGTTTCTTTTTTCCCGCGTCGGTGGTGACCACGCCGCTGGTGCTCGGCGATGCACCCTATCTGCCGATCGCAACCGATGTCAGCGTGCCGGTCAATATCCGCACCCTGTCGTTCAACGCCAACCTGCGCTACAAGAGCGGGCCGCTCAAGATCGAAGGCGGCATCCGCTATTCGATCATCAAGAATATCCAGACAGCAACGATCGGTATATCCTCGCCGGGCAACCTGTTTGCCGGGGTAGCGCCCTTCTCGCTCGTTCAGGACGGCATCCCGGCTGAACTTTCGCGCACCAAGGAGAAGCCATGGACCGGCGGGATCAATATTACCTATGAAATCACCCCCGACGTGAACATCTATGCCGCCTATGGCCATAGTTTCCGTGCAGGCTCAGCGGGGGTCGCGACGCCGCTCGGCATCAGCGCCGATCTTGTCAAGACCAGGCCGGAAAAGACCGACTCCTGGGAAGCCGGGCTGAAGGGATCGATCCTCGACCACCGTGCCAATTTCAGCATTGCGGGCTTCTACCAGAAGATCGACGGCTATCTGTCGCGCTTCAATCGCATCTTCTATAATTGTTCCGAACTGTTCGGCTCCTGTTATCCAAGCCCGCCCGCGCCCCCGATCAACAATGCGGTCGACATCCCCAACGGTGCGTTCGAGTTCAACTATAATGGCGATGCAACCGTCAAGGGCATTGAGGCCTCGCTTGATGGGGGGATCAGCCGCAACTGGGATCTGGGCGTCAGCGCGTCCTATGTCCGCGCGCGCTATGATAATGCACTGCTCCCCTGCAATGATTTTGCCGGGACCGGCATCCCCAACCGCACCGGCGCGCCGCGCGTGACCGGTACCGGCAACGTCAGCTATTGTCTCTCCAATGGTCGCATCGCCGAGGTTCCCGATTTCAACCTCACTGCCAATACCGAGATTCGTGCGCCGATGGGGAATGTTACCCCCTATCTGCGCGGGCTGTTTACCTATCGCCCCGGTTTCCATTCGGAACGGGTCGCCTATGACTATCGCAGCCGGGCACTGCTCAACCTGTTTGCGGGGGTCCGGAGCCAAGATTCCAGATGGGACGTCAACCTGTTTGCCCGCAACCTCCTCAACCAGAAGCGCATCACCGATATCCGGGGCGGCAACGAGGTGCGCGCGACGGCGGCGGGCCTTGCCTATGATTCGGGCTATCGGATCGTCAACGTGATGGCGCCGCGCGAATTCGGGCTGACCGCCGCGTTCAAATTCTGACAGGAAAAGCGGAAGTACTGGAAGCCCGTTAGATTTATGCTGTTGCGGTCTGCCAAGACACCAATCATGAACTGCGGACCGAGACGCCTCGACGTGTTCTATCGATGGCGACACTGGACCTAAGGCGGAGACAGTCAAATGACCGACTTGCAGATGCTGCTCGACGAGCGGGAGATCACGAGAAAGCTTGGGCGCTTCGCCCGCGTGCTGGACGCGAAACAGTGGCCCCGGCTCTCCGATGTGTTCGCCTCCGATCTGAGCTTCGAATATGGACAGGGCGAGCGCGAGGGAATAGCCGCCCTCGAGGCTCAGATGCGTCAGTATCTCGACGTCTGCGGGCCGACACAACATCTGCTCGGCAGTATTACGGTCGACGTGGATGGGGATGTAGCGGTCAGTCGGGCTTATGTTCAGGCGCGGCATCAACGACGCGACGATCCGGTCGGCGCTATATTTGATTCTACCGGAGAATATGTTGATCGATGGCAGCGGCGCGCAGAAGGGTGGCGCATCGTCCGCCGGGAAGCTACCTGGTTTCTCCACTCCGGTGATCCTGCTGTTCTCGCAACAGACATTGGATCGCTGGGATAAATGCTATCGCGAGTTGCAATGGACAAGGACGCGAACGGTCTGTTTGAGCTGTAACCAAGCCCGAACAGGGATAAGGTTACAGCGCCCGCCTAACCTTCCAGCAAATGCCGGACTTCCTCGTTCATCACCGGCGGCTGCTGGCTCCTGAAGAAGGCGATCCGCCCCTCGATCGCGCCAAGGCTCATCTCGGGCTGGGTGTGAACCCAGAATTTCCCGGCGGCGATCTGGTCCATGATGAGCGCGCAGCCTTGCGCGAGGTCCATGCCATGATCGCGCATCATCTCGAACATCCTGCGGCGGTGCGCGCCCGCGCCTGCGGGCTCGCCCGCCCCCGCTTCCGCATCGAAAATGCTGGTCTTCAGCATCCCCGGCATAACTGACGCGACGTGGATCGGCGCGCCCTTCAGTTCCAGTTCGAGATAGAGGCATTCGCTGAACGACTGCACCGCATGTTTCGACATGATATAGGCGGTCTGCTGCGGCATCACGCCAAAGGCGCCCATCGATGCGAGGTTGGCGATCCAGGCCTCCTCCCCGCGCTCGATCATCGGGGGCAAAAAGGCGCGGCAGCCATGAACGATACCGTGGATGTTGATGTTGAGCGTCGCTTCCCACCGCTCGACCGGAATTTCCCAGCTATAACCGATGGTTTCGATGCCCGCGTTGTTGATGAGCAGCCGCACGCTGTCATGGTTGGCGAACACATGGTCGGCCAGCCGGTCGAGTTCGCGCGGCTGCGACACGTCGACTTTCAGCGCTTCGGCCTGTCCGCCCGCCGCGATGATATCCTGCGCGACCTGGCCAGCACGCGCCTCGTCGATGTCGGTGACGACGACCGTCATCCCCAGTTCCCCGGCACGGCGCGCCAGCCCCGATCCGATCCCGGCGCCTGCTCCGGTAATGACGGCGACGCCGCCCGCAAATTTGTCGGTATCCTGTGCTCTCACATCCTGTTCCTTATGGTGCGGCGTCGAGTTGGACGACTTCGGCGACATGGCCTTCAGGATCGAGGATGAAGACGACCTCGATGCCGAATTCATCGATGCGGAAGGACGGTTCGGGCACGCTGCCGCCCGCTGCCCTGGCGCGCGCGATCACGCCCTCAATATCGGTGGTGGTGAAGCCAATCACCGATTCTCCCGTCTGCGGTCCGGTTGAATCCAGATATTTGATGAGCGTGAGCTCGAGCCCGCCGGGATAGGGCGCCTGGAACCCGATCTCATCGATCTCGCGGCCGAGCATCACCGCCTGATGGCGGAAGAAGCGGACGATACCGAACACCTGTTCGTAGAAATTGGCCATCGCCTCGAGATCGTGGACGAAAAGCTTGGCGAAGACCGGCATGGTTTCACGGGCCACGCCGACGGGACGTTCACTCATTGGTTGCTGCTCCGGCGAAAGATTGTTTGAGAAAGGCGGCCGCGTCCTCCAGCGCCTGCCGCGCGCCTGGGAGGATGCCGACCCACGACGCGAACCCATGGACCATGCCGGGATAGCGCGTGGTAGTGACCGTCACCCCGGCGGCTTTGAGTATCCGGCCATAGATTTCCGCATCATCGCGTGACGGATCGCATTCGGCGGTGGCGATGAAGGCGGGCGGGAGGCCGTCGTGACGGCCGGCTTTGGCGGGCGAGGCGCGAAAATCGCCTTGCTCGCGCTCCGGATCGGCCAGATATTGCTCCCAGAACCAGCCGATATCGTCCGCGCTAAGGAGCGGCCCGTCGGCGAACTCCCGCGACGAAGCGGTATCTGCATCGGGATAAGTGCACGAGCCGTAGATAATGATCTGCGCGGACAAGGGCGGCCCACCTGCATCGCGCGCCATGAGCGCCAGCGCCGCAGCCAAATTGCCTCCCGCGCTATCGCCTGCAACCGCAATATGTGCCGGATCGCCGCCGAGCGCGGCGGCATTCCCGGCCACCCATGCAAGCGCCGCCCAGCAATCCTCGATTCCGGCCGGAAACCGATGCTCTGGCGCGAGCCGGTAATCGACCGAGACGACAAGTGTTTCGCCCCAGGCGCAAAGCGCACGCGCGATCATGTCCTGCGTGTCGAGGTCGCCCACGACAAATCCGCCGCCATGCATGTAAAGCGTGACCGGGTGCGGCCCCTCGCCCTGCGGCCAGTAAAGCCGGAGCGGCAGGGCGCCAGCGGGCCCGGCAATGGTGCGATCCTCGCTGCGGCCGACCATTGCATCGCCTGCCGGCGGCAGCATGACCGAACTGTCGTGCACCGCTTTCCGCAGCACATCGAGCGGCATGTTCCTCACCCCCGGCCAGGGCGGCGCGGCGGCGAGCATGGCTTCGATCTGCGGATCAATCGCCATGCCGGTCTGCTCCGCCGACGACCATCGCGACTCCGCCAGAAAATGAAAGAACTACCACGACAAACCTTTCTCAAATAAGTATTTACTTACCTTGATAGGCGATTCAGGACCGGTGTCAATTGCTCGAGCAGAGAAAATTAGGGCTCGGCGGATGATGGATAGGCAGCGTGAATTTTGGGAGCGCGCGTTGCAATTGGCGCACCACAATCATTGGAAGAATGGGAGCAACAATGTGCCTCGATGCTCCCTAGCCTTGAGCCTTCGCCGATCATAGCGGAGTTACTCACGATCCTGCGCACCACATCCCTTGTTTCGCGGCTCGCCCAGCCGATGCAAAATCTGCTGATCAAGGCGGCAATGACATAGTGCCGGTCAGTGCGCGCGAGAGAATTGAACTGTCAAATGAGCGCCTCTCCGCATGGCAACGCAAGGGCGTATAACTCGTGGGAAAGGCGTCGGACCGCATTATCATTGCAGGAGCACCCCGACACAATCCGCCATCCAAATGGGCATGGAACCGAGCGAACTTTATCGCCGGATTTAACGCCGCATAAGCGCTACAGCATCACATAGTCGCTGCCGAGAACCTAGGCGCAAGACCGCTCCATCCGCAGGCTAACTCCGGCGCAGATGAGGTATAGCTGAGGTCACTTTTTCGGATTCCATTGGACCAAAGATCGTAACTTCGGACAACGCCCAAAACGCACCTTCTCACAGCTTGGGACCTGCGTGGGTCAATCCCAACGCACCAGCCGATTATGGCCTGAAAGCCTTAGATATCCTAGCTTTTCTGTCTTGTTTTCCTCGATTTCGTAATGATGGGGTCACGTGTTCGAGTCACGTAAGCGGCACCACCCATTCCTTGTCTCTGCGCCATTTCCTGTATTTCCGATTATTCGTCCGAAAACGGCGCAGATCTGCGCGCCTTGGAGCATGGTCATTTGCGAAGTGGTATCCAGAGACTCCCTGATTGCACGATTATTCCCTGTTTCTGTGCAATCGTCTCTGACCCCCCATTTTACGGATTCCAGTTGCTAGGGTGAAGTGATGGTTAGTTCGTTGAAAATCCGAACAATGCGCGCTGTCCGGCCCAGTCAAGCGGAATATTCGTCGCGCGAAGCAACCGGCGACCTGTGAGAGCGGCTGGCTGACGACCATCAAGGATCGCCGAGATAATATCGGGGGCGAGCCAGCTGATCCATAGGAGTTGCCACAAGTGCCGCTTGCCGTAGTTTGCGACGCATGCGTGCTCGACGCCGTTCAGTATCAGGTCCTGCGCTGCAAACGCACGCGCTACCAGCCGGACCAATACGGGATCTAGGGGCGAACCATGTCCGTCCGTGGCATGTCCGCAGTTGCATCAACATGATCTTCGAACCAGTCGAGCAGGAGCCTCTCGATTTTACGCCCCGCTGCTGCCTGATCGACAAGGTCGATTGAGCGCAATTCGGGACTGGCCATGACGGCAATGACGGCGTCGAGGTAGGCGTACTTGGGATCGCGGCCCGGGCCTGCCTTGCGCTTTGGCTTGCTCATAGCGAGCAGCCGTTCTGCGTCGTTTCGGGTGACATAGAGGTCACCAAGGATCGGGATCGGGGCCGGGTAACCAAGCACATGGGAGCGCTCGCCCACATCTTCTGACAGAACCAAATAGCGTAGCCGCCCGAAGAACAATCTCCTGTCGAGCGGGACATATCTCCCGTGTAGCAGCGACCGAGCATATACCCGGGGGCCGGACTCCTTCTGGAGCTCGGTCAGGGTGGTCTCAATGCGCTGATCCAGATCATGCGGCAGCGCGGCCGGGACCTTCGGGAAGCTCGCCCCGTATTGCCAGAGGTGCCAAGCCAGCAGTCCGATGGCGGGCAAGGCAAGCGTCAAAACCTCGATTCCGAAGACCCAGGGGGACTGTCGCCAAATCCCAAGGACGTCACTCAGCATGGCCACCCCAGCGATAAGGGCGAGGGGTATGGAAAGCTTCAGAAACCCTGATTTGCGATCAAGGGTGCGCCTCACTTGGCCCAGAGCGAGATCGACAGCCCGGTTGATCCTTGCCAACCCGTCTTCGATATCGGTGTCGTAGCAAATCGCCAGGGCGCGGCGCAGAGGGATATGCTCTTCCAGCAGCACAGGCATGAGAGGCCCTAAATCGGGTCTGGTTGCTATCGGAGCTGGTTTTGGACCACCCTTCATGGCGGTGAAGTCGATCCAAAAGCATGCGGCTTCTCAACCGCTTGACTGGAAACGCCTATTCAGAAGAGGGCCTCAGCGCACTTTTTGTGATCCGTTCAACTGCGCCGAGTACCCAAATGTCATACTGGTCCCGACACCGCGACTTTCTCGCCTTGCCAGAAGATCTTATTGCCTTCGCATGGTCTGCACCCATGCGCGACCTCGCGCAAAAATTTGGCACAAGGGACGTCGCCCTGCGCAAGCTGCTGAAGAAGTACGGCGTCGTCACACCTCCACAGGGTCACTGGAATCGCGTCCATGCTGGTCGCACGGTTCCCGGACCGCCAAAGCCGCAACCGCGACGCCCTGGTGAGACCGGGCGGCTATGCATTGACCATCGCTTCGAGCAGTTTGTCGCTAAGGCAAATCCGATGCCTTCGTCTGGTCCATTTGCCAGCAAAGAGGTGCCGGAGGACTTGGGCGAGCTGCGGGTCCGCGAAGCGAAGCTGCTCGGCAAGGTGTCGGTCCCCAAGACGCTCGAAACCCACCATCCGGCGCTCGCCGACATCCTTCGCAAAGAACAGCGACGCCGCGAAAAGGTCTCGGAATACCGCTGGTTTGGCGAGGGCCCACAGTTCGACAATCCGGTCGATCTGCGGCAATTGCGACTGCTGAATGGCCTGTTCCTGGCGCTCGCCAAGCGCGGGCATACGGCATCAGTCTATGTGAATGACCGCCCGCGCCAGTTTCGCCCGAGTGCGTGCGTTGGCGATACCAGCCTCAGTCTCGAGATTGGTATCCTCGGCAAGCATGCAACGGTCTGGCGTGCTGGCGAGCGCATTGCAGACCCCACCCTCCCGGCAAGCACCCCGTTGTTCCTCAGGTGCTCAGGAGCCGACGGTTGTTCCTGGCAGGACGAAGCAGAAAGCAAGCTGGAATCGAGAATAGGGGAGATTGCCGTTGCATTGATCGTTGCCGGTGAAGCTGCTTTCCGACGCCGCCTGAAGGAAGCTGAGATCAGGGACGAACAGGAACGGATCGAACGGTTGCGCCGCGAAGAGGAGGCCAGAAGGGAGCGGGAGCTAAAGCGCCTCGAACATATCCGGAAGCAGAATGAGCAGCGGATCGCCGACTTGCGGATGAGCGGTGAGTTGCTGCGCCAATCGCAAGATCTCCGTGCACTAGTCGTGGCCGTCCGTCTCGCCATGCAGCAACGCGCTGATGTAACCACGCAGAGCCTATTGGCCTGGGAAGAGTGGGCGTTGGGTGAAGCCGACAAACTCGATCCGATCCTGTCCGGCCAGATCATGTCGCACCTCTATCCTCCGGTACCTCCGGCTGAAGAGGTGCAATGATACTTGTTGAGGCTGACCGAAGCGGCTATTCGAGTCACAGATTTGTTCCCCACATGCCCAAATTACAGTGGATAACTGGGGGCCTTTTCGGGGGCCTTGAAATTTTATTACTCTCCAAAACTTCAGGATTTCAGCGGCTTGCCGGTACTTTTCGAGTCACGTAAGCGCCCTGGGCTGGGTATCGAGCAGGCCGAACAACCGGTTGGCCTCCGCCAGAACCGCGGCACTGCCCATCGACCCGAGCAGCGGCACCAGCTGATTGCGCAGGATCGCATCGTTGCTCGATTCCCCGGCTTTCGGCGCGAGGCCAAGGCGGGTGAGGACGGGCGCAAAGCGCGCATTGCCGAGCTCCGCGATGCGTGCCTGCACTTTGGGTTCATCGCGGAACATGCCGAAATGCGAAGCATAGGATGTCGCGGCGGCCGCGAGCACCTTGCTGTTGGCGTTGGCAGGGACCGCATCGCGCAGTGCCAGTGCTGGCGCGAATGGCTGATAATCGCCTGCGGCCAGCGCGGTCTGGTCCGCCATCAGGCCCAGCTGGTCGATTGGCTCGAGCTGTGCGAAATCGCGGGTCAGCGCGGCCAGCATCGCGGGCGAATAGAGCGTGCGATAATAGCCAGCCTGTCCTGCGTTGATGAGCGCGGTGCCACAACCGGGCAGGGTGATCGTGCCCGACCCGTTGCTGACAATGGTGCGTTCGGTGCCGCCGCCAATAGTGCGCGCGACGACGGGGACATTCCAGACCAGCGGCGCAGCATCCTTGCGGTCGCGGCTATACTCGCCTTGCTGCAGGCGGATTGCCGTCTGCCCGCTGGTACAGCTCGCGCCAGTCACCTTGAGCAGCGGGATGCCGGGCTTGGTGGTGAAATCATTGGCGATCGCAACGAGGCCCCTGGCGCCCGCCTTTTCCACCGCGCTCCACAGGTCGTTGGTGACCGTGTTACCATAGGCATGCTGCTTCATATAGGCGCGGATGCCGTCCCGCCACACCGTCTCGCCGGCATAATTTTCCAGCATGGTGATGACCGCCTCGCCTTTGGAATAGGTGATTGCATCAAACGCCTGGCTGGTCTGCTCGACCGTCCTGATCTTCTGCACGACCGGGTGCGTCGTCTTGAAAGAGTCGAGGCCCATGGCGGATTCGCGGCCGCCGACGCGGCTAAGTTCGATCTGCCATTCGGGCTTGAAATGAGCCGTGGCCTTGGTTTCCATCCAGCTGGCGAAGCCTTCATTGAGCCACAGGTCGTCCCACCAGCTCATCGTAACGAGATTGCCGAACCATTGGTGTGCCATTTCGTGGCCATTGACCGAATAGATTGCCTGCCGCCCGGCTTCGCTGGTGAATTTGGGATCGTCGAGCAGGATGGATTCGAACGAAAAGATCGCGCCCCAATTTTCCATGGCGCTGAAGAACTGGCTCTGACCCGGCCCCGCAATGTTGTCGAGCTTGGGCAGCGGGTAATCAACACCGAAATAATCATTGTAATAGGGCAGGAGATCGACCGCCGATTGCAGGGCGAACCGGGCCTTTTCCTCATTGCCCTTGCCCATGACGATGCCGACGTCGGTATTGCCGACCTTCTGGCTGATGCGCCCGAATTCACCGAGGCCGAAGAACAGCAGGTAGGAGGACATTTTCGGCGTGGTCTGGAAGGTGACCGCTTTTCTGCCATCCGCGAGGTCGACGCTGCGGGCGACCGGCATATTGCTCACCGCCATCTGCCCGGCAGGAACCGTTGCGGTGAGGTCGAATGTCGCCTTGTAACTCGGTTCGTCCCACATTGGCGCAAAGCGGCGCGCGTCGGGCGCTTCGAACTGGGTGAAGAGCGCCCGCTTGTCCGCGCCTTCGGGGTTCTTGTAGTCGAGGTAGAAAAGGCCGTTGGCCTGATCATAGATTTTTCCGGTGTAACTGGCCGTCAGCTTGTAGCTTGCTGGCGGCAACATCTTGCCGAAGTTGAACGTCACCGTTTGCGCTGCCGCATCCGTTGTCACGGTCACGGGCAGGCCAGTGTCGTTGCCGCCGCTCAGCTGCGCGCCGGTAAAATTGAGGTCGGCCGCGTTCATCGTGACATGGTCGGAAGCTTCCACCAGGTCGAAGCTGATCTCGGTGCGCCCGCTGAAGGTCGCCGATGCGGCATCGGGCACAACCGAGATCGCATAATGGGTCGGAACCGCGTTGCGCGGTAGTTGCGTGGTGACGCTGGCGGGCAGGGGAGCAGCAAGTGTCCGTGCAGCCGCGACGGGCGGGTGCGCATCCTGAACAGTCGTGCAGGCAGCAAGACAGGCAAGCGATACCGCGCACAACAACGCGCGCGAACGGGGCGAACGGATCATGGATATTTCTCTCCTGAGGCGACCCGGCCCGAAAGAGAACGGCGGGTATCTGGTTTCAGCAGATACGATTGCGCCGGCATGTTGTCCTGTCAATCAGGAAAAAGCGGACAATCCTGTCGCGGCTCTGTTGTCCTTATGCCGAGGATCAGTCACGCGCCATGAAATGCTGTGCGATATCCTGCGCGATCTTGGTCGGGCGCATTGTCGCCGCACTGATGCAGCACCAGCTGGATTTCACCTCGGCGAGCACCTCTTCGCCGCGCTTGATCAGCGTCTGGTAAGATGCGCGCGCGCCGTGCACCTTTTCCAGCACCACCGTTGCGATCACCTCATCGTCGAGGAAAGCAGGCTTGCGATAGGTGATCTCATGCTTGAGCGCGACCCACAGATGCGCCGCGACGGCTTGCGGGGGGGCGATCGAGCGCCAGTGCGACAGCACCGCTTCCTGCACCCATTTCAGATAATGCGCATTGTTCACATGGCCCATGAAATCGATGTCATCGGGCGCCACGGCGATCGAATAATCATGCGAGGAAGAAAAGGCATAGGGTGACGATTCGCTCATGCTGCTGACGATAGTGTCAAAAGATAGTTTTTCCAAGTGAATGGCGCGGTGAGCGGGTCGTTAACCCCGATTGTCGCGTTAACCCCGCCCGCGATACCCGGCGACACCTTGGTCGGGGAGCCACAGTCCCTTGGGCGGCTCGCCCGATTGCCAGAACACGTCGATCGGTATGCCGCCGCGCGGATACCAGTAGCCGCCAATCCTGAGCCATTGAGGCTTCATCTCGTCGAACAATCGCTTGCCGATGCCGACGGTGCAATCCTCGTGGAATGCCGCATGGTTGCGGAATGACCCGAGGAATAGCTTGAGCGACTTTGATTCGACGATGGTATCGCCCGGCGCATAATCGATCACGAGATGCGCGAAATCGGGCTGCCCGGTCACCGGGCACAGCGAAGTGAACTCGGGCGCGGCGAAGCGCACGCAGTAAAGCTCGCCCGCACGCGGGTTGGGGACATAATCGAGCTCGGCTTCCTCGGGCGAAGCGGGCAGCGCACTGGTCTGGCCGAGATGCTTGGGGGTCATGGTCATGTGCGCCATTTAAGCGCGCGGGGCTTGTGCCACAAGCGGACGTTGGCCTAGTTGCCGATGCAACAAGATTCGAAAAGGGGAGGATGAGGATGCGCATTTCGCACCTGATGGCACTGGCATTGGCAGGAACCGCGCTGGTGGCCGCGCCGCCGGCCCTCGCTCAGAAGAAGTCCAAGACCGAAGAGCAGAAAGAGGCGCCGGAAAAACCCGTCCGTCCGCCGCTGGTCTCGGTCACGCAGCATCAGGGCACGTTCGGCGGCGTCACGATGAACTATACCGCGACCGCCGGGGAAATTTTCCTCAAGGACAAGGACGGCAACCCCAAGGCGGCGATCTATTCGACCTCCTATGTGAGGGAACCGCGCGATCCGTCGCGCCCCATCACCTTCCTGTTCAACGGTGGCCCCGGCTCGGGTTCGGTGTGGCTCCACATGGGTGCGTTCGGGCCGAAGCGCGTCGTTATTCCGGGCGACGGACGCGACGATGGCGCGCCACCCTATCCGATTGTCGACAACGGCTATTCGCTGCTCGACCAGACCGACCTTGTGTTCATCGACCCCGTCGGGACGGGGTTCAGCCGCACGCTCGGCAAGACCGAAGGCAAGGAATATTGGGGCGTGACGCAGGACGCCAAGTCCGTCGCCGAATTCATCCGGCTGTGGCTTGGCGAGAATAACCGCTGGAACTCGCCCAAATTCCTCGGCGGCGAAAGCTATGGCACGACGCGTTCGATCGCGGTCGCGCATGAGTTGGAGGCGCGCTATAATGATGTCGCGCTGAATGGCATCCTGCTCATCTCGACCATCCTCGATTTCGCCATCGACGCCGAAGTACCCGGTAACGAGATGCCGCATGTGATGAACCTGCCAAGCTATGCGGCTACCGCCTGGTATCACAAGAAGGTGCCCAATCCGCCCGCGACCGTCGCCGAGTTCGCCCAGCAGGCACGCGAGTTTGCCGCCGGTCCCTATCTGGTCGCGCTGGCCAGGGGCCAGAAATTGCAAGGGGCCGAGCGCGCTGGCATCCGCAAGCAGCTCGCCCGCTTCACCGGCTTGTCGGAAGACTATCTCGAACGCGCCGACCTGCGTGTCGCACCCGGGCGTTTCTACAAGGAGCTGCTGCGCGACAAGGGCCTCGTGGTCGGCCGCCTCGACAGCCGCTATACCGGCAAGGATCACGACAATGCCGGGGAAAACCCCGACAATGACCCCAGCTTCTACGGCATCGATGCTGCCTATACCGCGGCGATGAACAGCTATGCGCGCGAAACGCTCAACTACCGCCCCGAAACCCAATATGTGACGATCGGCGGGGTCGGTCCATGGGACTGGAAGGTCGGCAACGAGCGTGGCGGTTACGGCTATCTCACCGTCGGCCAATATGTCGGTCCGTTACTGAGGGAAAATAGCGGGCTCAGGATTTTCGTCGGCCAAGGCTGGTACGATCATGCGACGCCCTTCTTCGGCGCCGAATATGCGCTGACCCGCACCGGTATCCCGCAGGACAGGATCGAATATCATTATTATGACGCCGGCCACATGATGTATGTGCGCGAGGCGGACCTTGCCAAATTGTCGACGGATATTCGGGGGTTCATCCAGAAACGCACGACAGGCCGGTGAACCACCTTCACTCCTCCCTTGAAGGGACAGTGGTTTTCGCTCTGCCGCATGCTGCAACGCAATAAACATATGGTTGCGACTCCTGCCAACCCGTTCTAGGTTCGCCGCCCTGCCTTTCGGGGCGGTCAAGCCCCCGGGGATCGAAAGCCCGCCTTCGTGCCGGACAAGGAGTTTATGATGGAGTCGCTCGTCACCACTGCATGGCTGGAACAGGAACTGGGGGCGTCCGACCTCCGCATCGTCGATGCGACCAAGCTCGGGCCCGATCTCGGCCGCGATGCGCGCGCCGAATATGAAGCGGGGCACATCCCCGGCGCGGTGTTCATGGACCTCGACGAACTGATCGACAGTGCCAACCCGATCGAGAATATGGCGCCTTCGGCCGAAAAGTTCGCCAGCCGGATGCAGACATTGGGGCTCGGCGATGGCAGCCGTATCGTGCTCTACGACGACAGCCCGTGGCACACCTCGGCGCGCGCCTGGTGGCTGCTCACCCTGTTCGGCGCGCATGATGTCGCGATCCTCGATGGCGGTATCGCCAAGTGGAAGGCCGAAGGCCGCGCGCTCGACGAGGGCAAGCACAGCCTGCGTCACCGTCACTTTACCGTGTGGAAGGATAACAAGCTCGTTCGCACGAAGGAGCAGATGCTCGCCAATCTCGACAGCAAGGCCGAGGAAGTGGTCGATGCACGTCCGGCCAAGCGCTTCACCGGCGAGGAAGCCGACCCGCGTCCGGGCATCGAACCCGGCCATATTCCGGGGTCGAAAAATGTCCCGCAGGATCGGATGTTCACCGCCGATGGCGTATGGAAGCAAGAGGACGGCATCCGCGCGACCTTCGAGGAAGCGGGCGTTGATCTTGACAAGCCGATGGTGGCGACCTGCGGATCGGGCATCACGGCCTGCGTGCTCGCATTCGGCGCGCACCGTCTCGGCAAGAGCGACTGGGCAGTCTATGACGGCAGCTGGGCCGAATGGGGCGGCGACCCCGCGACGCCCAAGGCAACCGGCGCGGCGTAAGACGGATGGGGGATGGCAAGAAGCTGAGCCCCGATACGCTGCTCGCGCATGGCGGTCGGCGAGCGGAATGGACCGGCCATCCGCAAGTGGGCGGAACCATCGTCAACCCGCCGGTATGGCGCGCCTCGACCACGCTCTACGACAATATGGCTGACTTGAAGGCGCGGCCGCACGACACGCATGACAAGCTCTATTATGGCAGGCGGGGGACGCCGACGGTGTGGGCGCTCGCCGATGCGCTGACCGCGCTCGAGCCGGGGGCGGAAGGAACCTTGCTTTATGCCTCGGGCGTGCAGGCGATCACGGCGGGCCTCACCGCGCTGGTCAAGCCGGGCGACCATATCCTGATGGTGGACAGCGTCTATCAGCCGAGCCGCAGCTTCTGCGATGGCTACCTTAAGAGCATCGGCGTCGAAACCACTTATTATGACCCGCTGATCGGCGCGGGGATCGCCGAGCTGTGCCGCGACAATACAGCGCTGATTTTCCTCGAAAGCCCGGGCAGCCACAGTTTCGAGGTCCAGGACATTCCGGCGATCGTGGCGGTCGCCAAGGCACGCGGGATTGTCACCTTCCTCGACAATACCTGGGCGACACCGCTCTTCTTCCCCGCGCTGGCAGCCGGGGTCGATGTAACGATGCTCGCCTGCACAAAATATGTCGTCGGCCATTCCGACGTGATGATGGGCTCGCTCACCACGCATGCGGGACTGTGGCAGAAATTGCGGCGCTCGACCTATGAGTTCGGCCACAGCGTCAGCCCTGACGATTGCTACCTCGCGCTGCGCGGCCTGCGCACCATGGGTGTGCGCCTCCGCCAGCATCAGGAGGGCGGCCTTGCCGTCGCGGGCTGGCTCCGCGAGCAACCCTGGGTTGGCAAGCTGCTCCATCCCGCTTTCCAGGATTGCCCCGGCCACACCGTTTGGCAGCGCGATTTCAAGGGCGCGAGCGGCCTTTTCTCCTTTGGCCTCAAAGGCGCGAGCGTCGAACAGCGCGACGCCTTCATCGACGCGCTCACCTTGTTCGGGCTCGGCTACAGCTGGGGTGGCTATGAAAGTGTCGTCGTCCCGAGCGACATCGCCGCGATCCGCACCGCAACCCGGTGGAGCGAACCCGACCCGTTCGTCCGCCTCCACATCGGGCTTGAGGACCCGATGGACCTCATCGCCGATCTGGAAGCGGCGGCCGGCGCGGCAGGGCTGTGAACGGCCGGATCGACAGCTTTCTCCTGTCGCTGGGCTTTCCCAGCCTCGCGGAACTCGATCCTGTCCGGCTTGTCATCGCTGGCGCGTTGATCGGCATCGCGGTCGCACTTGGCGCTGCGGTGCGGCACCTCGTCCGCAACCCGATCGACCGGGGCATTCAGCGCGGCCTGATCCCGGTTCCGGCGGAGCGGGCACGAACCTTGGCGCATCTTGCGGGCGTGCTCACTGGCGCCCTGCTGATTGCGCTGATCCGCAACGGTTATCCCTGGCCGCCTTATGCCAATCTGCTGCTCGGTATCGCGCAGGCGCTGGCGCTGGGCATGAGTATCTACACGGCGCTGCGCGTGCTCCGCGCCGGCTTCTGGTCCGCGCTCGCGGTTGCCACGATGGGCTTTGTCGCTACCCTGTCGAATGCACTCGGCGGTCTCGGCTGGCTTTCGGCCAATCTTGACGAGATCGGCTTTTCGCTCGGGAAATATCGTTTTTCGCTGCTGACCGCGAGCCAGATCATAGTCGGTGGTATCGTGCTATTCGCGCTGGTGCGACTTGCCAACCGCGTCGTTCGTCACATGGTATCGCGCAACGACCGGCTGGACAGCACCCAGCAACTGCTGGTGCAGAAGATCGCCGCCATCGTCATCATTATCGTCGCCTTCTTCGTCGGTATCGACATGCTCGGCATCGACATCACGGCGCTCACCGTCTTCTCCGGGGCGCTCGGCCTGGCGGTCGGTTTTGGCCTGCAAAAGACCTTCGGCAATCTCATTGCCGGGATCATCCTCCTCATCGACCGGTCGGTGAAACCAGGCGACGTGATCGTCATCGGAGACGCGGTCGGCAGGGTCAACAAGATCGGTGTGCGCGCGGTTTCGATCATCACCCGCGATGGCAAGGAGCATCTGGTTCCCAACGAAAAGCTGATGACCGACGAGGTGGAGAACTGGTCCTATTCAAGCCGAGATGTCCGCATCCGCTCCGCCGTGCCGGTTTCCTATGAAAGCGACCAGATGCTCGCGCAGCAGCTGATGCTGGAAGCGGTGGCCGATTCGCCGCGCGTACTCGATGAGCCCCGCCCGGTGGTATGGATCACCGAATTCGGCGACAATGCGATCAAGCATGAACTGCGCTACTGGATTACCGACCCGGAAAGCGGCCTTGGTAACATCCAGGGCGAGGTGTTCATGCGGATTCTTGAAAAGTTCCGGGAAAACGGGGTGAAGCTGCCCTATCCGCAACGCGACATCCATGTGCGCAGCTGGCCGGAAACGGCGCAGGGCGATGGGACCCGTCTTTCCTCAAAGCCACGCGCCTAGGCGGCAACGCCGTCACCCATTGAAATGCCGGAGCAGCGACGGCCTGATCGCGGCGGCGGCGAGCATGCCGCTGATGCTCGACGGTTGCACGCCCGCGCCGGTTACATCCTGCCCTGCGAGCAGCAAGCCGGGGACCGGCGTGTGAACCGACAGCGCTTTGCTTTCGATGCGTCCGGCGCTCATGTCGAGGCCGTACATCGCCCCGGCGGGCGTGCGCACGAAGCGCTGCTGAGACAGCGGTGTCGAGATTTCGCGGAACCGGACCATCGCGGCGAGATCCGCGAAATGGCGCGCGAACTGGGCGAGCAGCCGCTCCCCGATTGCGAGCTTGAGTGCCTGATAGGCAGGATCATCATGCCCGTCCGGCCGGTCGAGCCAGCGGGCGAAGGGCGCGCTGCTGCAAAGCGCCAGCACCTCGGCCGTATGCCCGCCCTTATGTTCGGGGTCCTTCAGCGACGGGAAGGAAATGAACAGGCCGGGCGCGTCCTCCTGCGCGGGGTCGTCCCATAACCACTCGATGTCGCCTGGCTGTTCGTAGAGCCAGATATTCGCCGAAGATGCGCCCGCCGCCGCAATATCGCCGTCGAAACCGAGATAGAGCGCGATATAGGAGGGACCGGGGGCGAGGTCCGCCGCGGCGTCGCGCCACTCCGGGGCGGCATCGGCGGGCAGCCGTTCCAGCGTATTCAGCACCCCGATGGTCGAGATAATATGCGCGCTTTCCTCGCGCACTTCCTTGCCGCCGCGCACATAACGCACCGCCGACACATGCCCATCCGCCAGTTCGATCCCGGTCACGTCCGCACCGAGCACCACCTTGCCGCCCGCCGCCTTGATGATGGGCACGAGCCGGCGCGCGAATTCGCCCGGGCCTCCGGCCGGATAATAGGCGCCCGTGCCATAGGCAGCCGTGACGAGCGCATGTTCGATGAGCGGCGCGTCGGCGGCGGCAGCGCCATAATCGCCGCCGCGTGCGCCCAGCACCGCGCGCAGCCGCAGATCGCAGATGTTCGCGAGCGCTTCGGTGACGGTACGATGGGCGTAGGTCGCGATGTCGCTTCGCTTCCACAACCGCACCGCCCAGGCGAGCCAGCGCGGCAGACCGCGTTCGAGTAGCAGCGCATTGGCGGCGGCTCCGGCCGCGTCCAGCTGGGAGAACCAATCGTCAATCGCTCCGGCTTCTTCGGGAAAGCGCGTGAGCAGGTCGGCGCGAAAGCGTTCGGGCGGATGACAGATGCCAAAGGAAAAGCCGGGTAGGCGGATAATGTCATAGGGGTTGGCGAGCGGCACAAAGCGCATCGCGCCACCGCTCAGCCAGTCGAGCATGCGGCGGAACTGGCCTTCGGGACCATCGGTATCCGCAACCCCACTCAGATAATGAACCCCCGTGGCGAACTGCCAGTCGCCGCGCCTGAAGGTCTGGGTGAGGCCGCCTGCGAGCCAATGCTGTTCGAGCAGCAATATCTTTTCGCCCGCGCGCGAAAGAGCCGCCGCTGCGGTGAGGCCGCTGATCCCTGATCCGATCACGATCGCGTCCCACATGGCGGCTCTTCCTCGAGGCTGTAGGGTCAGGCGGTCGCGGCCTTCGCCTTCTTGCCGTCCTCGATCGCCTGGACCAGCACCTTGCGGGCGTCATCCGGTCCGCCCCAGTGGCCGACGCGGACCCATTTTTCGGGTTCGAGGTCCTTGTAGTGGGTGAAGAAATGCTCGATCTGCTGCATCACGATTTCAGGCAGGTCGGTGCCGCCCTCGATCTTGCGATAATAGGGGAAGGTCGCGTCGACCGGCACGCACAGCAATTTCTCATCGCCGCCATGCTCGTCCTCGAGGTGGAGCACCGCGATCGGGCGCGCTCGCACGACGCAGCCCGGAATGAACGGGGTGCGCGAGATCACCAGCGCGTCGAGCGGATCGCCATCGGGCGAGAGCGTGTGAGGAATGAAGCCGTAATTGGCCGGGTACCGCATCGGCGTGTGGAGGATGCGGTCGACAAATAGCGCACCCGATTCCTTGTCGAATTCATATTTCACCGGTTCGCCGCCAGCTGGCACTTCGATGATGACATTGATGCTTTCCGGCGGATTGTCGCCGATTGCAATTTTGCTGATATCCATGAACTTGCTCTGATCCTTGAAGGTGTCCGCTGCGGCTTCGGCTGAGCCGCTTACGGTGTTTGCGGTGCCAGCAAGCGGTCGAGACCGCTTTCACCCCCTCCTGTCTTTTCGAGCGCCGGATAGCGCAATCCGCCCGCATAGGCGATATCCAATGTGTCGAAATATTCGCCTTTTTTGACAATCAGGCGAATCGGGTTCCGGCTTCCCTTGGCGGCGGTGATCGCGTCCTTCATTGCGTCCTTCGACCAGGCGCGGCCGTTCACCGCGAAGATCTGTGTGCCCACGGTGATGCCGTTCTGGAACGCGACGCCGTCCCACATCACGCCGGTTACCCTTGCGTCCTTGTTGACGGTCATGCCGAGCGAGTAGCTGAGGTCGAGATTGCTGTCCTCGACCGACTTCAGATAATCGCTCTGCTTGTCGGTGTAGACGAGCCGGTAGCCGTTATTGGTGAGGCCATTGAGGTTCAGCACCGGCGCGGGCTTGTTGACGCGCGCGTCGAGGAAACCGGCCCAGTCATAGGGCACGGTCTGGTTCAAGGCGGTGACGATATCGCCGAACACAAACGGCTTGACCTTATAGTCGCCGGGGGTGCCGCCGTAGAAAATCTTGAGGAAGTCGTCGATCGACTTCCTGCCCTTCGACTGGGCGCGGATCACGCTGTCGGTTTCCAGCCAGATCATCAGCCCTTCATTGTAATAATCTTCCGAACGCTGCATCGAGACCCAGCCCTTGGGGCGCCGTGCGGAGATGATCGGATCATGCGTGGTGTCCTCCAGCGCGCGCCAGTCGCGGCCCTTACGCTCGGCGAGGGCGGCCGCAATGCTGGCGAGCGCGTCGAGGGTCTGCTGCTTGGTGAACAGGCCCGAACGTGCGCCGAGCACATAACCCATGAACTGGTCGATGCCTTCATAGGCCCAGAGCAGGTTGTTCTGCATTGGGGTGCGGAAGTCGGGCGTCGCGAGGCCCGCCGGGCGGCGATATTTTCCCGCCCAGCTATGCGCATATTCGTGCGGCAGCAGGTTGCGGCGGCCCGGCCCCTTGTCCCATTCGAGGAAATAGCCGGGATTGACGCCGTTTTCCGAACTGCGGTGATGCTCAAGGCCAATGCTGCTCATTTCATCGGTGAGCGCGGTCAGGAACTCGTAACGGTCGAAATGCTCCATGCCGAACGCGGCCTTGGCCTCGGCGACCAGCTTGGCGTGCTTGGCGATCTGGTCGGGCTTCGCCGCGAGATCCCTGGCCTCGTCGGCGAACCAGTTGGCGGTGACGGTCGGCGACAATTTGTCCTGGCGGTAATATTTGCCCGCGAAGATCGGCGAATCGACCAGCGTGTCATAATCGGTGCGCTCATAGACATGGGTATCGCCGCGTTTGGTTGCCCTCAGCGCACCCGCCTGCGTCCATCCAGCAGGATATTTGACCTCCATGTCGACCGGAATACGGCTCACATGATAGCCCGCCGGATAGAAGGACATCGAATTGGGCTGGAGGTTCATCATCGCGGGCGTCATCACCACGCGGCCTTGATCGGTCTGGGTTGCCGAGGCGAACTGGAAGCGCGCGACGATCGTCTTCGCGCCCTGCGGCACATCGATGTGAAACGCATAGACATCAAGGCTGTCGCGCGTCCAGTTGACCGGCTTGCCATCAACGAAGAATTTGATCCCGACCACCTTCTCGATCTGTCCGCGCGGCGCATGGTTGCCGGGAAGCCAGGCCGGATAGAGCAACACCGTGTCCCCGCTTTTCCAGACCGGGATGGTCTGTTCGACCGAGAAAATCTTGCGGTTGAGGTCGGTCGCGTCAATTTTCAGCCGCATCGTGCCGGGGAAGGCGATATCCTGCGGTGCCGGGATATTGTGCCCGGCTGCCTGCGGATAGACGAAAGCGGCGCTGCTTTGCGCTGCATCCGGCTGCGCGAACGCAGGGGAAGCTACGGACACAAACAGTAACGGCAACAGAAATTTACGCATTTTCTCTCCTATTGGTGGCAGTCTATTTGCTGCTGCCGAGCACATTGATGGTGAAGGCGATGACGCCGATGTTGAAAATGAAGGCGACGAGTGACTGCATCGTCACCACCTGCCGCATCTGCGTGTTGGTAACCGCCGTGTCGGACGTCTGGAAGGTCATTCCCAGCGTGAAGCTGAAATAGATGAAGTCCCAGTAATTGGGGAAATCGGGGGCGATGCCCTTTTTGTCATCGTCGATATCGCCGTCCTTGTTCAGGTCAGTCGGAAAATCGAGGCCGCGCCTGTCCCCGCCCGCCTCCTTGCTGTAATAGAGATGCGCATAATGGATCGCATAGACGCTGTTGGAAAACAGCCAGCTCAGCGCCAGCGATACCACGACGAGCAGGATGGGCCAGTCGAAATGGCTCTTGTCGCCGCTGATCTCGAGATAGACCGCGCTCATCACCACCATCGCGACGATCATGGTGAGGATCAGCACCAGCACGCGATTGGTGTCGTTGGCGATGGCGTGGGCGCGGATTTCCTCGGCGGTGCTGTCCTTCAGCAGCGGAAGCAGCGAGAGCAGGAACAGCGCGCTGGCGATATCGAACGCGAGCAGCGCCGATACCGGCCAGCGGATCGGCGTTGCGACATGAAAATAGACGAGAGCCGTGAGCGCGGCGAGTGTGAACAGCACAAAACGCGGTGGCGCGATATGCGCTCCGAGCCATGCCCCGGCCCTGCCCGCAAAGGTCGAAGCCTTCCCTGTCATCGCTGCCGACGGAATTCATTCATGCGCATGCCGCGACCCTAGCGTTGGCTGCGCAATTACACTAGAGGGCAGCGCCTATGGCGAAGATTCAGACACCCCAGCCGATCCGCGGCACCCAAGATATATTCGGCGAGGATCAGGAGCGGTTCAGCTACGTTGTTGAAACCTTCAACCGCGTGCGCCGCCTCTATGGTTTCAGGGGCGTCGAAATGCCGGTGATTGAGCCGACTGCGGTGTTCGCACGCTCGCTCGGCGAGACGACCGACATTGTTTCCAAGGAAATGTACACGTTCGAGGATCGAGGCGGCGATTCGGTGACGTTGCGTCCGGAATTCACTGCAGGGCTGTGCCGCGCCTTTATAAGCAATGGCTGGCAGCAATATGCACCGCTGAAGCTTTCGGCCTGGGGGCCGCTGTTCCGCTACGAGCGCCCGCAAAAGGGGCGCTACCGCCAGTTCCACCAGCTCGACGCCGAAATCATCGGGGCGGCCGAACCGGCGGCGGACGTCGAACTGCTGGTGATGGCCGACCAGCTCCTGAAGGAACTCGGCATCGGCCGGCATGTCCGGCTGCTCCTCAACACGCTCGGCGATGCAGCGAGCCGCGAGGCTTGGCGCGCGGGACTGGTCGCACATTTCGAGGCGCACCGGGGCGAATTGTCGGAGGAAAGCCTCGACCGCCTCGCGCGCAACCCGCTACGCATTCTCGACAGCAAGGACCCGCGCGACATTCCGATTGCGAAGGCGGCGCCCGATATCGACGCCTATTTGACGAGCGAGGCGCGTGCCTTCTTCGACAGCGTGACGGCGGGGCTCGACGCAGCGGGGGTCGCGTGGGAACGCGACGCGCGGCTGGTGCGCGGCATGGACTATTACCGCCACACCGCGTTCGAATTCGTCACCGATCAGCTCGGTGCGCAGGGAACGGTGCTTGGCGGCGGCCGCTATGACGGGCTGATCGAGGCGCTCGGCGGGCCATCCACCCCGGCGGTCGGCTGGGCAGCGGGGATTGAACGGCTGGCGATGCTGATCGAGGCGCCGGAGACGGACGCTTTTGACGTCGTGGTAGTGGTGGAAAATGACGCGGCGTTATCGCAAGGCATCGCCGAAGTGGCTCGCCTGCGCCGCGACGGCCAGCGCGCCGAGCTGGTTGCCAGCGGATCGCCCAAGAAGCGCTTCGACAAGGCAGCGAAAATGGGCGCGCCGATGCTGACGATTTTCGACATGCAGGACGGAGTCGTGGTGTCGCGTCAGCGCGAGGTGAAGCGGTGATGGAGGCTCTCACCCGTCATTCCCGCGAAGGCGGGAATCCATCTCGTGAGCCGGCGTTTGGCGGAACGGTCCGGAGATGGACCCCCGCCTGCGCGGGGGTGACGAGGATGGGGAGTGAGCGCCATGCACCCCCTCCCGCGTGCGGGAGGGGCAATGGCGCCTTGGGGCGGCAGGTCCCTGGGCGAGTGGGGTGGGCGATTGCGCACACTCCGCTGATGAGACAAACCCACCCCCAACCGCTCCCGCCGGCAGGAGGGGCGTTGTCATGACCCGCATTTCCGACGACCGCATCGCGCAGATCATCGCGCGTTTCGAGGAGTTGCAGGCGCGCATGGCGTCGGGCGCGCTCGATGGTGACGCCTTTGTCCAGGCCTCGCGCGATTATGCCGAGCTTGAGCCGGTGGCCAAGGCGGCCGACGAGGTGCGCACCCTGCGGGCTGAGAGCGGGTCGCTTGCGGAAATGCTCGCAGACCCGGAAATGAAAGCGATGGCCGAGGAGGAACTGGCCGCGATCGAGGCAAGGCTCCCCGATGCCGAGCGCGACCTTGCCATCGCGCTGCTCCCCAAGGACGCGGCCGACGAGCGCGCGGCAATGCTCGAAATCCGCGCCGGCACCGGCGGCGATGAGGCCGCGCTGTTCGCCGGCGACCTGTTGCGCATGTATGACAAATATGCCGCGACACGCGGCTGGAAGGTCGAGATCATCTCGGCCAACGAGGCCGATGTCGGCGGCTACAAGGAAGTGGTCGCCTCGGTCGCGGGCGCGGGCGTGTTCGCGCGGCTGAAGTTCGAAAGCGGGGTCCACCGCGTCCAGCGCGTGCCGGTCACCGAAAGCGGCGGCCGCATCCATACCTCTGCCGCAACCGTAGCGGTCCTGCCCGAGGCCGAAGAGGTCGACGTCCAGATCAACGAAAGCGACCTGCGCGTTGACATCTATCGTTCGTCGGGCGCGGGCGGCCAGCATGTCAATACCACCGACAGCGCGATCCGCATCACCCATATTCCGACGGGCCTTGTCGTCACCTGCCAGGACGAACGCTCGCAGCACAAGAACCGGGCCAAGGCGATGAAGGTGCTGGCGACGCGCCTCTATGACATGGAGCGCGAGCGGCTCCACAGCGAACAGGCAGGCGCGCGCAAGTCGATGGTCGGGTCGGGCGACCGTTCCGAGCGCATCCGCACCTATAATTTCCCGCAAGGCCGCGTCACCGATCACCGCATCAACCTGACGCTGCACAAGCTTCCGGAAATCCTCGAGGGCGATCTCGACGAACTGGTCGACGCGCTGATCTTCCAGGATCAGGCGGAGCGGCTGGCGGGGCTGGAAGGGTGACGCAAACGGCAATGGGCGTGCCAGGACAAGCGCAACCAGCGCCAGTGCGGAGGCGCGCTTGACCCGCACCGCCCGCGAGGCCGTGCGCGCCGCGACTGATCGCCTCGAGGCGGTCAGCTACACGCCCGAACTTGATGCCGAGTTGCTGATGGCCCATTGCCTCAAGCTGAGCCGCAGCGACTATCTCCTCAAGGGCAAGGAACTGCCCGAACCCGCCGATTTCTGGCCGATGGTCGAACGCCGCGCACTCTATGAACCCGTGGCCTATATTCTGGGCAGCCAGCCTTTCTGGACGATCAACCTCAAGGTGCGGCCCGGCGTGCTGATCCCCCGGCAGGATTCGGAAACGCTGATCGAGGCGGCGCTGGGCTATTTCGGGCCGAATGGTCCCGACATGATCCTCGATATCGGGAGCGGCCCCGGCACGCTCCTGCTCGCCGCGCTCGACGAATGGCCGCGCGCGCTCGGCGTCGGGATCGAACGCTCGGCGCTGGCGCGCGAACTCGCCGAACAGAATGCGGATGCGCTCGACATGGAGCCGCGTACGATGTGGTTTCGCCGCGACTGGAATGAGGAAAACTGGTGGCTCAATATCGGCGGGCCGTTCGACCTCATCCTGTGCAATCCGCCCTATATCGAGGTGTCGACCGAACTGGTGCCGCAGGTGCGCGATTATGAACCGCACGAGGCGCTGTTTGCCGGTCCGGACGGACTCGACGATTATCGCAGGATCATCCCGGTTCTGCCCCGCCTGCTCGCGCCAGGCGGCGTCGCGATTCTCGAAATCGGCTGGTTGCAGGCCAAAATCGTCACGAATATTGCCGAAGCGCACGGCTTTTCGGTCCGCCTGTTTCATGATTTGGGCGGGCGGGATCGCGCGCTTTTGCTGGAACAGGCATAAAATAAGGGCAGCTCAGACGCTTTTTGCTTGTTTTTGACGCAAAAGTGCATAAGTCCGGTTTTCAAGAGACGCGCTTGGCCGCTGCCGGTACGAAGGCCGCCCAGCCCGCTCTTGCTTCCACAGCATGCAGGATAAGGCAGCGGGATCTTTTCAAGGTCCGGCTGCGGGAACCCAAAGGCTGATGGCCGGGATGTGCGTCGGGCAGATTTTTTCCGATACGGCACCCCAGTAACCGAACCGCTGATGACCTGCGTCCGGCGGATGAAGAAAGTTTGAATTCGGTTTGAACGCATTTTTGACAATAGGGATAGCAAATCGGTGATCAACAACCGTCAGGGCAACCGCCGTCGCGGTCGCAATAATAATCCGCGCCAGAATAACAGCCGCGGCGGAGGGGACAGCGGCAACCGGATTGACAGCCGCGCGCGGGGCAATGCCGCCCAGCTGCTCGAAAAATACAAGAATATGGCGCGAGACGCCCAGACTCAGGGCGACCGCGTCCTGACCGAATATTATCTCCAGTTCGCCGACCATTATTTCCGCGTGCTCGCCGATGTGCGCGCACGTCAGGAAGAACAGCAGGCCGAACGCCGCGCCCGTCATGAAGAACGCAGCCAGAACTGGCGCGAGGAAAATGAGGGGATGGACATCGAAGGCGTCGAACATGGCGTCGAAGGTGAGCCGATGCTCGAGGACGCAGCGCAGCAGCAAGGCGCGCCCGCCGTCGAAGAAGGTGAGGGCGGCGAGGATCGTGCGCCCCGCCAGCGGGCCCGCCGCGACAGCAATCGTCCGGAACGCGGCGAACGCAGCGGCCGTGGTGAACGCCAGCCCCGCAACCGCGCTGATGGGGGCAATGCGCCGGCCAATGGCGGCGCTCCCCGCGAGGACGAACCGCTGAGCCTCGATGCTTCGCTGCTTCCCCCCTCGATCGCGCCGGTGGCCGATGAGGGTGCAGGCGCTGCGGCTGAAGTCGAGGTCGAAGTCGTCAAGCCGCGCCGCGGCCGCCGTCCCAAGGCCGTCGAAAGCAGCGCCGAAGCGACCGAATAAGCGGCTTCGGGCGCCCCGCACCCATGACCGAGACGATTGCAACGGGCATCGACCCGCAGGACCGGCACACGCGGCCGCGCTTCGCTTTTTCGATTGTCGCGACCGACGGCAAGGCGCGCACCGGCACGATCGCGATGCAGCGCGGCGATATCCGCACGCCCGCCTTCATGCCGGTCGGCACCGCCGGAACGGTCAAGGGCATGCGCCCCGCCGAGGTGCAGGCAGCGGGCGCCGACATCATCCTTGGCAATACCTATCACCTGATGCTGCGCCCGGGCGCGGAGCGGGTGGCAAAACTAGGCGGGTTGCATCAGCTCTCCGGCTGGCACCGCCCGATTCTCACCGACAGCGGCGGCTATCAGGTGATGAGCCTTTCCGCGCTCACCAAAAGGTCGGAAGAAGGCGTGCAGTTCGCCAGCCATCTCGATGGATCGCGCCACCTGCTGTCGCCCGAACGCTCGATGGAAATCCAGCGGCTCCTGGGGTCGGACATCGTGATGGCGTTCGACGAACTGGTGCCGACCACGGCCACGCGCGATGAACAGGCCGGGGCGATGGAACGCTCGATGCGCTGGGCCAGACGCTCGCGTGCCGGGTTCGACGCTGATCCAGAGCACAGCAGCCGCGCAGCGCTGTTCGGCATCCAGCAGGGTGCGCTCGACGAAGGCTTGCGCAAGGCGTCGGCGGACGCGCTGATCGATATCGGTTTTGATGGTTACGCGGTCGGCGGGCTCGCGGTGGGCGAGGGGCAGGAGGCGATGTTCGCCTGCCTCGATTTCGCGCCCGGCCAGTTGCCGCAAGACAAGCCGCGCTATCTCATGGGCGTGGGCAAGCCCGACGATCTGGTGGGCGCGGTCGCCCGCGGGATCGACATGTTCGATTGCGTATTGCCGACGCGCTCGGGCCGCAACGGCCAGGCCTTTACCTGGAGCGGGTCGCTCAACATCCGCAACGCCAAATTCGCCGAGGATACGGGCCCACTCGACGAACGCTGCGGCTGCCCGGTATGCCGGACGTGGAGCCGTGCCTATCTTCACCATCTGGTCAAATCAGGCGAGATGCTTGGCGCGATGCTGATGACGCAGCATAATATCCACTTTTACGAAGAACTGATGGCAGCGATGCGCGCTGCCATCGCCGAAGCGCGCTTCGAAGCGTTCGCGGTCGAGTTCAACCGGGATTACAAGAAGGGCTGATGAGCCCCCTAGTCCAGAGTCGTAAAGCGGATCTGGTAGGAGCCTTCGTCCTCGTCATAAATCAGCGGCTGCCGTAACTGGCGGGACAGTCCGGTGAGGACACGGCCAAAGCGCGTCTCAAGCAGCGTGGCCAGTTTTTCGCTGTCCTTGAGATTGTCCGACTGGATCGACAGTTGCGCCATTTCCTCGTCCGCATCATGGCGAACTGAAATCTTCATCGCCGCGCCGTTGCCAGCGAGCAGGGCAAGTTCTCCGATCTCCGTCACGAGAAACCCGACCGGAACAGCGGTGTCCTGCTCGATCTGGACTGCATCTGCATCGACCGTCACGGCCATCCCGCCATCGGCAAGGCTCCCGCCGCGCAGACTCGCCGCGAGTTCGCTCAGCAGCGGGCGCAGGGCAATGCCTTCATTGTCTTCCAGTTCGGCGAAATGGTTGCGATGGACCGCGGAGAGCGCGTCGACCCGGCGCTGGATCGAGCGATAGGCCTCGGCTGCCGCCGGGGCGGTGGCGGACCGGCTGTGGATATTGAGCAGGCTGGCGATGATCTGGAGATTATTCTTGACCCGGTGATGCACCTCGCGGGTCAGCAGCGTCTGTTTCTCAAGACCCGCCGCCAGCGCCCGCTTGTCGCGCGCGACCATCTGCGAAAGGTCGGCCATGTCCTGTTCGAGCTCGGTGATCTCCGACGCAATGCCTGCACCGCGGGGATGCGGGCGGTAAAGCTGCCCGGGTCGGTAGAACGCAACCGACCGCTGGATTTCCTTGAGCGGCTTCAACAGCAGCAGATTCACCAGCACCCAAGCAAGGCCGCCGGCGAGCAGCCACATGCCAATGGGGGCTAAAAAAGATACGATGTCGTTTTGCGACAGCGATTTGCGATGCGCGCTGATTTCGAGATTGGCGCCGGTGCGGCCAACGGGTGTCGTCACGGAAATGTTGGGCGCCCAGGCGCCCAATTGTTCGCTCAGGTTGATCTGCCGGTCGTCCTTGGCGAGATAGAGATTATAGGGCGGCAACGTGTTGATGGGGTCGGCCATGCCCTGAAGCAGCGACCGGGAATAGATCAGCATGGCAACAAGCCTGGTTCCGTTCGAATCGATCGGGATCACGTCGATGATCGAACTTTCGTCGGGGCCGATCGTCAGCTGTCCGTCGCCCAGGGCCATTTTGGACAGCACCGCATCGTTCTCGGAGATGCTGCTATGGCAAAGATGCGAGCCGTCGGATGCGCGCAGCAGATGGAGTTCCGGGGCCGCGTCCTTGCTGGTCAGAAGCGCCCGCGCGATACTGGCGCACAAATCTTCATAATGGATTTCGTCCGCAACCGGGGCCGCCGGAGCGGCAGCATCATCCGGCGCAGGGTTCGCCGGCGCGGGTTCCGACTGGGTCGCGCTGGCGGCGTTGAACGCAGCAAGTGGGCGCCGCACAAGCTCTTCGTCCGTCACGATGGTTGCCGCGATGCGCCGGGCAATATCCTGATTGGCGCCCGACAGTAATTGCCGCCGCTCGGCGTCACCGGCGCGGGCCGACTGGACGTTGGCGATCAAGGTAATAAGCGCGAGCGGGGCGAGCGCAAACAGGATGATCAGGAACAGCTTGCGGCCGCTCGGCATGACATAAATGGGAAGAAGCAGCCGGTGGAGCAGGGATTGGCGGGAGCGATCATGGGCGGCATTTGCCGAAGGCTCCCCGGGAGCATTTGACGCGTCAGCTGTAGACGTCGCCGTTTTCACTGGCGGCGCTGGACTCGCGGGCCCACGGTCAGGCACCGTGTCGTTGATTGGCTGCGCGTCCATTATCTGCAAATTCCGTTCACCCGCATCGGCGAGATGCGCCCCTACTCGTCATCGCTCCGTCGGATACAACCTCAAAACCGGGCGGGGGTTCCCGGCACATGCGCCTTCACGCCCGATTTCACAAAAAATGTGGAAATTTGGGCTAAATGTTTATTCAGCCTAGCTTTTTGAGAAGATCGAGCATGCTGTCGGGTACCGCTTCGTCGACGGCGGTCTGGTACACCTTCTGGAGGGAGTGTGACAGACGGTCCAGGCGCTCACTGTCCTTCTTCGACAGTCCCTGCCTGGTCGAATCCGCTGTTCCCGCTCCGCGATTTTTTCCCGAGTGCAACTTCTTCTCCGAAACCTTTGGCCGGGTCTGACCGGAGAGCGTATTTGCCCCGTTTTTCTTGTTCATGCCCGTTCCCGTTACCGAAATCTCTTTATCTGATATCGCGTCCTATTCTCATTGCATCCGCCGGAAGGCAATCCCTTCCTTGATCCGATCTTCATCTCCGCTGGCCACAGAGGCTACGGGAGGACTCGCAATCGAATGACACGTGCGTAACAATGAAAAACGCGGCCCGCGCCGGTTTGGTGCGCGCCGCCGAAAAATTATTGTATAATGAAACCTATTCGCGCTTCATTGGTTCCCTATATTCCAGCTTAAATTTCGCCGTCTGGCAGAACGCATATTCTGCATTGGCCGGGCCACAGCGAAATTCTTTAGTCTTTTTAGTGTTTTGGGGAGGAATTGCCTGAATGTCGCTCGGTCAAAAAATTGCACCGCATCTTCCATTTCTGCGGCGCTATGCACGTGCGCTTACCGGTTCACAGGACCATGGTGATGCTTATGTCCGCGCCGCTCTGGAGGCGCTGATCGCCGCTCCGGACGAATTCCCTGCCGATGTCGAACCGCGTCTTGGTCTTTACCGGACCTTTGAAGCGATCTGGGCGAGCGCCGGTCAGGCGGGCGCCGAGGAAGAGGTCAGCGATGACGCCGCCGAACAGATCGCCAGCCAGCGCCTGTCGCGCATGTCGCCGCGCTCGCGCCAGGCCTTGCTGCTGACCGCCATGGAAGGCTTCACGGCGGAAGACGCGGCCTATATCCTCGATACTGATTCAGCCTCCGTCGAGATGCTTGTTTCGGAAGCGCTGGCCGACATTGACGAACAGACCAAGGCGCGCGTGCTCATCATCGAGGATGAGCCGATCATCGCCATGGATATCGAAACCATCGTGCGCGACCTCGGCCATGAAGTGACCGGCGTTGCCGTCACCCGCGACGAAGCGGTGGCCGAAGCCAAGGCCAACCCGCCGACGTTGGTGCTGAGCGACATTCAACTCGCAGACAACAGTTCGGGGATCGATGCAGTGCAGGATATCCTCAACGATCATGCCGTGCCGGTGATTTTCATCACCGCCTTCCCCGAACGGCTGCTGACTGGCGATCGTCCCGAGCCGACATTCCTCATCACCAAGCCGTTCCAGTCGGCAACGGTCAAGGCGGCGATCTCGCAAGCCTTGTTCTTCAACGAAGCGACGGTGCCGGCCTGAGCCGGCGCCTTCCACAAACTCTTCCGGTTTGGCGCAAATAAAGTGCGATTTAATAACATTGTAAAATTGGCGATCCATCGGAAAGCCGCTATGAACGGAATCGGTGGATGTCCGGATCGCACCTTGCTGCGCCGAACTGGGGAGAAGCAGGCACTTTATGCCCGATAACAAAGACCATCCCGAAACTGCCGAAAAGCCGGCGATCGAACGCCTGTCCGACGATGATTTTCGCGATCAACTCGGCGCGGTGATCCCCCATCTGCGCGCCTTTGGCCGTTCACTCTCGGGCAACCGCGATACGGCGGACGATCTGGTGCAGGAAACCCTCCTCAAGGCGTGGGCCGCGCGCGCGCGCTTTCATGCCGGAACCAGCATGCGCGCCTGGACCTTCACCATCCTGCGCAACCTCTTCCTGTCGCAGATGCGCCGCGCGCGTTTCAAGGGCGACTGGGATGACCTTACCGCCGAGCGCAGCCTTGCCGCGCCCGCGAGCCAGGATGGCAGCGTCAACCTCTCCGACATGCAACGCGCGCTGATGCTGTTGCCGCAAAATCAGCGTGAGGCGCTGATTCTCGTCGGCGCGGGCGGGTTTGCCTATGAAGAAGCGGCAGAAATTTGCGGGGTTGCGGTTGGCACGATCAAGAGCCGCGTTGCCCGAGGACGGGTGGCACTCGAAGAAATCATGACTGGTGGCGAACTGCCGAAACGGGCCGAATCGGGTATGACGGGCGAAGCGGCCCTGACCGAAATTCTGGCCGACGTCGACCGTCTCAGCCGCGCCGACTGAACCCGGCGATCCACGCCGGAACATGCCGGGCTATCGCCTTTTCAATCTTGTCGTTTGAAGAGCGCCGCAAAGACGTCCGGCGGTTTTAGCCGAGGCGCGCCAGCAGGTCGTCGAAATCGCTCTTGCCGCAGTCGCGCTCAACCGAAAAACCGTGGCGCAAGCTTGCGCCGATGCGGTCGAGCGCATGCTGGCTCGCTTCCGAAAGGTTCGCCCCGGATGCGCAGCGTCCGGCTGGGCGACGCCGCCGTGCCATATTCTCGTCAGGGTGAATGTGCATTGTCATAACAACGTAAACATAACGAATCCGGGCAAGTTCCCCCAAAGCCGCAAATAAATCGGGGCCGTTCGATTCGCCCATGCAGGCTTTTTTGCACGACAAACGCTTGCTATGCCCTGGAAATCCGCCAAAGGATGCGCAAAATATGTAGCGGAATGGCCAGAAATGACTGTCGTAAAATTATCACAGGACGAGCGCGCGGAAGCGCTCGAGCGCGCGCGCCGGCACGCGCCCTTTCTCGACCGCCTTGCCGACAAATATGAAGGAACGGTCGCGGCCTTTCTTGAAGGCGGCGCTGATGCACGACTGACCGCGCTACTGTCGGAGCGATGGGACGGTGATGCCGACATCATGCCCTTTCTGCGCAGCCAGCGCAGCGAACTGGCGCTGCTGACGGCGCTGCGTGACCTGTCCGGCGAAGCCTCGCTCACCGAAACGGTGGAGACATTGTCCGCCTTTGCCGACCGTTCGATCGACGATGCCATTCGCGCCGCCTTCGCCGAACGGCTGCCCGATGAGGAGCCGCGCGGCTTTAGCGTTATCGCGCTGGGCAAGCATGGCAGCCGCGAGCTCAACTATTCGTCGGACATCGACCCGATCCTGCTGTTCGACCCGCTGACCATGCCGCGCCGCGAGCGCGACGATCCGGGCGAGGCGGCGGTGCGGATCGGCCGCCGCGTCAACGAACTCCTGAGCGCGCGCACCGGCGATGGCTATGTCTTCCGGGTCGACCTGCGCCTCAGGCCAACGCCCGAGGTGACGCCGATCGTGCTCCCGGTCAACGCGGCGATCAGCTATTATGAAAGCCAAGCTCTGGCGTGGGAGCAGGCGGCGTTCATCCGTTCGCGCGCCTGCGCCGGGGACATGGCGCTGGGGGACGCGTTTCTTTCCGCGATCCAGCCCTTCATCTGGCGCAAGTCGCTCGATTACCGCCAGATCAAGGAGATCGGATCGGTCAGCCAGCGCATCCGCGACCATTATGCCGCAGGGCAGCGGTTCGGCGCGGGCTATGACCTCAAGCGCGGGCGCGGCGGGATCCGGGAGGTTGAATTTTTCGCGCAGGTCCACCAGTTGATCCATGGCGGGCGCGACGCTTCGCTGCGTGCGCCCGCGACGCGTGACGCGCTGGCGGCGCTGGCGGAGGCGGGGCGCATCGGCAGCGATGAGGCGCGCGATCTTGCCGCCAGCTACGAACTTTACCGCACCATCGAACATCGTCTGCAAATGGTCGACGACCAGCAAACGCACAGCCTGCCGCAGGACGCGGAAGCCCTCGATCGCGTCGCTCGGCTGCACGGGTGCGAAAGCGGCGAGGCGGTGATTTCCCTGCTCGCGCCGCATGTCGATCGCGTCGGCACCATTTATGACAGGCTGATCGGTGGCGACGAAAAGCCGGAAAGCGAGGGCGGTCCCGTCCCGCGCGTGCCGCGGGAGGAGCAGGCGCTGCAGGAATATGCCGTCGGGCTCGGCTTTGCGCAGCCGGACCATGTCGTCCAGCGCGTTGCTTCATGGCGCTCGGGCAAGCTCAGGGCCTTGCGTTCCGGTCCGGCACTGGATGCGCTCGAGGATGTCCTGCCCAAATTGCTGGGGGCGCTGGCGAGGGCGCCCGATCCCATGGCGGCGGTGTCGGGGCTCGACCGCATGATCGAAGGGCTGCCCAGCACGATCAACTTCTTCCACCTGTTGGGCGCCCGGCCGGGGCTTGCGGTGACGCTCGCCAATATCCTGTCCTATGCGCCCGCGCTTGCTGAACAGCTCGGGCGACGGAGCGAGTTGTTCGACGGGCTGATCGACCAGAGCGTGTTTGATCCGAGCCCGAGCGTGGCCGAATTGCTCAAGCTGTTCACTGACGCCCGCCACGGCGCGGACTATGAACGCCGGCTCGATCATGTCCGCCGTCTCGTCGGCGAGCGCCGCTTCGCGCTCGGGGTCCAAATCGTCGAGGGCATGGCCGACCCGATGGAGGTCGCGCGCGGTTATGCCCATGTCGCCGAAGCCGCGCTGGTCGCGCTCGCCGACGCGGCAAGGTCCGAATTCGAGGCCGCGCATGGCCGGGTTCCGGGCAGCGACCTTGTGATCCTCGCGCTCGGGCGGTTGGGGGGCGAGGCGCTGACCCATGCCTCGGACCTTGATCTCATCTACCTCTTCACCGGCGATTATATGGCCGAATCGGATGGGCCGAAGCCGCTCGGCGCGACGCTTTATTACAACCGCCTTGCCCAGCGCATTACCGGTGCGCTGTCGGTGCCGACAGCGAGCGGGCGGCTCTATGAGGTCGACACAAGGTTGCGCCCCTCGGGCGCGCAGGGTCCGCTCGCCGTCAATCTCGATGCGTTCGAACGCTATCAGCAGGAAGATGCCTGGGTGTGGGAGCATATGGCGCTGACCCGCGCGCGGCCCGTCTATGGTCCGGAGGAAGCCCGCGCGAGCGTACAGGCGATCATCGACGCCGTGCTCAAGGCCCCGCGCGATGCCGCGAAACTCGCCGCCGATGCCGCGCAGATGCGCACGGATATGGCGCAGCACAAGCCGCCACAGGGGCCGCTTGACGCCAAGCTGATCGACGGGGGTCTGGTCGACCTCGAATTCGCGACCCATGTGACGCAGCTCACCAGCGGAAAGGGGCTGGCCCCGCAGCTCGATGCGGCGCTCCCCGCGCTGGCCGGGGCGGGGCTGGCACCGGACGGAGCGGTCGCCGCACAGCAGCTGCTGACCCGGCTGCTCGTCACCTTGCGCCTCGTCTGCCCCGATTGTATCGAGCCACCCGAGGTGACAAGGCCGGTCATCGCCCGCGCCTGCCAGGCGGAAAGCTGGGATGATCTTTCGGCGCGCTACGAAGCCGCCCGCGCCGTCGTGCGCGACTGGTGGGCGGCGGAGTCGGCGACCAGGAACTGATCGTCATTCCCGCGAAAGCGGGAATCCATCTCCGGGCCTTCGCGTTCAGGGGAGGCGCGGGGGATGGAGTCACCGGTCTGGCCGGGCAATGACGAAGAATAAGGAGCAAGAGAAATGAATATCGGTGACCCCATTCCCGCGCTGACCCTCGATGACGCTGAAGGCAATGCCGTCGCGCTGGCGGATCAGCCGCGCCCGCTGGTCATTTATTTCTATCCCAAGGCCGATACGCCGGGCTGCACCACCGAGGCCAAGGATTTTACCGCGCTTGGTGCCGATTTTGCCAGCGCAGGGGTCCGGGTGTTCGGCGTCTCGAAGGACAAGACCGCGAAACTCGGCAAGTTCCGTGACAAATATGAGCTTGGCGTCACGCTCTTGTCGGACGAGGATGGAAAGGCGTGCGAGGCCTTCGGCACCTGGGTCGAAAAAAAGCTCTATGGCCGCGAATATATGGGCATCGACCGCGCCACCTTCCTGTTCGGCAAGGATGGCAAGCTGGTGCGCGCCTGGCGCAAGGTCAAGGTCAAGGGCCACGCCGAAGAGGTGCTTGAGGCCGCGCGCACGCTCTGAGCGCTTCGATGCCGCAAAGCCTGTCCGCCGCCTGCCGCTCGGTGCTCGAGACGGCCGATCCGCGCGCCAAGCTGATGCGGGCGCGGCGTGTTGCGCGCGACTGGCAGCTGGGCCGGCTCGCCTTTTCGTTCGAAACGCCGATGCCGGATCGCCCGGCGCGCCCGGATGTACCGGAGCTGCTCCCGCCGAACCGTATGCCCAAGCGCGGCCGGGCCGGGTCGGACCGGGCCCGAATCGCGCTGCTCCACGCGCTTGCCCATATCGAATTTGTGGCGATCGACCTCGCATTCGACATGGCAGGCCGGTTCGGCGGCGGCTTTCCCCGTGAATTTGCGGACGACTGGCTTGGTGTCGGCGCCGACGAGGCGATGCACTTCGCCCTGCTCGACCGGCGGCTCCGGCAGCTCGGTAGCTATTATGGTGTGCTCCCAGCCCATGACGGCTTATGGGAGGCCGCCCAGACGACCGCCGGGGGCGCGCTCGCGCGGCTCGCGGTTGTGCCGATGGTGCTGGAGGCGCGCGGTCTCGATGTTACCCCCGCGACGATCGAACGATTTACAAGTTCAGGGGATTCAGCGAGTGCCGCGATTCTCGCTCGCATCTATAAGGACGAAATCCGGCATGTTTCCGTCGGAACGCGCTGGTTTAAACAGCAATGTGCGCAAGCCGGGATTGACCCCGTTACGCATTGGCAAACGCTGCTCAAGTTACATTTCAGAGGGAGTTTGAAGCCGCCATTTAACGACTCAGCGCGTGCGGCGAGCGGTTTGACGCAGGATTTCTATAAAATTATTGCCTAATTAACCTTCTCCCCGCACACGGGTTCCAAGAGCGGGGACGAAAAATTTCGCCCACAATTTGAATTCAAGCCCAAACGGCAGGTCGGGGACGGAACCGGATCGCCTGAAGGAGCGAACGCAGAGTGGGGTCGCAGTGATCAACGTCGTATCGAACCTGAAGTTCCGCAAGGCCGCGTTTTTTATGGCTGTTGCGTCATTCTCCATCGCAGCCCAGGCCAATAACGCCAGCGCGCCGGTGGAAGATCCCGACGAAGAAATCTCCGACGTTCAGAACAGCCAGCAAATGGCCAGTGTCGCGGCGATGGCCACGCCGACATTGCTCGCAGCCCGCATGGGACCGCCGAAGGGTGACAGCAATTTCCGCAACCTGTTCGGCGCGATGAAGCAGATGGATGGCACCGCCTCGCGCGCCATCGCCATCCCGACCCGCAAGCCGGTTGACAATATGCGCCTGACCTCGTCGTTCGGCATGCGCAACCACCCCGTCCTTCGCAAGCGTATGCGCCACAACGGCATCGACATTCCGGCCGCGACCGGCACGCCGATCTATGCGCCGGCTGACGGCGTCGTCGGCCGCGCTCAGCGCCTTGGCGGTTATGGCAACTATGCCGAAATCGAACATGGCAACGGCATCCAGACCCGTTTCGGCCACATGTCGCGCATCGCAGTGGCGCCGGGCCAGCGTATCAAGCAGGGTGAAATCGTCGGTTATGTCGGCTCGACCGGCCGTTCGACCGGCCCGCACCTCCATTATGAAGTCCGCATCGCGGGCACTCCGGTCAACCCGATCCCGTTCGTGCAGCCGGAAGCCCAGTTTGCCTATGTCGGTGATGGCCGCACCCAGGTCGGCGGTCCCGAATAAACCCCAGGATTTGAAGAGCAAGCCCGTGAATTTCGCGGGCTTTTTCTTTTTGACGAGACAGGAGAGGACGCGGGGCAGAGAGACACCCGCGCCGAAAAAGGAAAAGGGAGCGCGAGCCGATGCTTGCTGCTCCCTTTTTTGATGCCTATCTTGGACAGCATGACCAGCCTTTCCCCCATGACCCTGTCCCCCCGCGCCGCCCGCCGCGTTGCCTTTATCGCCGAAAAACAGGGCAAGCCCGCGATGCTTCGCCTCTCGGTCGAAGGCGGTGGCTGCTCGGGCTTCCAGTACCGCTATGGCCTCGCCGAAAGCATCAACGATGACGATGTGGTGAGCGAAACCGAAGGCGTGAAGCTGGTGGTCGACGAAATGTCGCTGGAACTGGTCGAAGGCGGCATGGTCGATTTCGTCGAATCGCTGGGCGGATCGGCATTCCAGGTCACCAATCCCAATGCGGCCTCGGGGTGCGGCTGCGGCGCGAGCTTTTCGGTTTAAGGGCGTACAAACCGTCCGTCTGCTTGTTCGTCTGACGTTAGCCAGCAGCGACCGGCAAAGTCGTTGGGGCAGTAACCGTTGCGGTCTTCTGCGCGATGGTATCAACCCGACAGAGCATCTTGTTGACCATTATTGTCGCGCCAGCGAGCATTATGCCCGCGATAACATCCACAAAATAATGCCCGCCGAATAATGGCGTCGATGCAATCATAATGAGGTTAAACATCATGGAGGGCACCAACAGAGTGAGTGAACCCCGGCTCACATAGATCAGCAGAGCCCCCATCGTGGTATGGAAGGAGGGAAAGGCAACCAACCCGGGAAGGTTGGTCACATCCAAATATAAGTGGGTGGAAGCGCGTACCTCTTGTAGCGGAGGCCAGAAATAGGTCCCCATTGTTGTTGAAACAAACTCGAATTCGGCTTGATCCGGCGCATAATATATCATGGCGCCTTGGGCGGGGAGCAAAGGTCCTAACAGGATAACGGTCACCGATGAAATGACGAACAGCTTGATAAACTCCATCGCGCGTTCATGTCCTTTGATGAGAAGCAAAAGAATGAAGGCGAAACAACAATATTGAATGAGGCCCTGATACGTCAGGGCCATTATCTCGATGACCACTGGATGTGTGTCAAGCCACCGGACGTACGCCAGCCAATCCAATCCAAGCGCTTGATCCCAACCGGCCAGCATATGATCGGCTAATGGTAGCGGGTAGGCCATAGTCACATAATTGAGTATTTTTAGCGCGGGCCACAATGAAAGTGCGATCGCAAGTCCGGTGACCAAAGCGTAGGTTTGCCCGCGACATTGCCTGCTGTGAACTGCCAAAATAAGTCCAGCGGATGTCGCCCAGGTTAAGAGAAGAATCCGCCAGCTCTCAGAATCAACGGAAACAATGGGAGACAATAAAATGGCTAAATCCACCGTTGCGACGCATACGACTGTTGCCCACACCCATCGGGGCCAGCGCGGACGATCCGGCTCGGAGGTAGCTAGGACCGTTTGTGCAAGCTCGGTTCCCGTCATAACGGTGAAGCCGCCGGCGAATTTACACCTAGTTCCGCATCATATTTGGTTCCGGTCCGCTTCTTGAGCTGCGCCTTGAACTTACGGCCCCATGCTTCAACCGTGAAATAGGATATTGTTGCGCCAATCATTGAAAGCGAAATTGTCGCAATCGTTGAAACCACAGGCGAATAGTTTTCGCGGAAATAATAGGCGAAAGGGAAGTGCCATAGATAAAGTCCGTATGACAGCTTTCCAATTGCAACCATCGGTTTGCTGGAGAGAATGGTAGCTCGGCTAGGGTCACTCGAAGAAACCAGAACACCCACCAGTATCAGCGACATCAGTTCAGCGAGCGATATGGTGAAAGCGGACGACGTTATATTTGCGCGTAAGGCTGTTATGAAGAGGCCTGCCAGCGCGACGTCAGAGGAGATGCGGTTTAATTTCAGAATGCCTTTTCGATGGGCGATGGCCAGCATAGAACCCGCCAACAGCCCGCTCAAGCGCGTGTGCAGCGGGAAATAATATTCGATCCAATCTCCATCGGCTAGTGAGTAGCGGTAGATGGTGACCACAGCCCATAGGGCAAGTAGCGCCCATCGTGCCAGCTTATATCGAATAATGAGTGGAAGGAAAAACGGCCAGACGATGTAAAATTGCTCTTCGACCGCAAGCGACCAAGTATGGCGAATATAATTTGGGCTGCCCCAATAGGGATAGGTGTAATCGCTGATGTAAGCGGCCGCCATTCCGGCATCGCGCAAATGCGGCTCACCTGGCCAAACCAGCGATCCAATTATGACATAGCAAAGCAAAAATAAAGCGAGTGCAGGCACCAGTCGCAGGAAGCGATGCGCATAAAAATTTCCGATCGCGATTTCGCCACGTTGTTCATATTCATCCATTAAAACACAAGTGATGAGATACCCGCTTAGGACAAAGAAAATATCTACCCCGATGAATCCGCCTTTGAAGAGCCAGCCCGGGGCGGCGTGAAAGCACATTACCAGCAAACAGGCGACCGCACGTAGCCCATCAAGTTCGCGGACATAGGCAAGCGGCTTCGTACTAAGTGAGGTCATAATGGACTAACATGATCAATTGTTCACAAGCATATGGCTAAGCAAATATAGTTAAAGTGAAGTGAATGCGTCTGCATCGAATGGATGGACGGTTGTAATGGCGTAAGCTGGGAGGTTTGGCCAAACTGTGCCACAGTAGAAACTTGGTCTCCCGGAATCTCGCCTACCCAAAAGGCTGTGCCGGGGCATCGGATTAGGCTAGGCCACCCCCATGAGAATCGCCACCTTCAATATCAACGGCATCAAGGCGCGGCTGCCGCGGCTCCTTGAATGGCTCGAGGAAACCCGCCCCGACATTGCCTGCCTGCAGGAAATCAAGACCGCCGACGAGGGCTTCCCCGTCAAGGATTTCGAGGCGGCGGGCTATGGTGCGATCTGGCACGGGCAAAAGGGCTTCAACGGCGTCGCCATCCTCGCCCGCGGCGAAGCACCTGCCGAGGTGCGGCGCGGGCTTGAGGGTGAGAGCGAGGACGATCACAGCCGCTATATCGAGGCCGATGTCATGGGGGTGCGTGTCGCGTCGATCTATCTTCCCAACGGCAATCCGCAACCCGGTCCCAAGTTCGACTACAAGCTGCGCTGGATGAAAAGGTTGCGCGCGCGCGCGGCGGAAATCATGGTGGAGGAAATCCCGGCGGTGCTTGCGGGCGACTATAATGTCATCCCGCACGATGACGATGTGTTCTCGGTTTCCGCGATGGCCTCGGACGCGCTGATGCAGCCCGAAAGCCGGGACGGCTACCGCGTCCTTCTTTCCGACGGCTGGACGGATGCCTTGCGCTCCCGTCATCCGGCGGGCGGCGTGTGGACCTATTGGGACTATCAGGCGGGCTGCTGGCAGCGCGACGCGGGGTTCCGCATCGACCATCTGCTGCTGAGCCCGCTCGCCGCCGACCGGCTCATCGACGCGCAGGTCGACAAGGAGTATCGCGGTCGCGAAAAGGCGAGCGACCACGCGCCGACATGGGTGGAACTGCGTTAGGCGACGGATGTCCCGAAAAGGCTGCCGATCGCCCAGGTCGCGGCCATCGCGATCGCACCCCAGAAGGTTACGCGCAGCGTCGGCTTGAGCACGGGCGATCCGCCCGCCTTGGAACTGACGATGCCGAGCAGGGCGAGGAAGATCAGTGAGGCCGCTGATACGAGCAGCGCGATCTGCTTTTCGGAGACCAGCCAGGCGACGGCCAGCGGAAGGGCTGCACCCACGGCGAAGCTGGCAGCGGAGGAGAAGGCGGCCTGGATCGGGTTTGCCATGGTGTGCGGCGTGATCCCCAGTTCCTCGCGGGCATGGGTGGCGAGCGCGTCATGCGCGGTGAGCTGTTCGGCGACCCTGCGGGCCAGATCGTCGTCGAGGCCGCGCTCCTTGTAAATGCCGACGAGTTCCTCCAGTTCGCGTTCCGGGATGGTTTCAAGCTCTTTTGTCTCACGCGCGAGGTCAGCATTTTCGGCATCGGATTGTGAACTGACCGAGACATATTCGCCCGCCGCCATCGACATCGCGCCCGCGACCAGCCCGGCGATCCCGGCGACCATCACCTCGGGCCGCCCGGCCGAAGCAGCCGCGACGCCCGTGATCAGGCTCGCGGTCGAAACGATGCCATCATTGGCGCCGAGCACCGCGGCGCGCAGCCAGCCGATGCGCGAGGTGGCATGTTGTTCGGGATTGGCTGCGTCCGGCATGTTCATGGGAGATGTCCCTACGCGGAAAAGCTGACGGCAGGCTTACGGCAACGGAATGAAGTTACAATGTTTTTTCGTAGATGCGGTAAATCCGGTCGACCTTGCCGCCGACGGCTTCACCGACACTGATCATCGGACCGTTGGAAGCGAGGACCCAGCCGAAATCGCCATGGGTCGCGCCATAGCGGGCGACCGCGTCGCGGCGGATATATTCGATCAGCATCATCGCGAGCTGGCTCGCCATGCGTGTGCCTTGGAGTTTCTTGACCACGCCCATCAGCGGCACGCGCATCCGGCGGACTTTCGGCTTCCTCAGCCACCACAGCATTTTAGCCCAGTTGAACGGCAGCAGCGATCCGCCGAAATGCATGAGCTGTTCGTTCATGTCCGGCAGCGTCATCATGAAGGCAACAGGCTCCCCGTCAACTTCCGCGACCCGGATGAGATCCTCGTAAACCAGCGGTTTCATGGTTTTGCCGGCATAGGCGATCTCGGCGTCCGTCAGCGGCACGAAACCCCAATTATCGGACCAGGCATCGTTGAGGATTGAGAGGATGAGTGCAGCCTCCTCCCCAAAGCGGCTCTTGTCGACGTGGCGGATGCGAACCCGCCCCGACTTTTCCCCCATGGCGACGACACGGTTGACCAGTTCGGGAAAGCCTTCACCTATCGGCAGGCCATAGGTGTAAAGGTCCTGCACGCCCTTGTAACCTGCTGCTTCGACCCAGCCTTCATAGGCAGGACTGTTGTGACCCATCATCACCGTCGGCGGCTGGTTGAAGCCCTCGACGAGCAATCCCGGTTCGTCCCAATAGCTGATGCTCATCGGTCCGAGCACTTTCGTCATGCCCTGATCGCGCAGCCATTGTTCGGCCGCTTCCATCAGCGCGGCGGCGGTTTCCTGATCCTCGGCCTCGAACAGACCCCAATTTCCCGCGCCGGGGCCCCAGCCCTGTTCAGGCGGCTGGGCAAGTTGCAGTTCGTCGATATGCGCAGAGATGCGGCCCACCGTCAGCTCACCCCGCCGCGCCACGAACAGCTGCATCCGGCCATGTTCGAACCAGGGGTTCTTTTTCGGGTTGAGCAGGCCATAGATTTCATACTTGAACGGCGGCACCCAGTTTGGGTCGCCTGCATTGAGCCGGTAGGCGAGTTCGACAAAGTCGCGTAGCGCCGCCTTGTCCTCGAGCGAAACGGGGTGAATGGTGAGCGGTTCTAAATTCATACAGCCCACTTATGGGACTGCATCTTTCCTGTCGAGTATCTTGCAACCGGGGCAGGCGAGCGGCGCAGTTTTGCCATGAATTTGCCATTTTACCTATCCACATGGCAGCCATGACCATTCATGCCCCCATTGACGCGGCGGCCAGACCGCTTGGCCACGAAGACCGCGAGATGATCCGCGCCGCTGCGCAGCTGACGCGCGATCTCGTACATCCCAAGATCTGGCTCTACTGGGCCGATTTCCTAGGGTCCGCGCTGGTCGGTTACGCGATGATGGCGGTTGCGATCCTCACTACGCAAAGCTGGGTGATGTGGGGTGCGGGACTGCTGTCGGTGCTGGCGCTCTATCGCGCCGGGCTGTTCATTCATGAAATCACCCATTTGCGCGAAGGCTCGGTACCCTATTTCCGGCTGGGCTGGAACATCATCGCCGGGATGCCGCTGATGCTGCCGAGCTTCATGTATGAAGGCATTCACAGCCTCCATCATGCCCGCACCCGCTATGGTACGATCGAGGATCCCGAATATCTGCCGCTCGCGCTGATGAAGCCGTGGACGATTCCACTGTTTGTCATCGCGGCGGCGTTTGGGCCGCTGCTGCTGATCCTGCGCTACGGCATCTTGACCCCGCTTTCGCTGGTGATCCCGCCGCTGCGCAAGCTGGTGGTCGAGCGCTATTCGGGGCTGATCATCAACCCCGCCTATCGCCGCAAGCCTCCGACCGGCGAGTTTCGCCGCAACTGGATGTGGCAGGAAGCTGCGGCGAGCCTGTGGGCAATTGGTCTCATCGTGGTCGCGGTGACAGGGCTGGTGCCGCTGCGCGCGCTCATCATCTATCTTGTTATCGCCTCGGGCGCGGTGGTGCTCAACCAGATCCGCACACTGGTCGCGCATTTGTGGGCCAATGAGGGTGAGGTGCTGACGGTGACGGAGCAATATCTCGACAGCGTCAACGTGCCGCCGCCGGGCATCCTGCCTGCGTTATGGGCGCCGGTGGGCCTTCGCTATCATGCGCTCCATCACCTGTTGCCGGGCGTGCCCTATCATAATCTGGGCGAAGCGCACCGCCGTCTCGCCGCCGCGCTGCCGGAAGCGTCGGACTATCACAAGGCCAATTACAAGGGACTGCCGGGCCTAGTCATCCACCTGATGCGCGGGACGATGCACGCCAAGGCTCAATGAGGGCTAGCCGCGCCTATTCCTCGGTTCTGAGCAACACCAGTTCGCCGATGATGAGGAACAGCAGGAACGGCCCCCACGCGGCAAGCCAGGGCGGATAGGCACCGAGATTGCCCATCGCGATGGCAAAATTATCCGCCACGAAATAGGCAAAGCCGAGCGCCATCCCGATCACGGCGCGCACGAACAGCTTGCCCGAACGCGCCAGGCCGAAGGCTGCGACGGCACCGAGCAAGGGCATCAGCGCGGCGGAGAGCGGGCCCGAAATCTTGTGCCACAAGGTGCCTTCCAGCGCCTTGGTCGGACGTCCGGCCTGCTTGAGTTGCCCGATCGCGCGCTTCAGCGGGCCGAAGGCCAGATTGTCGCCATCGACATTGGCGAGTGTGAATTGTTCGGGGCTGACCCCCTTGGCGGTCTCGATCGTTCCCAGGCTTGTCCGTTGTCCGGTCTCGGCATCGAACCGCTGGGCATCGACGATCCGCCAGCCATTGGGCGAAGATTGGGCCGTTTCGGCGGTGATGACGTGATCGAGCGTGCCCGACGTCCGGTCGTAGACCGTGATATTGCTCAGGCTGATATTGGGCGCGGTGCCCCGCACCACATCGGCATGGATGAGATTGCCGCCATCGCGCACCCATATATTGGTCTTGTAGCCGGGGTCGGGGGGTACCTTGCCATAATCGACCTTCTGCCACGCATCGAGCGCGGCATTCGACCGCGCCACCACCCGCTCGTTGAAGGCAAAGGAGATCGCCGCGACCAGCAAGCCGCCGAGCAGCAGCGGCGCGAGCACCTGATGCGCCGACATGCCGGCCGCCTTCATCGACACTACCTCGCTGTTCTGGTTGAGCGTAACCAGCGTGATCAACGTGCCCAGCAGGACCGAAAAGGGCAGGAAGCGGGCAATCAGCTGCGGGATGCGCAGGCCGAGATATTTCATCAGTTCGGGCGTGCCATTGCCTTCCACCGCAAAGATCTTGCCTGATTCACCAAGCAGGTCGAGTGCCTGCAGCACGACGACGAGCAGCGCCATCACCGCAAAGGTGCGGATCAGAAACGCCTTGCCGACATACCAGGCCATTGTCCGGGAAGGAAACAGGGGGATGCGCATGAGCTAGTTTCTTTCCTCCGCTTCTTCCTCTTCCTCCTCAAGCGAGGGCACGTTGACCGGAACCCATTTGCGGTGCAGCCTCAGCCACGAACGCACCGACTTGCCGAGCTTGGCGAAGACGCGTTCCAGCGCGCCGATGGGCTGCCCGCCGGGCACGAAGGCGAGGGTACGGAACATCCACCAGCACAGCCCGGCGAACAGCAGAAACGGCACCCACAGCGCGAGTACCGGGGGCACCTTGCCCTGCGAGCCGAGGCTTAGGCCATATTCATTGATCTTGTGCTGGGTCACCAGCAGCACGACCGAAAGAAATACACCGAGCGCGGAAGTTGACCGTTTGGGCGGCACCGCAAGGGCCACCGCGAGCAACGGGATCAGGAACATGCTGACGATTTCGACGATCCGGTAATGGAATTGCGCCTGGCTTTCGAGCCGGGTCGCTTCTGGGACCGCTGCATCGGCACCGAGCATGATGAGTTCGGGAAGGGTGCGCTCCTTGTCCGCGTCCTCGGCGCCGCGCTGACGGAAGGCGTCGATCTTGGGCAGCGGGATCGGCACATCATAGTTGGAAAAGCTCAACACCCGCGGCTTTTCGAACTTGGGGGAAGAATGAAGCAATACGCCGTCGGTCAACCGCAGGATGATCGTGTCCGGGTCATCGGTTGCCATGAACTTGCCCGCGCGTGCGTTGGCCGCGACCGACTCCTGCTTCTTGTTCTGCGCGTTGATGAAGATACCCTTGAGTTCTCGTCCGTCATTGTGGCTTTCCTCGATCCGCATCGTCATATTCTTGCCGAAGCTGGTGAATTCTCCGGTTTTGATCGAGGCGCCGAGCGCACCCTGACGCAACTCGAAGCGAATGCCTTCATAGGCATAGCGCGCATAGGGCTGAATATAGCCAACCAGCCCGAAATTCACGATCGCCAGCGCTATGGCGTAGAGGTAGGGCACCTTCAACAGCCGCGGATAGCCTTGGCCGAGCGCCTGGAACACGTCGAGTTCGGAAGAGGTTGCGAGCTTGCGGAACGCGAGCAGGATGCCGAGCATCAGCGCAATCGGGATACCGAGCGTCAGATATTCGGGCAGCATATTGGCGAGCATCCGCCACACAATGCTGACCGGGCCGCCTTCGTTGACCACGAAATCGAACAGCCGCAGCATCTTGTCGAGCACGAACAGCATCACCGCGATCACCAGCGTGCCAAGCAGCGGCACGAAGATCAGCCTGGCGATATAGCGGTCAGTGGCGGTTAGCAGTTTCAAGTTTCTGTCGTTCCATGACCATGATTTGGCCGCAAATGATTCCGATAAACATAAGTGGCAAATCAGGGAAATGACCACTCGCCCCTGTGCCAGCGTCTTTAACGCTACCAAGGGCGGATGGCTATAACCCGCAGGAGACTATTGGTCATGTTGAAAGTTACCGGTTTTGTTGCAGCGGCCGCGGTGGCGCTCACAATCCCGTCCTATATGGCAACCGCGCAGGCGCTCGGCCCCAATGCCGCGACGTGCGAAGCCAATAACAGCGGTGTGCTGGTCAATATCGTGGGCTTCAAGGCCCGCACCGGCACGGTCCGCGTCAATCTTTATGCCAACAATGCGGCAACCTACCTTGAAAAGGGCAAATATCTGCGCCGTGTCGAGGTGGCCGTGCCGAAGAACGGGAATGTTGCGGTCTGCCTTCCGGCATCGCCCGGCACCTATGCGGTTTCGGTCCGCCATGACCGCAATGGCAATGGCAAGGGGGATATGAGTGATGGCGGCGGCTTTTCGGGCAACCCGAAAGTCAGCATGCTCGATTTTGCGCTGAAGCGGAAGCCGGCGCTGTCGCGTACCGCTTTCCAGGTCGGCCAGACAACCGCGTCGATCACCGTTTCTCTCAGATATGCGGGCTGATGCCGCGCCGCTTGTAAAGGATTAAATATCCCACGATGGTCATGGTCGCGCTTCTTTCCAATCCTCGCTCGACGGGGAATCGCGCGATTCTTCCGCGTGTCAGGGAGTTTTGCGCCGCCAATCCCGATATTTTCCATTATGAGGTGGAGGAGGCCAACCAGATCGGCCAGGCCTTTCGCACCATTGCGCTGGTGAAGCCCCGGGTGATTGTGATCAACGGCGGCGACGGTACCGTCCAGTCCGCGCTTACCGAATTGTATTCGGGTGGACATTTTGACGGGAACCCGCCGCCGGTCGCGGTCCTGCCCAATGGCAAGACCAATCTCATCGCGCTCGATCTCGGCTCCGAAGGCGATCCGCTGGAGGCGCTGGAGCGGGTGATCGAGATCGCGCGGACTGATCTTGATGCGCATGTGATCCAGCGCGAACTGATTGCGCTCTCGAGCGGCGAGGGCGACAACCGCCCTGTGCTCGGCATGTTTCTCGGCGGGGCGGGGCTGGCGGAGGCGATCCTTTATTGCCGCAACAAAATCTATCCGCTCGGCCTGCCCAACAGCGTCAGTCACCTGATTGCGGCCCTTGCCGCAGTGACCTCGATCCTGTTCCGCATCGGCGGGCGGCTCCTTCCCGCGAAGCCCGCCCCGGTCAGCGTGTCGCTGACCCGCGATGGACAGATTCAGGGCCGGTTCGCGCTCCTCATCGTGACCACGCTTGAAAAGATGTTGTTCAATTTCAAGCCATCCGAAAACGGCACCGCGGCGACCAATCTGGGGCGGATGAAGCTGGTCGCGGTCGACCAGGATCTTGGCGCGCTGGTCAAGGTCGGGATTGCGGGCGCGCTCGGCAAGTTCGGCCGCGAACAGATGAACGGCGTCCATTTCCAGAGCGGTGACATCATCCGCATTGAGGGTGACCACAGCAATGTCGTTCTGGACGGCGAACTGTTCGAGGCGAGCCGCGACCGGCCGATCATCCTCAAATCGACGCCGCCCGTGCCGTTCCTCAGCCTCGCGGCCTGATCTGGCCGTCGCGCCATGACCCGATTGCAGACGCTGATGGCGGCGGAACTGGCCAAGCCCGTCAATCCGCGCGTCACCACGATGGCAGAAGCGCTCGCGGCACAATATCCGGCCGCCGCGCGCGGGGTTCTGTTCTATGGATCGTGCCTGCGCGAAAGCCAGCTCGACGGGCTGATGCTCGATTTCTACCTGATCGTTTCCGATTATGAAGCAGCCTATGGCAAGGGCTGGTTTGCTTTCGCCAACCGGTTGCTGCCGCCTAACGTGTTCCCCTTTGCGTTCAGCGACGGGGAAGGCGAGCTTGTCGCCAAATATGCGGTGCTAAGCGAGGCAGATTTCGCGCGGCTCTGTTCAACGGAGGCAGGGGATGTATCGGTCTGGGCGCGCTTTGCCCAGCCGACGCGGCTGGTCTGGGCGGCAAAAAAGGCCGCTCGCTATTCGATCGAACAGGCCGTGGCGACGGCTCCCGTAACGCTTGCAGCATGGACCCGGCCGATGATGGCGGCGGCAGGCGGGGCGGCTGATCCGCTCGCGCTGTGGCGCGCCGGGTTCGACTTGACCTATGGCGCGGAACTGCGCGCCGAGCGCAAGGGCCGCTCGGCCTCGATCGTGGATTTCGACCCCGACTATTACCGTGCGCTGAGCGCGGTGCTGAGCGATGTCCCTGTCTTCAGCCGCGCCGGGGCGGAAGAACGCTGGGCCGCATTCCGGCGGCGCGGCAAGGCACTGACGCTCGCCCGTCTTGCCAAGGCGACGACGACCTATGCAGGTGGCATCGATTATCTAGCGTGGAAGATCAACCGGCACGCCGGGACGCGGATCGCGGTCAAGGACTGGCAGCGCAGATGGCCCATCATCGGCGCGCTCACCATGCTGCCCCGCTTGTTCAGGAGCGGCGCGATCAAATAGCCGGGTGACAAAGGAATCGCGCACCCGGCGCATTAAATCGGCGATCCCATCAGCCCGTCGACTGCGTCGGTCAATGCCGTGCAGGTGAAGGGCTTTTCGAGCAGCAGATGGCCTTCGAGCCGCTGCGGATCGGTATCGCCAATTTCCGCACTCATGAACAGGATGGGAAGGTCGGGCACGATCGCCCGCGCAGCATCCTTGAGATCGGGGCCGTTGATATGCGGCATGATGATATCGCTCAGCAACAGGTCGGGCCGTTCTCCCGCTGAGAGGCGGGCCAGCATTTCGCGTCCGTCGACGAAGGTGACAACCGCGTGGCCGCAATCTTCGAGCAGGTCGCCGGTCGCCGCGAGAATGCGCGGATCGTCATCGACGATATAGACGGTGCGAGGCGGAGCGGCTGCCATCATGGCGTCAGATGATCCCCGTCTTTTTGCCCGCTGCCTCGAACATGCCGAGAATTTCCATCACTTGCTCGCTCGTATGTTCTGCGCAGAGCGAACAGCGCAGCAGCGTCATGTTGGCGGGGGTTGCCGGCGGCCGGGCGAGGTTGACGTAGAGCCCTTCGGCAAGCAGCGCTTCCCACATCGCCGCGCCGCGTTCGAGGTCGGGCATGATCACCGCGATGATCGCCGATTGCGGGGTTTCGGTGCCGAGCTGGAAGCCGAGCTGTTTGAGGCCGGCGTGGAGGGTCTTGCTGTTATCCCACAGATGCGCGCGCTTGTCCGATCCGTGCATGAGCTTGCGGATCGAGGTCGCGGCGGTCGCCACCACGCTCGGCGGGAGCGAGGCAGTGAACACATAGGGGCGGCAGACAAGGCGCATGATCTCGAACTTGGGATGGTTCGACACGCAGAAGCCGCCGACCGTGCCGACGCTCTTGGAGAAGGTGCCGATGACGAAATCGACCTGGTCGAGCACGCCCTGATCCTCGGCGACGCCGCGGCCATTGGGACCGATGAAGCCCATCGAATGCGCCTCGTCGACCAGCACCATCGCGCCATTGTCCTTGGCGACCTTTATCATCTCCTTGAGCGGTGCGATGTCGCCGAGCATCGAATAGACGCCCTCGAGCACGACAAGCTTGCCAGCGCCTGCGGGGATGCGCTTGAGGCGCTTTTCCATCGCCTCGATGTCATTATGCTTGAACGGTACGATTTCTGCATTGCCCATCGCGCAGCCGTCCCAGATCGAGGCGTGGCTGTCGATGTCGAGCACGACATAGTCGCCCTTGCCGGCGATCGTCGAAATAATCCCGAGATTGGCCTGATAGCCGGTGGAAAAGACCATGGCATGGTCCATCGCGTAGAAGGCCTTGAGCGCCTCCTCGACTTCCTTGTGTCCCTGATAGGTGCCATTGAGGACACGGCTCCCGGTCGTGCCCGAGCCGAATTCGTCGAGCGCCTGCTTGCCCGCCGCGATGACGTCGGGGTCGAAGGTCATGCCCATATAATTATAGGTACCCAGCAGGATCGTGCGCTTGCCGTTGCAGATCGCGACGGTCGGGGATTCGACCTTTTCCATGACCAGGCTGAACGGATCCTTGACCCCGCTGGCGAGCAGCGCCTCGCGCTGCTGGATCAGCGGGTCGAACTTGGAGAAAAGATCGCCGCCAATTTCGGGACCAAGCTTCTGTTCGGCCGGGTCGTTGGGGGTGTCGATGCTATCGGTCATAGTCAAAAACTTCCGTTCGCCCTGAGCTTGTCGAAGGGCTGGTTTAAACCGTGGGTCGTGCTTCGACAGGCTCAGCACGAACGGAGATTTTATCCCTTCAGCTTCTCCACTGCATTGACCAGTTGGCCGACATTTTCGATTTCCGCCTGCTGGTTCATCGAGATGATGATGTCGAACTCGTCCTCGATCGCCGCGACGAAATCCATCACGGTGAGGCTGTCCCATTCGAGATCGCCGGCAAAGGTCGTGGTTTCGCTGAGTTCAACGCCCTTCTTGTTGAAGGGTTCGATCTGCGCCTTGATTGCTTCGTAGGTGGCGGCACGGTCGGCCATGAGCGGATGGTCCTTGTTTATTGATTTGGGTTAGGCAATCTCATGCCGCGAACAGGGGCGCTATGGCAAGCGATTGCGGCAACAGGGTGGCGAAGTTTTGGAACGAGCCGATAAAAACGCTCCGCAGTCCTGAAGATCGCGCAAGCCCAGGCTGCCCTTCGACAAGCTCAGGGCTACGGAAGATTATTTGAGCCAACCCTCGCTGCGATACCATTCCGCTGCCGCCTTGAGGCCTTCGCCGGTCGCGATCTGCGGCTGCCACAGCGTTTCCGGCGGGCGCTTGTCGGCGCTCACCACCCAGTCGGGATGGCACATATATGCGACGCGATCCACCGTCAGCTTGGCGTTGCCGCGCCGTACCAGCCGGTCGCCGCGCGCACCCCAGTTCATCGCCCAGCGCGGAAGGGCGAGCATCGAAACCTTGCGGCCGACCGCGTTGCCAAGCAGCCGGGCAAAGCCCTGATGCGACCAGCCATCGGGATGGCCGTCATCAACTTCATAGATTTGGGCGATGCTCTCGTCGCGCTCGGTTGCGAGCGCGAGCAACAGCCGTGCGAGATCGCTCACCTCGATCGCCGACATGCGCCCGCCCGGCGGCAGCAGCACGAGGCCCGACGCCGCCATCTTGAACATCTCGAACATCTCGGTGTCGGCCGGGCCATAGATCGCCGGCGGGCGCACGATAGTCCAATCGAGGCCGCTGGCCTGCACCACGGTTTCGCCGCGCGCCTTGGAGCCGCCATAGATTGACAGCTCCGGTTCGCGCGCTGACAGCGATGAGACATGAATGAAGCGGCGGACACCGGCCTGCTTAGCGGCTTCCACCATCGCCAGCGTGCCGGTGACATTGCCCGCCTCGAATCCGGCCTTGTCGGGCGCATTGACCACGCCGGCGATGTGGATGACCACATCCGCGCCGGTTGCAAGCTCCACCAGCGCCGCCTGATCATCGAGCGCACCGCCTATCCAGGTGACGCCGTCCTGTGGCGGCTGCTCGCGGCGGGTGAGCGCACGAACGGCAAAGCCCTGTTCGCGGGCGAGGCGGATCACGGTCTTGCCGACAAAGCCGGTGCCGCCCGTGATCGCAAGAACGGGAAGGCTGGTGGTCATAACATGACCATATGGTCGCGATGGACGAAAGCTGCACGGGGCGGCGCGCCGAGTTTCGCTCCGATCGCCGCACTGGAGAGCCCGGCTATCGCAAGCCCGTCGCGGCTGTCATATTCGGCAAGCCCGCGCGCGATCGCCGCGCCATCGGGCGCAATGATATCGACCACGTCGCCGCGCTCGAACTTGCCCTCTATCCGGACGATGCCCGCTGCCAGCAAGGACTTGCCGCTGCCCAGCGCCCTCGCCGCGCCTGCATCGATATGAAGCTGCCCCTTGGCGGTGAGCCGTCCGGCGAGCCAGCCCTTGCGCGCGCGGGCCGGCGGTGCGGCCATGAAGCGCGTGCCGCCTTCGCCGCGTGCGAGCCGTTCGAGCGGATGGTCGTGCTGGCCCGAAACAATGATGAGGTCGGCGCCGGCTTTTGTGGCGATCTTGGCCGCCTGAAGTTTGGAAACCATTCCGCCCGAACCCATGCCGCTGGCGCTGTCGGCGCTCGCCATCGCCTCAATCTGCGGAGTGATGTGCCGCACCTCGGCAAAGCGCGTGGCGTCAGGGTCGGTTTTGGGGTTGGCGGTGTAGAGCCCGTCGACGTCGGACAGCAGGATGACGGTTTTTGCGCCTGCCGCCTGCGCCACCCGCGCGGCGAGCCGGTCATTGTCGCCGAAACGGATTTCGGTGGTCGCGACCGAATCATTTTCGTTGACCACCGGCACCACGCCGAGGCTGAGCAGCCTGTCAAAGGTCGCACTTGCATTGAGAAAGCGGCGGCGGTCCTCAAGGTCATCGAGCGTCACCAGCATTTGCGCCGCAGTGAGGCCCTCGCCCGCCAGCAGTTCGGCCCACACGCCCGCGAGCGCAATCTGCCCGACGGCGGCCGCGGCCTGCGCATCCTCAAGGCTCGCCCGTCCGCCCCTCGCCAGCCCAAGCCGCCGTGCGCCAAGCGCGATCGCGCCGGAGGAGACGATGACCGCCTGCTCCCCGGCGCGCACCCGCGCCGCGACATCCGCGACCAGGCTACGCAGCCAGTCGCGCCGCACCGCACCATCGGGAGCGACCAGCAGCGCAGAGCCAACTTTGAGAACGAGGCGTGTCATTTAGCCCTCTCCCGCTTGAAGGAGAGGGCTTCTAGATCGGTGACCATTCGGCTGGTTCCTCATCCGCGCCGTCCCCGGCCTTGTTGACCTCGATATAGCTTGCAAGTCTGTCGAGAACCGCATCGAGGCCCGCGCCGGTCGCGCCGGAGAGTGGCAGGACATCCGCCGCACCGGCTGCCCTCAGTTCATCGGAAAGCGCCGCGACCAGTTCGTCGTCGAGCAGGTCGGCCTTGTTGAGCGCGACCACCTGCGGCTTGTCTTCGAGCCCCGCGCCATAGGCTTCGAGCTCGCCCTGGACGATCCGGTAAGCTTCGGCCGGGTCTTCGCCATGTCCGTCGATGAGATGGAGCAGCACGCGGCAGCGTTCGATATGCCCCAAAAACCGGTCGCCGATGCCTGCGCCTTCCGCTGCGCCCTCGATCAGCCCGGGAATGTCGGCGATGACGAATTCCTTGCCGCGATGGCTGACCACCCCGAGTTGCGGCCGCAGCGTGGTGAACGGATAGTCGCCGACCTTGGCCTTGGCGTTCGTGACCGCGTTGATGAAGGTCGACTTGCCCGCGTTGGGCAGGCCCACCAGCCCGACATCGGCAAGCAGCTTCAACCGCAGCCACACCCACATTTCCTCGCCCGGCCAGCCGGTGCCATGCTGACGCGGCGCCCGGTTGGTCGAGGTCTTGTAGCTCGCATTGCCACGGCCGCCATCGCCGCCGCGCAAGAACAGCTCCCGCTGCCCGGCCTTGGTGAAATCGGCGAGCACCTGCTCCTTGTCCTCGGAAAGCACCTGCGTTCCGACCGGCACCTTGATGACAAGATCGTCGCCACCGGCGCCCGTGCGGTTCTGCCCGGCGCCGCCATGCCCGCGCTGCGCCTTGAAATGCTGGGTGTAGCGGAAGTCGATCAGCGTGTTGAGGCCCTCGACCGCCTCGAAAATGATGTCGCCGCCCTTGCCGCCGTTACCGCCGTCGGGGCCGCCATATTCGACATATTTTTCGCGCCGGAACGACACCGCTCCGCCGCCGCCCGCGCCCGAGCGCAGATAGATTTTGGCCTGATCGAGAAAATGCATGGAGCGCGCTTTATGCCAAAGGCGCGGAAAATACCAGAAGGGCGCAAAAAGGCCGTTACGGCCCGCTCAAGCCGGGGGATGACGAAAGCCCCTTAACAACAATCCTTGCGCGCATTTTCGGGCGTCAGTTCGCCATAGGCGATGAGCGATTGGCGGAGGGCGCGGGCTGCGATGTCGCGGGCGGCGGTACGGGGGAGGCCGAGCGCATCGGACATTGCCTTGCCGACCATCGCATCGCCCATCGCCATCAGCACCAGTTGCAGCGTATCTTCGTGAACCGGGCGGTCCTCGTGGCCGCCCTCGGCGATCTCGTCGACCAGCCGGTGGATCGCCTCGACAATCGGGGCGAGTGCGTCATGGTGTCCGGAAAGCAGCATCCAGCTCACGAGTGCGCCGGCGCCGCCCTTGTCGAACGCGTCAAAGGTGAGGTCGATCACTTCCTGCGGATCCTCGCCGCCGGCCGCGCGCTTCTTGCGGATCATCTCACCGATCGTCTCGCACACCGATTCCGCCAGATGCGCGGCGAGCGCCTTCTGCAGGTCGAGCGCGCTGCCGAAATGATGGAGCAGGTTGGCATGGGTGCGCCCGATCCGCGCCGCGACGGCCTTGAGCGTCACCGCCTGCGGCCCCGATTCGACCAGCAGTTCGCGCGCCGCCATCAATGCGGCGAGACGGCTTTCCTCCGGGCTTAGGCGCTTTTTCACTATTGACATCTATGTAAGTAATTCCCAGTTTCGGCCCACGCCCATCACGATAGCCCATGTTTCGGAGTGTGCAATGACCCCGGCAAATTTGACCATCACCCCGCGCGACCGGCGTTTCGGGCGCAATCTGAAGCAGGACCGCTGGTGGCTGGCTGGCGATCCGATTGCAACGGCTTTCTTCAACGCGCTTTCGATTACCTTTCCGAGGGGCGAGGCCTTTTTCATCGACAGCGTGCGCTGCCACCGGGCGGGCGCGTCTCCCCGGCTGGAAAAGGAGATCAACGCCTTCATCAAGCAGGAGGTGATGCACACGCGCGAGCATGTTTCGTTCAACAAGCGGATCACCGAAGCGGGCTATGATGTGTCCGCACTCGAGGCGGAGGTGACGCGCTCGCTCGAAAAGACCAGGGGCCGCCCTGAAATCCTCAATCTCGCGGTCACCATGGCGCTCGAACATTATACCGCGATCCTTGCCAAATTCATCCTCGAGGACCGGATGCGCTTCGGCCAGACCGAACATGAACTCGCCGACATGTGGCGCTGGCACGCGATCGAGGAGATCGAGCACAAGGGCGTCGCCTATGACACCTGGCTCCACGCGACGAGGGACTGGTCGCGCTGGAAGCGCTGGAAGGTCAAGGCCATCATGATGCTGCTGGTGAGCAAGGATTTCTGGATTCACCGTGCGCAGGGCGCCGCCGAATTGCTGCGGCAGGATGGAATTACGGGGTGGGCTGCGTGGGGCGGGATCCTCAAATATCTGTTCGTTTCGCCCGGCCTGCTGACCCGGCTGGTGCCCGCTTGGCTCGCCTATTTCATGCCCGGTTTCCACCCGTGGAACGACGATGACCGCCATCTCGTGGACCGTTATGACAGCGATTATGAAGCCGCGCGGCTGAACGTTCCGGCTGCAGCGTAACAACGATCGCGAGGATGGGGTAATGCGTCTGCAACGGGAAATAGAATTGCCCGTCAGCGCTGCGCGGGCATTTGCCGAGGTGTGTAAACTATCGCTGCTCGAACATATCGCATGGCCGTTGATGAAGTTTGAACCGCGTGAGCCCCGCACCTTTCCACGGGAATGGCAAGCTGGGCGCTTCCGGGTGGGGCTCAAACTATTCGGCTTTATTCCACTGGGAGACCAATGGATTGTTATCAGCGTGGAGAATGGTTCCGCGTCTCCGATATTACGGGACAATGGGTATAGCGCCATGATCCCCCGCTGGGATCACTGGATTTTCATCGAACCCACGGGATCAAAGAAATGCCGCTATATCGACCGGGTCGACATTGAGGCAGGGCTGCTGACACCATTCGTGTGGCTATTTGCCAAATGTTTTTACGCGCACCGGCAACGGCGGTGGCGCGCGCTGGCTGAGGCCGGCTTCGCACCGCTTACGATTTTATCCTTGCCGGTTGACGACGAGTTCAAGCCGCCATCTGCCTGATGTCGCGGCGCGGGTCGTGCGGGAAGAGGGGGGTGCATCGTACGTCTTGCATCGCGCCCGCGGCATCGTCTTCGCCCTCGGCATATTCGACCGTTGCGACTTCGCTGCCGCGCGCGATGCTGTAGCGGTTGGTGATCCGCCCCGTCGGCTGGAAGCCGAGCTTGCGCAGCACCGCGCCCGATGCGCGGTTGTCGGCGAAGTGGGCGGCGGAGAGGCGCGGCAGGCTCATGGCGCGGGCGATGCCGATCACGGCGCGGGCGGCCTCGGTCGCAAAGCCGAGCCCCCAATAGGGCCGCGCGATCCAGTAACCGAGATTCGGCGCGCCATCGAGGTCGGCGATGCCGGCACCGCCGATGATGCGCGCGGCGCCGCCGGTACGCAGCGAGATGAGAAAACGCGGCTCGTGAGGCCCCTGTGGCTGAGACAGGAACGCCTTGGCGTCGTCGAGCGCATAGGGCCAGGGAACGCGGACCAGGTTGCGCACGACGGCTTCATCGCCGATCATGGCCTGCAGTTCTGCGGCATCTTCCAGCCAGCCCGGCCGCAGTAACAATCTTTCGGTTCTCGCAAACATAATTACTCTCCTTGCCCGCGCCGCTATCCGCCAAGGATGACAGCTTGATGAAAGAGGGAGAGATTATCCGGTGTCCCGTTGCCGTTATGCCGTAACGTAAAAAGGGAGACCGGGGGTGACCCGTCTCCCTCTTCTTGGTTTGGCTCCGGCGCTTGCGCCTTGACCATCCGGGTCATCCCTGGGGGACAACCCGTCTTCGGTTGTCCGATTATTCTGCGGCTTCCGCGGCCATGTCGACCGACACATATTTGCGGCCGAGTTTACCGGCGTGGAAGCGTACGCGGCCTCCGGCGAGCGCGAACAGGGTGTGATCCTTGCCCATGCCGACATTGACGCCCGGATACACCTTGGTGCCGCGCTGGCGCACGATAATGTTGCCGCCGATGACGGTTTCGCCACCGAACTTCTTCACGCCAAGGCGACGGCCGGCTGAGTCACGACCGTTACGCGATGAACCGCCTGCTTTTTTATGTGCCATGGTACTACTCCTGAAACTTCATCTGTGCCGAGCGCTCCAAGCAGCTCAGGCGGGTTGATTACTTCTTGTCGTCTGCCTTCTTGGCCGGAGCCTTTTTGGCGGGGGCCTTCTTTTCGGCGGCTTCCTTCTTGGGAGCGGCAGCCTTGGGCGCTGCTTCCTTCTTCGCCGGAGCGGCCTTGGTTTCTGCCTTGGCGGTTTCCGCTTTCGGAGCGGCTTCCTTCTTGGCTTCGGCCTTCTTCGGCGCCGCCTTCACCTTTTCGGTGCCGATGCCGAGAATCTGCAGGATGGTATGCTGCTGGCGGTGGCCGTTCTTGCGGCGATAATTGTGACGGCGCTTCTTCTTGAAGACGATGACCTTGTCGGCCTTCGCCTGCGCGATGATTTCAGCCGAAACGAGCAGGCCCTTGGTGTCCTTGGCCTTGCCTTCATCGCCGGCAAACAGGACATCGTCGAACGCAATCGTGTCGCCGGCTTCACCAGCAAGCTTTTCGACAACAATTTTATCACCAGCGGCAACGCGATACTGCTTACCGCCCGTACGCACGATTGCGAACATGGGGCTATCCATCCAATCAAATAAGGTTCATTTGAACCCGCGCGGCAAGGCTCGCCCAAAAGCGTGCAGAGCATGCGGGAAAGCTGCGCCCCTATAGTGAGCGTGGCTTTCTGTCAACCGAAAAAATCCAGCATTTGCGCGACTATTGCACAAAATCTGGCATCGGTTCCAGCCCGGCCACGGCGAATCGCGTAAGCGGCAATTGCGCCGGTCCGCGGGCTTGGGTAAGACGGCTGCCATGACGGCGCGTTTTTCCTACAAGCCAGCTGCCTCGGCGGCGCTCCTCGCCCTGCTGGTACTTGGCGGATGCGCGGGCCGGGACGATGCGCGCTTCCCCTCGCTTGCCAAGCGGCCGGTCGAGGATATGAATCTCACACGCATTCCCGACGCGATCGCGCCGCCGCCTGCACCGGCTGCCGATGGCGCGCTGAACGCGCGTATCGCTGGCCTGCGCGCGCAGGTCGCAAGCGGGGAAAGCCGCTTCCGGGCCGAACTTGAACGCACTCAGGCCCGTGTTTCCGCAGCCGCGGGTGCCGCGCCCGCCAGCGATGCGTGGATGGAGGCGCAGATGGCGATCTCCGGTGCCGAAGCGGCGCGACGGCCTTCGGTTGAGGGTCTTGCCAGCCTCGACCAGCTTTACGCCGGACGCCAGAAGGACGGTGAGCGTGCCGGGGTGGAGGAACTCGAGGCCGCGATCACGGCGGCGCGCGCGGTGGTCGAGGCGCAATCGGATGCGCTGACCGCGCTCAAGCGGCGTTTGCGGCCAGTTTGAATTTCAACAGCTTGTGCTGCTGCGCAGGCCGAGGCCTGCCGCAGTTAGCACACTGTAACACTGGACCCCTGCCTGAGCAGGGGCGCAATGCCGTTTGAAATTTAATGCCGGAATTTAATGGACGAATCGCGCAACCACGTCGCGATAGGAGCGGCTGACTTTCACGTCCGCACCCGATTCGAGCACGAGGAAACATTCGCCATTGGTGTGCGGCTTGACCTGCCGGACGTGGTTCAGATTGACGATCCATGAGCGATGGACGCGCTGGAACACGCGCGGATCGAGCCGCTTTTCGAGGTCCTTCATGGTTTCGCGCAGGATCAGGCTGTTGTCGGCGGTGTAGATGACCATATAGTCGCCAGCCGCCTCGATCCGTTCGATCGTGTCGACATCGACACGGAAAATCTGGCCCTTGTCCTTGATGTTGATGAGCTTTTCGAAGCGGCTTGCCGACGGAGTATCGTCCGCCGTCGCCACTTCGATTTCCTCGACCGCGCCGGGCGAAACCTCGGCAAGCTTTTCCTTCAGGCGCTCAGCCTCGTCGGCGCTGCGCTTTTCGGTGAGGCGCTGGCGCACCCGGTCAAGCGCATCGGCAAGGCGCTGCGGTTCGACCGGCTTCATCAGATAATCGACTGCCTGCGCTTCGAACGCGCGGATCGCATGGTCGGAATATGCGGTCACGAAAATGAACAGCGGGGGTTCGACGTCCATGAGACCCTGGACAACCGAAAAGCCGTCAAATCCCGGCATCTGGATGTCGAGGAAAACGAGGTCGGGTTTCTGTGTCTTGATCTTGCGGATCGCTTCCCGCCCGTTCTGGCAGGTATCGATGATTTCAATGTCGTCATGCGGCTGGAGACGCAGTTCAAGGCCCTGAATGGCGAGCTTTTCGTCGTCCACCAAAATGGCGCGAATGGTCATGCGGTTGCTATGCTTTCGTTTCTGATTGCAGCGACAACCGGCGCAGCGGCCAGCGTGTCATTGACGTTATATGGGAACTCAATGACAACCTGAAAACCTCCACCCGGTGTCGTCGATGTTTCGAACCGCTGGTTTTCGCCATAGGCTTGGGCCAGCCGGTCACGGATGTTGGCGAGCCCGACGCCGGTCGAAACCGTGGAGCGGTCCGGCACCGCGTTCAATCCCGGTCCGGTATCCGATACGATGATCCGGACATTTTGTCCGGCAAGCTGCGCCTTGACCGAAATATCGGCGCCGTCCTCCTTTGGTGTCACCGCATATTTGATCGCGTTCTCGACGAGCGGCTGGAGGAGGAGCGAGGGCAGGCGGGCGCGGGCGACGGCAGGATCGATATCGAACACCGGGCGCAGACGGTCCTCGAAGCGCATCTTCTCGATCTCGAGATAAAGTTTCAGCGTCTCGACCTCCTGTGCCAGCGGCACCTGCGCGGTCGGTTCATTGGCGAGCGTATAGCGCAGGAAGGCGGAGAGACGCGAAAGCATCGCATTGGCGGGTTCGGTCTGCTTCATCAGCACCAGCGTCGAGATGCTGTTGAGCGTATTGAACAGGAAGTGCGGATTGAGCTGGTAGCGCAGCATGGCGAGCTGCGCCGAAGTCGCCTGCGCGTTGAGCAGCATCAGCTTGTCGGCCTGTTCCTCGACCCGGAGATAATAGTTGATCGCATAATAGAGCGCCGACCAGGCGGAGAGAACCATCGCGTCATTATAGAAGGCGCCGAGGAACAGCGTTGCGAAGCTTGAATCCGGGTTGCGGCTTTGCAGTTGGAACACCCAGGCATCGATGAAGGCGTAAAGGATGGTGGCCACCGCGAGCACGCCGATCGAGACAGTCCAGGTAACGAATGGCCGCCGGTTGATGAGGTTACGGAAGGCAACCGACATGATCAGGGTCAGCGAATAGCCCGTCACCATCGAAATCAGCAGCGGGATGAGGAAGGTCCACGGCTGGTCGTTCGCAAATCCGGTAATCGTGCGCTGGAGGAAGATCGCGGCCCAGCCCACCGCCTGGAGATTCCAGAAGGCGCGGTCCTTATTCTCGAAAAAGGGCTGGGAAGGGCTGGCGATAACGGCCAAGGCTTGTCGCTTTCTATTCAGTCTTGCGGAGTGTCGCCATTGGCATCGCCGCGGGTATCGCCGCTGTCCGCGCGCGGGGTTACCCCGAGCGGGCGGACCTCCTCGGCATGAATCCAGCACAGATCATCGGGGCCAAGCGCGCGGCCGTCATGCGCCTGCAACGTGACGGGGCGGAGCGGCTGATGATCGCGCGCGTCTGCGAGCACCGGGGTCGACGGGATACCCGATCCCCATTTTTCACCCCATTGACGCAGCGATACCATGGTCGGGAGCAGGTCCAGCCCTTTTTGGGTCAGCCGATATTGCACTTTGCGGCGGTCGGCTTCGAGCGTGTGTCGCTCCATGATGCCATGATCGACCAGTCGCGCCAAGCGGTTTGAAAGGATGTTGCGGGCGATCCCAAGCTCCTGCAGGAACTCCTCGAAATGATAATAATGGTTGAAAGCCGCGCGCAGGATCATGAACGACCAGCGCTCGCCCATCACCTCAAGCGCGCTCGACAGGTTGCAGTCACCATCGGGATAACGGAGCGGTTCGCGAAGACCCATAAGCGATATTGTCTAACCCAGTTTTCGGCAAAGGGGAAGCGCACTGTCGCGGCCCCCTTCCAGTCCGGCCTTCCGGTGACCCGTGTGCGGCCCGCGGCCAGATGTTGGCGCCGACGGGCGAAAGCGGTTGATCCGGATCAGCAGAAATATTAGTAGCGATTTGCAACTTACAAAAATGTAGGTTGTGATTCGCAACTAAGTTACCGGTGAAACTTTTGTGAGGAGCCTCCCCATGTCCATTACCCTCCGTTCTGTTATCGCCTTCGCCGCCGCACCCGCGCTGATGGCCACTGCAGCGATCGCAACGCCCGTCGCCGCACAAGCTCCGGCCAAGCAGGTCGCTGAACTCGCAGCGGCCGCCAAGGATGCCAAGGTTATCGGCAAGGGCGTCGTGTGGCGCTGCAATGGCACCAACTGCGTCGCCCCCGAAGGCCCCAGCCGCCCGGCCGTTTCCTGCGCCGCGCTGGTCAAGCAGGCAGGCAAGGTCACCGCTTTCAATGTGAATGGCGTGGGGCTCGATGAAGCCGCGCTCGAACGCTGCAACAGCTTCGCCCGCGACTGAGGACAGTCTCTTTAAAGCAAAGCAAAAAACTTCTCTCCCGATGTCCCCTCGGCGAAGTGCGTCCTTCCCGCGCACTTCGCCATATTTTTTGAGCCGGCCGGCGGGGGCGTTTTAGAAGCAGCGGACACGCGTTGGAGCAATTTATCGCTAAAATTGCGCGATTTCATGTCAACTGCGCTGGTAACAGGTAGCGGCGCCTGGCTGTTTTCTCTTTAACTTGCCGCACCGCACAACTTCCCGCTTGCGTTTGTTCGTCCTTCGCAGTCACAATAAGCGCCTATGCTGAGGCAGTATCAACTGGTTGAAAAGGTCATGGATTATGACCGGGACGCGGACGAGGGCCTGCTCAACCGCGCCTATGTATTTACCGTGCAGAAGCATGGCAGCCAGAAGCGCGCCTCGGGTGACCCCTATTTTTCGCATCCGGTAGAGGTTGCAGGCATCCTCACCGACCTGAAGCTCGATCAGGACACGATCATCACCGCGCTGCTCCACGATACGCTGGAGGATACGCTGACGACGCCGGAAGAGATCCAGCGCCTGTTCGGTGATGATGTCGCGCGCCTGGTCGATGGTGTGACCAAGCTCTCGCAGATCGAGGCCAAGGAAATTTCGGCCGAAACCGACACTGAAAAGGCGGCGGAGAATCTGCGCAAGTTTCTCCTTGCCATGTCGGATGATATCCGCGTGCTGCTGGTCAAGCTCGCCGACCGGCTTCACAATATGCGCACTCTCCATCACATCCCCAAGCCCGAAAAGCGGCGGAGGATCGCGAAGGAGACAATGGATATCTACGCCCCGCTTGCTGAGCGGATCGGCATGTACGAGTTCATGCGCGAGATGCAGATGCTGGCGTTCAAGGAGCTTGAGCCTGAAGCCTATGCGACTGTCACCGGGCGACTCGACAAGCTGGCGGCCCGCGGCGCGACCGAGGTCAAACGCATTGCCGGCAATATCCACGACCAGCTGGTCGAGCATGGTATCAACGCCGAAGTTTCAGGCCGCGAGAAACACCCCTATTCGATCTGGCGCAAGATGGCCGAGCGTCATGTCAGCTTCGAACAGGTCACCGACATCATCGCCTTCCGCGTGATTGTCGAGAATGTCGAGGATTGCTATCGCGCGCTCGGCGTGATCCACCAGCGCTGGAAGATGGTGCCGGGCCGGTTCAAGGATTATATCTCGACCCCCAAGCGCAACGGCTATCGTTCGCTCCACACAACGGTGATGACGCGCGACAATATGCGTGTCGAAATCCAGATTCGCTCGCGCGATATGCACCAGGCGAGCGAGTTCGGGCTGGCCGCGCACTGGGCCTACAAGCAGGGCGGTGTGCGGCCCGACGGGCAGGCGGGGTGGATCAGGGACCTCATCGAAATTCTCGACACGGCGGACGATGCCGAGGAACTGCTCGAACATACCCGCATGGCGATGTATCAGGACCGCATCTTCGCCTTCACCCCCAAGGGCGCGCTGCACCAGCTACCCAAGGGCGCGACCCCGGTCGATTTCGCCTATGCGGTCCATACCGAACTGGGCGACAAGACCGTCGGAGCGAAGGTGAACGGGCGGCTGGTGCCCTTGCGGACCCTGCTCAACAATGGCGACAGCGTCGAGATTCTGACCTCGGTGACGCAGGAATCGCAGCCCGTCTGGCTCAACTTTGTCATTTCAGGCAAGGCGCGCGCCGCGATCCGGCGTCATGTGCGTGGCAAGGAGCGCGAGGAGGTGATCGCGCTTGGCCGCAAACTTTATGCCGAGATCGCCGAGCGACTCCCCGGCAAGGTTGGCAAGAAGGCGCTGGCGAACGGCATCAAGCGGCTCAAGGCGGGCAGTGAGGACGAACTCATGTTCGGCATCGGCAAGCGCAAATATAGCGACGAGGAAGTCATGGAGGCGCTGATGCCGGGAAGCGTCAGTCAGGCACGCGACCTGGGCCATGTACCTGGACAGACCAGTGCCATCTCGATCCGTGGGCTGACCCCGGGCGTCGCGATCCGTCTCGCCGATTGCTGCTATCCAGTTCCCGGCGACCGCATCGTCGGCCTCAGGCGGGAGGGTGACGCGGTAGAAATCCACGCGATCGATTGCCGTACCCTGGGTGATATGACCGATGCCGACTGGGTCGACCTCGCCTGGAACGAACGCACCGAGGGCGGCACCGCGCGCCTGTGCGTCGTGCTGCACAACGAACCCGGCACGCTCAGCGAGATGGCGGGGGTATTCGGCACCCACAAGGCCAATATCCTCAACCTCAAGCTGACCAACCGGGAGGGCAATTTCCACACCTTCGAGGTTGATCTCGAAGTGCATGACGTCCAGCACCTGATGCGGATATTGTCAGCGTTGCGCGCGTCCGATGCCGTGGCGCAGGCCGAGCGCGTCTAGGGGGTTAGCGGCCGCAATAAACCTCGCCATTGCCGCTGTTCTTGACCGTGCAGGCGGCGGTGCCGCTGATGTCGACGGTCGCCAGCCCCTGGGCATTGACGCCGGCGCGGCGGCTGGCGGAAAAGCTGCCATTGGCCGATCCCCGGGCGTCGACATCGAGATCACGTACCGCGAGCGCGCTCGCATCGGCCGTGCCCGACCCCTTGATCTGGACCTTGGCGCTGTTGGCCTTCCCGGCGATGATGAGCTTGCCCGCGCCGTCGAGCGCTGCGACAAGGTTGGTGGTGCTGATGGCATCGGCGCTGAGCTCACCGCTGCCGCGCAGGATCAGCATGGTGTCGTTCTCGCGCAGTCCGCTGGCGTGGATGCGGCCATTGCCGTTGATAAGGACGCCGTCGAGCCGGGTCGCGTCAATCGCAAGCGTGATCGGCGCGCGGCGGCGGTCAGATGCGCCGCGTTCCTTGTCACTGTGCAGCAGGCGGATATAGAGCGTGTCGTTCTGGACCTCGACCGACAGGCTTTCGAGCGCCGCTGTATCGCCCTCAGCGGTGACCGAGGCCGATGTACCGACGCGGATAGCGCCGTTGAAATTGCCGTCGATCTGTATGCGGCTGAAACTCACCACGCCATAGCGCCTCTGCGCGGCTTCGGCGGGCGCGGCGAGACTGGTGAGGGTGGCCCCGAGGGCAAGGCAGGCAAACAGGCGGATGGTCCAGGTCATGCTGCCATGCTGTAGCGAAATTTGGTTAATGATGTGGAAATGGCAGTGGCCGGTTCCGCCCCTCGCCAGGAAGGCTGAAATCGCGGCACATAAAAAGCCCGCCGCGGCCGGACCGGGCGGGCTTTTTATTGCCAGTGGAGGGCAAATTTTCTTGCGGACTCTTACTCGGTTTTTTCCGCATAATATTGCGGCGCATATTTGTTGAGGATCTCAAGGATCTTCTTGAGCGCGGCCGGTTCGTCGGTCGATTCCGCCGCCGCGACTTCACGCGCGAGACGCGACGAGGCTGCTTCGAAAATCTGGCGTTCCGAATAGCTCTGCTCCGGCTGGTCGTCGGCGCGGAACAGGTCGCGCGTCACCTCGGCAATCGAAACGAGGTCGCCTGAGTTGATCTTGGCTTCATATTCCTGCGCGCGGCGCGACCACATGGTGCGCTTGACCTTGGGCTTGGTCTTGAGGACATCGAGCGCTTCCTTCATCGTCTTGTCCGACGAAAGCTTGCGCATGCCGACGCTTTCCGCCTTGTTGGTCGGAACGCGCAGGGTCATTTTTTCCTTTTCGAAGCGCAGGACATAAAGTTCGAGGTTCATCCCTGCGATTTCCTGGTTCAGCAGTTCGACCACGCGGCCGACCCCATGCTTGGGATAGACCACATAATCGCCCACGTCGAAAGACAGCGCCTTGGCAGCCATACTCGATTGACCCTTTCTTTTTCAGGATTGCGCCGGACGCAAAACCGCATGGGCACACTGGAAGCGGCCGGGTTCAGTTTTTGACATCTGGCGAAAAGACAAATTGCAACTCCTGCAAGGGGGCAGGCGCCACCCATGCACTTGCCGAGTCTTTTAACAGATTCGTCATAAAATTTCTACCCCCGGGAACTTTCGTGCGCCGATGATGAAATATCGTTTATTTACAGATTCTTATTACAGCACCTCGACAGCGCAAAGGGTCCGAGGACCACTCGCCGCAGGAGAAAGCTGCTACTGCGAGATTTTATCCACTCCAAAAGCTGTTCCGCGCCTTGGACTTCCCTGGAAGGGGCCGATACGGGTGGCTCAATCGCCTTGGCCGGGTTCGGCCGAGAAATATTTCTCGAACTTGCCTTCCTCGCCTTTATGCTCGTCGGCATCGGCAGGCTGCTCGCCCTTGCTGGTGATGTTGGGCCATTGCGCCGAATAGGTAGCGTTAAGTTCAAGCCATTTTTCCAGGCCACTCTCGGTATCGGGCAGGATCGCCTCGGCCGGGCATTCGGGCTCGCAGACGCCACAATCGATGCATTCGCTCGGGTTGATGACGAGCATATTCTCGCCTTCATAGAAGCAATCGACCGGACAGACCTCGACGCAGTCCATATACTTGCACTTGATGCAGGCTTCGGTGACGACGTAGGTCATGGCGGATACTCCTGTTGTCTTGTCTGGCGCGTGGGCGCCGCATTTCCATTCTTGCGTTATTAGCGGCTCCGCCTTGCGTCAACGGGGAAGCGCCTGTTGCGATTCATTATCAATGTGACGACGGGAATAAATACATCCGTCCCGACGGGGCGGGTGCGCTAAGCGTTGCTATCCGCGGCCTCCCAACATTCCGCTGCTTCGCTTGGCGGGCCGCGGCGGGCGGGGAGCGTGAGGATGCGGATGGCGCGCACCTCGCCGTGGACCGGCAGCGTCAAGACGTCACCGGCGCGCACGGCGACGCTCGCCTTGTCGATACGGCGGCCGTTGAGGCGGATATGACCGGTTTCAGCCATGGTTTGCGCGATACTGCGCGACCTGGCGAAGCGCAGGTACCAGAGCAGCTTGTCGATGCGCAGGATTTCGGAAGACATCAAATTGCGAGGACGAGAAGCTTGATAACCGTCATTGCGAGCGGCCAACGCCGCGAAGCAAACCAGCGCGGGGTAAACCGCGCTGGTTTGCTTCGCTACGCTCGCAAGGACGGCAAGTGATCAATCCTTGCTCCCCTTGTCGCTGCCGCCCAGCAAATCGGCGAGGCCGGCGAACGGGCTATGTGCCGGGTTCGACTGACGTGCGGGCTTTTCCTCGCGCCGGGGGCCTCGCGGAGGACCGCCGGGCCCGGGATTACGCCGGTCCGACGGACGTTTCTTGCGCGGAGCGCCGGGGGCCGCATTGACGTTGGGTTTGCGGCGCGGTTGGCTGCGATTGCCGTCTCGCCGGTCACGGCCGTGATGCTCCTTGACCCGGCCATGCCAACTCCACAGCGGCGCGTCAGTCACCACAGCCGGGGGCGGTGACGCTTCAGCCGTTGCTGAGCCGGATGCGGCCGTCTCAGTGTCGCTCGTTGCGGCGGCAGGAGCGTCGGCGGTCGCCTCAGTAGCTTCTTCTGTGACCGTCCCGCCGCCGGTGCCGGTCGCCGGAGTTTCCGTTGCCGGCTCTTCAGCGGCCGGTTCAAACGCGGCGGGTTCTTCGCTAGCGGGCGCCGCCGCCGCTTCCGCTTCCGTTTTGGCCGGTTCGGCCGCTTCCGCCGCTGCGGGGGCAGCTTCCAGCTCAGTGCCTTCGGGCGTTGGCCCGTCATTCGCCGCACTACCGTCCCCACCGCCACGCGCTGGGCGAAAACCGAGCATCGCCAGCAGCTTGTGGAACGCGACCGTGTCAAGCCCGAGCGAGGTTGCCAGCGTCGCATCGAGCGGATAACGCGCGCGGCCCTTCCGATCGGCCTCGGGCACCACCTGTTCGGCGGCAACGCGCTGTTCATGGGCATTGCGTGCGACGCGCTCGATCATGTCGATCCGGAGCAGCAGCGGGCCGAGCGAGCGGAAGCCCGCATCGCGCGCACCATCGCGGATGTCGCGGTCCTCGCTGACAATACGTACCGCGCCCGCTGGCGGCTGCGCGCGCAACGGACGGCCGTGCCATAACGAGAGCAGTGCGAGCCGCCAGCGTGCCGGTTCGGGCTTGAGCATTGCATGGAGGAACAGGTCGAGGCTGCCGACGGCAAGACCGAGCGGCTTGATCCGTGCGCGATCTTCGGGGGTGAGCGCGGCAAGCGACCGGTCGAGGCTGTGGCGCTGGGCGATCCCGCCTTCATCGACGAACGGTGCAAGGAAGCCGCGCAATGTCCCGCTCGCCTGGGCATCGCCCGCAATCTCGTGCGCTTTCACGAGCGGTTCGGCATGTTTGCCGATCTGCGTGTTGAGCCAGGTGGCGAGCCGCACGCGGATCGCTTCCTGCTGCTGGGCATGGGTGACGCCGCGCAGATGCTTGTCGATCTGGACCGTGGGCGCGAGCAGGCTGCCGCCCTTGGCAAGCTCGGCCACTACATCCTCCTGCCACAGGATCGCGGGTACACCGCCCGGCTCCGTCCTGAGGCTCAATTCCGCGTCGGGGGCGGCGGCGAGTTTCGCCGCGCGCTCTTGATATTCTTCAGCCAAATGCTTCTCCGCAGCTGCGAGTAACAGGCGATGGTCCGATGCGCGCGCCGCCTTGTCCGCGATGAAGCGGAACCCGTGGAGCGTGCCGATCTCCTCACCTTCGACGAGCACCGCATTATCCGCAGTCACGCTCACCGCCAAGGCCTTATCGCCTTCGCCGAGCGATCGCAGCAGCAAGGAGGTGCGGCGGTCGACGAAGCGCTGGGTGAGGCGTTCGTGCAGCGCGTCCGAAAGCCGGGTTTCAACCGCACGGGCACGCTCGGCCATGATATCGGCGTTGAGCAGCCAGTCGGGACGGTGCGCAATGTAGCACCAGGTCCGCACCCCGGCGATCCGCGCCGCCAGCGTTTCGACATCTCCATCGGTACGGTCGAGCCGCGCGAGCTGGTCGGCGAACCAGCCGCCATCGACATGCCCCGCCATGCCGCCGCCCTTGCCGCCATCGACCGCCTGACCCGAGCGATAGCGCCACAGCCGGTGGATGAGGCGGGCATGGTGGTCGGCGCCCATCTTGAGGAAATCGGGAACGCCGCACACGTCCCACAGCCGGCGCACCATCGCCGGGCTGGTCGCGGCGCCGCGCACGTCGGCCTCATCGGCAAGGCGTTTCAGCACGGCGAGATCGATCGCTTCCGGTGCGGCGACGAGTTGGGGGCGGTCAGGCTGGGCCTCGAGATCGGCGAGCAGTGCGTCGACGCTGTCGAGGCTGGGATCGCCCTTGCGCCAGTAGAGCTGGCTCATGCGGGGGAAACGATGTTCCTCTATCGCCTCGATTTCCTCGGGGGTGAAGGCGAGCGCGGCCTCGTTGCCGACCGTGCCGAAGGTACCGTCCTGCTGATGCCGTCCGGCACGGCCCGCGATCTGCGCCATCTCGGCGATGGTGAGACGGCGCAGCCGCCGTCCGTCGAACTTGTTGAGGCTGGCGAAGGCGACATGGTTGACATCGAGATTGAGCCCCATGCCGATTGCATCCGTCGCAACCAGATAATCGACCTCGCCGGCCTGATACATCGCCACCTGAGCGTTGCGGGTGCGCGGAGAAAGCGCGCCCATCACCACCGCCGCGCCGCCGCGCAGCCGCCGCAACGCTTCGGCGATGGCATAGACTTCCTCGGCGCTGAACGCGACGATCGCCGAGCGGCGGGGGAGGCGCGACAGCTTCTTGTGCCCGGCGTAGCTCAATGTCGAAAAGCGTGGGCGGCCGATGATCTCCGCCTCCGGGACGAGGCTGCGCACCAGCCCGCTCATGCTGTCCGATCCCAAAAACATCGTCTCGGCATAGCCGCGTGCCCGCAGCAGCCGGTCGGTGAAGACATGGCCACGCTCGGGATCCGCGCCGAGCTGGACCTCATCGACCGCGACGAAGGCCGCTTGCTGATCAAGCGGCATCGATTCGACCGTGGTCAAAAGATATTTCGCTCCGGGCGGCAGGATTTTCTCCTCGCCGGTGATCAGCCCGACCTGTGCCTCACCTTTCAGCGTTACCACCCGGTCGTAGATCTCGCGGGCGAGCAGGCGCAGCGGAAAGCCCATGATGCCGCTGGCATGCGCACACAATCGCTCGACTGCGAGATGCGTTTTGCCGGTATTGGTCGGGCCGAGCACGGCGGTGACCGCGGAACGCGCGAAACTGGTCATGGCGGGTTTACCAAAGCGGGGATCAAGGGGATCAGTTTGATTATCGGACCGCACCCACCTGCTGCGCATAGCCCCCGGCCATGAACTGCTCGACCATGTCGAACAGCGCATCCGGATTGGCGCGGCGCAGGGTGACGAGCCCCGCTTCCATGTCTCCGGCGAGCACAAATTCGCGCTGCTTCGCATCGATCGCGGCGAGGATGCGGTCGGCGGCCTCGGCGGTTGACATGCCATTTTCGATAGCATCGTCGGAAAAGCCGCGCGCCGTGCCGCTGGCATCAAGTGCGTTGACCGACACCTGCGTCTTCACCGATCCGGGGGCGACAACATAGACCTCAAGGCCGAGCGCGGCGACCTCGCTGCGCAACGCATCGGCATAGCCGACGAGCCCGTGCTTGGCCGCGCTATAGGCGGTGCGCAGCGGCGAGCCGACCAACCCCGCTACGCTCGAGATCATCACGATCTGGCCCGAGCCCTGCGCGACCATCACGGGCAGCACCGCCTGGGTGAGCGCGACCGGCGCCTTGAGGTCGACGTCGATGATGCGGTGATACACGCTCATGTCGGTTTCGACCGCGAGCGAGCGCTGCGAGATGCCGGCATTGTTGACCAGCACGTCAATGCGTCCGCTGTGCCCCTTCGCCTGTTCCACCAGATGCGGGATCGCGTCGAAATCCGTGGCCTCGAACGGCAGCACCAGATGACCGCCCGGGCATTCGGCCGCGACCCTTTCCAGTTCCGCGACGTTGCGCCCCGACAGGATCAGCGTCGCGGCGCGCGCCGCCCATCCCCGCGCCAGACCTTCCCCGATGCCCGACGACGCGCCCGTGATCCATACCGTCTGCCTGCCGTTCATCGCTCATTCCTCTGGTTGATGGCGCCCACTTTGGCAGGGCGCGACCGCAATGCAAGCGCGATTGCACTCGGTGTATGGCGATTAAGAGGCTTTTAACGCTACTTGTTTACAGATGCTCGCCGAACAAGCCCAAGGCGCTGGCCGTGGTGCCTTGTGGAAGCGGGATTGGGCATTTGTATTTCGACCGGCACATAGAGGACCTGAAGTTTGGCGGCGGCGGCGCGATCGCGCTCGACCGGCGTTTTGGTGCGCGTGGCGTGTCTGCGGTTCCGGATAAGCGGCGGATTGCCCGGCACTGGCGGAGCATCCTGACGGACCTGACGCCGGATCTCGCCTGTGATAGAGGCTCCGGGCGCTGGTGGCGCGGGCTTACAACGCTGACGCTGCTGTGTGGTTCGGCACTGGCGCTCGCGCCGGGCCTCCAGCCGATCGAGAGCATTGCCCCGCCGCCGCTCTCCTCTGGCGACTGGGATGAGGCGCAGGCGCAGATCATCGCCCCGCTCGCGCTCGGCGCCGATACCGGGAGCCGGATGGGATCGACCGACCGGGTGCGGCCGCTCGCGAATGCGCCTGAACGGCCCGAATTGATGCTGACCGCGACTCTGGCGCAGGGCGACAGCCTTGTCCGGCTATTGTCGCGTTCGGGCGTTGGCGCGGAGGATGCGCGCGGGGCGATGAATGCGATCGCCACGGCCGTCGCACCGGCCGATATCCGGCCGGGCACGCGCATCGCGATCCGTCTCGGCAAGCGTGGCGAAATCGGAGGCGCGCGGCCGCTCGAACAGATGAGCTTTCGCGCCCGCTTCGATCTCAAGCTTGAACTGGTGCGCGTCGATGGCACGCTCAAACTCAGGCCACTGCCGGTCGCGGTCGATTCGACGCCGCTCCGCATTCGCGGCACAATCGGAGACATGGGCCTCTATCGCGCGGCCCGCGCTGCCGGTGCACCCGCGGCCGCGGTGCAGGATTATCTGCGCGTGATCGCCAGTGAGAGCGACATTGGCGCCGATTATTTTCCGTCTGACCAGTTCGATCTTATCATCGACTATCGCCGCGCCGTGACGGGCGAAGTCGCGATAGGTGATCTCCTCTATGCCGGGCTTCAGCGCAACGGCCGCGCCGGCCTCCAGATCATGCGCTGGAAGAAGGACGGGCAGACGATATGGTACGACGCCGCGGGCGCAGGCAAGTCGCAGAGCGGGCTGGCAGTGCCTGTTCAAGGCGCGCGGGTCAGTTCCAACTACGGCTGGCGCATGCACCCGATCCTGCGCTTCCTGAAACTCCACACCGGCACCGACTATGCCGCGCCGAGCGGGACACCGGTGCACGCAGTTGCCGACGGTACGATCAGCTATGCGGCGCGCAAAGGCGGTTACGGCAATTTCATCCAGCTGGATATCGGCGGCGGCCTCGCCTCGGGTTACGGGCATCTCAGCGCTTTTGCGGTGACGCCCGGGCAGCGCGTCTCGCGCGGACAGGTGATCGGCTATGTCGGATCGACCGGCATGTCGACCGGGCCGCACCTTCATTATGAAATGTACCGCAACGGTGCGCGCATCGACCCGCGCTCGGTCAATTATGTCCAGAGCGCCGAACTCGAAGGCCGCGACCTTGCCGCGTTCCGCGCGCGGCTGGCGGAACTGATGGCCGTCCCGGGCGGCGGACGGTGAGATGGGGAGGGGCGGACAGCAAACGCCGAAGACGCGGGTTTCATTAACCTTCACGCTTTCCCTTTGGTCAACTGGCCGTTAAACCCGCGCGCCATGACCAAGCCGAACCTTTCTCCCGCCGCCTATCCCGCCACCCGTCTGCGCCGGACACGTGCGCATGCCTGGAGCCGGGCGATGGTGCGGGAAAATCTGGTGACGCCCGCTGACCTCATATGGCCGTTGTTCATTACCAGCGGGCAGGGCGTCGAAGAGCCAATCGCCTCGCTCCCCGGCGTGTCACGCTGGTCGGTTGACGGCATCGTTGCGCGCGCGAAGGAAGCGGTTGCGCTCGGTATTCCCTGCCTTGCACTATTTCCCAACACCGAGCTTCATCTGCGCAGCGATGATGGCGCGGAGGCGCTCAACCCCGACAATCTGATGTGCCGCGCAATCCGGGCAATCAAGGACGCGTGCGGCAATGATATCGGTATTCTCACCGATGTCGCGCTCGACCCCTATACCAGCCACGGCCAGGACGGACTGATCGACGAGGATGGTTATGTCCTCAACGATGAGACGGTGGCGGTGCTGGTCGATCAGGCGGTCAATCAGGCCGAAGCGGGCGCGGACATCATCGCACCTTCGGACATGATGGACGGCCGCATCGGCATCATCCGCCGCGCACTCGAAATGGGCGAGCACCGCAATGTCCAGATCATGGCCTATGCCGCCAAATATGCGAGCGCCTTCTATGGCCCGTTTCGCGATGCGGTGGGTTCGCGCGGGCTGCTGAAGGGCGACAAGAAGGCCTATCAGATGGACCCCGCCAACAGCGACGAGGCCTTGCGTGAGGTCGCCATGGATATAGCCGAAGGCGCCGACAGCGTGATGGTCAAGCCGGGCCTTCCCTATCTCGACATCATCGCGCGTGTACGCGACCATTTCGCGGTGCCGGTCTTCGCCTATCAGGTATCAGGCGAATATGCGATGATCGAGGCCGCGGTTGCGGCGGGCGCGGGCGAGCGCGATGCGCTGGTCATGGAAACACTGACCAGCTTCAAGCGTGCAGGCTGTTCGGGGGTGTTGACCTATCACGCTCCGCTGGCGGCGCGACTGCTGAACGGGTGAGACTGAGGACGCAGACACCGCGTTCCAATAAAGAAAGTTTACCGTGAACGACACTGTTATACCCCGGTCAGAGACGCAGCCCGAGCCTGAATCCTATAACGCCTCGCGCCGCTGGCTGTTCACGCTGACGATCCTCACTGGCAGTTTCCTGCTCTTCTTGGTCCAGCCCCTGGTCGCGCGCATGGCGATGCCGCGCCTCGGCGGTGCACCCGCGGTTTGGAACAGCGCGCAACTCGTTTATCAGGCCTTGCTGCTCGGTGGCTATGCCTATGCCCACTGGCTGTCGCAGCGCCTGCCGCGCCAGCAGGCGATGATCCATATCGGCCTGTTTCTGGTCGCTGCCTTGTGGCTGCCGGTCGGCCTTATCGCGGGCAACCCGCCCGCCAATTCCAGTGTCGTGCTGTTCGTCCCCTGGCTGCTCGCCGCCTCGATCGGGCCGCTGTTTCTCGCGGTTGCGGCGCAAGCGCCGCTGATGCAGCGATGGTTCCATTTCCATGCGCCCCATGCCGATCCCTATCCGCTCTACGCCGCGTCCAATTTCGGCAGCTTTGCAGGATTGCTGGCCTATCCGCTGGTGGTCGAGCCCTTGCTTGGCAGCAGCGCGCAAAGCTGGCTGTGGAGCGGCATTTACGGGTTGCTGTTCCTGCTGATGGCGGCCTGCGCCTATACCATTTATCGTGATCGCAGCGCGGTGGTGGCCGAAGACGTGACGGCTGCCGCAGCGATGGACGAAGCGCCGCCAACCCTTGTCCGCAAGCTCAAGTGGATCGCGCTCGCTGCGGTGCCTTCCGGGCTGATGCTGTCGACCACGACGCATCTCACCACAGACATGATGGCGGTCCCCTTATTGTGGGTGATTCCGCTCGGCATCTATCTGCTTAGCTTTTCCGTCGCTTTTGCCGAGAGGAGGGGCTTGGCCCGGCTGATCCTGTTCCTGAGCCCCTTTCTCATCATGACGCTGGGGGGAACTGCTTTGGTGTCAGCAACCCGCAGCCCCGTGTTGCTGATGGCAGCGAGTCTGGTTCTGCTGTTCATAGTGGCCGTCGCGCTTCACACGATGATGTATGAAGACCGCCCGAGTCCCAAATATCTCACCCAATTCTATCTGCTGATGTCGGTCGGCGGCGTGATCGGTGGTATCTTCTGCGCGCTGCTCGCCCCGGTACTGTTCAACTGGGTCTATGAGCACCCGCTGCTCATACTCGCTGCCGGCGCGCTGGTGCCGCAACAGGCACTCATTCCGGTAATCCATCGTCTCGGGCTGCCGCTCCGGATCGCGCATCTTGTCCAATGGGTCATCGCAGGTGCGATTCTTGGCGGCGCTATCCGTTATCTCTACCATAATGGTAGTCCGCCAGACACACAGTTCGGGATTGCAGTGGTGGTTCTGCTGGTGATTGGCATCTGGATGACCGGCAACCGCATTGCCTTTCTTATCATGCTGCTCGCAACCATGGCGGTCGCGGACGGCTGGAACAAAGTGCAACCGCGCCTTGAGGGTTTACGCACCCGCAGCTATTTTGGTGTCTATACGGTTTATCCGGACCATGGCGACAAACTCCAGAAACTGGTCAACGGCACGACGCTACATGGTTTGCAGCATCTCGATCCGGCGCGTGCTACCGAACCGACCAGCTATTACGGGACGAGTTCGGGTGTAGGCATCGTGCTGTCGCGTGCGCCGCGCGTTTATCCCAACGCCAGGGTTGGCATTGTCGGGCTGGGAGCAGGCACGCTAGCCTGTTACAGACAGGCGGACCAGGACTGGCATCTCTACGAGATCGACCCGGTGATGGTTGACATTGCGAAGGACCCCAAGAATTTCTCATTTTTGTCGCGCTGTGCGCCGGACGCCAAGATTCACGTCGGCGACGCTCGCCTTACGCTGGCGGACCAACCCGCCCAGTCGCTCGACGTACTGGTGATCGATGCCTTCTCCTCCGATGCGATCCCGATGCACCTCCTGACACGGGAGGCCTTTCAGGTCTATCGCCGCGTCCTGAGCCCCAAGGGTGTACTTGTGGTGCATATTTCAAACCGCTATTTCGATCTTGAGCCGGTGCTTGAAGCCGAAGCGCGCAAGGACGGGTGGGCTACGGCGGCCCGCTGGGATTCCCCGGATCCTGGCGACGCGGCGCTGACGGCATCAACCTGGGTTGCGATGGCTGCGGATGAAACGCTGCTCGACAATGCAACCGGCTATGCGGCGGGCCAGCCCTACGAATGGTCTGCCTTGCGCGACGACAAGCCCTTCCGCGGCTGGACCGATGACTATGGTTCGGTCTTGCCGCTGGTCAAATTTTGGAAGAAGGAGGGCGAATGACCGATTCTCATCCCGGCGTCACGCTGATCTCCATCCACGGCAAGACGCCGCAAATCCATGACAGCGCATTCATCGCGCCGGGCTGTTGCATCATCGGCGATGTCACCATCGGCGCCGACGTCAGCATCTGGTATAACTGTACGCTCCGCGCCGACGTCAACCGCATCGTGATTGGCGCGCGTACCAATATCCAGGACAATAGCGTGATCCATTGCGACAGCCCGATGCCCGGCGCGCCCGACGGTTATCCAGCGATCATCGGTGAGGATGTGCTGGTCGGCCATCATGCCGTTGTACATGGCTGTATCCTCGAGGACCGCGCCTTTGTCGGCATGAGCGCGACCGTGATGAATGGCGCGCGGATTGAAACCGATGGCATGCTTGCGGCGGGCGCGATGCTGACGCCGGGCAAGACGCTGCTCGGTCGCCAGCTCTGGTCAGGCGTTCCGGCGCGCTATGTCCGCGATCTCACCGATGAGGCGCTCGCCGAAATGCAGACCGGGGTTGCCCATTATGTCGAAAATGGCCGTGCCCACAAACAGGCCATCACGCAGGGCTGATTACGTTTCAATGGCGCAATACGGATGATTGCGCGCTTCCGGCAATGGGCGTGGGCGATCAAACGCGACGTCGTGGCGCTATGGCTGGCGGCGCGCGATCCCCGGGTGCCCTGGTATGTCAAGGCGGTGGCGGCCATTGTTGCCGCCTATGCATTGTCACCACTTGACCTCATCCCTGATTTCATTCCCGTGCTGGGCTATCTCGATGACCTACTGCTGGTCCCGCTGGGGATTATCGTGGCGGTGCGGCTTATCCCACCGCCGGTCATGGCCGATTTGCGCGAACAGGCCGCCGCCCGTGATAAACCATCGTCGACCGCCGGGATGATCGCGATCCTCATGATCTGGATCGCGGCGGGGAGCCTCGCCGGCTGGCTCCTCTGGGCGCGTTACCGCTAGCGCTTGCCTGCAAAAAAGGAGCGCAGCAACGCGCCGGCCTCGGCCGAGGCGATACCTTCAAAAACCTCCGGACGATGATGGCAGGTAGAGTGGCTGAACACCCGCGCGCCATGATCGATTCCCCCTCCCTTGGGATCAGCCGCGCCATAATAAAGCCGGGCAATGCGCGCATGGGCGATTGCGCCCGCGCACATGGGGCAGGGCTCCAGCGTTACCCAGAGGTCACAGCCGGTCAGCCGGTCGTTGCCGATAGCGGCCGCAGCCGCCCGGATCGCGACGATCTCGGCATGGGCGGTGGGGTCGGCATCGCGCCGTGTACGGTTATTGCCCTCTCCGATGATCGTTCCTTCGCGCACCACGACCGCGCCGATCGGCACTTCGTTCGCCACCGCCGCTTCGCGCGCGAGTTCGAGTGCGCGGACCATGAAGGGGGAAAGGGGGAAGGGCATGGACATCGGGTTTGTGGTTAGCGCAGCCGTCCGGCGGCGCCAAGGGGAGGCCGGAATGCCGGGCTCAGGCCGGCCAGCCAATCCGGGTAGTGAACTGCCCCGGCGCTGTAATGCGCTCGAATTTACCCTTCAGCTGCCGTTCGATGAGGTTGCGTACCAGCTTGGTACCAAACCCTTCCTGATCGGCTGCCGGTGTTCCGTTAAGCCCGTTTTCCGACCAGTCGAGTTCGACACCATCTCCATTCCGGCACCAGTTGATCGCAATGCTGCCGCCATTTTTGAAAGCGCCATATTTGACCGCGTTGGTGACGAGTTCATGGAAAGTGAGTGCGAGCGGTTGCGACTGGCGTTCGCTCACCTCGACTTCGGGGCCGGAGATCGTGACATGTTTGCTGAAACCGGCGCGGTCGATTTCCTCGCGGATCATGGTTTCAAGGTCACCGGTATTGCCTTCGCCGAGCAACTGACTCTGCGCGGCGGCGAGCGACGCCACGCGCCCTTCAAGGATTTTCTTGAACGTTTCCATGTCGTCGGTTTCGCGCGCGGTGAGATTGATGATCGAATTGACTCGCGCAATGCTGTTTTTCTGGCGATGCGCAAGTTCCTGCAACATCAACTGCTGCTCATGGGCGCGCTGGGTGCGTTCATTGGCGAGCGCACGGGCAATTTCGGCCCGGCGCGCCTGCATCCAGATGAGGAAAGCGACCAGGCCTGCCAGCATGGTTCCAGCGAGCCAGGTCAATGGCATGGTGCGGACTGCCCAGGGCTCTTTGGAAAAGTCCACCTCGAGCGTCCAGGTGCGATCGGCCACCTTGATCGGGAAGCGTTCCGCATACTTGCCGATTTCACCGCTCTTGAAGATGTCCTGGCCCCGGCTATTTGGTCCCGCGATCAGATGCACGTTGATCCCCGATTCCAGTTCAGGGTCGATAGTCGCCTTCATCAGGTCGTGGATCCGGAACGGCGCATAAACGAAACCGACCAGATGGTTGGGATCATTGCGCGCATAATTCGGCCGGTAGACAAGGAAGCCGGGTTGCTTAGGGCCATCAATTTCCTGCACCAGCTCGACAATATCGGATGCGGCCGAGCAATCGCAGGCAATCGCCTTTTCCATCGCGGCGCGGCGGGCGGGTTCGCTGTACATGTCATAGCCGAGCGCGGCCATGTTGCGGTCGTCACCGGGTTCTAGGAGGACGATCGGGTAACGCACGGCACTGTTGCTGGCCGGCCAGATCGCGCGGTCGATACCATAGAACTGCTTGATCTTGGCGCGCGCGGTACCATCGTCGCGCATGGCGAGGCCGATACCCTGCATGCCCGGCGCGGAGGCAGCCGGATCGATTGCGGAAAGGAAACGCTGGAACGACGCCCGATCGGTGACGTCTTCGGCGCGGAACAGGCCAGCGGTTGCATCGAGCAGCCTGATCTGGTTGCGGACGCGCCCTTCAATGCGTGACGCCGCGCGTTCGGCGCGCTCGTGCTGCACCGCATCACCAGCGCGATTCACGGCATAGGCCGCCAGCGCCGTCAGCGCGAGCACCAGCAACGCCCCAAGCAGGGGCATCAGCCAGCTATGCCGTTTTTTCGCTACCAGTTCGTCCATGAAACGCGGCCCGACCCCTTGTTATGCTTTCGGCCGTCCGGCACCCTAGCACATAAGGGTCAAACGGCAAGCGCCAGCCATGTAATCCAGGTTAGTTTATCAGGGCTGAACGGGCGGTCAGTCTTTTGATCCGGCAGGGGTTTTCCAGGTTACGACGCGATAGAGGTAAAGCGCGACCACGCCTGCGAGTATAAGTTTGGACACCGGATCGACGATGCTCTCGACCTTCTGATACTGAGCGCCAAGCAGATAGCCCGCAATAGCAAGGATGCTGCACCAGAGGATCGATCCCAGCGCCGACCAGGCCAGGAAGGGCAGACGGGGCATTTCAGCAAACCCCGCGGGCACCGAGATCAACGTGCGGACGCCTGGCACCATGCGTCCCAGAAAAACGGCGCTGTTGCCGTGACGGTGGAACCAGTCGTCAGTCTTGTCGAAATCGTCCGGGTGCAGGGCAAACCAGCGTCCGCGCCGCGCCGCCCATGCCTTGAGCCGCGCCTTGCCGAGCTTGCGGCCTAGTTCATACCACATCCATGCACCGAGAAGCGATCCGAGCATGCCGGCCACGATCACCGGAACCAGATCAAGGCGGCCGCGATGTGCGACAAACCCCCCGAGCGGCATGATCAACTCGGACGGGATCGGCGGAAACAGGTTTTCCAGAAACATGAGGAAGGTGATCCCGGCATAGCCGAACACCGAAACCTGGTGAGTGATCCATTGAAACATGCAGGCCTCTACCTTCTCGCGCGGCTTCCGTTCCCGCCGGTTCCGTTGCCCCGGTTGCAGTCAGGCGCGCGGGTCTAGCAGTTCGCCGCGAAGCCCGAAAGACCAGCGTGCACCCCTTGACGAATCTGTGTCCTGTCTGTAGGGGCACGGGCTTTCCGGACAATCCGAATAGATTTACAGAGGTTTTTATCATGTCGCGCATTTGCGAACTGACCGGTAAGGGTCGCATGGTGGGTCACAATGTTTCCCACGCCAACAACAAGACGAAGCGCACCTTCCTGCCCAACCTGCAGAATGTGACACTGATTTCGGAAACGCTGGAAAAGGGCGTGAAGCTGCGCGTTTCGACGCATGGCCTGCGGTCGGTCGAGCATAATGGCGGCCTCGACAACTGGCTCCTCAAGACCAATGACAGCAAGCTGTCGGCGCGTGCGCTGAAGGTCAAGAAGGAAGTCGCCAAGAAGAAGGCCGCTGCCTGAGACAGCACAACTGATTCGACGGGCCTACCCGTATGGCAGAGAAGCGGCTCGTCGAGCCGCTTTTTTGTTATCAAATTTTAAAGGCTGCCAGCCTATCTCTGCTGCAGAGGTCAGGGAGGGCTCGCGATGACAATGGTCAGCAGAACATTTTGTTTAATCATCATTTTAGCAGTGATGAGCAGTTGTTCTCAAAGCCCACCGCCCGCTCCAACTTACGCAGCCCCAGAGCCTATGCAGGCCAAAATTGCCTTAAGTAATGCGATGACGCGCGGCTTCCGATCGGGCCCTTCAGCTGAAGAGACGATGCCGAAAGAGGGCCTTAACGGGTGGAATTTTTACGCGACCGCTGCAGCACAAAGTCGCGAATCTACGAATGACATGATTGAATCAAAAATTTCCAACTTGAAAGAACCGACAATACTAAATTGTGAATGGCAGTACGTGAATACCGAGCAGTTCGACCGCCGGCGCGCGCCGCCGGAAAATCGTGCGCCAGAAACGGCATATCTTTGTACTTTTGTTGAACGCTACAAGGCATCATGGGGAACGTCGGCGGGATTGGGGAAAGGCTATTTCTATCGCGACGGGGACACATGGGTCTACGATGGGGAGGAGGTGCACGGTTACAAGGAAGAGCAAAAGCTTTTGTCCGAACTGAAAAATAACTGAACATGATTTTATCGGGCAAAACCCGGAGCAGGAGCCGCCAGCAATTCCGGATGGATACGATATTTGACCAGCAGGCTGCGCTGGAACCCCATTTGATTGTCGTCGGAGACCAGCCACAGCATCCAGTCCCGCCCTTCGCGCTCAATCGTCATGGCTTCGAAATTTTCAGTGATGTGCGGCGGAGCAAGCCGGGTCACGGTTCTTGAACGCAGCACATCATCCTTACCAAGCCCTTCGAGGTCGGCGATGGCGATGGTCGAGACAAAGCCTTCGCGAAAAGACAGCTGGCGGTGGAGGATGAGGATGCGCCGATCGGGAAGTTCTACCGCATCGGTCGGCTTGCCCTTGCCTTGCGGATCATAGAAAAAGGGGATGGCGGCGTCGGGGGTCTGGGTAGGATCACCGAGGAAAAGGATCGCTGCCAGCCCGCGCGGGTCTTCATCCTGACCCTCGGAAAGGACGAGGAAGCGCCCGTCGGCGAGCCGCGTCATCGCCTCCGGGCCGCTATTTTTTGGCCAGTCACGCATCAGCGGCGGATAGGCTTCGCCCGCGACGACCGAAAAGGCGGTGCGGTATTTCCAGATCGCGTTGACATGTTCGAAGGCAACCCAGAAAGTTTCGCCATCGGGTGAGGCGGTAAGTGCCTCCAAGTCGCGGTTAAACTTGTTTTTGGGATCGCCCGGGCCATCCTTGACGGGGGCGATGAACGGCCGGGTGATCGCCCCATCCGGTGCAAGCGTGAAACCGGTGAGGGTGCCAGTGTCGGCCGCCAGCAGGAACCGGCGCGGGCCGATCAGCGCCATGCCGGAAAATCCGCCAAAGCCCGTATAGCTGCTGTCGAGAATCCAGCCCTCGCGATATTCGAGCGCGCCGATACGGCGCTCATCCCCGGCACCGGGCGGATAGACAATCGGCGTCGCGGTCAGCAACTGGCGGTGATCGGCAGGCGGCGGCACAACCTCGAACCAAGGCGCGGGACCAAGCAGCACGAACACGCTGAGCGCTGCGGCAAGGCGCCGCCAGGACGGTTTGCGGGGGACGGTCATCGGCTTTTAAGCCTCTAACCCGTACCTGAACGCCAGCCAACAAAGATGTTCAGTATTGGCTCACGCGAATCGGCCCACAAACATCAACAGGACAACATTGCCGGTTCGGTTCTTGGAGGGACGCAAGCGGCACGCTAAAGCAAAGGAGAAAAACCGTGTTCAAAACCACCATGCTGAAGGCCGGAGCCCTCGCCATCGTTGCCTCGAGCTTCGCCGTCGCGGTCCCCGCAGACGCGCATCGCAGCAAATATCGCCATAGTCATGCCAGCCGCTATTATGACAATGGTTACAACAACCCCTATCGCGGGCAGCGTTACCGTTCGAGCTATTACCAGCAGTGCGACAAGGGTCGTGGCGGCGCCGCGATCGGCGCGGTTGCGGGCGGACTTGCCGGACATCAGATTGCCGGTCGCGGCGATCGCACCATTGGCACGATTATCGGTGCTGGTGTCGGTGCGCTTGCCGGCCACGCCATCGACAAGGCGGACGATCCCTGCCGCCGCCGTTAATGGGCAAATCAGCCTGCTAGGCTCCCAGACCGGCCCCCTTTTTGGGGGGCCGGTTTTTTGTTGGCATCACACATTCTTCCTCCTCCGCCTTGCGAACCGGCGAGAAGTTGACCGTGCACTTGCGCGCGCCGCCACTTCGCACTAGGCTTGGGTCCAAGTACCGGCGGGATTTTTCCGTTTTCCGGAGAATATAAGAAGTGTTTTACAGGCTATGGTGAGCGGTTTTCCACCATCGCCACGGCATTCCGGCGCTGCCGGAGGTTTGGCGAAAGCGTCCGGCGGAGCATCCGGAGCGCATTACAAAGCCCCGTCACCCGGCGGGCCTTCCCGTTCATTTGAAGCGGCCACCCGTTTCCCTCATCGTGCGAGCTATGCTGCGCTCGATCTCGGCACCAATAATTGCCGTCTGCTTGTTGCCAAGCCTTCAGGCGACAGTTTCATCGTCGTCGATGCCTTTTCACGTATTGTCCGCCTCGGCGAAGGGCTGGCTGCAACGGGCCGCATCAGCGACGCGGCGATGGACCGCGCCATTGCTGCGCTGTCGATCTGTGCCGACAAGTTGCGGCGCCGCCATGTCACGCTGGCGCGATCGGTTGCAACCGAAGCCTGCCGCAGTGCGGCCAATGGCAGGGAGTTCATCAACCGCGTCTATCGCGAAACCGGCATCGCGCTCGATGTCATCAGTGCACAGGAAGAGGCACGCCTCGCCGTGCTCGGCTGCCATATCCTGCTTGAGCCGGGTGACGGACCGGCGCTGATTTTTGACATTGGGGGCGGCTCGACCGAACTGGTACTCGTTGATGCGAGTGGCGACGCACCGCAGATTCTCGACTGGCAATCGGTGCCGTGGGGGGTGGTTTCACTGACCGAGGTGGAGCAGTTCGACCATTCAAATGCCAGCCAGCGCACCGCCGCCTATGCCAATATGCGCGGGCGGGTGAGCGAGGCGTTCCGGGCCTTTGCCGAGCGTGTCGGCCGCCCGGCTGAAGGCACCGCGCGCCTTCTTGGCACCAGCGGTACGGTGACGACGCTGGCGAGCCTCCACCTCGAACTTCCCGCCTATGATCGCAGCGCGATCGACGGGCTGATCGTTCCCGCTACCTCGATGCGTGATATCAGCGCGCGGCTTTCCGGCCTTTCGCTCGAAGACCGGGTGGCGCTCCCCTGCATCGGGCGCGAGCGCGCTGACCTGGTCGTTGCGGGCTGCGCTATCCTGGAATCGATCCTCGATATCTGGCCGGCCGAACGGCTTGGTGTCGCCGATCGCGGCATCCGCGAAGGGATATTGCGCTCGTTGATGGCGCGGGAATTACGCGACCGGCGGGCGCAGCGCCGGTGAGTATGGGGGGCAGGAAAGGCGGCGGGGGGCCGGGTACCCGCAACACCGGAGGCGGCGCCGCGCGCGGCGGTGGCCTCAGGCAGAAGGTCAAGACTGCCAAGGGGCGCAAGGTTTCCTCGACGCGCTGGCTCGAACGCCAGCTGAACGACCCTTATGTCAAGCGCGCCAAGGCGGAAGGCTATCGCAGCCGTGCTGCCTACAAGCTGATCGAGCTGGACGAGAAATTCCCGTTGCTGAGGAGGGCGAAGGCGGTGGTGGACCTCGGCGTTGCGCCGGGCGGCTGGACGCAGGTGATGCGCCGCGTCAATCCGCGCGCGGCGATCGTCGGCATCGATCTGCTCCCCACCGATCCGATCGACGGCGCGATCCTGCTCGAAATGGACTTCATGGACGATGCGGCGCCGGAGCGGCTGATCGCCGAACTGGGGCGGGCGCCCGATCTCATCATCTCGGACATGGCGGCCAATACGGTCGGCCACCCGCAGACCGATCATCTGCGCACCATGGGACTGGTCGAGGCGGCGGCCCATTTCGCCGTCGACGTACTCGAACCCGGCGGCCATTTCATCGCCAAGGTGTTCGCCGGCGGCACCGACCGCGAGTTGCTCACGCTGCTCAAGCAGAATTTCAAGAGTGTCAAGCACGCCAAGCCCCCCGCCAGCCGCAAGGGCTCGCCCGAATGGTATGTGATTGCGCAGGGGTTCAAGGGGCGGGGTGGCGCCTAGCCTATTTCGCCGCCCGCGCCTCGTCGACCGCTTTCTTGAGTTCCTCATAGCCGACTGCGCCCTGCAGCACCTTGTCGCCGACGATCCAGGTCGGCGTGCCGCTGAAACCAAGCTGGCGGGCGAGGTTCATATTCTTGTCGAGTTCGGCTTGGATATCGCCGTTGAGCAGGGCCTTTTGCGTTGCTTCCGCGTCGAGGCCAGCCCGGGCGGCAGCAGCCTTGATATTATCATCGGATGGCGGACCGCTCATGAATTGGGCGTTGTAATAAGCCATATATTTGCCCTGCTTGGCCGCCGCCAGGCCAGTTTTGGCCGCGACTACGCTCTGGTCGGACAGGATCGGCAGTTCGCGAAATACGATCTTGAGCTTCTTGTCGTTCTTCAACAGGCGCTGGATATCATCGACGCTGCGGCGGCAGAAACCGCAAGCAAAGTCCGAAAACTCGACCAGCGTGACATCGCCGTCCGCGGCGCCGGTCCATGCGCCCGAAAAGGGTGTTTCTATCTCGGTCCGGAGGCCACTGACGCGCTGGGCGATTTCCTTCGCCTGATAGCGCTCCATCGCCTGGGGGATGATCTCGGGATGGTTGAGGATATAATCATGGACGATCGCCTCGATCTCGGCACGGTCGCTGCGCTCAATGCCTGCAGCGGCGAGCGGCGGGGTCGACCCCGTCTCGATCGGCTGGTTGAGCCCGCGTGGCGGGACATGGCCGGAAATCCCCCACATCGCCGCCCCGATCAACAGGGTGCCGCCAATGGCATAGAGCAGCGCGCTGGGGAGGCCCGCGCCGGTAGCAGGCGATGATGGCTCGCTGTCTGACGCCGTGATTTGGGGAGTGGACGGCGCGATACCATCCTTCGACTTGGTAAAATGTTCGCGCGCGGCATTGCGCCACCCGTTCATCCGGCTCGCCAAAGGAGAGGGGCTTTGGACCTGCGCCGTTTCCGCGCCAGCGGACGGCGGTTCGGCCGTGGTCGGCGGTGCGGGCGCCGCTACCGGCGTCTCCTCCGTGCCTCCGCCGCGTTCGAGCGCAAGATCGCGATAGGAGGGACGGGCCTTTTTGGGGCTCGGCTGGGCCGGGACCGTTTCCGGCACCTCGGCGAACAGCGGCAATGTCGGTGCGGGCTTGACGACCGGCGGCGGTGCGGGAGCGGCCGCAACAGGCGGCGCGTCGAACAGCGTTGCGGGCGCTTCTGCGGCGGCCTCTTCGGCCAGCAATTGTTCGAGCGCTGATGGAATCGCCGCGGCATCGGTAACCGGCTTGCGGGTCAGATCGGCGCCGGCGCGCGATACGGTCTCGACCCCCGACTTGGTCGCATCGACCACGCTTTCGACACCCGCTTTGGTGACGTCGGCGACCGTTTCCGACGCGGCCTTGGTGACATCGACAACGCTATTCGCGCCTTTCTTGAGCGTCTCGCCTGCTTTTTCGGCGACATCGCCAATCTTCTCACCCAGTTCCAGCCGCGCCACGCCCTCGACGGTCTTGTGCGACAGTTGCTTTGCGCTCTCGGCGGTGCGGGCGGCAGCGGAGCGGGACAGTTCAGCCGTCTTGCTTGCGGCGGTCTTTGATGCGTCGCTGACCGCCGCTGCGGCTATCCTGGCCTTTTCATCGAGCTTCATCGACGCGACACGAGCGGGGATGTCGGCCTGTTCGCCGAGCGCGATGGTCCAGCCGGCAAAGCCGTTCCAGCCATTTTTGATCGAGGTGAACAGCTTGCGGGATGATTTGGCGGCAAGGGCACCCCAGCTTTCTTCCGTCGCGCTGGTCGGAAGCGGTCGCACATAATCATCGCCAAAGCGGTCCTCGCCAATCCCGCCTTCGTCCAAACGGTCACCCCCGATGCGCCCGGGCGCTGTATGCTCGCGCACGTAGCGGCCAAGATCGATGCCGATCGGCGGCTTGTCCTGCGGCGTTTCGCTGCGCCGCTCGTGCACCGGGGACGGCGCGGACATTTCCTCGCGTGTGCTATGATCCGGCGCGTCCGTATCGCGCAGCCATGGCTGATAGTGGGTGTCGCGACCCTCGTTCATCTCTTCCGCCCCGCGCTCCTGCTGCCAGGAGTGCTCCTTGATATTGTGATTTGACTGGATTCTGGACCTATTTGCGCTTTTTGTCACGCGCGATTTCGGCGCGCGCGACCATTGCGATATCCTGTGCGCGCAGCCAGTCGGCTGAATTGGCGGGAAGGCCGGCCATCGCGATTTCGGCATTGGGGAGTGCAAGTTTGTGCTGGCCCTGCATATTGTAGCGCTCTGCGGTGGCCAGCGCCGCGCGCGGTTCATCGCCCTGTTGCTGATAGACGACGCCGAGCTGATACCAGGCGAAGGGGTTGTCATTATCCTTGGCAACAGCCGCTTTCAGCACGCGCGCGGCTTCTTCGAGATTGGCGGGATCCTCGGTGGCGACCAGCGCATGGCCGAGCGTTCCGGCGATCAGCGGCTGGCTGTTGGTGAGCGCGACGGCGCGGCGCAGCGGGCCGAGCGATTCCTTCGGGCGGCCGGATTCGAGCAGGACCTGTCCTTGCAGTTCAAGCGCATAAGGATCGTCCGGGAGCTGTTTGGCGAGCGCATTGACTTCGGTCATCGCCTTTTCCGGGTAGCCCGATTTATGCCAGGCATAGGCGCGCGCATAATGGGCAGCAACGCTCTGGTCGCTCTCGGGATAGAGCTGCATCGTGCGCTTGGGCTCCTCGACATAGCCGATCAGTTTTGCCTTGGCGCGCTGGAAGCGCTGTTCAAGGCTGGTCGCGGTGGCGTGGTCCCATGCGGGGTCCTTCTGGTAACTGTCCGAAAGCCGCGCGATGCGATCGGATGTCATCGGGTGCGTGCGGCCATAACCATCCCGGTTGGCCCCGGCATTGTAGCGATATTCGAGATTCTGGAGTTTCTTGAAGAAGGCAAGGCTGCCCTTGCCGCTGATCCCTGAATCGGCGAGATATTTGGCGCCAGCTGCATCCGCCGAGGCTTCCTGAGTCTGCGAGAAGCTCATCATGCTGGAATAGGCCGCGGTTTGTCCCAGTGCCATCGCCGCCATACCCGCATCGCCCGCCCCAGCGGCGGCGGCGGCGATCCCCGCCAGCATCGACAGGATCGAAATGCCGGTCGCCTTTTTCATGCCCTCGCCGATGCGGATGACATGGCCACCGACGACATGACCCAGTTCGTGCGCGATCACGCCCTGCACCTCATTGGCATTGTCGGCGGCGGTGAACAGGCCGCTGTGGATATAGACGATCTGCCCGCCCGCGACGAAGGCATTGATATCCTTGTCGTTGATGAGGACGATCTTGACGTTTTTGGGTTCGAGGCCTGCCGCCTTGATGATCGGCGCCGACATGTCGTCGAGTAGCGTTTCGGTTTCCGCGTCGCGCAGGATTGATTGGGCCTGCGCTGGAACTGCCGCCAGCAGGCTGCAGAAAACGAGGAAGAAGGCAGCGAGGCGCAGCGAAGCCGCGCGCAAAAGTCCGGAGCGGTCCATCATTCCTTCTTATCCTATCAGGGGCTGAACCCGCGATGAAGCGCAAAAAAGCCCCCGGGAAAAAGCGCTGAGCGATAATTTCCGGGGGCTGTTTTGTAAGCGATTGGTTGAGCCGGTCAGCCGAAGGTGCGCTGCCACCAGCCGGTCTTGCGCGGCGGAGCGTCGCCGGATTCCGGCTCGGCAGCTGGCGGCACCGCGGCGATGGGTGCAGGTTCTGCAGAAACCGTTGCAGCGGGTGCCGGAGCGTCCGTGTCACCGCTGGTTTCGCTTGCCGGCGCCGCGGCCTTGCGAGCCGGAGCTTTCCGCGTGCGGGCCGGCTTGGCCTCGCTCGTCGCGGTCTCAGCCTTGGGTGTGGCAGCCTTGCGCGTACGCTTGGCCGGAGCGGGTTTTTCCGCGTCGGGTTCAGCAGGTGCCGCGGTGGCAGAGGGTTCGGCTTTTGCCGTCTTGGCGCGGCTGGAGCGCTTCGGTTTGGCGGGTGCTTCGGTGGCTTCCTCCGGTGCGGCCTCGGCTGCAACCGGTTCCGACACCTTCCGCGCCCGGCTTGCTCGCTTGGGCTTGGCCGGAGCCGCATCCGTTACCGCTTCGGCCGGTGCAACCCCGGCGGTTGCGGTTTCCGCGGCCACGGCCTCGTCGGTATCCTTGCGGGCGCGGGGACGGCGGCGTGTGGTCTTCTTCGGCGTCTCCTCTTCAGTAGCCGGAGCCTCTTCAGCAGCTGTCGCCTCTTCAGCAGCGCCTTCGGCCGCTTCTACCGGCTCCGCTTCGCTCTCGACGGGACTTGCGGCCTCGCCATTATCGCCTTCGCGGCCACGGCGGCGGCGTCCGCCGCGCCGGCCACGGCGGCGCTTGCGGTCTCCCTCGTCACCGGGAGCCGAAACTTCGCCGCTGTCCTCGCCAGCCTCTTCCGCGCTTTCAGGCAGTTCTGCATCGTCCGCGGCTTCCGCACCTTCGGCTTCCTCATTGCGTTCGTCGCGATCGCGTCCGCCGCGGCGGCGGGGGCGGCGTTTGCGGCGGCGCTTGCGGCCTTCGCCGTCGCCGCGTTCGTCATCGTGGCGGGCGAAACGCTCTTCCTCCTCGTCGATTTCATCCTCTTCCGCGATGTTGAAATCATCTTCATCGTCATCGACCAGCGCGACGAATTTGGGCGCGTTGGCGGGCGGAGGCCCGGAGGCATCGAGCGACATGCGCGCGCCTTCGGTTTCGCCGTCCGGGAGGATTTCGACCGAAACCCCATAACGATCCTCGATCTCGCCCAGTTCGGCGCGCTTGTTGTTGAGCACGTAGAAGCTGGCCTCGGTCGACGCGCGTAGCGTGAGCCGGGTCGCACGGCCGCGGGCGGCTTCCTCCTCGAGCATGCGCAGCGCCGACAGCGCGGCCGACGAGGCGGTGCGCACAAGGCCGGTGCCCTCGCAATGCGGACAGGCGCGGGTTGAGGCTTCGAGTACTCCCGTGCGCAGGCGCTGGCGGCTCATTTCCATCAGGCCGAAGCCCGAGATGCGGCCGACCTGGATACGTGCGCGGTCGTTCTTCAAGGCTTCCTTCATCGCCTTCTCGACCTTGCGGATGTTCGAGTTCGATTCCATGTCGATAAAGTCGATGACGACGAGCCCCGCCATATCGCGCAGGCGCAACTGGCGGGCGATTTCGCGCGCGGCTTCGAGGTTGGTCGCAACCGCCGTCTGCTCGATGCCATGTTCGCGGGTCGACCGTCCGGAGTTGATATCGATCGAAACCAACGCTTCCGTCGGGTTGATGACGAGGTAGCCGCCCGATTTGAGCTGCACGGTCGGATTATACATCGCCGCGAGCTGGTCCTCTACGCCATAGCGCTGGAACAGCGACACGGGATCGGCGTAATTCTGCACGCGCCGGGCATGACTCGGCATCAGCAGTTTCATGAAATCCTTGGCGGCGCGATAGCCTTCCTCGCCCTCGACCAGCACTTCCTCGATCTCGCGATTATAGATGTCGCGAATGGCGCGCTTGATGAGGTCGCTGTCGGTGTGGATCGGCGCAGGCGCCGAAGCCTTCAACGTCTTTTCTCGGATTTCGTCCCACAGGCGGGCGAGATAGTCGAAATCGCGCTTGATCTCGGTCTTGGTGCGCTGGAGTCCGGCGGTACGGACGATGCAGCCCATCGAGGCGGGAAGATTCATCTCGGCGATGATCGACTTCAGCCGCTTGCGATCGGCTCCGTTGGAAATTTTCCGGCTGATGCCGCCGCCATGGCTGGTGTTGGGCATGAGCACGCAATAGCGGCCCGCAAGGCTGAGGTAGGTGGTAAGCGCGGCGCCCTTGTTGCCGCGCTCTTCCTTGACGACCTGCACCAGCAGCACCTGACGGCGGCGGATGACGTCCTGGATCTTGTAGCGGCGGCGCAGTGCCATGCGCTTGGCGCGCAGAGCCGAGGCGGCCTGGACGTGCGATCCCGCATCGTCATGGCCATTGTCGCCGCTGACGGCTTCGGGCTGCGGCGCGACATCATCGTCCTCGCCGTCGCCACTGGCTTCGACCAGTATTTCAAGGTCGGCATCGGGGCGGTCATCGTCCTGGCCGTCATCCTCATGATGGCCGTCGATCGGGTCGAGATCGCCCTCGGCTTCCCGCAGCCTTTCTTCCTCGGCGGCATGTTCGGCCTCTTCGCGCAGCAGCGCGTCGCGGTCTTCTTTCGGAATCTGGTAATAATCGGGGTGGATTTCGCTGAAGGCGAGGAAGCCGTGGCGGTTGCCGCCATAATCGACGAACGCCGCCTGCAGCGACGGTTCGACGCGGGTTACTTTTGCCAGATAGATATTGCCCTTGAGCTGTTTGTGCTCGGCAGATTCGAAATCAAACTCCTCGATCCGGTTTCCCTTGACGACGGCGACCCGGGTTTCCTCCCGGTGGCGCGCGTCGATGAGCATACGCGTTGTCATTATATAGTCTCCACGTGCGGCGGCGGGCCTCGACGGGTCCGGCGGGTGCACGTTCTGATGGGGATAGGGCGCCGGGCACCTGGGCTCCGGCGGCTTTTATCCGGGTTAAACAGAAAAAAATGCGTCTGCTGCAGGAAGTCAGGGCGAAACTCGGGGTTCGCCCGCCAGCGGTTGCGCCGGCAACATTTGACCACACCACGCCACCCTTGATCGGGGCAGGGGAGTGGGAAATGTCTTGCCTCATGCAGCGTCAACCTGAAAAAAAACTGTGCCGGACCGCGTATTTGCGCCAGTCTGACATGTCGGGGTATGGCGCGCGGCAGACCGGTTTGAAAGGCCAGCCGCTGCCATTGCACGGCGCTAGCATTGTAAAGCAGCGGCGGCAACAAAAACAATAGGATCGCATCGTACCTCTTCCCGATGGAAGTCTCAGCGGGTTTGCAAAGCGGAGCAACGGCGGGCATAGACCGGCGACATGACGCGGGTGGCGCCTTGCAGCGCTTGATCTTATGGTTTTCCGGGGTGGCGGCGCTGATCGCGCTGCTGCTCATCGGCGTTCGTCTGCTGATCCCGGCCAGCGGACCGCAGCTTTCGCGCTATCATGTCTCGCTCGATATCGGCAGGGCAAAGCCCGCTTATGCGCTCCCCGCGATCCGCGCCCCGGCCGGTGCCGCCAATCCGGCGGAACTTCCACTCGTGGTCGTGGATGCCGGGCATGGCGGTCATGACCCGGGGTCGATTTCGCCTGAAACCGGGATGGAGGAAAAGGCAATAACGCTCGCGGTCGCGCGCGAGGCGGCGGACGCGCTACTCCAGGCCGGAAATGTCCGCGTTGCGCTCACGCGTGCGGATGATCGTTTCCTGGTGCTGGAGGAGCGCTACGAGATCGCGCGCAAGCTCGGCGCCCGGCTGTTCATTTCAATCCACGCCGACAGCGCGGAGAACCGCGAGGCGCGGGGCGCGAGCATCTATACTTTGTCCGAGGTGGCGTCGGACCGTGAAGCGGCCAGACTTGCCGCCAAGGAAAACCGCGCCAATGTGATCAGCGGCATCGATCTGGGCGAACAATCGAAGGCGGTCGGCAATATTCTCATCGATCTGACCCAGCGCGAAACGATGAATGTATCGAATGATTTTGCGAGGATCCTCCAGCGCGAGGCGCGCAGCGCGGGCGTCAGCTTCCGCACCGGCGGCCTGCATTTCGCCGGTTTTGTCGTGCTGAAGTCGCCCGACGTTCCCTCGGTGCTGTTCGAGACTGGCTATCTCAGCAACAAGGATGACGAGGAGATTTTGCGGTCGCCCGAAGGCCGCGCGCGGATCGCCAAAGGGATTGGCCGGGCGGTGACAATCCATTTCGCCAAGCGCGCGCTATGACATTCAAATCCGCCCCACGCCCTCTGGTTTGCGATGAAAAGCCGTGGGCAGGCGCAATAGCCTGCTGGCAATCCGGTTAAAAATTGCTAGAGGCGTTCCCTTATGACTGATGCGCCTGACGCCTCCAATCTGCCTGCGAGCGACGCTGTGGCTTCCGGAAGCGGCCACCTGCGCCTGCGCCGGGACACCGGCCCTTTCGCATGGCTGCGCAACAACTGGCATCTCCGCCGGGTGCGCTGGGTTGCCTATCTGCTGGGGCTGGCGCTGCTCGGCATTTTTCTCATCTGGCTGTTGTTTGTGCGTAACCTGCCTGATGCCAAGATGCTGGTGAATTACGAATCCCCGCTTCCCACAATCGTGCGCGACGTCAATGGCGAACCGATCCACAGCTATGCGCGCGAACGCCGCGTGCAACTGGATTACAGCGAATTCCCCAAGCTGCTGCGCGAAGCCTTCCTGTCGGCTGAGGATAATGAATTTTTCAGCCATGGCGGTGTTGACTATGTCGGCATTGCGAGTGCGGTGATTGACAACCTCACCAGCGACGGCCGCGCCCGCGGTGCTTCGACCATCACGCAGCAGGTGGCCAAGAATCTGCTGCTCACCAATGAGCAGAGCTATACCCGCAAGATCAAGGAAGCACTGCTCGCCTACCGCATCGAATCCTACCTGTCGAAGCAGGAAATCCTCTCGCTCTATCTTAACGAGATTGCACTCGGCCGACGCTCCTTTGGCGTGCAGGCCGCCGCGCGTGCCTATTTCGACAAGGATGTGGGAGACCTTGACCTGCATGAGATGGCGTTTCTCGCGATTCTGCCCAAGGCACCGGAAACCTTCGCCAATCCCAATAATGCCGATCGCGCGATGGCGCGGCGAAACTGGGTCCTCTCCGAAATGGAGGATAATGGTTATATCACGCAGGCGCAGATGGCTGCCGCGCAGGCGACGCCGCTCGGCGTCATTGAGACTCGCGGTGACCAGTTCAAGGCGGTCGGCGGCTATTATATGGAAGAAGTGCGCCGCATCCTGAAAGACCGGTTCGGCGAAACGGCCAAGGAAGGCCCCAATAGCGTCTATGCCGGCGGTCTGTGGGTGCGCACCTCCTATAATGATGTGATGCAGCGCGCGGCCGAGAAGGCGCTGCGGCAAGGCCTTCTGCGCTATGATGCCGGCAAGGGCTGGTCGGGGCCCGTCGAACGCGTCACCAATCTCGATCAAGACAAGTGGCACCAGCAATTCGCCTCGACCTTCACCAGCGTCTCCTATGAGGACTGGCAGGTCGCAATTGTACTCGCGAAATCGGCCGGTTCGGCAAAGCTCGGCCTGCTTTCGGGCAAGACCGGGACGCTGGCGGCAGGCAACGCCGGAGCGGTGTTCCGCAAGGACGGAAAGAGCGACGGGCGTACCGCGTTCCAGGCGATGAAGCCCGGCGACCTGATCGTCGTCAAGCCGATCGGCGGAGGGCAGTTCGCGCTGCGCAATATTCCCGAAGTGTCGGGCGGCATGGTGGTACAGAACCCGCATACGGGCCGAATCTATGCGATGCAGGGCGGGTTCGATTCGCGGCTGTCGAGCTTCAACCGCGCGACGCAGGCTCAGCGCCAGCCGGGTTCGACGATCAAGCCGTTTGTTTATGCGACTGCGCTCGATAACGGCATGACGCCGGCCTCGATCATTGTCGACGGTCCCTTTTGCGTGTGGCAATCGGCGGCACTCGGGCGCAAATGCTTCCGCAACTTTGGCGGAGCGGGCGGTGCCGGGCCGCAGACGATGCGCTGGGGGCTTGAGCAGTCGCGCAACCTGATGACGGTGCGTACCGCCAACCAGGTCGGTATGGAAAAGGTGGTCAAGACGATCGACCGGATGAAGATCGGCAAATATGACCCCTATCTGTCCTTCGCACTCGGTGCCGGGGATACTACCGTCGAAAAGATGACCAACGCCTATTCGATGCTGGTCAATCACGGCAAGGAATTGAACCCGCGCCTCATCGACTATGTGCAGGACCGTAACGGTAAGGTTATCTACCCCGCCAAGTGGAAGGCGTGCGAGGGCTGTAATATGGCCGATTGGGACGGCAAGCCGATGCCGCGCTTCCTGCCTGACGGCAAGCAGCTGATGGACCCGATCACCGCCTATCAGGTCGTCCACATGCTGGAAGGCGTGGTCGAACGTGGTACCGCGACCGGCCTGCGTAGTCTCAACCGCCCAATGATGGGCAAGACAGGAACTACCAATGGCCCGACCAATGTCTGGTTCGTCGGCGGGTCCCGCGATCTCATTGCCGGGGTCTATATGGGTTTCGACCAGCAGCAGCGCTCGATGGGCGGCTATGTGCAGGGCGGATCGGTCGCAGTCCCCATTGTAAAGAGCTTCCTTACGACTGCGCTCAAGGACGCGCCGGTTGTGCCGTTCACCGCTTCGGGCGGGGTGCGGATGGTCCGCGTCGAGCGCCGCTCGGGCCGCATCGTCTATGGCGCATGGCCGGGCGATGACCCGATGAGTTCTGTGATCTGGGAAGCGTTCCGTCCGGCAAGCGAGCCCAAGCGCTCGATCCGCAAGGAAGAGATTCCAGAGAAGAAGGCGAGTTCGGCCCGCACGACGACCCGGCGTTCTTCCTCCTCGGAATCGGACAGTCCTGCTGCTGCGCCCAAGAAAGCGGATAATTTCGCTGAAGAGGGCATCTATTAGTGTCGTCGCGATCCGTTCGTCGCCGGCGCATCTGAAAATTTGAAGGTTATGGAGTGAATCATGCGCGCTGAAGCGCAAGCCCATGTGGACAAGATCAATGCCGCGCTCGCCTTGCTCAGGCGTTTTCTCGACTGGGACAAGGCGCTGCGCCGTCTTGATGAACTTAACGCACGCGTCGAGGATCCGACGCTGTGGGACGATCCCAAGGCGGCGCAGGATGTGATGCGCGAGCGCCGCCGGCTCGATGAAGCGATCAGCGCTACGCGCGCGATCGAGAGCGAGATGGCCGACACGGTCGAACTGATCGAACTGGCTGACATGGAAGGCGATGAGGCGCTTGGCGACGATGGTGTCGCAAGCCTTGCGGAACTTGCCGAACGCGCCGAAGCCGACAAGATCAAGGCATTGCTCGCGGGCGAAGCCGACGCCAACGATACCTATATCGAAATCCACGCCGGGGCTGGTGGCACCGAGAGCCAGGATTGGGCCGAAATGCTCCAGCGCATGTATGCGCGCTGGGCGGAGAAAAAAGGCTATAAGGTCGAGGTCATCGAATATCAGTCGGGCGAGCAGGCCGGTATCAAGTCGGCGACGCTGCTGGTCAAGGGTGAGAATGCCTATGGCTATGCCAAGACCGAAAGCGGCGTGCACCGCCTCGTACGGATTTCGCCCTATGACTCATCGGCACGGCGTCATACGAGCTTCTCGAGTGTCTGGGTCTATCCGGTGATCGACGACAATATCGACATCGAAATCAACGAAGGTGATCTCAAGATCGACACCTATCGCGCCTCGGGTGCAGGCGGGCAGCACGTCAACACGACCGATTCGGCGGTGCGCATCACGCATATGCCGACAGGAATTGTCGTAGCGTCGCAAAATGACCGGTCGCAGCACAAGAACCGCGCGACCGCGATGGGGATGCTGCGCGCCCGGCTCTATGAAGCCGAACTCGCCAAGCGCGAGGCGGCGGCGAGCGGCGAATATCAGGCCAAGACCGAGATCGGCTGGGGGCACCAGATCCGCTCCTACGTGCTCCAGCCCTACCAGATGGTGAAGGATCTGCGCACCGGTGTGACCTCGACCGCGCCCGACGATGTGCTCGACGGCGCGCTCGACCCCTATATGGCCGCCGCGCTGTCGCAGCGGGTGACGGGCGAGAAGGTCGACGTAGAGGATGTCGACTGATGCGGCGCGCGCGGGGCATCGTTCTGACGGCGATGGGAGCTCTCGCGCTGACAGGCTGCGACCTCGTCAAGAACAGTAGTGAACGGCCGGAAAGCGCAGCCCATTTCCCCACCGCCGAGCGCCCCGTCGCGCCGGCGGATTCGACCCGCTATTCCGATGAAGCCAGCCGTGACCAGCTCGGCGAGGCGACCGACGTGATGGACCGCGCGGGTGTGGTCGATGGCATGACGGTTGCTGATATCGGCGCGGGCGATGGCTATTACACCGTCCGGCTCGCGGCACGGGTCGGAGCGCGCGGGCGCGTGCTGGCGCAGGACATCCAGCCCAAGGTCATCGAACGGCTGGCCGACCGCGTGGCGCGCGAACGGCTCGACAATGTCTCGATCAAGCTTGGCGCGGCGGACGATCCCCGGCTTCCGGCCAATAGCTTCGACCGTGTTTTCCTCATTCACATGTATCACGAGATCGGCGAACCCTATGCCTTTTTGTGGCGGCTCCGCCCGGCCTTGCGAAAAGGCGGGGAGGTGGTGGTGGTCGATGCCGACCGTCCCACCAACCAGCATGGAACCCCGCCACGCCTGCTGTTTTGCGAACTGGAAGCAGTCGGCTACAAGCTGGTGGGCTTTATCGAGGATGAGCGTTTCGGCGGCTATTTCGCGCGTTTTGCCGCCGAAGGAGCGCGGCCCGAGCCGGAGGCGATCAGGCCGTGCGGGTTGAGCGCAAGCAACGCCGCCGAACCTGCAGGGATATGATCGGGGTTACCGGCGAACAGCCATAAAAAAGGCGGCGCGGATCTTTGGGAGCGGAGACCGGCGCCGCCATGCGTGCCATGCAGCCGAGGGGGTTAACTGCAGGCAATGGGAGACGGACATGGTTTGCGGCGCGGCTTGTCCCACGGCGCGGCATATTGGATGCGCTGGAGCGCCATGAAGGCAACGGCGATTTTTGCTGGCAGGCTCGCGCCCGACGGCGCTGCATTATGCTCGCCCTGAAAATGGATATCATCAAGCTGTTCACGCATAAATAAATCCCTTTCCTTGTGACAGGACAGGAAAGGCGTGTGCCTTGCTGTCAGGGAAGATATGAGCGTTACAGCGCAGCAATACCAACAAAGCGTTAGACATTGATGATAAAACTAACTTATGGATGAGCCATGCGCCACCTGCCGCCGTTGTCCGCCATCCGCGTGTTCGAAAGCGCCGCCCGGCACGGCAATTTCACCCGTGCAGCGGAAGAACTGCACATGACGCAGGCCGCGGTCAGCTACCAGATCAAGATCCTGGAGGAGCGTCTCGGCGTCTCGCTGTTCCATCGCGTGAAGCGCCGGGTCGAACTGACCGATATCGGTGCGCGGATCGCCCCGTTGGTGACGCGTTCGTTCGATAATCTGGATGACGCCTTCGCCGTGGCCCGTGCAGATGACGAACGGGTGCTCACTATCAGTTGTTCGCAAAGTTTCTCGAGCGAATGGCTGGCGGTGCGACTCGGCAAGTTCCAGCTTGAACATCCCGAGATCGCGGTGCGGCTTGCGACCAGCGACCAGGTCGTCGACCTTACCGCGAGCGATGCCGATGTTGCGATCCGCACCAGCGTTGGCCCCTGGCCCGATCTCGTCAATCATTTCCTCATGCGCTCGCCAATCGCGCCGATGGCACACCCCGATTTTCTCGCCCAGAATCCGGTCAGCAGCGCCGCCGACGTGCTGGCGCTCCGGCGGATTTCGCCTAATGACATGTGGTGGAACCTGTGGGCTGCGTCGCAGGGACTGGACCCTCCGGCGGAGGTCAGGGGCGGCATCCGGCTCGACAGCCAGGTGATGGATGCCAATGCCGCGAAGGCCCAGCATGGCGTTGCGATACTCAATCCCTGTCTGTGGCAGGGCGAGGTGCGGCGTGGCGATCTCGTACGGGTTCACCCTGGAGTCGCGTTCGAGCCGCGCGACTATTGGCTGGTTTATCCCGAACACAAACGGCGCAGCCCCAAGGTGGCCGCTTTCCGCAAATGGATATTGACGGAGTTTGCGCAGGAAGCCGAACGCGATAAGGAAGGATTTTTCCGGCCAGCGGAATAATTGCATTGCGGCAGAGGCCGCCTTGCAACAGTGTTGGTAGAGAATCAGTATAATCACCTTTTGCAACGAGGATAGACATGGCCGACGTCAAGAAGATCGAACAGCAACTCAAGGCCCGGCTGGAGGAACTGTCCAGCCGTTCGGAGGAAATTGTCGAGGAATTGCAGCATCCGCTCGACAGCGACTGGGAAGAACAGGCCGTAGACCTCGCCGATGATGATGCGCTGTCGGGCGTGGATGACGTTATCTGCCAGGAGATCGCCCAAATCGAACGCGCGCTCACGCGTATCGAGGAAGGCGAATATGGGGAATGTGCCAATTGCGGCAAGGACATCGCGGAAAAGCGCCTCGAAGCGCTGCCGACGGCGACGCTCTGCATTGATTGCGCCACCGCTGCCGAGGCTGCTCGGGGCTGATTTCCACCCCGGCCCGCCAGTTGCCCTTTGGAGGCGGCTCGGCTATGGGCGCGGCTTGATTTTCGTGCTGGTGCGAGGCGTGCCGATTGCGCCTCGCAGGACCGGCATCCAGTCGTAAGGATAAACGCCCATGGCCCGCCGCCGCCAGATTTACGAAGGCAAAGCCAAGATCCTCTATGAAGGCCCGGAACCCGGTACGCTGATCCAGTATTTCAAGGATGACGCGACTGCGTTCAATGCGCAGAAGCGCGGCACGATCAACGGCAAGGGCGTGCTCAACAACCGCATCTCCGAGCATGTCTTCACCATGCTCAATCATATCGGTGTGCCCAATCATTTCATCAAGCGGCTGAACATGCGCGAGCAGCTGATTCGCCAGGTCGAGATCGTGCCGATCGAGGTGGTGGTGCGCAACGTCGCTGCGGGCTCGCTGTCGCAGCGTCTCGGGATTGAGGAGGGCACACAGCTTCCGCGTACCCTCATTGAATATTGCTACAAGGATGACGCGCTCGGCGATCCGCTGATTGCCGAGGAGCATATCGCCTGCTTCGGCTGGGCGAGTCAGGAGGAAATGCACGACATCGCCGATATGGCAATCCGGGTGAACGACTTCCTGTCCGGCATGTTTGCCGGGATCGGCATCCGCCTGATCGATTTCAAGCTCGAATTCGGCCGCATCTGGGACGGCGATTTTTCGCGCATCATCCTTGCCGACGAAATCAGCCCCGACGGCTGCCGCCTGTGGGACATGCAGACCAATGAAAAGCTCGACAAGGATCGCTTCCGCCGCGACCTCGGCGGTGAAGTCGAAGCCTATCAGGAGGTGGCGCGCCGTCTGGGTCTATTGATGCCTGAGACCGGCGATACGGCGGTGCTCGATCTCGCCAGCCATCGCCGCAAGAAGGAAAAATAGGAGCGGGCTCTATTCCTTGACCTTCATGCCGCAGATGATGCCGAAGATAAAGGCCGCAAAGATGGCGAGCTGAACCTTTCCATCGGGATCATACCAATGGAACGTATCCTTGCCGGCGATAATAAGCGCGAGGAACATGAATAAGGATACGAAGCCCATAGCTCACCTTTTGACAATCGTGTGAACGCTATAGCGTGGCTTGGTAAATCTTCCGTAAACCGGTACTGAAAATTTGCCGGTTGCCCAAACCTTCGGATGAATTGCTCGAACATGATCTTGTAAGCAGGGCGGCGGAACGATAGGGGCTTGGCGCAAACGGCGTGCGGCGGCATTTGGTGCCGGGACCCACCGAAGGCGGAGTAGCGTTTGATGAAAGTGCATGTATTCGTAACCCTCAAAAATGGCGTGCTTGATCCTCAGGGGCGGGCGATCCACCATGCGCTGGAAGGACTCGGCTTTTCGGGGGTTGAGGATGTTCGCGCCGGGCGCATGATCGCCCTCGACGTCGCCGATAGCGTCACCGATGCCGATCTTGAAGAAATGTGCAAGAAGCTGCTCGCCAATACCGTGATCGAAAATTACCGTTTCGAACGGGTCGCTTAGGAGCGTTACCATGAAAACCGCCGTCGTCACCTTTCCCGGCTCCAACTGCGATCGCGACATGGCGACCGCGCTGGAGCTCATCACCGGCGTCAAGCCCGTGATGGTGTGGCATCGCGAGACCGAACTTCCGTCCGGCCTTGGCCTGATCGCCGTACCCGGCGGCTTTTCCTATGGCGACTATCTGCGCTCGGGCGCGATGGCGGCGCGCTCACCGGTGATGCAGGCCGTGGTCGAGGCGGCGGGCAAGGGCGTTCCGGTGCTGGGCGTGTGCAATGGTTTCCAGATCCTCACCGAAGCGGGGCTCCTGCCCGGCGCGCTGATGCGCAATGCCAGCATTCATTTTGTCTGCCGCGACGTGCCATTGACCGTGGAAAATAATAGCAGCCCGTTCACCCGCCTTTACGACAAGGGCGAGGTCATCCGCATTCCGGTCGCGCATCATGACGGCAATTATTTCGCCGACGATGCAACGCTTGATGCCCTTGAAGGCGAAGGCCGCGTCGCCTTTCGCTATGCCGAACCCGTCAACGGATCAGCGCGCAACATTGCCGGCATTCTCAACCAACAGGGCAATGTCCTCGGCATGATGCCGCACCCCGAACGCATGGTCGAAGCCGCGCATGGCGGCACCGACGGCCGGCGCCTGTTCGAAGGGCTGGTCGCCGCGCTCGTATAACCGGCATTGCGGGCCGCATGGGCGGCGCTCGCAATGAGGGCTAGCCTAAACTTCGGTTTCAAAAGGGGTGAAGTCGGTCTGGTCGTCATAGATATCGACGCCCTCGCGCCGTTTGAGCCAGCCCACCACCGCATAGGTAACTGGCGTCAGCAGCGCCTCCCATGCGACTTTCATCGCCCAGTTGGTGACCATCACGGTCAGGACCTGCGTTGTCGACCAGATGCCGAGGAAGGCAATCGGGTAGAACAGCAGGCTGTCGACGCCCTGTCCGACCACGGTCGAGCCGATGGTACGCGTCCACAGCATCCGGCCTTGGGTCCACACCTTCATCTTGGCCATCACGATCGAATTGACGAATTCGCCCGCCCAGAAAGCGGTAATCGAAGCGATGACGATGCGCCAGGTGCTGCCGAATACCGCTTCATAGGCGCCCTGGTTGGGCCAGTCCGGCGCGGGGGGCATCGCCACCACCGCCCAGCTCATGAAGGCGAGGAAGAGAAGCGCGGAAAAACCCGTCCAGATCACCCGCCGCGCGCGGGCATAGCCATAGACCTCGGTGAGGATGTCACCCAGCACATAGCCCAGCGGGAAGAACAGGATGCCCGCGCCAAATGTCCAGCCGCCAACCTGACTCAATTTCGCCGCACCGATGACATTGGACAGCAACAGCACCGTCACGAACGCCGCCATCGTCAGGTCATAATAGCGGAAGCGATGATCGTGCAGCACAGATGCGCTTTGCCGCACGGGCGCGCCGGATGGGGAGAGGCCGGATGGGGTGAGGTCAGTCATCGCGGCGTAGTGATGGCATAATCCGGCTGACAGGCAAAGCCAAAGCCGCTATGCGCGCAGTCATCGCCCCAAGCGATGCGCGCCCGTAGCTCAGCTGGATAGAGCATTCGCCTTCTAAGCGAATGGCCGCAGGTTCGAATCCTGCCGGGCGCGCCAAACTGTTTTCTTGCCCTGAAAAATCGTATAAAGCCTTGAAAGGAATAGCTAAAATGCTGTTTCGAATACCCCCTTTCGGGTCATATACAAGCTGCTGAGGAAAAGTGAGTCTAAGAGCTAATTTCTTGTCCTCGATGCGACCATTATTCCAAAGATTCCAAGGGCTTGCGAGAAACGCCAAGGCGTTTCGAAAAGTTTCGTCGAAGTCCTTTTTGGGCTGGCCTGCATTGGCCATTTTTTCCCTCAAAAGCAGCTTGCTGGATTCGAATTCAGAGATGCGCCGCTCATAAGCAGCGATCACTGTAGGGCTGCCAGCGTCAACGATGCGGTCGAGAAGCCCCTCAATCTTCCGGTCGATTTCTCCCAGCTCCTTTTCGATAACCTTGCGCGATTGCTCCGCGTTCAGGGTTTGCTTGTTCCACGCATTGCGGAGCGCAGCCGTCGCAAGGTCGATGAGCTGTTTCGCGGGCGTGATCGATTTGAGCATTTCCTCAAATGCGCCTTCTACCTTTGCGCGCGCATAGGATTTGCCGCGCACGTCGCATTCACGCTGTCTGCACAGATAGTATGGATAGGCCGCGCCCATGCGCCCCTTGCTCCAATTCGCCGTCAGGGGATGACCGCAGGACGGGCAGCACACATGACCACGCAGAGGGAAATCATCGCTGACATCGGCGCGAGCTGCGCCACGCGCCTTGCCTTTCAATCGTTCCTGAATCTCGTTGAAGGTTTCGATGCTGACAAGCGCCTCGTGTTTGCCGATCCGAGGCGAGAGATTCCACGACGGCACAAAGACGATGCCCGCATAGAGCGGGTTCGTCAGTATCTGTTTCACACGCTCGTTCGACACTTTGCCATTGCGCATCTTTGGCACAGCCGGTTGCGCTTCGAGAAAGCGCATCACTTCGGCTTGGCTGGCAAAGCGCCCGCTCGCATAGCTTTCGAGTGCATCCTGAATGATGGATGCCAGAGGTTCGTTGCGCGCGAGGATTTTCCCACCACCCGACCAGCGGGCATATTTATAGCCCCACGGTGCTTGAAACGTCCAAAAGCCTTGCTGCATTCGTGCAGTCATGCGGTTGAGAGTTTGCTCCGCATTCTTTTGCCGCGCGTGTTGGCTGACACAGGCAAGCAGGTTTTCAACCAGCTTGCTGTCTGAATCTTCGCCGAACTCAATGGACGGAGATTCAAGCGCCGCGCCGGTAGCGCCGATCTCTGCGCGAAGCTGCAAATGCGCATCGATCCCGCGCGCAAGGCGCGAGATGTCATCGATCACAACGACATGGGAATGTTTGCGCGTGGAGCGCAAAAATTTGATCATCGCATCCATGCCGGGGCGTCTGGCAACGCTGCCCGACATATCATCCTTGAATACGTGGACGACCTCATAACCCTTATGCTCGCAAAACAGGCGGCATCGTTGCTCTTGTGATGATAGGCCGTCAGTCCGCGTCGTTTGCTGGGCAGACGATACGCGGCAATAAATGACGGCGGTTTTCGGTGGCACATTTGTCATGGCGCAAAATCCTCATTTTTTGTTTTGGTGATCGCGCCCTCCCGCTCGCTGTGGGAGCAGGGGTCAACAGTCATGGCCGTGCCAAGAAGCAATATCTTACCACTTGCACCGGCCTTTTGGGAAGCGGAGATATTGCGATTTTCAATGGCAAGTTGCTCTGGATGCACGCCCCATGCGGCATCGACAAAGGCTTTCATCATGTTGACGACGACGAGGATTGCTTCATCTTTCTGCTGTTCGGTCATTCCTTCAATATCAGCGACCAGCGCGCGATATTGATCAAACTCAGCAGACGAAATTCCAACAATCTCATTCATCACAATCACCATCACGACTGTGCTCGGTCAGCCCAAGCAGCGTGAAAGTGATTTTGGTTTATGGTCGAAGCCAACGTGGGGAAAACTGGAATGTCATCATCAGTTTACGCCACATTATATTATAATTATACGCATATTTATATCAAAAATGCAACATTATCCGCAGTTTTCTGCGCATTCTATCGTTCGAGGCCGCGATCTTTGTCTCTCATGCGCTGCGCAACCTTCATGATTTTCGAGCAGCGCAGATAATGATCTTGCTTCACCTGATACTTCGCGGCCTTCCACAACCGATCAGTCGGATTATCGTTGCCGAAGCGCGGCTTCAAATCCATCGTGTTGCCTTGCTTGGTAATCAGGTCACGATATTTGGTTTGCGTGAGGCTCGGCTCGCTTTCACGGAATCGTTTATCCATGCGGCGCATCGCTTCATCGAGGCGCGCTTGGATATCGGGTGAGCGCACCTGTTCCGCCGACGCTCTATTGAAGCGCGGTGTGATGATGGAGGTATCGCTCATTCCGCATTGCCTTTGTGCAGATCGCGAACATCGCGCACCTGAGTTCGCCACGGATCGACGGTGAAGTAGGGAACCGCATCGCTGATCAGCAGATGCGGCATGGATGCCACGCGGATCACCTGCCGCGTGGGGCCAAGTGCGATCACATCGCCCGCTTGCAGCACAGGCCGTTTGTTTTCGGAGAGGTTGGCATTGGCTGTTTGCACAACGCCGCCGGAGTGACTCACGCCACCTTGCAGGATGGTTTTCGTTCCCGACCAGAGTTCGATGTCTTTGAGCAGGTCAGGCTCCCACACCGATTTCATGGTGATGATGCCGACCTGATCCTCAATGTCTTTCACTTGCTCTTTCGACCATTGGCTTGTGAGCGCGTGACGGCCTTGGCTGAAAAACCAGTAGCTCACGCCAAGCCCGCGATAGAGACGGAGCGACCGCAAGATGCTTGGTACACGCGGCAGGTTGGCAAATTCATCGACGATGAATGTTGTGCGCACTGGCCCGCGAGCGGCGGCAATGGTTTCCGTCATCATGCCGATCAGCATGGCGACCCATGCCTTTGCCACATCGATGCGATTGGCGGGCAGGATAATATAGATCGTCAGCTTCTCGCGCTTGGCGCGCGTCAGATCAAAATCGTGCGATGCACAGGCATCGCCCAATGATTTTCCTAGCTCGAATGCGTTGAAGGCGGTGGAGGCTTCGCTACGAATGGCCTCCCATTGCTTTTCAGCATTCATGCGCATCGAATCGTATGACATTGCGCGGCGTTCGATGGATTCGATTCCGCACGTTGCCATCATCGAGAATGCCATCGCGAAATGCTCAGCATCGCCATTGCAAAATCGCCATATCTCGGAGAGCGTGCAGCGTTCAGGATGAAAGCGCGCAAGATATTCCGCGCGCATGGCGGCAAGCTCGATTGCACCCTTGCGCGGCCAATCCGCACCAGACGGGCGCGACGGCGCAGGCAGTGCGATTTCACAGATCGCTTCCGCTTCACCATCGGGTGAACCGCCGCTTTGAACCACTTCGATCAGCCGGTAGAACGGGTTGATATTTGTGTTTGGAAGTCCGTGCAGGCCATAGGGATTGAGGAAAATCGTTGTCGTGCCGAGCGTGTCGCGTCGATGCTTCGCAGACGAGAACGCCAGCTCACCATCTTTTACATCGATAACGATCAATGTGCGGTCGCGGGAATGCGCGAGGTTTGGCTGAATCAGCGTCGTGCCTTTGCCGCCGCCCGCACGATTATAGGTGAGGAGTGATTCCTCACCATTGTGAAATAGGAAATGCCCGAAGTCTCCGAACGCGCCGAGAAACAGACCTTGGCTGTTCAGCATTCCCGCCTTTTTACAGTCGTCCAAATTACCAAGCCGCCCGTCGCCAAGAGCGCCGGACGGCTTCGCATTGCGCATTTCCTCTTCGAGTTCGAGTGCTCGATCACGCGCTTCGCGCGCGTGATCGGCCTCGTTCATTTGTCGCACGAACGCGCTTGCGCGTTCCGCCCAGCCCAGAAAATTTCCGGCGCGCATATCAGTTGCCCTCCCGCGTGAAGCGCGGTGGCGGTGGCAACTGAATCGTCGGGATGCTTTCGAGTTTGCGGCGGATCGCCTCTGCACTCGGAAGCTGATTGACGTAGCGCGAGACATCGACGTTCGCGCTTTCGATTGCCGTCTCTTCCAATCGGGAAGATGCAATCTCGCGCTGGCGACGCGCTTCCGTGAGCGCAGCATCACCCGAACCTGGCTCAAAAATATTCTGCGCCTGACCCAGCATTTCAGCGATGGATGCAATGCCGAGGTTGGCACCACTGCCTTGCGCCGCCTGCGCCATCTGTCGTTCGACATAGGCACCGCGCAGACGATTGGCCGCATCCATCTGCATCTGATTCAGATCGTAGGCTGCCTTGTAAGATTGGACGATACCTTCGCTGATACGATTATAGCGAATGTTCTGCTGTTCCACCGCCGCGCGCACGGCGTTGGTGTAGGCATCGAGCTGCCCTTGAATCGCAGCTTCATTCGCTTTCACTTCGCCCGCAACGTCGCCGACATATTCGCCGGTGAAATCCTGAGGCCGCCACCCTTCGGGTGCGAAGCGAACGGCGGCGAAAAATACGCCGCCGCAGATGATCACCGTGATCGCGGTTTGAACGGAGCTGGGAATGCGACGCCGACGGCGTTTGACCTTTTCAACCTGTCTGCGCGACGCAGCGGCAGCAACAATTTCAGTGCCGATCTGCCGAGGGCTATCATCGCCCTCATAGTCCATCTTGTATTGAACGCTCATAGTGAAACCTCCAGCCGGTGAATTCCGGTGGAGGCTTCACATCATTGATCATCGCGGAGAGTGGGGCAAACTCAGCGATCAGCGCAGCACATCGTTTGCCGCTGCTGGATTATGTGCGGCGAGCGCGATCCAAAGCAACTTGATGCGCGCTGCAATCTTCTGCGATGCCGCCAGCTTGCGCGGACGGACGCGGCCAGCCAGAAAATCGCCAGCCCATGACGCCGAATAATCATCGCCGAAAATTCCATCGACATCGACACGGCGCAAATCGATTTCGATGCCATCGTGATCGATCACAACCGCTTCGCATTCCATGATCCGATCATAAACCCAATCAATCAGGCGACGCCGTGAAACACGCGGAGCGATTCCGGCATAAGCAATCGCCAGATTGAAGATGGTGTATGTTTCGCGCAGAATATCTGCGCTTGGAACATAGATAATTGATGGACTGCGCGATGCGACATCAACATCACAGCAGCAGATATTATGGAGTGAATTGCGAATGTGCATCACTCGTGCTCCTCATTTTGGTGGGGAGCGGCCGCGCTTGGGTCTACCAAGCCCTGATCAGTGATTTATAGATGCCAGATGGGGCAAACTGGGTCGTCCGGACTATGTCCGGAAAATTTCCGGAGAGATTGGCATCCGATTCCGGAATTTGGAGTGAGCGGGGATGCGACGCGCACGCGCAAGCCTCGCTGCATACGCTTCACAAGCAGATCGATTGATTCTACGCCGTGGCGGAATCGAGATAGAACGGCATGGATTACAGTGATTTCAAAAAGCTAAGCGAAATCCTCCGCGAGGATTTACGCACCGCTCGCATCGCGAAAGCAGGAAAAACCGCCTGCCTTTTTCGGATGATTGAATCATTTCAAGACTACTCAGCCCGCGAACGCCCGAAGACGTATCAAGCCTTCGTCGATTTCGCGCGCGACCATTACGCCGATTACCGTGTCAACTTTGACGCCATCGATGGCGTTGCGCGCGGGCAGGTTGGCAAAAAGTGCGATGATGCCAAGCGCGCGTTCGCAGGCGACTTTGTTGCCCTCATGCTTTTCTATCAATGGTCGCGAACGCGCAGCCAGTTCGAAGATTTCATGGACGGCGCGCGCGAACTTGACCCGTTCATCGGTTATTTTCTGAAAGGCGGCGAAGGCCGTAACAACGCATCGAAGCGCGGCGTCATGAAGCGGATCGACATCAACTCACGCGTTCCGATCAACCTGATCGACTGGGAAATTGCCAACCGGCGCGTCGAGCAGGAAAAGAAGGAGCGGACGAACAAGATCAGCTTTTACAATCTTTTCATCGACTCCGTTCCCGATCAGGCCATGTATTTTGAAGGCATGACCCACCTCAGCGTTTGCTCAACGCTTGTCACGACGGTCGAGCCGTTCGGTGCTCTCAAAAATTTGCAGGTGCTTGATTGCAGCTATATCCAGCTCGATAGCCTGAGCGGCCTCAGCGTCAGCAATCTTGAACAGCTCTTTTGCGGCGTCACGAATGTCGAGGACATTGCGATTCTGAAAGACGCCCACAAGCTGAAGCGGCTTTATATGGGCAGCACATATATCGCCGATCTATCACCCTTGCGGAACTGCCCTGAACTCGAATTCTTGAGCTGCGAGGATACGAACGTGTCATCGCTCGATGGCTTGGAGAATTGCACGAAACTGAATTACATCGATTGCTCCGACACCGGCATTCGGAATCTTGATCCGATTGCCGCACTGCCCAACCTTGAGGACGCAATCTTCAACGGCTGTCACATCGACGCATCGCTCGAACGATTGTGCAGCCTGCCATCCCTGAAAAAGCTCATCTTCTTTCAAGGCACTGCCGAAGGCATCCCTGCCGATATTCTGAGCCGCGAGTCATACGAGAATTGCCTTTCGCGTTTGCGCGAATTTTACCGCCAGCGACGGAAACTTGAGAGCAGCGTTTGACGTTGACGATAACAGGGTGGGCGCGAAAACTTCGCCCGCTCTGCACCGCAGATAAGGCCCTTGGTCATTCCCTTGTGTCGTTATGCGAGAGCACAATCGCGAGCTGAATTGTTCCGACCCTTGCACCCGTCCGCTTCGCTAATGCCCGCAAGCCCCAGCCCGCGCCACTCAGGCAAAGCCTGACCGTGTAGGGGCATTGCGGGCGCAAATCGGCGTGTGCCGCCGGTCTCCATCAGCCGCGCGAATGGTCGTGCGGCATAACAAAAGGAGACCATCATGGGACTTGATATGTATGCCTACACTTTACCGAAGGACGCTGCGCGTCCGCCTGTCGATTTCGAGATCGACGACATAGCCGACGAGGAGCGCCGCCGCCTGCATTACTGGCGCAAACATCCCAACCTGCATGGCTGGATGGCCGAACGCTATTTCGAGAAGGGCGGTGAGGATTGCAACTTCAACTGCAATACCGTTGCGATCACGCCCGACGATCTTGACGAGCTTGAGCGCGTTATCATCGCCAACGAGCTTCCCGCCACAACGGGATTTTTCTTCGGCGAAACCAATGGCGAAGAGCGCGAGGATGATCTCGAATTTATCCGCAAAGCTCGCGAGGAAATCGCACAAGGCCGAACCATTGCCTACTACGCATGGTGGTGACACCAAAACGCGAGGCGATGTCACCATCGCCTCGCGCCACTTGCTCTGTCATTGTCGTCATTCTTTGGGTTTCGGCTTTCGCCGCACGGCAGCGCGTGGCCTACGGACTGGCGCAGGTTGCGGCGCAGGAACCTCTTGCAGCGCCATACCCCGTTCCATGATCGACATACCGAGCAAGATCCCGCCGAGCGGGATTAGCTCGATCAGCGCGCCAATGGCGAGTGCGCCCATTGTCGCGTCAGGATACATCCCAAGATAGGCGATATTCGAAACTACGGGCAGGCTTGGCAGCGGCTGGGTTTTGAGGGCGGCGATGTCGTCCAGCTCTTCGAGAAGAGCATCGGCCAGCCCGTCGAAATTTTGCGTGATTGCATTGGCCGCGCTCGCAGGCAGACCGGCTGCGTTCCAATCCTTGCGGATCGCATCGGACACAGCCTGCATCGCTTCGACGGCAAGCGCATCATTCACGCTGCGCATGATGCGCTGCCATTCATCCACCGCTTTGCGCACCGCGACCATCTTTGCGCGACGATCAATGTCACTATCGACCACGCGGCGAATATCAATCAGCACACGATCAGCGCGGGCGAACGACCGCGCCAAATGCGCGCGGCTGGAAAACACAGCATCGCGCGCGGTTGAACATCCGCTCGCTATATTGGCGAGCGTGATGGCAACACGGCCAACGTCACCGCCTTCACGGCTAAATGCGCCGGTTGCCGATTCCTGTCCGCTCATGGCAGTTGCGACATCGACGCAATCGGTCAGAGCGGGAACCCTGTTCTGAATCGTCGCGGCAGCACGCCGCCGCGATTCAGTTGCCGACTTCATGTCCGATACAACGTGTTCGATGTGCGCGCGTTCGCCAGCCGGTGCGGCGAGAACCGATGCCGCCGCGCTCGCAAGCACAAGGGCGAGCGCTCCATAGGCGGCAACGAACGCAACCTTCGCCTTACGCCGTTGCTCCGGCGGAAGTGATGGAATGTGACGAAGTGCGATATAGGTGCAGACGCTAAGCCCGACCGCAATCGCAATCACAGACAGCCCCGTTTCAAACCAAGCGAGCGGCGTCATGCCGCCCGACGATGAAATGAGATCAGCAATCCATACGCCTGCCAGACAGGCGGAAATGGAGTGCATGATGACATTGGCAGACATGAGTCCGCTGATATTCGGTAGCTTTTGCATGGCGGTTTTCCTTTCCCGCCGCGTTCTGTTACCAACCAAAAAGCGAAGTGGGGGAAAGTGGAGCGAAGGCACACATTCCCGTGCCGAGCCATTTATCCAACTTGTCGGTTCTACCGACTCCGCAATAGCCTGATTACGCGATAGCGTGATCCGCAAGATGTCCGGTGTATTACCGGAAATCTTGGCAAGGGAGACGCTGCGCTCTCCCGTTGCATCCCTCACGCCGCTGGCACATTCCCAACCCCATACCGCGTGGCGGATCTGCATCGAGGCAGATCGGCGGCAGGGGCGTGAATGTGCCAGATGCAACGTGTGGCCGTTGCATCGCCAATCAGGGAGCGTTCCTGCTCCCACGACACCCCATGATGAGGGAGATGCCGCTCTCCCATCAACCCATCGGCCAACCCTGCGCGGATTGGATGCGCGCCATCGTTTCGTCGATGGATTACGAGCAGGGGCGTGCCTGCCCCATGCACCCTGCCTAGCCTGTAGATGGCTTCGTATCGGAGGCAGTTTTCCCTTGGCGGTTTGTGTATCCATTGGTTACACTCACGTCATGTCAGGGAAAGACTCCGGCTTTCGGATTCGGGTCGAGCGTGAACTCCGCGAGGAGTTCATATCCGCTTGCCGGAAACAGGATCGACCCGCCGCGCAGGTGCTCCGCGAATTTATGCGGGCATATGTCGCGAACACCGACCAACCAAACTCAGGGCAGGAGAGGCCCGCCGCAGACTATGAACGCCGTTGAGATCGAAGAAGCTGTTTCCGAATTGGCAGAACGCCCATTCGACCGAGAGGCGTTTCCGTTCCAGTTTCTTGAAGCCTTCGGCAACAAGCCTGCGACGATCAAGCGCCTGCGCGACGGCCATAGCAACAACTCGGATGTTGGCGGTGTGTTGCAGCGTAACAACATTCACATCGCGGTTGCCGCACAGGGCGACGTGACGGCGAAGCTCGCTGCGCTGAAATCCAGCCCCGCGACGACGAAGGCGAAAGCGCAATTCATCCTCGCGACGGACGGCGATATGTTCGAGGCCGAGGATATTGAGTCCGGCGAAACCGTCGCTTGCACCTTCGCAGAGTTCCCCGAGCATTTCGGCTTCTTCCTGCCATTGGCAGGTATCAGCACCGTCAAGCAGGTGCGCGACAGCGCGTTCGATATTCGCGCAACCAGCCGCCTCAACCGGCTCTATGTGGAGTTGCTGAAAGACAATCCCGAATGGAGCAAGGCTGATCGCCGCCCCGACATGAATCACTTCATGGCGCGGTTGATCTTCTGCTTCTTCGCGGAGGATACCGACATCTTCAACGGCACCGGCTTGTTCACCGCGACCGTCGATCAGATGAGTGAGAAGGATGCGTCCAATACCCATGAGGTGATCGCCGAGATATTCCGCGCGATGAACACGGCGATTGCCGACCGTGCGGGTGCAAACATCCGATCATGGGCAAATGTGTTTCCCTATGTGAATGGCGGCCTGTTCTCCGGCAGTTTGGAAGTGCCGCGTTTCAGCCGCATCGCGCGATCCTATCTCCTCCACATCGGCAGCCTGAAATGGACGCAGATCAATCCCGACATTTTCGGGTCGATGATCCAAGCCGTCGCGGATGATGAAGAGCGCGGCGCGCTGGGGATGCACTACACCAGTCGCCCAAACATCCTGAAAGTGCTCAATCCGCTTTTTCTGGATAGTCTGCGCGAGCAGCTTGAGGAGGCCGGTGGCAATGGCCGTAAGCTCCTCAATCTTCGCAATCGTATGGCCCGCATTCGCGTGTTCGATCCGGCTTGCGGCAGCGGCAATTTTCTCGTCATCGCCTACAAGGAAATGCGCGAGATCGAAGCCGAGGTGAATCGGCGGCGCGATGAGGAAGGTCGCGTTTCCGACATTCCGCTCACCAATTTTCGCGGGATCGAGCTGCGCGATTTTCCGGCTGAGGTCGCGCGTCTCGCGCTTATCATCGCCGAGTTTCAGTGCGACACGCTCTATCGTGGACAGAAATTGGCGCTTGCGGAGTTCTTGCCGCTCAACGCTGAGAACTGGATCACCTGCGGGAACGCACTCCGGCTGGACTGGCTGAGCATCTGCCCGCCGACAGGAACAGGCGTAAAGCTGGTAGGAGATGACCTGTTTCATACGCCGCTCGATCAGGCGCAGATCGACTTCGAAAATGAAGGCGGCGAAACCTACATCTGCGGCAACCCTCCGTATAAAGGGAGCCAGACGCAGACCAAGGAGCAAAAGTCCGATCTTGCCCACGTATTCGATCCGTATGGCGTGTCATCCAAGCAGATCGACTACGTAGGCGGCTGGTTTATGAAGGCCGCCGCTTACGCCCAGCATACGGTGGCCGCATCAGCGTTCGTTAGCACGAACTCCATATGCCAAGGCCGCATTGTTCCGATCCTATGGCCCAAGATATTTGAAACGGGATCGGTCATTCACTTCGCGCATACCTCGTTCAAATGGGCCAACCTCGCCAGCCATAACGCTGGCGTTACCGTAGTGATTGTAGGGCTTTCGCGTTCCGCGCCCAGCAGGCGCTATTTGTTCGATCAGGGCGCAGATGGCCAAACGACATTGCGCGAAGCCGACAACATTACGCCCTATTTGACCATAGGCGAGAACATCATAATCAGCGGTCAGCGCAGCAGTATCGCTGGCCTGCACGATATGTCGTTCGGTAATATGCCTATCGATGGCGGAAATCTGTTGCTTACCTCAGCCGAGGTTGATGCACTTGGCCTAACACATGAACAGCGGGAACGATTTATCCGGCGCATCTATGGAAGTGAAGAATTCATCCAAGGAAAATGCCGCTATTGTCTCTGGATACTCGACCAATTCCTGTCTGAAGCGCAGAATATCCCCTCGATAATGCAGCGCATTGAGGGCGTAAAGAACATGCGACTATCCAGCAAAGATGCTGGGACAAGAAAAATGTCGGCTCGCTCCCATCAGTTTAGAGAAATGCACGTTGGAAAATCGCACACATTGGTTGTTCCGGCAGTCTCCTCGGAAGGCCGCGATTATCTTCCTTGCGGGCTGTTGCCGTCTGATTCGGTCATCAGTAATAGAAACTTCGGGCTTTACGATGCGGACATATGGCAGTTGGCAATTGTTGTTTCGAGAATGCACTGGGTCTGGATCGATGCTGTTTGCGGCAAGCTAGAAACGCGTTTCAACTACTCCAACACACTTGGCTGGAACACATTTCCGCTTCCGACATTGACCGACAAAAATATGGATGATCTGACCCGCTGTGCGGAGGACATCCTTTTGGCGCGGGAAGCTCATTTTCCTGCGACCATTTCCGAACTTTACGATCCAGCAAAAATGCCAACCGATTTGCGCGAGGCGCATGAGCGCAACGATGAGGTGTTGGAACGCATTTATCTTGGACGGCGGTTTCGGAACGATACCGAGCGGCTGGAAAAGCTCTTTGAGCTTTATACCAAGATGACCGCGAAGAAGGGGCGCTGAAATGTTCGCCCGCGTCCCCTATGCCACGCTCAACTCGCGCCAGAAGGAAAACTACAATTTCCAGAAGGTTGCGGCGCGCTTGGCAGATTACGGCTTCAATAGCATTCGCCTGACCGACGATTGGCAGGGCGCGGACTTCATCGCCGTTCACATCGACGGCGAAACCTTTTTGAAAATTCAGCTCAAAGGCCGGTTGGTCATTGATCGAAAATATGTGGGCAAAGGCATCCACGTCGCATTTTTATATGGCGATGAACTCTATCTCTATGACCATGATAGGTTCGTCCAACATTTGGAGAATAACAGCTTGATAGGGGCTGACAGTGTTACATGGCACGAAAAGGGATTCCGTAGCTGGCCAATTCCTCCCTCTTGGGCGATCAACTATTTAGCCGACTTCAGGATTGCCCGATGACCAAATCCGTTCCCTCTGTTTCCGTTACCTATGCGCGCAACGGCGCGTCCACAAAGTCCAACGCGCTCGGTATGCGCGCAATGCAGGAACGTGCGTTCGAGAAGCGGGGCGAGCCGTATCTTCTCATCAAGTCACCGCCCGCATCGGGCAAAAGCCGCGCGCTCATGTTCATAGCGCTCGACAAGCTGGCCAATCAGGGATTGAAACAGGCGATCATCGTTGTGCCGGAAAAATCCATCGGTTCCAGCTTCGCAGACGAGCCGCTGACCCAATTCGGATTTTGGGCCGATTGGACTGTCACACCGAAATGGAATCTGTGCAACGCACCTGGCGAAGACGGCGGCAAGGTCAACAGCGTTGGCAGTTTCCTTGCCAGCGAAGACAAGGTGCTGGTTTGCACGCACGCGACATTCCGTTTCGCAGTTGAGCGTTTCGGCGTTGAGGCGTTCGATGGCCGGTTGATCGCGGTGGACGAGTTCCACCACGTTTCGGCCAATCCCGACAATGTGCTTGGCAAACATCTTGGCGAGTTCATTGCCCGCGACAAAGTGCATATCGTCGCGATGACCGGCAGCTATTTTCGTGGTGACGCCGAGGCTGTTCTCTCCCCGACCGACGAGTCAAAATTCGATACCGTCACCTACACCTACTACGAGCAGCTCAACGGCTACGAGTATCTCAAACAGCTCGACATCGGCTATTTCTTCTACTCCGGTTCCTACACCGACGACATCCTTGAGGTGCTGAATCCGGCTGAGAAAACCATCATCCACATTCCGAATGTCAATTCGCGCGAAAGCACGAAGGATAAAATCAAGGAGGTGGAACACATCATCACCGAGCTGGGTGAGTGGGAAGGTGCCGATCCCGTCACCGGCTTCCAGCTTGTGACAACGCCCGATGGCAAGAAGTTGCGTATCGCCGATCTTGTGGACGATGATCCATCGAAACGCGACCGCGTGTCCGCCGCGCTCAAAGACCCTTCTAAGAAAAACAATCGCGATCATGTGGACATCATCATCGCGCTTGGCATGGCGAAAGAAGGCTTCGATTGGATTTGGTGCGAACACGCGCTGACGGTCGGCTATCGTGCGAGCCTCACCGAGATCGTCCAGATCATCGGCCGCGCCACCCGCGACGCACCGGGCAAAACGCGCGCGCGGTTCACCAACCTGATCGCCGAACCGGACGCATCCGAGTCCGCTGTAACCGAGGCGGTCAACGACACGCTCAAAGCCATTGCCGCGAGTTTGTTGATGGAACAGGTTCTCGCGCCGCGTTTCAATTTCACACCGAAGAATCCGCAGAGCGGCCCGCAAGCGGGCTTCGACTATGGCGAAGACGGCTATCAGCCCGACAAGTGCAATGTCGGTTTCAACGAACAGACCGGCCAGTTCCAGATCGAGATCAAGGGACTAACCGAACCAAAGAGCAAGGAAGCCGCCCGCATCTGCAAAGAGGATTTGAACGAGGTGATCGCTTCGTTCGTTCAGGATAAGCCTTCAATCGAGCGTGGCTTGTTCGATGAAGAAATGGTTCCCGAAGAGCTGACCCAGCTTCGCCTCGGCAAGATCATCAAGGATAAGTATCCCGAACTGGATGAAGAGGATCAGGAGGCCGTGCGTCAGCACGCCATCGCCGCCCTCAATCTCACCCAGCAGGCCGCGCGCATTGCGCTTGGCGATGACAAGAAAGGCGATAGCGAGCTGAGCGCGAACACCGCGCTTATCGACGGCGTGCGGAAATTTGCGATGGACGTGCGCGAACTCGACATCGACCTGATCGACCGCATCAATCCGTTTCAAGAAGCCTATGCGATCCTCGCGAAATCCATGAGCGAGGAAAGTCTGAAACAGGTTGCCGCCGCCATCGCCAGCAAGCGCACCAGTCTGTCGCCTGATGATGCGAAAGACCTTGCCGTGCGCGCTGCGCGCTTCATCAAGGAACGCGAGCGTCCGCCCTCGATCACATCGTCGGATGCGTGGGAGCGGCGTCTTGCCGAGGGTGCAGCCGCCTTCATGCGATTCAAGAAAGAGGGCCGCTATGACGGATGACCTCGACCTTGATGCCCTAGCTGACGCGCTCGCCGATTTCGCGCCTCCCGAGAAAAAGGTCGGGCGCGGGCCGCGCGAGGAACGCGTCATCGCTGGATTTGAAGAGATCCAGCGATTTGTCGAGAAGCACGGTCACGCTCCGCGCCACGGCGAGAGCCGTGACATCTTCGAGCGCATCTATGCCACGCGCCTTGATCGGCTTCGCGCACAGGAAGATTGCCGGACTCTTATTGAACCGCTCGACCATCAGGGATTGCTTGCGGGAACCGAGGCCGCTTCACCCGCGCCCGATGATGACATGGACACCGACGCCCTGTTGGCTGAGCTTGAGGACGCCATCGGCACGTCCGACATTTCCGATCTTCGCCATGTCCGAACCGCCGAAGAAAAGCGCGCTGCCGAGGAAATCGCGAACCGCGAAAAGTGCGAGGACTTCGACACGTTCAAGCCTCTGTTCGAGCAGGTGCAGCGCGAGCTTGAAAGCGGGATCAGGAAATCGCGGGAATTCGAGCTGAAAGCCGAAATCCGCCCCGGCGCATGGTTCATCGTCGGCGGCCAGAAAGCCTATGTCGCCGACATGGACGAGATATTCGTCAATGCGCAGGGGCGCACGGATGCTCGCCTGCGCGTGATTTTCGACAATGGCACAGAGAGCAATATGCTCATGCGTTCATTGCAGCGGGCATTGCATAAGGACGAGGCGGGGCGACGCATCTCCGATCCCGAGGCTGGACCGTTGTTTGTGCGCGAAGAGCAGTCGCCCTTCGCTGGACGGCTTGACGATGACGATTCCGCCAGCGGCACGATCTATGTGTTGCGTAGCAAGTCCGATCATCCCGTGGTCGCCGCAAACCGCGATGTTTTGCACAAGATCGGCGTGACCGGCGGCGACGTGCAAAAGCGCATCGCCAATGCCAAATTCGATCCGACATTCCTTATGGCCGAGGCGGAAATCGTCGCGACCTACACGCTCTACAACATCAACCGGACCAAGCTCGAAAATCTGATCCACCGCATATTCGATCCGGCGCGGCTCGACATCGAGATCAAGGATCGTTTCGGCAATCCCGTCATCCCGCGCGAATGGTTCCTCGTGCCGCGCTTTATCGTCGATGACGCCGTGGAGCGGATCAAGGACGGCACGATCACCGAATATACCTATGATCCGAAAACCGCGCGGCTGGTCCGCGAGGGAGGCGCGTTATGAGCAACGTCAACATCAAGCGCCTCGTCGAGAACATTCGCTCCGGCACCAACGTCTATACGCCGCTCGTGGAACTGGTCGTGAACTCGATCCAAGCCATCGACGAGAAAAAGTCCGACAAGGGTGTCGTTGATATCCAGATCAAGCGCGATGGTCAGGAGGATTTGATCGAAGGCTTGCGCGGCGTCGATGGCTTCATCGTCTCCGATAACGGGATCGGCTTCACCCAGCTCAATCGTGACTCCTTCGACGAACTCTACACCGAGCAGAAGAAGTCGGACGGCGGGAAGGGCTTCGGGCGCTTCACCTGCCTCAAATATTTTGACCGCATGAATGTCAGCAGCATTTTTGCGGAGGGCCACGAGCTGCGCGAGCGTAAGTTCCGCATGGGTCTGGATAAAGACATCATCGTCGATGAAGAATTGCGCCCAATCTCCGAGGGCGAAGTAGGCAGTGTCGTCGAAATCGCCGGAATCAAGTCGGTGAAGTTTCCCGACAAAGGCATCGACACGATCAGCCGCGTGCTTGTCGAGCGATTGCTCCCGTATTTCGTCGATGTTGATAAGCCCTGCCCGCGCGTCGTTATCCGTGACGAGGGCAGCACCACCGCTCCGGTTTCATTGAACGATTATCTTGGCAAAGACAGCAGCCAGATCGTCGAGATGCCTGTGCAGAATGGCGCATTCAGCATATCCGCGAATGGCGAAGATAAGTCGTTTCAGGTTCGGGTCTTCAAATTCTATTCGCCACGCGCGGCCCGAAGCAAAGTGAGCCTCGTCGCCCATCGCCGTGAAGTGACGGATGTAGCGTTGCAAACCTATGTGCCAGAGTTTGCGGACGAGTTTTTTGAGCCGATGCCCGGCGATGACGTGGGCAAAGGACGTAACTTTGTCATCAAAGCCTATGTGTTCGGCGATTATCTGAACGACAATGTGTCGCTCGAACGCGGCGAGTTTCGTTTCCAGACGGAATCCGATTTGCTCAGCGGAATCTCGCAGAGCCAGATCGAGCAGCAAGCGGCAGAGATTGCGCAATCGGCTGTTGGCGCGGAAATCGCTGAGCGCAAGCAACGGAAGCAAGCTCGCATCACTGAATATGTATCAACCCAAGCGCCGTGGCACCGGACGCTGAGCAAAGAGGTGGATTTTAGCTCTTTACCGATGCGTCCGAGCAATCAGGACATCGAACTGCATTTCCAGCGAAAGAAGTTTGAGAAGGAGCAAGCCACCCGTGCGCAGGTTGCGGCAATCTTGCAGTCCGAGGACGAGGCCGACCTCGACAAGAAAATTTCGGAGGTGATGGGAAGCATATCCGAGACCAGCAAAAACGACCTCATCCACTATGTCTCGATGCGCAAATGCGTTCTCGATCTTTTCTCGAAGGCGCTCGAAGCCGATGATGGTGGTCGCCACAAGTCCGAAGGCGAAGTGCATGACATCATCATGCAACGGAAGAAGGATTCCGACGAGATCGACTTCGACGCCCACAACCTTTGGATGCTGGACGAACGGCTCAATTTTTCGGCTTACATTTCATCGGAAAAACCGATCAACAAGGTCAATGGTGACCGAACGGACATCACGATCTTCAACAACCGCGTGGCGTTTCGCGGCGAGAATGAAGCCAGCAATCCGATTACGATCTTTGAGTTCAAAAAGCCGCAGCGTGACGATTTTGCGAACCCGTCATCCAAGGACGATCCCGTGCAGCAGATCGTCCGCTACGTGAATCAGATTCGCGACGGGAAGTTCAAGACGCCGAAGAACCGCGATATTCTCGTCAACACCAACACGCCATTCTACGGCTATGTCGTATGCGACCTGACTAAAAAAATTGCCGATTGGCTTGAGCGCGAGAAGGACTTCACGCCGATGCCCGATGGGCTTGGCTGGTTCCGCTGGTTCGGCAATATCAATCTCTACATTGAGGTGCTGAGCTGGACCAAGCTCCTGCGCGATGCCGAAATGCGAAACAAAATCTTCTTTAGCAAACTCGGCATAGAGTGATTGCGATGGCGCTGTGATGCGCCGTCTGCATAGACATTGCCGCGTTCGATGCGGGCGGTCAATCTGACCAAACTCCTTATCGCTATCCCCTGAGATGATCCCGCGAATGTGGCTGCGGGCGTCTGCCCGTCAACAGTCTGCCCGATCCATTCGCCCTCATTGCATTCAGGCTCCCGTGTTGCCTGTTCCGCTTGGCGCTGACTGAGCCGACTTTCCCCCAGCCCGATCCCTTCGCGTCCTCAGGATACAGCGAAAGGAGATCAGGACATGACCACTTCACCGAACGAACGCTTCGACGTTTATTCCGCCATCACCGCGTCGATCATCACCGCCATCGAGGCCGGTTCCGGCGACAATGTGCAACTGCCGTGGCACCGCAACGGCGGATCAATCCAGCGACCCACCAATATTCTGAGCAAGAAGGCGTATCGCGGCATCAACACCGTCGCCCTTTGGGCCGCCGCCGATGCTTGCGGTTTCGAGCACGGCATCTGGGGAACCTATCGCCAGTGGCAGGAGAAGGGTGCGCAAGTCCGCAAGGGCGAGAAATCTTCCGTCATCATCTTCTACCGCGATCTTGATCCGAACGAGTCCGCATCGTCGAACAGTGACGACGAGCAGCAGAGCCGTTTCTTCGTTGCCCGTGCATCGCGCGTGTTCAACGTGGCGCAGGTTGATGGCTACGAGATCGAGCCGAGCGAACCCGCCGTTGATCGTATCGACCCGTGCGAGCGTGCCGAGCAGTTCATTCAAGCCACCGGCGCGAGCATCACGGTTGGCGGGACGCGCGCCTATTACACGCCATCGACCGACAGCATCACCATGCCGGATCGTCATCGGTTCGTCGGCACCGCAACCAGTTCCGCATCGGAAGGCTGGTATTCAACGCTGCTGCACGAGCTGACGCATTGGTCAGGTGCATCGTCCCGTTGTAATCGCACCTTCGGCAAACGCTTTGGTGACAATGCCTATGCGATGGAAGAAATGGTTGCCGAGCTTGGCGCAGCATTCCTCTGCGGCGATCTTGGTATCACCGCCGAGCCGCGCACCGATCATGCCGAATATATCGGACACTGGCTTCGCATCCTGAAAGCCGACAGCAAGGCGATCTTCACCGCTGCGAGCGCGGCCAACAAGGCCGCCGAGTTCCTGACCCGTCTTAGTGACGCCGAACATCGGGAGGCCGCATAGCGGCCTTTCGATTATCCAATACCGTTCCTGATGAAGCGCCGCTTGTCGGCGCTTTTTCATGTCTGCCTCGCGTCTGAGATCATCCGTTGATGATGCCGGTGAGAATGACGGGTGCCGGTCGCACGTCAACGGGTTGCCCGATCCATTCGCTATCGCTCCCGTGTTTCCCATTTCCCTTACGGTGACGCGCGCCCGTGCCGCACCCGCCGATTCGCCTCCCGTCCACCGGACGAACCCAAACGCCAAAGGAGGCAGACATGAAAACCGACTACGCAATCATTCACAAAAACTGGAATGGCATCGAAATCGAAATTCGCTGGAATGCCGATTACGTCGCATTCGACGATGGAAACTCAATGGCGCATCTTGAGGTGATGAGCCTGAAACCGGAACGCGCGCCGCTCCCTATCACCGAAACCGGCTATCGCTCGCACTTCATATTCCGCAATGAGGTTGAACGCATGGGCGGCCCCGAGGCCTATGTCGAAGCATGGATCGCCGAGGTCGCGAATACGCCTGTATGGCGCAATGGCGATGCCACATCCCGCCAACTCGCGCTCTTTTGAGCGCGGCTTGCGGAGATTAGCGCCCTTATTCTCCGCACGATATGCGGAGATTACCCTTGCCTTTTGCGGAGATTGCAGGCTATAATCTCCGCATGAGGTGCGGAGATTATGACATATATCCATGAGCGTGACGATTGGCCCAAGTTCAGGTGGCAGGATCAGGCATTGGCGGCGAGCCTTGCCGAAGTGCGCCATCGGCAAGGTCGCCTGATCGGACGGATGGAAGCCCTTGGCTTCAAACTCCGCGAAGAGGCGGTTCTCCGCACCCTCACCGAAGATGTCATCAAATCCAGCGAAATCGAAGGCGAAGAGCTTGATGTCGATCAGGTGCGCTCCTCCATCGCGCGCCGCCTCGGCATGGATGTCGCCGGTCTCGTCCCCGCAGAGCGTGATGTCGAAGGCGTGGTCGAGATGATGCTCGACGCGACGCAGCGTTACGATCAACCGCTTACGCAGGACCGCTTGTTCGGATGGCACGCCGCGCTGTTTCCGACAGGACGCAGCGGCATGAACAAGATCATCGTCGGCGATTGGCGCGATGACAGTTCCGGCCCGATGCAAGTCGTCTCAGGACCGATAGGCCGTGAAAAGGTTCACTATGAAGCGCCCACAGCGGATCGCGTCGGTCAGGAAATGACCGCGTTCATCGAATGGCTCGATGCCAAGCATGAGATCGATCCCGTCATCATCGCCGCCATCGCGCATCTATGGTTTGTGACCATCCACCCGTTTGAAGATGGCAATGGCCGCATTGCGCGCGCGATTGCCGATCTTGCGCTCGCGCGTTCGGAGCAGAGCGCGCAGCGCTTCTACAGTATGTCCTCGCAAATTCGGGCCGAGCGGAATCGCTATTATGATTTGCTCGAAGCCACGCAGAAGGGCGATCTCGACATCACGCCGTGGCTACAATGGTTTTTGGAATGCCTTGATCGCGCGTTCGACAAGGCGGACGACACATTGAGCGCCGTCATGGACAAGGCGCGATATTGGGATGCGATAAAGGACCAACCACTTAACGAGCGCCAACAGCGTGTGCTCAATCGATTGCTCGACGGGTTTGAGGGCAAACTCACATCATCGAAATGGGCGAAGCTCACCAAGTCATCGCAGGACACAGCATCGCGCGACATCGACGATCTTATCCGTAAAGGCATCCTTGTGCGCGGAGCCGCCGGTGGCCGCAGCACCAGCTATGAGCTGGCACCGCTTCCGAACGACAATAGCTCCCAATCCTGACATCCATTCTTGGGCGCACGACAACCGAACCACGGGCGTGATTGAGCGGGCGTTTATCAACGGCCTTGATGGCCTTCGCGCGCTCATAATGTCGTTGAGCATGGCGCGCAGCTTCGACGTCATCTGTTGAATCAGCGGCACAGGCGGATGACTGTATCAGATCATGCTCTCCTAAGATCACCACCGATGAGCGGACATTCCCAGCGGCATTCATTCATGGGTTTTTGACCAGCCGCGTCTCGGATCAAGGCCGCTCGCTTCCGCACCCTTCGTTTCTTGGGTTTGTGCAGCTCCGCGCAGAGGTTCGCGTGCCGCTCAGCCTTTGATCCTCGCCTCATGTCGTCAGGTCACGAGTCTCCCCATGAAGCCGAGGGAATTGTCCTTCGGTGGAAACCAAGGAGAACTGAAATGTCTGACACAAACTCAAACCGCCCGAGCCACCGCCTCTTCAATGTTACCGGTGACGGCGACAACGCCCGCTGGACCGATATCGGCGTCGCATGGGCAACCAAGGACGGCAAAGGTTTCACGCTCGCGCTCAATGCCATCCCTGTAAATGGCCGGATCGTCATGCGGATTAACGAGGAAAAGCCAGCAAAGAAGGGGAGCTGACGCTCCCCTTCGGGGCATCGTGAGCCAGCGTCACTATGGCGCTGGACCACGGCGGGCAAGCTCTTGCGCGATCATCGCGAGAAGCGATTGCGCCGATGCGGTTACATCTTGGTTCGCCGCGATGGCGTTCGATGCCTGTTGGAACAGGGCAGCGAGCTGCGATGTGGATTTGCTCGCAAGAACGGAGCGGGTGAGATTGAAGTTCATGGTATCCTCCATTTGCTATGCGCCGCTCACCATGAGCCGCGTTGGAGGACGTGCATTCGCGCACCGGATGGAGGTGCATCACTTGTGATCGAAACGAATGTGGAGAAGGATAGTCGAGCGCCAGCTCACGCCTTGCACCTATCAGTCATTCGGGTGCGGATAGGTTCGATCAGTTAGCGGATTATATGCGCGGTAGGGAAATAGAGGAAACCGAAGAAAAACTCACGAAAGGCATTGCGAGCAATACAGCATTATCAACGATGAATTACGACGAAAGTAGGCATCAATCAGCGTCGATGGGACAAATCGAATGCAACGATGTGGAATACACGCTCGTCGGAGTCCAGCCGCCGTTAGAATTTGGCATCATACCAGACGTTGCCGGTTCCAGATGGATTGTAAACATCGTTGCAGGCGCCCGTGTTTGTCGCCGCGCAATCCCAACCTGCAAACTTGCCTGCATGAACGAGACCATCGTCAATCTTCAAATCGACATTATGGATACGTTCACACGGAATCTTGGACCATTGCGGATCAGAAAATAGCTCATTTGAAGCAACCTGCGTCACTAAGATGATACCGTTTTGATATTGTGTGCCGCATGACCAAATTGACCCCGAGAACTCTGTTATGCGATATCCTCCACCTATAGGCGATTCCGGCTGACCCTCGCCAAAGTTCATGTTCGTTGTGTTCTTTACTCCAAGAGCCAGCACATCGGCGGCATTCAGATGACTCCAGAATGTGAACTTCTCTTGGGTAGTGGTGAGCGCCTCCCTGAATTCCGTTGCGACATGCATGGTTTGCACAGGGTCAATGCGTCGGTTGCCGTTTCCACCGGTCGAACATGGGGGAGAAGAGCAGTTGGGGAGGCGCACCGACGGATTGGGAATATCCCCCGGCAGTCTTCCATATGCTTCCTTGAAGGTAAGCACCGCGGATTCAATTGATTGAAGGTCTTGCACAGTCCGATTCGCCTCGGAAATGCTAATAAGTCGAATTCCTGCAAACGTGCCACCGACCAACAGGCCGATGATAATCATCACGATGGAGATTTCGACAAGGGTGAAGCCAGTCTGATTTTTGTTATGCGCGCATCTCATGCAATTCCTTTTGTTGAATCAAATCTAGCAAATTCAGATATTTATTTCAACTGGATGGATCGGCTCATTCCGAGCCGATCCGGGATTGCGTCACATCATCTGATCCAATGCTGCCATCGTTTCCGCTAGCAATCGCTTGAGCGACAGAAGGCTCGCTCCAAGGGACATCTCAGGGCGTTCGGCCATGAGCATCAGCGCCTTCAGGACGGCATTGGACTCCCTCGCCAGCATAACGAGGTGGACGCCGCTGGGGGCATTTTTACCGCTCAGCCAGTTTTTGGCCGTGCGCTGACTAACGCCCGTCCATTGGGTGATGATCTTGGTTCCGTTGCGCGCCGATCCGAATTCGACCTTCAAGGCCGATGCGATCACTTGCGCAAACTCGGCCTCCGTCAGACCAACGCGACCGATTGGAAATGAACTTCCCTTCTTTGGCAACATGTTACCTCTCCTTTGCTGTTAGGAGGGCGACAGCAGCCGATAGGAAAGCGACCAATCAACACCAAGGCGTATCAATGGTTATTGAGTGGAGGACAGGAGAAGACGGCCAGTCAGGTGAAAAGCCGCTCAAGCGGGCAGCCGAATATGTCCGTATGTCCACCGAACATCAGAAATACTCGACCGACAATCAGTCCGCCGAAATCAGAGCCTACGCCGCGCGACGCGGATTTGAGATCGTCCGCACCTATGCTGACGAGGGGAAGAGCGGCCTTCGCATCGACGGACGCGATTCATTCCAGCAGCTTCTTGCCGACATTCAGAGCGGCAACGCCGATTTTGAAGCGATCCTTGTCTATGACGTGAGCCGCTGGGGTCGTTTCCAAGACCCCAATGAAGCATCGCACTATGTGTGGCTGTGCAAGAGCGCGGGCATCTCCATTCATTATTGCGCCGAGCAGGTGGAAAATGACGGATCGATGGGTTCGTCCATCGTAACCACCGTCAAGCAGGTGATGGCCGGTGAATATAGCCGCGAGTTGTCGATTAAGGTGTTCAAGGGGCAATGCCGCCTCATCACGCTCGGCTATCGTCAAGGCGGGCCACCGGGATTCGGCTTGCGCCGGATGCTTGTCGATGAGCATGGCAATCAGAAGGGCTTGCTTGATCGTGGTGAGCATAAGAGCATCGCCACGGATCGTGTCGTGCTCGTCGAGGGGCCGGACGAGGAAGTCGCCATCGTCCGTGAAATCTATCGCCAGTTCGTCGAGGATCAGCGTTCCGAACGGCACATCGCCGACTGGCTCAACGCGCAAGGTATCATGTCCGATCTTAAGCGTCCGTGGTCGCGCAGCGCGGTCCACCAGATTCTCATCAATGAAAAATATGCCGGTCACAATGTCTGGGGCCGCACATCGTTCAAGCTGAAAAGCAAGCATGTGCGTAACGATCCGTCAGAATGGATCAGGCACGATTCTGCGTTTCCCGCCATCGTGCCACAGGCGCTCTTCGATGCCGCGCGGCTCATCATCGATCAGCGCTCGCAGCGCCTTTCAGATGACGAGATGCTGGCTTTGCTGGCGGACATTCTTGCGAAAAATGGTTCTCTGTCCGGCCTTATCATAGACGAGTGGGAAGACGGCCCATCGAGCAGCGCCTATCAATCACGCTTTGGCAGTTTGCTCCGCGCCTATTCCTTGGTCGGATATGTTCCCGACCATGATTACCGCTATCTCGAAATCAATCGGGCGCTACGGCGGATGCATCCGTCCATCGTGAAGGACGTAATCGAAGGCGTGCGCGCTGCAGGCGGCACGGCGATCCAGAATCTAGAAAACGACACGCTTCTCATCAATGAGGAGATCACCGCATCTATCGTGATCGCGCGATGTAAGCTCACGCGCGGCGGCAGCCGCCGCTGGAAAATCCGGCTCGACGAGAGCCTTCGCCCCGACATCACCATCTGCGTCAGAATGGACGAAGAGAATATGCACGCACACGACTATTATATTCTGCCGCGTATGACGCTCGCCGAAGGCGTGTTGCGGCTTGCCGATCACAATGGATTGTCGCTCGACGCCTTCCGCTTTGAATCCTTGAACGGCTTCTTCACGCTTGCCGAGCGTGCGCCGTTTCGGAAGGCGGCATGACGATGGCGCGCCCCGCACAGCGCGTCGAGATGATCCCGATTGACCGGATCACCATCGTCAATCCGCGCCTTCGCAGCAAAAAGATATTCAAGGGCATCGTCGAGAATATCGCCGAGATCGGTCTCAAGCGCCCGATCACAGTCACGTCGCGGCAGGGTGCGGATGGCCCGCTCTATGATCTTGTGTGCGGGCAAGGGCGGCTCGAAGCATTCCGCGAGTTGGGACAGACCGAGGTGCCAGCCCTGATCGTGTCAGCCGACACCGAAGATTGTATGGTCGCGAGCCTCGTCGAGAATTGTGCGCGCCGTCAGCATCAGGCCGTTGACCTGCTGCAAGATATCGTCGGGATGCGCGAGCGCGGCTACTCCGACAATGAAATTGCCGAGAAGACTGGCCTTTCCGCAAACTACGTCTGGAGCGTCGGGAAATTGCTCGCGCGCGGAGAACGGCGGCTCGTCGCTGCGGTGGAAGCCGGATATCTTCCCATCTCCGTCGCCCTCGAAATCTGCGAGGCCGACGATCAGGGTGTGCAGGCGGCACTCCATAAAGCCTATGAGGACAAGCTCCTGCGTGGTCGCGCGCTCATTGCCGCGCGCCGTCTGGTCGAGGTGCGTAAGCGATCCGGCAAAGCCGCAAAGCTCAATCGGCTTGTCGAGAAAGGATCGGCAGCCACGCCTGAGGATTTGGTGAAAGCCTTTCAGGAGGACACCGAGCGCAAGCGTCTGATGATCCGTAAGACCGAGGCGACCCGCAACCGCCTTGTGTTCATCGTCGAAGCCTTGAGCCAGCTCTCGAATGACGAGAGCTTCATCGCGCTTCTCGAAGATGAGGGCTTGGCGTCGATGCCGAACCGGCTCGCCGAGCGCATTCAGAACGTCAGGATCAATGTCCAATGACCGGAAGCCCACGAAGCCGGAAGATCAAGCTCGCCTTCGAGACGACGAGCCTGCGCATTCCCCTCGGCGATATCGAGATGCTGCGCGCGATGACGCCTGCGATCAAAAAGTCCGTCAAATATGCGCAGATTGAAGCGTCCATTCGCGAGGTCGGTATCATCGAACCGCCCGTCGTGGTCAGGATCAAAGGCAAGGATGATCGCTACCGGCTGCTCGACGGGCATATCCGCATCGAAATTCTGAAAGAGCGCGGCGACAAGGATGTCGTGTGTCTCATCGCCACTGATGATGAGGCGATCACCTACAATAAGCGCATCAGCCGCATGGCCATCGTTCAGGAGCACAAGATGATCCTGAAAGCGCTTGAGAAGGGCGTATCAGAGGAGCGATTGGCACGCGCGCTCAATGTCAACATATCGAGCATTCGGCAAAAGCGTCGGTTGCTCGACGGCATATGCGATGAAGTGGCAAAGCTGCTGCAAGACCGGATGGTGCCGATCAATACGTTCAGTGAGCTGAAAAAGATGCGCCCCATGCGTCAGCTTGAAGCCGCTGAAACCATGATGGCCATGAACAAGTTTTCATGGCCCTATGCGAAATCGCTCGTGGCGGCGACACCGCAACACCAGCTCGTCAGCGACAAGAAGAAGGCGGTCCGCGGCCTCAGTGACGAGCAGATCGAGCATATGGAGCGCGAGGCGACGAACATCGATCGCGAGTTTCGCATGATCGAACAAAGCTACGGCACCGACCATCTCGATCTCGTTCTGGCGACGGGATATCTATGCCGCCTGATCGAGAATGTGCGGGTGGTGCATCATCTTGCGCGGTATCATCCCGAGTTGCTGTCCGAGTTTCAGCGCATCGTCCAGTTGAGGAATGCAGCCTAACCCAAATCCAAACCGCGATCCCGTTTCGGGCGAAGAGCGACAGAACCACGGCCTCGATCCTTGTCGCGTTCGCCGGTCTGCATACGCCGGTATGTGGCGGCGTCGCGATAGAGAGTCAGAATCCGCTCGGCTTCCTTGCGTCGGTTCTCGCGGATCAAGTCTTGAAGGGCTTGGCGATCCTTTAGCTGTCGCTGGACCAGAGCGTGCCGCTCATGGCTATCGCGCTCACGCGCAAATTTGGCTTCCATCTCATTCTGCTTGCGGGTTCTGAAATACTTCCCGGTCAGAAAATCCCATGCACCGGCAATGCCTTTGCGTATGCGGGCGGCGCGGGCGCGTTGCTCATCGTTCCAACGGTTCGCGACCTTCCGATCCGTGGCTTGGCGTTCATCTTGATGCTGAACCTTGAGCGCTTCGCGCTTGGCTATCAGGGGTTCCATATTGACGCGGGCGATGCGTTTGGCCTCCGCGATATAGCGCGAGAGGCGAGGTGCAATCTCGGTTGCGATGCGCGCGCGGGCATCATCGACTGACGGCAGGCGCGCAGGATCACCGTGCCGCGCGACAACATCTTTGGCTTTGCCGTCGATCAGGCGCGACAGGGCGAACACATCGCCATCGATGGTGATAGCCACGAACCCGCGTCGATCACCACGCGCGAGAAACAGGCCGCGCTCTTCGAGCGCGGATGCGAATGCGCCGATACTATCGGCGCGCTTCCAGCAGTCTTGCACGGCGGATTTGAGTTCGCGGGGGTCGATACCCGCGCGCTTTGCTTGCTGCCATTGATCGAGCGTGAAGTTGCGTGGATCGCGCAGCTTCGGACTTTCAAACCCCTTCGGCATCGACCAGCCATTTTCGAGATAGAGCTGTTTGCCAATCTCATTGAGCTTGTTCTTGAAGAAGGGCAGTTCCTTCGCCGTCATGGTTTCAGCGTCGATGCGCGACCAGACGGCATGGCAATGGCGACGGCCTTCCTTTTCGTGGAACACGACAACGCGCGGCTGACCAGCGAGGCCGAGCCGCTCTTCGATATCGGTGAGCGCCTTTTCGAAAGTTTCGACCCGCACCGATTCCGATGCGGGCGGGCTGAGCGAGAGCGAGAAGAGATACTGGCTGCATTTCGTGCCGCGAGCGAGCGCATAGGCTTCGTTCATCGCACCCATCACCGTATCGGAGATGAATCCCGACACCTCGTGAATCTCGACATGCTCGTTTTCCTCAGTCTTGAGCAGATGCGCTCCAAGCTGACGACCACCGCTGCGCTTTGATGCTTTCAGGATCATAGCGTTGCATCAAGGTCCAATGCTTGAATGAGGAGCTGGCGCATATGGCTGACTTCGGCAACTGCCGTCAGCAAGGCCGCTTCCGTGTCAGGAGTAACCGGAAGGCTTCCCGTGTTCGCCGCCTTGGCGAGCTGGTTCACATTGTTCGCCAATCGCGATTGACCAAGCAGGCCGAGCAGTTGCGCGAGGGCTTGATGATCCTTGACCGGAAACTTTCCGCGCTTGCGGGGCGCGACCGTTTCCGGATCGAGAAGGCGAGAGCGGATATATGCGCCGAGCGACATACCGGCGGCATCACGTTCGAGTTTTGCCCGTTCTGCAAATGTCAGGCGAAGCGAGAATGGAGGTGTGGTTCGATCACCCATGACCGACCTCCATTCCATCGTCCGTTGACCGCACCTTGGGCGCGCGATCTGTCGGGCGCGGTGGACGGCGCATCGAGACATCAACGTCGATGATGTTGTCTAACGGCAGCTCTTTGCGGTGTGGCGTTGTCGATTTTATCGTGGCGCTAGGCGTATTGCCATTGGCGGGTGGGGTATCAGAAACGATTGACGTATGGCTGAGAGCGTGGTCCCAATCCGCTAACACCTTGAAGAGAAGTTTCGATTCCTCTCCTCCGAGGTGCACCACTCCCGAACAAAAGAGAGAAGTTTTGGTTCATCCTGTCTCTCCTTTGTCGCGCAGGCTGCGAGCGTCGCTTTTGAGCCCGCTGAGCCATGGTTGAGTTTTGATGTAACAGCGCCGAGACCTCGTTGATCTTCTGCAGCGTGATTGCGGGCTGTTCGGACGTAATCCGGTGGCTGAGCTCGCTGGTCTGACGCGCCAGTTTAGTTCGTCGCCGGAACTTGAGGGCGAACGCGCATCCATTGATGCGGGTATCCGCGCCCTTGTTGCGATCTTGGGACGAGTTGTTTTCCGGAAGGCCTGTTTCGTACTTTGTCCTATCAAGAATACCGCTGCCCGACCGTCGGATAGCGCCCATCGAAGTCCGGGGCAACCGTCGTGGGCTGGTAGCGTTCCTGTATGAGTATAACCCCCGCCATAACGCGTCGCCTGACGGGTGAAATAGCTTATCGCGCGCCCAATGGGGACGTGCTGGGCCGGGAAAGTTTTGACTTGATATCCCACCGGGGTGGCCATGTCCTGCGCGCACTGTGCATGATGGACGATATTGGCCTGGTACGCGATGTTTCGCTGTCCATGGACCTGGAATGGTTACCCGAAGAAGGCTATTGTCGTATAATAGGCGCAGGCCGGACTGAAGCTGCGCTGTGGTTTCGGGTCGTACCGCAAGGCGTTTGTGTAGATACCAGTCTGCAAGGCAAATGCGAGCCTCAGCAATTCATCCCGACCGAGAACCGTCTCCGCTATCTCGGACTTCATCCGCTTCAGGGCGATGCACTTATCGTCGAACAGCGCGGTGTCGACGAACCGGGTACATTTCGCCCGATCGAAACGGTCACCAATTCCGTATCACCCAACGGCGATGAGGCAGTTGCTGGCACATATATGCAGATCAATGCAGCCTATATCGGAAACGAGAAGATTGAGGTGAGCGCCGGGTCTTTTTCAGCACGCCGTTATGCGCTGCGCTGGCGGCAGGATTGGCCCGCTGCCGATCTGTGGGTGCGCGAAGAAGACAACCTCTTCCTAAAGATGCACTGGTCAATGATCCCGACTTGGTACGAACTGACCGCCTGGCACGAAGAAAGGCACGATAGCTGATGACAGAGCGACCCGTTTCCTCCCTTATCCGGGGAACCATCTTCGTACGTGATCTCGACCGTGCAGCAGCATTCTACGCGGCGCTGGGGTTCACGGAGATTTATTATGAGGGCGTG